>NZ_AQOR01000026.1 GCF_009846755.1 Alcanivorax sp. S71-1-4
GGAGTTATTCAGAGGTTCCTTAGCAAAGGGACAAATGCGACAGCAGCAACCACACCCCACCCTGCTGCCAGCCCCACCAGCCCAGCGCGCACAGCAGCATCACCGCGCCACCGAGGATCAGCTTGCCCGTCAGGCTCATCCCGCCTCCTGCACCGTCTGGATACGCGCCACCGGCCGCTCTGTGACGCGCATGTTCAGCAACGCCGCCAGCACGCCCAGCCCAATGGAAATCTGCCACACCAGTTCATAACTGCCGGTGCGATCAAACAGATAACCGCCTAGCCAGCCGCCTGCGAACGAACCGACCTGATGAAACAGGAACACGATACCGCCGAGCATGGACAGGTTCCGCACACCGAAAATGGTGGCCACGATGCTGTTGGTCAGCGGCACCGTGGACAGCCACAGCACGCCCATGGCCATGCCAAACAGATAGGCACTCCAGGGCGTCAGCGGCAGCCACAGGAACAACACGATCACCACGCTGCGCAGCAGATAGATCCAGGCCAGCAATCCGGCGCGGAACAGGCGGCTGCCGAGCCATCCGGCGAGCCAGGTGCCGACGATATTGAACAGCCCCACCAGCGCCAGCACCGTGGTGCCGACCGTCGCCGGCAGTTGCTGGTCCACCAGATAGGCCGGCAGGTGCAGGCCGATAAACACCAGTTGAAAACCGCACACGAAGAAGCCCAGCGACAGCAGCCAGAAATCCGGGCGCGAGAAGGCCTCGCCCAGCGCCTGAGAGAGCGTTTGCGCCGGCGTGTTCGGCAACGGCTGCGCGGCACGCACTCGCACCATGGAGGCGAACGGCAGCATCATCAGGGCCAGGATCGCCAACCCGATCAGCGCGCCCTGCCAGCCAAAACCGCGAATCATGCCAAGCACGCCCGGCAACATCAGGAACTGGCCGAGTGAACCGGCGGCGGACACCAGGCCCATGGCCATCGGCCGTTGTGCATCCGGCACCACGCGCCCCACGGCGCCGAGAATGACGGAAAATGACGTGGCCGACAGCGCCAGCCCGATCAACACGCCGGTGCTCATGGTCAGCATCAGCGGCGTTGCCGCGCCGCTCATGCCCCACAGGCCCAATGCGTAGACGACAGCACCGACCAGGATCACCCGGCCGGCACCAAAACGATCCGCGAAGGCGCCGGTAAAAGGCTGTGCCAGCCCCCAGACCAGATTCTGGATGGCAATGGCAAAGGCAAAGGTTTCCCGGCCCCAGCCATAGTCATCACTCATCGGCGACAGGAACAGCCCGAAACTGTGGCGCACCCCCAGCGCAATGGCCAGCACCACCGCCCCGCCGATCATGACGCCGAGAAAAGTACGTTGTGATGTGGTCATGAGCGTGCCTGCGCGTGCAAGGTCTTGCGGGCGGTATCAAGCAATTCTTCTGACAGCGCATCGCCGCGCGTGGCGCGCGACAGCACCAGCGCACCGATCATCATGGAAAAATCCGCCAGCGCCTGGCGACGACGGCTGGCCACGTCCCTGCCATCGCTCAGCGCGGTGAATTCGGCCAGCAGGGTCTTCAGGCCCTGGGTATAGGCATCACGCAGCGGGCTGTCATCCGGTTCACGCGCCACATCGCCGGCAAAGCCGACCACCGGGCAACTTTCGCCCGGTGCATCACGGCTGCTGACCGAGAGATGGTAATCCACCGTGGCCAGGCGTGCCCGCGACCGCTTGCGAAACGGCGCGTGACGCTTGGCCCAGCGTTCTTTTGCCTGCCCAAAGGCACGCGAGCAGGCCTGCGCCGCCAGCGCTTCCTTGGAATCGAAATGGCCGTAGAACCCCCCGTGCGTCAGCCCGGCGGCGGACATCACTTCGGCGACGCTGCTGCCCTGCAACCCGCGCTCGCGGAACAACCGCGCGGCGGCGTCACAGATGGCATCGCGATTGGCTTCGCTCTGTTTGCGGCTGACCCGTGGCATCAGTCCACTCCCGGCAGGTCGCCGCGACGGCGGCGGGCTTCGTAGGTGCGTAAATGCGTGCAGGCGACCATCAGCAATGAGGTGTCCGGCGAAGCCCCCCTGTCGCGGCGTTTGAGCAAGTCGCCCAGCAGATGCTCGCCCTCGCTTTCCAGCCCGCGCTCCACATCGCGCAACATGGAAGCAGTGAGTGTGGAATCAGGGCTGGCCAGTACACTGGCCAGCCGGTCATGTGCCGCCGGACGTACCGGGAAGCCGGCCTGTGCCGCCACGGCCTCACATTCTGTCTGCATCTGTTGCATCAGCGGCGCAGCACCGCCCGCCAGCATGTCGCACACTGCGCCGCGCATCAGGCAGGTCAGCCCGGCGAGCGTGGCGATGAAGGTCCATTTTTCCCACATGGCCTGGAGGATATTGTCGGCATGGCTGAGGGTAAAACCGGCGTTGCCAAGCGTTGCCGCCACGGCACGGGTACGTTCGGAATATCCGCCGGCAGGTTCGCCGAACACCAGATGGGCGATGTCATTGAAATGCAATATTTCACCTTCGGCATTACGGTCAGCGGAAATCATGCACAGGCCACCCAGCACCGCCGAATCGCCAAAGCGCTCGCGCAAAAGATCCAGGTGTGCCAGGCCATTCAGCAACGGCAGGATCAGGCTGTCCGGCCCCACCGCTGGCGCCATGGCCTCCATCGCGCCGCCCAGATCGCGCGCCTTGCAACTCAGCAGGATCAGGTCAAACGGCACCAGGGCATCGCCCGTCACATGCGGCGGGGCCGGATGATGAAAATCACCCAGCGGGCTGTGTACAGTGAGGCCATCGCGGGCCAGCACGGCGGCGCGCGATGGCCTCACCAGAAACGTCACATCACGCCCTGCCTGCAGCAGCCGTGCCCCGAAATAGCCACCCACGCCACCGGCGCCTACCACCAGAATCCGCATCACCGTACCCTCACTGCCCTGCATCGGAAAGGCATTAAAAATAGATGACATGCATCATTTATTCAACAGACAGCCGCTGCCAGCCGAATCCGCTACACTCGGCAGCTCACCACCAACAGGCACGGGGCATCACTCATGGGTGTGGAAATCGAACGCAAGTTTCTGGTGCGCGATACCGCCATGCTGGCGGATCAGCGCGGCGAGTATCTGAGCCAGGGTTATCTGAGCCACACTCCGGAAGCGACCGTGCGGGTGCGCATCGCCGGTGACCGCGCCTTTCTCACCGTCAAGGGCCGCAACGAAGGCGCCCGCCGGGCCGAGTTCGAATACCCCGTGCCCGTGGACGATGCCCGCGAGATGCTCGCGTTGTGCCCCGCCGGCCGTATCGAAAAAACCCGCTACCGGGTGCCGGTCGCGGCATTCGTCTGGGAGGTGGATGTGTTCCATGGTGACAACGAGGGCCTGGTCGTTGCCGAAGTGGAACTGCCGGATGAACAGGCCGCCCTGACGTTGCCCGCCTGGGCTGGTGAAGAAGTCACTGATGACCCGCGCTATTTCAACAGTGCCCTGAGCCAATGCCCGTTCCGAGACTGGTAGCACACTACCTGTAAGACACACTTACGTGTCTTTCATGCCCTGCTCCTTTAAAAAGCCCCTCGTTCATACCTGATGGCGAAATCCAGCGCCGCTAAAAAAAGGAGCGAGGCATGCAAAGGAAAATATGGCTGATTCTGGCGATCACCGGGCTGACCGCTTGCGGTGGCGGCGGGGGTGGAGGCGGCAACAGCGCTCCGGCCGAACCGTACACCGGCACCCTCACCGGCACACTGGTTGCCCCCAATGGCAGCACCCCCATCGCCGGCGCCACACTGCATATCACCGAAAACGGTGCCCGTGTCGCCATCGATGCACGCGCCGCTGTGACGCAGGACTGCCCGGCCCCGGACAACGCCAGTGAATGGACCTGTTCCGGCGCCGACGGCCGCTTCAGTTTTGAAGTGACCGACCTGCCTCCCGGCAGCGTGCTGCATGCTCGCAAGGGCGCCTGGTCATTGGCCCATACGCTGTCCCTGAAGGGTCCCAGCCCTGGCCAGCTCGGGCCCGTGGCCTTCGACAGTGACACCGCTGCCGGCGCAGCACGCATTGCCGTGGTCACGGGCGATTACGACCGCATTGAAGACCTGCTCGCCAAAATGGGCATGGGCGAAACCGGCAGCAACAGCCTGGCCGCGCGTAGCGCTGCGGTGCTGACTCACGGCCATCGCCATATCCACTCTCCCGTGGCACGCAGCAGCCTGCTCGCGGCCCCGGCCAGCCTTGAAGATTGCCAGGCCATTGAGGAGCCTGCTGAGCTCTGTGATTGCCTCCAGCAGGAACTGGGCGAGGATTTTCCTTGCGATCTCAGTGGTGGTGATGGCCTGGAACTGGGCACGGAAACGTTTGATCTGTACGACGGCAATGATGTACTGCCCGCCAGTTATCCGGATGTTACCGAGTTGTTCGCCAGCCAGGACGGTCAGCCACGTCTGTTCGGCTATGACATTGTGTACGTGAACTGCGGCGCCGACCTGCCCGACAACGTCAACTGGCAGACCATCCTGCAACAGTTCGTGGCAGAAGGCGGCGTGCTGTATGCCACCGACTGGGCCAGCGAATGGGTAGAAGCATTTCAGGGGGATGTGGCGCCGGCCCTGACCAGTGGCGACACACTGGATACGCTCGACGCCACAGTCGTGGATGCAGCACTGGCCGACTGGCTGGGCAACGTGACCTGCGCCGAGGGGCAATGCATCGATGGCAACGCCGTGACCCTGGCCGGTTTCCTGTCAGGCTGGCATCTGCTCAAACCCCTGAATGAGGCCAGCGTCACGCCGCTGGTGCGCGCCGATGTGACGGCGTACGGCTTCCCGGGGGAAACCAACGCACTGATGACCTACCAGTTCAGCCACGGTGACGGCCAGGTGATCTACAGCTCCTACCACACCGAGCCACTGAGCCATGCGGACGATTACCTGCCGCAGGAACGTATTCTCGAATACCTGTTCTTCAGCCAGACACCCTGAGCCCTCACCGCTGCCTGCCTCCCGGCAGGCAGCGGTGAACCTGTCACGCCTGCGCAGCGTCGATGATGTCCTGCGCCGCCCGGAAGGCATCAATGGCGGCCGGCGCGCCCGCGTAGACCGCACAATGCAATAACGTTTCGCGAATTTCCTCCACGCTGCAGCCATTATTCAGTGCACCGCGCACGTGCCCTTTCAGTTCCTGCGGGCATTTCAGCGCGGTCAGCGCGGCCAGGGTGATCAGGCTGCGGGTGCGTCGGTCCAGCCCGCCCCGGGTCCAGACACCGCCCCAGGCATGTTCATTGAGAAAAGCCTGCAGCGGCTGCGTGAAATCGGTGGCATTGCCGAG
Organism: Alcanivorax sp. S71-1-4; assembly: GCF_009846755.1. Lineage (GTDB taxonomy): Bacteria > Pseudomonadota > Gammaproteobacteria > Pseudomonadales > Alcanivoracaceae > Isoalcanivorax. The sequence continues at coordinate 5,291 of NZ_AQOR01000026.1, forward strand.
GGCACGGTCCACAAAGTCTTCACCCATCACCTCACGGCGCGCCTGCAGGCCGGCGGACTGCGCATCGCTCATGGTCACTCCTCCAACAGAACAGGAAAGCACGGCAGCATATCGGCTTTCGCTCTCCGGCACTGCCCGTTTTCGGCAATCGCCCTCTACAACACTGACCATATAGACAGTATCATGAGCGCATGTCGACCCAGCCTCCTCTCCAGTCGCTGCTGCACCGCCCGGACATCTGGCGGGGCCGCGACAGTACCGGCACCCGCCGGCCCACGGCATTGCCCACCGGCTTCGCCGCGCTGGACCGTGCCCTGCATTACGGTGGCTGGCCCGCCCACGGGCTGACCGAACTGCTGTGTGATGCGCTGTGCCCGCTGCGCCTGCTGCTGCCCGCCCTGGCCCGGACCGTGGGCGAGGGCCTGGTGGTGCTGGCCAACCCACCGGCCCTGCCCGGCGCGGCAGCCTGGCAGGCGGCGGGGCGTCCCGCTGGAACGCCTGCTGCTGCTCACTGCCAGCCAGCCGGCGCTGCTGCGGCGTGCGTGCCTGGAAGCCGCCAGTTCCGATGCCGTAACGGCCATGCTGGTATGGCTACCCCGCCAGGAGCGAGACCCGCGTCTGCTGCGCCGCCTGCATCTGGCCGCCCAGCAGGGCCGCTGCTGGCTGGTCGCCGTACGCGACAGCCAGTGCCGCCAGCACAGTTCGCCTGCCCCCTTGCGGCTGAGCCTGACGCCAGTGCAACACCCTGACGTCGACGTGCAACTGGAAGTCATCAAGCAACCCGGTGGCTGGGCCGGGCAGCAGATCACGCTGGCCTGGCTGCCCCCCTCACTGCGCCAGCCCGCCGCGCCACCGGCCCAGGCCCTCACGCCTGCCCATATGGACACGCACTCGCCCCGTTTGCCTGCCGTGGCGCCGCGTCCCGAGCCACCGCAGGAACCACCCGAATACCGTCTCGGCCTCCCCGGCAAAGCGGCCGCGCCGCCCGTGCTGGACCTGCCGGGACGCCCCACCGGCGATGTGCCACTGCCCGTTACCGCACCCGCCACGCCCAGGACGCCGCCGGCAGCTGCCCGGCGGCGCAGGCGCCGGGCGGTGGATCAGGAGCACTGAACATGCCCGAGCCACTCTGGTGTGCCATTCGCCTGCCACAACTGCCGCTGGAAGCCCTGCACAGTGATGCACAAACCCCGGCGGTACTGGCCGGGCGGCAGCGGGTGTTGCTGGCCTGCCCGCTCAGCCTCGCCGCCGGCATCACACCGGGCATGAAACTGGCCACCGCCCATGCCCTGTGCGACAGCCTGCGCGTCTGCCAGCGGGAGCTCGCCACAGAGCAGCGACAACTGCAGCAACTGGCCTGGCAACTGCTGCGCTTCACGCCCGGCGTCGCCCTGCACCAGCCCTGCGTGGCCGAACAGGGCCAGCAGCCCGGCGCCGACGACCTGGCCACCTCGCCCGGCCTGTTGCTCGATCTCGGTGGCAGCCTGCGGCTGTTCCGGGGCAGTGAAAACCTGCTGGTGACCCTGTTTACCTGCCTGACCGACGGCCCGCTGAGCTGGCAGGCGGGGCTGGGCCATACGCCGCTGGCCGCCTGGACACTGAGCCACGCCCCGGCGGATGTCAGCCTGCATGCACTGCACCGGAGCCGGCTGGGGCCGGATCCCGCCTGCCCGGACCTGCGCGAGCTTGTCTTGCAGGCCCTGGCCAGCCTGCCACTGGAAACGCTGCCGCTGCATGCCGCCCTGAAAGACAAACTGCTGGCACCCGGCTTCCACAGCCTTGCGGAACTGATCACCCTGCCCCGGCCGGCGCTGGGCCGGCGCTTCGGCAAACCTTTCCTGCACTGGCTGGAACGGCTGCTCGGCGAACGCCCCGACCCGCGCGAGCCTGTCACGCCACCCGCCCGCTTTCGCAGCCAGTACGATATCGAAGCCCCGATCACCCACCAGCAATCGCTGCTGCCCCTGATGCAACGCCTACTGGCAGAACTGGAAAGCCATCTGCACTGGCGCCACCAGGCCGTGCGCAGTATCCGCTGGCAACTGACCGATCACCTGGGCGACGCGCCGCCGCTGATCGTGCGCCGCACCCGGCCTGGCAGTGATGCTGCCACCTGGCTCACGCTCACCGGCCGGCATTTGGAGCAGCACCGCCTGCGTGCGCCCGTCCTGCGGCTGGTGCTGACCGTCAGCCGCCCGGAGCGGGTCGAGGGCACCAGCCACGCCCTGTTCCAGGACCCCGGCGAACGCGCCGGGCGCCACACGCTGCTGGAAAAGCTCGCCAGCCTGCCCGGCCTGCACCTGCACCAGATACGCCAGTGCGATGAACACCTGCCGGAACTGGCCCAGGCCCTGACCGACCCCCTGCGCCCTGCAGCCAGTATCCCGCCCGTACACCCCCCCCATGCCCGGCAACCCCTGTGGCTGTTTGATCCCCCCCAGCCACTGAGCAGCGGCAGTGATGGCCAGCCCCGCTGGCGCGGCGCCCCGCTGACCCTGCTCGGCCCGGACCGCACCCTGAGCAGCGACTGGTGGCAACAACCCCGGCAACGTGACTACTTCCTCGCCCGCCACCCCGGCAACCAGGCACTCTGCTGGCTGTACCACTGTGATACAGGCTGGTTTCTGCACGGGCTGTTCTGAGGCCAGAGATCGGAAATATTCACAACCGCTATTGATAACAATTCCCATTAATGAAAAGATGCGCCCTTTCTCCTACCCCGTACCAGAAAGGACCTGCTGACATGGCACACCTGCTTTCGCGGCTGCTGCTGAGTACCGCCCTGCTGGGCCTGGCCGCCTGCGCCACCACCCCGGCCCTCGACACGACCGATACCGCTGACCGTGAACGTGACCGCCAGGCCATTCTCGCCATGGCCGGCCATTACGCGGTGACCTTCGACTTCCTGGAAAACCTAGCACTGGCCCCGGACTACCACCTGCACGACAGCCATACCTCCGAGGCCCACGAACTGGTGCTGGTGGTGGAAGACACCCCCGAGCACATCGTGCTGCAACATATTCTGGTCTCCGAGCGCGGCCATGTGGTGAAACACTGGCGCCAGGACTGGACCTACCAGGCCACGGACTTCTGGACCTACGCCGGTGACTACGCCTGGACACAACGCCACATCAGCCCGGCCGACGCCGCCGGCAAATGGCTGCAGACCGTCTGGCAGGTGGACGACAGCCCGCGCTACGCCGGCATCGGCCGCTGGGAACATGGCCACGGCATTTCCACCTGGACCTCCGACGTGACCTGGCGCCCGCTGCCGCGCCGCGAACACATCACCCGCGACGACTACGATGTGCTGGTGAGCACCAACCGCCACACCATCACCCCGACCGGCTGGGTACACGAACAGGACAGCTACAAATTCAATCGCGCAAACGATCAGTACCTGGCGCATGAAGTAGGCACCAACACCTATACCCGCGATGACGCATTCGACCTGTCACCGGCCGCCGGCTACTGGGAAAAAACCCACCGCTTCTGGGCCGCTGTGCGCGATAAATGGGACACTCTGCTTCACAACAACGACACCGTCGCCCTGGCCCAGCCAGACAGCCAGGACTTCGAAGGCTCGCACCTGATGGCCCTGCTGCAACGCGCCAACGACCTGTCGCATCAGACACTGGACGAGGCGCAACTGTCACAACGGGTGGACGACACCCTGACGCCGTTCGTGCGCCTGGACTGATCTCCCCTGGCGCCGGACAGGGACGCCGGCGCCGCCCCCTTGAGCCCCTTCCCGGGCAATGCCAGAATTCCCCCCGTCGAAAAAGACAGGCCGGTGTCGGTTAGTCCGGCCATCCCGCACAGGGATTCTGACGGGTTTCCTGTCCCGCCCCGCGACATACATCCCCGGCACGCCACAGGGCCCGCCGGCTTTTCTGTATGTCATGAGAGGTGCCCCATGCAGCAACGTGTTTCCGTCATCACCCTGCCCGTCGCCGACATTGCCCGCAGCAAGGCGTTCTATTGCGACGGCCTCGGCTGGCAACTCGCGTTTGAAAACGAACAGGTACTGTTCTTCCAGATCAACGGCATGGTGTTGTCGCTGTTCCAGCGCGATGCCTATGCACAGGACAGCACCCGCCCCTACCAGCCCGGCAGCAGCACCTGTGCGCTGGGCCACAACACGCTGGATCGTGACGACGTGGATACGGTCTACCGGCAGGCACTGGCCGCCGGGGCGGAAGCGGTGAAAACACCGCAGGCCACGTTCTGGGGAGGCTATGCCGGCTATTTCGCCGACCCGGACGGGCATATGTGGGAGGTGGCGCATAATCCTTTCTGGCCGATTTCGGAAGAGGGCCATACGACCTTCGCCCCCTGAACATGCAAAGTGGCGGTAGGGTGGGTAGAGCGAAAGCGAAACCCACCGGGTCCATGCCCGTTAATCACTCCCGCAAAATCATCGAAACCAGCCGACGTGGGAGGCAGGGAGTTTCGATGATTTTGTGCGAGCAGTGTGCGGCATGGACATGGTGGGTTTCGCCTTTGGCTCTACCCACCCTACGGCCTATTTGGTGCGTGCGTCGCGGATATACATGACCGAATTGTCATTGCGCATCTGCACGCTGAACAGCTCGCTCGCGCGGATCAGGTCACTGAGTTTTTTATAGCCGTAGTTCACTGGCGAGAAAGACGTATTGTTGGAAATATACTGGCCCACCCGGCTGAAATTGGACCAGCCGTCTTCGTCGGCCGACTGCTCGACCGCTGTGCGCAACAGTTTGACCAGTTCCGCATCCTGCCGCAGCTTCGCGCGCGGCACTTTGCGCTTTGCCAGCGCTTCGCCTTCGGTCTGGGTTTCGTCGTCGGTTTCCAGGTTTTCGGTGTAGATGAACTGGGAACAGGCTTTCACAAACGGCATCGGCGTTTTCCTGGCACCAAACCCGTATACCAGCTTGCCTTCCGCCAGCAGCCGCATCACCAGCGGGGTGAAGTCACTGTCGCTGGTCATCAGCGCAAAGGCCTCCACATTGCCCGCATAAAGAATGTCCATGGCATCGATGATCATGGCGGCGTCGGTGGCATTCTTGCCAGACGTGTAGGCAAACTGCTGGATCGGCTTGATCGCCAGCGGATGCAGCTGCTCCTCCCAACCCTTGAGCTGTTCGCTTTTCCAGTTGCCGTAAGCGTGCCGCACATTCACCTTGCCGTATTTCGACAGTTCATCCAGCACGCCTGCCGCAGAACGGTAGCTGACATTGTCACAGTCAATCAGTAATGCGATCCGAGCTTCCTTCGCCACGCACATTCTCCATGGGTATCGAACGTTGCCATTCCGGTGGCCGCCACAGATGTTGCAGACGTTGCCACCAGCCGCCTTGTTGCGTCATGTCACGGAACATAGCCTGATACTCGTGCGTCCACAACGTGATCAGGTCCTGTGCCGGCGGTGGCTGCGTGACACCATAGTGAATGCGCTCCTTCGCCCGCTCATCGGCGAAGGTACCGAACAGCCGGTCGAAGATGATCAGAATGCCGCCATAGTTGGTGTCGATATAGCCGGGGTTACGGCCATGATGCACCCGGTGATGGCTGGGCGTGTTGAAGAAAAATTCGATCACCGCAGGCAGCCGTGTCACCAGCGTGGTGTGAATGAAAAACTGGTACACCAGAGACAGCGCATAAGCCACGCCGATCCACACCGGATTGAAGCCAAGCCAGATCATCGGCACATAGAACAGCCACTGGCCGTTGAAGATGTTCAGTGCGCTTTGGCGCATGGCGGTGGAGAAATTCATCCGCTCGGAGGAGTGGTGCACCACATGGGCGGCCCAGAACCAGCGCACCCGGTGATTGGTACGGTGCATCCAGTAATAAGCAAAGTCGGTGCCGATAAAGACCAGCAGGCCGGTCCAGACATTCAGTTCCAGATCAAACAGCCGGTAGTGATAGACGAAGGCATACACCGGGAACATCAGCAACCCGGCAAACAGCAGCTCCGTCACCTGATACCCCATGCCGAGCATGAAATTGCGGATCGCCTCCGGCACATTGAACAGCGCCGGATCATGGCGAATACGGCGGTACTCCCACACCGTGACGCCAATGAACACCGGCGTGGCCAGCACGAAGATCAATTGCCGCAGATCCAGTGCCAGCCAGGCTGGCAGCAAATCCCGCAGGGCCAGCAGGCCACTCTGCTGAAGCATTTCCGTGAACATGTCGAACAAAGACATGACCGGCCTCCCGTCTTGTTGTGATGGTGCCTATTGTTACCCCGCCCATCCCCCTCATATTGACCATCAGCGACTTATTTTTGACAATCGATGCCACCCATACTTCTGCAAGCCCGGTGATCCCATGAGCATGCTGCTACGCCTGACCGGCGCCTGGACCGGCCTGCTGACTGACTGGCTCGACAGCCAGTCGCTGCCGGCGCCGGACCTCCGCGCCACCCTGGCCCAGTACGCCCCGGACGATGCCGTGCCGGTGGACGTCTGGCGCACGCTGTTGCAGCAGGCCGTCGCGCGCGTGCCCTCCCAGGTGGCGCCGGAGCTGGCCATCGGCACGGGTGTACAGCCCCATCACATCGGAGTGCTCGGTTACCTGATCCTGGCGACCGACACGCTCGGCGAAGCAATGCTGGCCTACCAACGGTATGAGCGGCTGTTCTACGGCGTGAATCTGGCGGAGGTCGCGGTCCACGGCGACGACACCGAACTGCGCTGGCCCGCCGCGTCGGTGCCGCTGGGACAACTGGCCGACGGCGCCGCCATTGCCGCGCTGGTGACCTTCCTGCGACGCCAGTTGCCGCCCCCGGCGCCCGCGCCCACCCTGGTCACCTTTGTCGGGGCACCACAGCGCGCCGGAGACGCTGATGCCTACCGGCGTTTTTTCGAATGCCCGGTGCAGTTCAATGACACCCATGTGCGCGTGCGCTTTCCCAACCGCCTGCTCGCCATACCCATGCCCCATCGCGACCCGGCCCTGCGCGCGCTGCTTGATCGCCAGGCCCAGGCACTGCTCACGGCGCTGCCGGACACCGACGCCTTTGACCGCGCCTTGCGGCAAACCCTGCCACGCCTGCTGACCGACGGTCGCGCCGGTTTGCCGGACATGGCCCGTGCCTTGCACATGTCATCGCGCACGCTGCAACGCCGGCTCGGCGAGCACGGTATCAGCTGGCAACAGTTTCTTGATCACGCCCGCTCGGGGCTGGCCGTGGAATACCTGGCGGATCACACCCTGACACTCAGTGACGTGGCCTTGCTGCTCGGCTTTTCTGAACAGAGCGCGTTCACCCGTGCTTTCCGTCGCTGGCATGGCATTACCCCGGGGCGCTGGCGCCGTCAGCACAGCCCTGCATCAAGGAGCACCCTGTGTACAGCCTGACCCGCGACGCACTCACCCTGGACGGCTTCGCCGGATTGCGAGAGCGCCTTTATGTGATGGATTCCCGCCGCTTTGGTGACCAGCGCCTGCCGGAGAGCAGCGAGGGCCTGGGCCAGCTGGTGTATCTGGCCGACGCCATTTTTCTGCCGCATGGCAGCACACGCGCCCATGAACACCGCGAAGTGGACATCATTTCCGTGATGGTGCGCGGCCGTGTGCGCCATGACGGCAGCCTGGGGGGTGGCCAGGTGCTCGAGGCCGGCGACGTGCAGGTGCAGTACGCCGGTGCACACGGTTTTCGCCACAACGAAATCAACCCGGACGACAGCGGCACGCACATGATCCAGCTCTGGATGCAGCCACGGCAGCACGACGGCCCGCCCCGTTACCGGGTCTGCCGGCCGGCACCGGATGAACGCACCGCGGTTTACGGCCAGTACAGCGGCGATACCCGTGTGGACGTCTGGCGTGCCAGCGCCGGCCGGCAAGCTGGCCAGCCCGGACGCATGCTGGGTTATCTGGTGTACGGCAGCGTGCGTGTCACCGAGGGCGAACAGACCTGCACCCTCGAACCGGAAACCCTGTTTATCGGCGACGACCTGATCCTCGACGCCGACAGCGCGTCACTGCTGCTGCTCGTCCACGAACTCTGACGGCCGCTCCCCCACCGCCACCAGCGCCGCCTTGCCATTCGCCGCCAGCATCACCCGCGCCGCCCCGCCGCCGCGCAATGTGTCTTCCAGGGCCAGCGCCTTTTCTTTCGGCGCGAACCAGGCCTCGATACCGTAGCGCAGCACATACTGCCCGCCGCTGGCCCATTGCACCCGGCCACGCACGACCGTGCCGTGCTCCGGCCGCTGCGTACTCAGCGCCGTGGCCTGCCAGAAACCGTCCTCGCCCGGTGCCAGCGTCACATACACACGCTGGCCTTCGCGCAGGGTGTCCTGGTCCGGCAATAACGATGCCGGCAGCGACGAGATACCGTAGTTCAGCCGGGCATAATTACCCCGAAACAGATCACGCGGGTCCACCGGCACGACACGCAGCGTCACCGGCTCCCCCGTCCAGAGCGGATACTTCGCGCCCAGATACACGCCGGCCAGCATCACCAGTTGCAGCAACGCCGCCAGCACCAGCAGCCAGCTGCGCCAGTTCATCGGTTTTTCGGTCAGTTCGTGCAGCGTGTCAGTGCTCATTCGCCACCTCCCGCGCCGTCGCACTGCGCCAGAAACGCGCAGCGGCGAACAACACCCCGCCAGCCACGGCAAACAGCAGGGCACTGCTCAGGTAGTCTCCGATCAGGTCCAGATAACGCATCAACACCACGGCCAGCAGCAACACGATGCCGCCATAGAACCGTTTGGCCAGCCGCCGGCTCAGGCCGGAAAAAATCAGCGCAATGCCAATGGCCAGCAACACCAGGTTGATCAGCAGTGCCATCGGGACCGCGAGCTGCAAAGGCGGCACCGACAGCGGCAGTAACAGCGCCGCGCCCACCAGCAACACCACACCCAGCAGCCCCAGACGCAGGCGCGCACTCATCCAGCGCGTCAGCACTGCACTGATCACCACCACGCCCATCAGCAGCCAGGCTATCGGCGCGCCATGGAACAGCCAGTCCTCGCCGAATTCGCGCCAGGCCGCCGGATAACTGAACACCAGCAGCAACATCAGCCCCAGGCGGCTCAGCCAGCCCAGTACCAGCGCGGCGTCCGCACGCCGACCACGCAACGGGTGGTCACGCTGGGTCAGTGCCAGGGCGGCCAACAGCAAGCACAGCACGACGGTCAGGCCCAGATGCTCGACCCACTCGTCGTACACGCGCCAGTCCTGCCAGCGCAGCATGCTCCACTGGTACAGGCCATTGAGCCAGATCACGGCCAGTGCCAGCGCACTGATCAACAGCACACCCAGGCGCTTGCGATACAGCACCTGATATAACGCAGCGCCAATAAACAACGGCATCAGCCACGGAAAACTGAACTGGAATTCGGTGAACATCCACAGCGAGGCCAGCGACAACTGCAATAAATGCAACAACCGGCTGGCCGTCAGCCACGCCATCGGCAGCGCGCCCAGCGCCCACCACAACAGCCCGTCGGGATAATGCTCACCGAGATGATAAATCTGCGCGATCAGCATAATGCTGGCGCCGTAGGCAATGCCGCCGGCAAACAACCACAGCACCGCGTTGTCGCGCTGGCCGCGCACCCAGCGCAGCAGGCCCATGCCATTGAGCAGCGCGGTAAAACCGATCAGGCCGAGCATGCGCCCGGCCCGCGACAGCTCATCCCAGTTGTGCGACAGCAACAGCAGCAGGGCCGCGCCGCCGCACAACACCGCCAGTGCCGACAGCACCCGGTAACCCAGCGCCGGCTTGCCCACCTCCGACAATGAACGGTCATAGCGCGCCAGGATGGCGTCGCCCTGGGTGGGTTCGATCAACCCCTCGTCGACCCAGCCACGCACTTCGCGCACCAGCTCGCCCTTGAATAAACGCATCACGCGCACAGGTAATTTCCTTCTCCACGGCGTTGCTGCAAGATTGCCCGGTAACCGGCTGGCAGGCCAGTGCTTCGCATCGGGAACAGGATGCCCTGCACGCGGTCTTTGTTATCGGTTACCCCATCCCATTTCACGCCCCCCTTTCAGGAGGACAGGCCAGTGCGCCATTGATGCCGTCGCCCCCGGGCGACCCGTGACACACGCTCGCAGAGGGAGCCTCTGAATAACTCCCCGGTGGTTCTGCGGGCGCTACAGCATGCAGTAGCAAGGCGCGGCGCGCCGGCAATGGCCGTAGCCCTTGCCAAGCGACGCAACGCGGCTAATGCGTGCTGTAGCGCCCGCCCTGCGGGGCTTTCCGGGCGGCGCCTGCGGAGCAAAGCGACTTCTCGACGTAGCCCGCTATGCCTTCGAAGTCGCGCCTTGATCAGATGCCGCCCGGAAAGCCAGAACCACCGGGGAGTTATTCAGAGGCTCCCTAGCTGCGTCGGTTTCACCGCATTACCGGAGCACCCCCATGCCTGTCTCGACGACCGCCTCTGTCGACGTCCGCCACCTGACCTGCACTCTGCCGGATGGCCAGACGCCGTTTCATCATCTCAACCTGCAACTGGACCAGCGCGCCACCGGCCTGACCGGCCGCAACGGCAGCGGCAAATCCCTGCTGGCCGCCCTGATTGCGGGCGTCTCGCCGCCCACCCAGGGCGAGGTGCACCATGCCGTGCCGGTGGCCTACCTGCCGCAACATCCGGATGTCACCGCCACCCCCGATGTCGCTGCCCTCAGCGGCCACGGCGCCGTGCTGAACGCCCTCAGACGGCTGGAGGAGGGTCACGGCACCCCGCAGGACGTCGAACGAGCCGAGGGCCAGTGGGACCTGCGCGAGCGATTGCAACACGCACTCAGCGACGCCGGCCTGCGCGACCTGCCGCTGGCCACCGCCAGCCGCCATCTCAGCGGCGGCGAAGCCACCCGGGTCATGCTCGCCGGCCTGTGGCTGCGCTCCGATCACTATCTGGTGCTGGACGAACCCGGCAATCATCTGGACGCCGCCGGCCGTGACTGGCTGCGCACCAGAATCCGCCAGCACCGGCCTGGCGTCTTGTTGGTCAGCCACGACCGCACCCTGCTCGACGGGATGACGCGCATCCTGTCCCTCGACAGCGACGGGCTGCACAGTTTCAGCGGCGGCTACCAGGCCTGGCGCCAACACCGCGCACAGCGACAACAGGCAGCACAGCAGGCACTGGACCATGCGCGCGCAGCAAAGCGCCGTGGTGAACGCGCCCTGCAAACCGAACACGACCGGCAGCAACACCGCGCCGCCGCCGGCCGCCACAAAGGCCGCGACAGCAACCAGGCGCAGATCCTGCTGGACCGTCAGAAAGAACGCAGCGAAGGCACTGCCGGCGCCCATCAGCGCCGCCGGAGCGCACAACGTGATGCGCTCGCCGCGCAGGTCCGCGACGCCGCCGCCCGCGTGGCCGAAGCACCCGGCATTCATTTTATTTCCGGCGCGGCGACACCGCCCGCCGGCCGCCGCGTGCTGACACTGGATCAACTGGTGCTGCCCCACAGCCCGCCACAACGACCGCCCCTGACACTCACCCTGACCGGCGCCCAGCGGCTGGCCCTCACCGGCGACAACGGCAGCGGCAAGAGCACCCTGCTGCGCACGATCGCCGGGCAATGCCAGCCCGTCGCGGGCCAGTGCAGCGCGCAGGTGCCCGTGGCCCTGCTCACCCAGGACCAGCATCTCGGCGACGCCACACACGCCCTCGCCGCCCTGCTGGCCGCCGACCCGACGCTGTCCATCGCCGACGCCCGCACCCGGCTGGCCCAGGCCGGCCTGGACGAACAGGCCATTGTGCGCCCGCCCGCACAGCTCAGCGGCGGCGAGCGGCTCAAGGCCGCTCTGCTGTGCGCACTGAGCCGCGCGCCGACACCGCAACTCCTGCTGCTGGATGAACCGGACAACCACATCGACCCGGACGCCATCGATGCCGTGGAACACCTGCTGCGGAGCTGGCAGGGCGCCCTGATCGTGGTCTCGCATGCACGGCCTTTTCTGGAGGCGCTGGCGCTGACCGGCGAGCTGGCACTGCATGCCGGCGGCTGGCAGCTCACTGAACACCTCACAGGACAAGCGCCATGACAGCCGCGCCCGTCACTGCGGCCAACGCCCGCATGGCGAGCAGGCTCTATGCTGCGGCCTTATTCCTTCCGGCACATCACAGGACAGCGATCATGACGGAGACGCAGCGCGCCAAGGCCGAACAACTGCTCAATGCCCAGGTGGGCTACCTGCTCAGCCAGCTCGACCCCAAACAGTTCAAGAAGCTGGCCAAAGAGGAAATCGACATCGCTTTCAAGGTGATGAAAACGTTGCGCCTGAATGACGTGGTCAGCGCAGAACAGGTACGCCATACCGCACGCCGCTACGCGGTAGAGATGGACATCTCCGGCGCCATTCCCGAGCTGATCGGTGAAATCGCCGACCGGCTCTATAACCACCCCGGCCACGACAAGAACAGCTTCGAAGACCTGATCAGCGACCAGGAAGTGGCCGAACTGCTGGACGTGGTGCTGGAAATGGACGCGCTGCGCCAGCGCCTGATCAGCGAGATCGCCGGCAGCCCGCTGACCATCAACCTGATCTCCGACATGCTGTACCGCGGCATCCAGGGTTTCATCACCCAGGGCACCAACATGGCCGGCAGCATCCCCGGCGCCAGTTCGATGCTCAAGCTGGGCAAGTCGGTGGTCAGCAAGGCCGCCCCCGGCCTGGAAAAATCCGCCGAGCAGAACATCAAGAAGTACATCGCCCACAACACGCGCAGCATCATTCGCCAGAGCGAGAAACGGCTGGAGAAGGCCATCGAGAATGGTGAGTTTCGCCAGGCAATGCTGGATTTCTGGGACGAGATCAAGGAACAGAAGGTCGCCACCCTGCGCCGCTATGTCACCCGCGACGAACTGGAAGATGCCATGGTCACCGGCCTGGAAGCCTGGAAACAGTTCCGCGCCACCCGCTACTTCGGCAACCTGCTCGATGCTGGGGTGGATTTCTTCTTTGAAAAATACGGCGACACCGCCCTGGACAAACTGATCGGCGAAATGGGCGTGGACAAGAAAATGGTGCTCGACGAAGCCCTGCGCTACGCCCCGCCGATCATCGAGGTGCTCAAGGAGCGCGGCATCCTGCAGGACACCCTGCGCCGCCGCCTGGAAGGCTTCTGGTTCGCCGACAGCACCCTGGCACTGCTGAAGTAATCCACCCGCGCCCCGCTTTGCGGGGCCTGCCCCCCTGCATTGCCTGGCATCGTTGCGGTATGATGCCGCCTTTCCTCACCCCATGGCCGCACGAACCCTCCATGAGTGAACGCAACGATCGTCTGCGCTGGCAAGTCGTCACCGGCCTGCTCAAGCACTTTCACCTGGAACGCTGGAGCGAGCGCTTCAACCCGCGTCTGGTCCTGGCCGGGTTCAACTTCATCAATGCCGGCGTCAGCATTACCCTGATCGCCTTTATCGCCCTGATCAGCCAGGAAGCCTTCATCTTCCCCTCGCTGGGCGCTACCGCCTTCCTGCTGTTCTACCTGCCGCTGGCAGAAGCCTCTGCGCCACGCAACGTGCTCTGCGGCCACCTGATCGGCGCCCTGGTGGGCTGGCTCAGCCTGGCCACCTTCGGCCTGCTGGACGAGCCCTCGGCGATGATCAATGGCGTCGAGCTGCCCCGGGTGGCCGCCGCCGGCCTGGCCCTGGGCACCACCTGCTTCCTGATGGTGCTGCTGCGGGTGGTGCACCCGCCCGCCGCCGCCACCTCACTGATGGTGGCACTGGGCACCATGACCAGCCTGCACCAGATCGAAGTGCTGCTGGCCGGTGTGGTGCTGCTGCTGATCCAGGCCATGGTCATCAATCGCCTGGCCGGCATTCCCTATCCGGTCTGGTCGAAGCACACGCCGGACACTTGACGCACTGTCCATAAGGACAGTAATCTGGGCGTCCGGTGAGCACACGGATTCCTGTGGTACTGCAACACCACCCCGTGACGATCTCCCCCAGCGCCAGGGACGGCGCTTGCTCCCGGACCTTTTCCCGATGCCCTGCATCCCCTGTGCAGCATGTGCGGCATGCACAATGCCCTGCACACCAAACAGTCTGCACAAACAGTCTGCACAAACGGTCACTGCACAACGGTCACTGCACAAAGAGCCCGCCCCGATGTTCGCCGAGCTGCACGTCACCACCTCATTCACCTTCCTGACCGGTGCCAGCCAGCCCGATGAACTGGTGCACCGCGCCCTGGCGCTGGGTTACAGCGCGCTGGCCATCACCGATGAATGCTCCCTGGCCGGGGTCGTGCGTGCCTGGCAGGCCGCACGCGATACGCCGCTGCACCTGATCGTCGGCAGCCGCGTCCGCCTCACTGGCGAGCCGGCCCCCCAGGTGATCCTGCTGGCCCCGGACCAGCCCGCCTACGCCAACCTGTGCCAACTGATCACCCTGGCCCGCCGCAACAGTGAAGAAAAAGGCCGCTACCACCTGACGCCGGCAATGCTCGCCGCCCACAGCGAGCACCTGCTGTGCCTGTGGCTGCCGGGGCCTGACGCCGCCCACCACGACACCGAACTGCGCTGGCTCGCCGGCCTGTTTCCCGACCGGCTGTGGATTGGCTGCGCCCTGTTGCAGGACACCGACGACGCCGCGCTGTACCAGCAACTGTATCAACTGGCCTGCACCCACCACCTGCCGATGGTGGCCTGCAACGACGTCCACATGCATGACCCGCAGCGGCAGCCTTTGCTGGATGTCCTCACCGCACTGCGGCACCACACCACCGTGCAGACTCTCGGCTCATTGCGTTTCGCCAATGCAGAGCGTCATTTGCGACCGCTGGCCAGGCTGCGTGCGATCTACCCGCCGGCACTGCTTGAAGAAACCCTGCGCATCGCCGGGCGCTGTACCTTCCGGCTTGATGCGTTGCGCTATCACTATCCGCGCGAGGTGGTGCCCGAGGGCCTGAGCGCCGCCGGTTATCTGCGGCAACTGGTGGACGAAGGCGCCGCCCGGCGCTGGCCTGGAGAAGGCATGCCCGCCGCCGTGCGCAAGCAGGTCGAACAGGAACTCGCCCTGATTCGCGAGCTGGAATACGAATATTACTTCCTCACCGTGCACGACATCGTCGCCTTTGCCCGCGGCCAGGGCATCTTCTGCCAGGGACGCGGCTCGGCGGCCAACTCCGCCGTCTGTTACTGCCTGGGCATCACCGAAGTGGACCCGTCGCGCAGCCAGTTGCTGTTCGAACGCTTCCTCTCCCGCGAGCGCGACGAGCCACCGGATATCGACGTGGATTTCGAACACGAACGGCGCGAGGAAGTAATCCAGTACATCTACCGTAAATACAGCCGCGAGCGCGCCGCACTGGCTGCCACCGTGATCAGCTACCGGCTGCGTTCCGCGATCCGCGATGTCGGCCGCGCCCTGGGATTCGACCAGCACCGGCTGGCACTGCTCAGCAAACAGCTCGCCTGGTGGGACAAACCCGACACCCTGCCCGAGCGCTTTCGTGAAGCGGGCCTGAAAGACACCCGCCTCGCGCGGCTGTTCCAGGCCCGCGTGGTCGAACTGCTCGGCTTCCCGCGCCACCTCTCCCAGCATGTCGGCGGTTTCGTTATCAGCCAGCCGCCGCTGGCCACGCTGGTCCCGGTGGAAAACGCCGCCATGCCGGAGCGCACCATCATCCAGTGGGACAAGGACGATCTCGAAGCCCTCGGCCTGATGAAAGTCGATGTGCTGGCGCTGGGCATGCTCACCGCCATTCGCAAGATGCTCGATGTCATCAACGGCTACCGCCACGCTGCCGGCCGTGCCGCCCTGACCGTGCAGGACATTCCGGCAGAAGACCCCGCCACCTACGACATGCTCTGCAAGGCCGACAGTGTCGGCGTATTCCAGGTGGAATCCCGCGCGCAGATGAGCATGCTGCCGCGCCTGAAACCGCGCCGGTTTTATGATCTGGTGATCCAGGTGGCGATCGTGCGGCCCGGCCCGATCCAGGGCGACATGGTGCACCCCTTTCTGCGCCGCCGGGACGGCACCGAAGCCGTGGATTACCCCGACGAACGCATTGAGGGCGTGCTCTGCCGCACCCTCGGCATTCCCATCTTCCAGGAACAGGTCATCCAGATGGCCATGGTGGCCGCCAACTTCAGCGGCGGCGAAGCCGATCAGCTACGGCGCGCCATGGCACGCTGGGGCAAGAGCGGCGAGCTGCTGCAATTCCGCGACAAAGTCATTCACGGCATGCTCGGCAACGGCTACAGCCCGGAATACGCCGAACGGATTTTCGAACAGATGAAAGGCTTTGGCGGCTACGGTTTCCCTGAATCGCATTCCGCCAGTTTTGCGCTGCTGGTGTATCTGTCTGCCTGGCTCAAGCGACATCACACCAGCGCGTTCTATTGCGGCCTGCTGAACAGCCTGCCGATGGGATTTTATTCACCGTCACAGCTGCTTCAGGACGCACGCCGTCACGGCATCGAAGTACGCCCGCCGTGCGTGGACCACAGCCACTGGGACTACACCCTGGAAGACACCCACCGCCAGCCGCTGGGCATGCAGCCGGCTGTGCGCGTCGGCCTGCGGCAGGTCAGCGGTTTCAATGAAGACGCCGCACAACGTATCCTGCAGGCCCGCCGCGACGCGCGTTTCACCGATGTCGCCGATCTGTGCGCCCGCGCGCGTCTGGACCGCCGTGAGCGCGAAGCACTGGTGGCCGCCAACACCATGGCCCGGCTCACCGGCCACCGCCATCAGGGCCAGTGGGAAATTCTCGCCGTGCAGGCATCACCACCGCTGTTCGACCAGCCTGTGCACAGCCACAACCTGCGGGATGGCGTACGCCTGGACGCCCCCTCTGAAGTGGACAACCTGCTCGCCGATTACCGCAGCCTGAGCCTGACCCTCGGCCGCCACCCGATGGCACTGGTGCGCCACCGCACACCGTTCAACCGCTGCCAGAGCGCACGGGATCTGCGGCGGCTCAATCAGGGCCGTTTTGTACGTGTGGCGGGCGTGGTCACCAACCGCCAGCGCCCCGGCACCGCCTCGGGCGTGCTGTTCCTGACACTGGAAGATGAAACCGGCAATACCAGCGTGATCGTCTGGCGCACGCTGCAGGAACGCTGCCGCAAGGCCATCCTCAGAGGTCAGTTGCTGGTGGTGAAAGGCACGCTGGAAAAAACCGAAGAAGGCGTGATCCACGTGATCGCCGGGGAAATCCTCGACGAGAGCCACGCCCTCGCCGAGTTGAAAACCCGCTCGCGGGATTTTCACTGAGCAGCCTGGCCGCCCGGCGCAAAAACGCTGGCTCAGAAGCCGTCCACCGGACGCTGATAACCCGCCCCTTGCACAGCACTTCTGCGCAGCGAGTTGGCCTCGCGGGTGTTGACGTAATACACCGTGGCGGTGTCCGCGTCGGCATGGACCTGTATCAACCGATGCGGCCCCGGTGCCAACCCATACATCGACACGTTTTCAGGCGTGGCCTCCAGTTCGCCGAGCAGCACCGCGCCGGCCTTGGGGTCGGCGGCACTGACTGCCGCGATATCCTGGCCGCGCCACAAGAATACTTCGCTCAGTTCGGTCATGTTGGCGATCGACTCCCCCTTGCCAGAGGAAGAAGCCCCCACCCACTGCGCGTTGGCAATTTCCAGCGAATCACTGCCATCCATCTTCATCGCCACGGCATTATCCTGGCCATCGATATCGGTACGGTTATAAAAAATCCAGCCGTCACGGCTGCCCAGCACCTCCGTCATAATGCCAAGCCAGGCGGCATTGCTCTGGTCCAGCACCTGGCGATCATTGCCCTCGCTGTCCCAGCTGACCACGGCATTCCCTGCCGACACGGCGACCCGGCCGTCATCCGCGATGACAAAACCGCTGAAGTAACCCAGGTTGTCTTCCTGCTCCGCCAGCAATGACCAGTTGTCGCCTTCCACCCGGTACAGATCCTGCGGGCCCGTGGACGCGGCACCGGCCACACCGAAATACAGGACGTCGCCCTGCCGGGCCAGATGACGGGCCGCCGGCATGATCGGGCCGCCGGCCACGCCCACCGGGAACATCAGCGGTTCATCGTGCTCATCCAGCACCTGAACGAGGCTGCTGGCTGCCGGTAGTGACGGCGTGTAGCGCCACAGGCTGGCGCCTTCAGAAGTGCACTCTCCCCCTGCGGCATTAACGACAGTGGCAATCACCAGATAGTGGCTGCCATCGCTCAGCGGTCCGCTCAACGATGCTGCACTGGTCGCCTCCCTGTTGCCGGGCAGAAGGTTTTCGACACCGAGAGAACTGAGCTGGCCTGCGCCCGGGCCCGGTGATGCAGAAGACCTGTTCTGGACCAGACGATAGCCACCGGGGCATTCAAGGTCGTCGTGTGTCCTCAGCACCAGGTATCGCTGATAGCCGGATGAATCACTTTCCTCCAGCACAACGACATGCCTGACGGTCGGTGACATGGCAAACTGGGGCGCCGCCGTTTCCTCAAACGTCATCCGCACTCGCCGTTCATTGCCTGCCAGGCCGTACACCACCGCTGCGTGCCCGGCATCCGCGTAATTCTGCCGGACCAGACCGAACCCGGCGCGGAGATAATTTTCCGACGATACCCGAACAGGCGTCGAGTCCCCTGGCACAGTACTCACCTTGGCAAAGCCTTCCGAAGTGGCGTTGCCGGATGCCCGATTGTGCAGATACAACACATCCGACACCCGATGATCTTCAACGCTGCCGTCATCATTGATGGTGGCTTCATAAAGCGGCACATAGAAAGCGCGGCCAAATTCCTCCACCCCGATGTCGGCGGCGTCCTCGATATTCATCTGCAGCGCACTGCTGACACCTGGGTTCGCGGGATCGATCACATACAGTGTCGAGGCAGCCCCGGCCTGCGAGACCTCACTGCTGCTGAAGTACAACAGATCCTGATTGTCGGCATCGCCCTGCAGGCCAGACAGCCCGGGCAGCTCTGTGCCGCCCCCGGCGCCGTTGCCAGCGCCGCCGGAACTTCCGCCGCCACCACCACAACCTGTCACCACCACCCCGGCCAGCACCAGAGAAAGCATCCCGGTCATTTTCCCGCGCGTTCTCATCGTAAAGCTCCTTTGAATTCTGTATTGATTCCGTGCCAAGGCACCTGATCGGGAACGCACACACCCGGCGCCTTCAACCTCTGGCGCCTGCACCTTCCTTCGCGGCCTTCGCATCGCTACTGCGAGCGCTTTTTTTCGCTTCGCCAATGCATCGAGGATCACGTTGCATCGCGGCCCACATGGTAGTTTTCCCGTCCGGTTTACCGTTATCGTGCAAATGCACTACACTGAACGGCACTCAGGAAAGGGTACGATCCAGCCAGCCGCACCGCTCTGCGCCCCGATACAGACCTGTCCGACACGCACGTCGAACAGGGCATGCACGAGGGATTCGAGAGGTAACGGCTGGCAGGTGACAATAAAAAAGGACAGGGCCATGCACCCGAAAATGAGCGACTTCATCCTCGCCATTCACGATGCCAGCATGCATCTTTCACCGGCTGAATTTCATCACTGGACGTTAAAGGAAATACGCCAGTACATTGATTTCGATTTTGCCATCTGGGGCGCGGGCAACGGTCAAAGCCGCGAGCTGCACATGGCCACCATCCTGGACCAGACCGACACCCTCTTCGACACCTGGGAGACCGTGAAGCACGAGGACCCGTACGCCAACCTGGTCATCGGCAACACCGGTAAAACCTGGTCCATCGAGCAACTGAGCGGCTTCCGGCAAAGCCGTGCCTACCATGAGCACTGGGGCCTCTATCACGCCCGTCAGATGATCTCGACCATGGAACTGGATGCCCGGACCGGGCTTCATATCTTTGTCACCCTGGCACGAGAGAGCCAGAGGCTGATGTTCAGCGGTCAGGACACGCAAACGAAGCACCTGATCACCCAGCACCTGTTTCTTGCCGCACGTCACAACGACATGCACAACCTGCGCACCCATCAGGCGCCGGCCGCCTTTGTTGACCGTCGGGGGTTGTTGCATGCATCACTGCCGGAATTCACCGCACTGCTGACCAGCGAATGGGGCAGGCAGGCCGGCCAGTTTCTCCCGGCCCACGTCACCCGCGCATTGTGGCAGCAGGGGCACTACCACAATCACCGCATCTCATTGAACGCGGAACGCTTCCATAATCGGTTGCTGGTCCGGGCGGGCATCGTGCCTCGCATCAATCTCAGCGCGCGTGAAAAGGAGATCGCCTGGGCCTACGCCGGTGGCAACAGCCACAAGGAAGTGGCGAAAATGCTGGGCATATCACCCACCACCGTGCGAACCCACCTGGCAAGGATTTACCAGAAACTGTCCCTTTCCGACAAAGGCGCCCTGGCGATCTGGCTCAAGGAAAATAGTTGATTGGCCTGGCTCCACGGTGAACGCCGAACCGGCAGCGGGCTTTGTCAGGCATGAAGGTCTCAAAAAAAACCCCGGTGGGTAGGCCGGGGGCGTATCTAAACTGCTCTCAGGCAGAAACAGAACAAAAGAGTGACACGCGCCAGCCTCAGCGGTGGGGCAGCAGCGCGCTGAGTGCCAGATTCGGATTGAATTCCGCGTCGCGGAAATCACGCAGGTAGTCGCGGGCAAACCGTTGCACGGCGGGTTCCCCGGCCGCCACACTGCGTTGCAGGAACTGTTGCAGGGTCAGCCGTTCGCCCGCCAACTCCAGCAAGCGGGCATCCGGGTCGAGCCCCAGATCAATCACCACATATTCGAGATTCTCCGCACGCAGGCCACTGACAAGGGTCTGCATCAGAGTACGGCCGGCCTCGCAGGGCAGGTTCAGCACCTGCGGCACATCGTCGTAATCCAGCACGCCACGATCCAGCAATACCTCGACCTGCGGGCCCAGCGCGCTGTCCTGCGCGGCGGCCAGACACAGCGCCCGCCCCAGCACCGGATGCACGTCAGCGTGTGCACCCGTCACCGCAACGGCACATAACAGCGTGGTCAGGGCGAAGCGCGGAAATCGGTTCATGCTCTTCCAGCTAAATGATTGGCCAGCGAAAATAATCAGCATTGAAGCGGCGGGAATTATACGAATAAAGAACCAATCCCGATAACAAATCGGGCGCAGGCGTAAGTAAATCAGACGAATGGCAGGTCAGTGAACAGCATTACACCGAGGACCTGTCCGACGCATGACACCCGTCACATCCGGGCCTGCATGACTGCCATCAAAACGCCGTCAGACTTCGCGCTTAACGGAACAATTGTCCAAGAAACAGGTTCACCGCGTAATCACCGCCCTGCGCCACACCGACCGCGAGATACGCCGGCCCCACCGGCGTGTCCGCACCGAAGAACACGCTGCCGGCGGAGATGGCGTTGCCGGCCCCCATGTCATCGCGCGTTTCCCAGACATTGCCCCGTTCCAGTGAAGCGCCGACAAACAACGGCACCGGTGCCGGCAACGGCGTATCCGGTCCCAGCGGGGTCAGGGCCACCAGCCGCGTCAGCGCGCGGTGCTGCCCCCAGCGGCTGCGCGGCCCGAGCCCGGAGAGTTCAAGAAAGCCACCGACCGGGATCAGGTTGGCAATATCCACCTGGTCGGAATCGCTGACACTGAGGTCGCCTTCCAGCAAAAAGGTATAGCGCCGCCAGGTCATGGCGAAAGTCGCCTCGCCGACAAAACGCCGAAATGTGTTGTCGGCCCCCAGCGACGGCTCATGCCATTGCCATTCCGCCGCCCAGCGCGTGCCACGGGTAGGAAACGCCAGGTCATCCAACGTGTCCCAGCCTACCCGCGCAAGGCTGTAGGCATCGTCATAATCGCCTTCACCGAGCGACAGGCCGCCGCGAAAATCCAGATCCCCCCACTTGCGTACCAGGCCAGCACGTACCTCGCCACGCTGGCGGAACAACTGGCGGCCGATGGCCAGCCCCGCCTGCCGCTCGCGGCGCTGGTAACTGGCCAGCGCTTCGTCCTGCACGGTCTCATCGAACAGGTCGACGCGATCCGCCTGATACAGCAGTTGCGGTTCTATGAAGTAACGCATGTGAAAATCCAGCGGCTGCACGAAGCGCGCTTCCAGCCGTGGTGTGGTGCCGATGTCCGCACGCATGAACGCGGTGCCGCCCAGGCGGTTCAACCCCGCCAGGCGCAGGCTGGCACCGAGACCAAAATCGGAGTTGCCGCGAAAATCATCACTGACCCGCAACCCGACACGCAGAAAATTGCTGCCCTCGTGCCGCACCCGGCAGACCAGCCGCAGGCCGGTCTGCCCGTCACGCTCGATGACCCGGTAACGGATGTCGCGGAAATAATCCAGGCCGTAGATGGCGGAAATATCTTCCTGCAGACGCCCCGTATCCAGCGGCTGGCCGGCTTTCTGACGCAACAGGTTGCGGATCACCCGGTCGTGCACCGGCCCGTCGTTTTCCACCTCGATAAAATCGATCACCGGGGTGCGCGCGGTTTCCCCTTCCCGGGCAGGCGCTGTCACCGGCACCGTGGCGCCGAGCAGATCGTTCGCCGCCAGCGTCTGGATAGCGGCGGCATAACCGGCCGTCATGGCTTCATCCACGGCACCGAAACTGGAATTGGTCACGCCGACAAGCTGCGGCCGGATGAGGATATCCCGCTCGGTCAGCGTTTTCGCCTGTGCCTGGCTGTTGCCACGCACCAGCAGGCCGGTCAGTTGATCGACCACGTCCACCACCGACAGGATTTCATCGGCGGTGCGGGCCGGCGTCCCCACGTCGACCACAATCAACCGGTCCACCCCCATCGCCCGGGCCACATCCACCGGCAGATTATTGGCAATGCCCCCGTCCACCAGCAGTTTGCCGTCCCACTCCACCGGCTCCAGCAAACCGGGAATCGACATGCTGGCGCGCACCGCCGTGCTCAGCCGTCCACGCGACATCACCACCTGCTCCCCGGTCACCAGGTCTGCGGCCACCGCACGAAACGGAATCGCCAGCCGGTCAAACGAGGTGACACGGTCAATGTCGGCAAACAACTGGTCCAGAATCTGCGTCAGGTGCTGGCCCTGGATCACGCCACGCGGCAGCACGATGGCCCCGTCACGGATGTTGAGCCGGTAATCGGCCGCCAGCCCGGCATCGAGCTGGCGAAAAATGTAAGGCTGGTCACGGCGGGGGGAGCGGTCAGTGAAGGCATAGGCCCAGTCGGTGGTGCGCGCCACCTGCTCCACCTCGGCGGCATTCTTGCCCGAGGCATACAGCCCGCCAACGATGGCCCCCATGCTGGTGCCGGCAATCGCATGCACGGCGATATTGTTTTCTTCCAGTGCCTGCAACACACCGATATGGGCAAACCCCCGGGCACCGCCGCCGGACAGCACCAGCCCGACACGCTCGTCGGCGGCCACCGCCGGTGCCGCATGCGCCGGAGACAGAAGGAAAAGAAGGGAAACCTGACAGATCAGAAGGATCCGCGTCCGTGCCATACACCGCCGCTCCACAGCCCGTCACAGAGGGCCGGCGACAATCAGTCTTTCATCACCCGCCCGGCCAGTCGGGTCAACCAGCGTTCGGGCAGCAAACGCGCGCCACCGACCGAGCTCTTGTACAACATGCCCGGCACGACCACAACCCGACCACGTGCCAGCCCGTGCAGACCATCGCGCGCCACCCGCTCCGCGCTCATCAATGCGGCTTTCTTGTAGCCTTCGATACGCTGGCCGGCGACTTCGGCGAATTCCGTCTCGGTGCCGCCCGGCGCCAGTGTGCTGACAACAACACCCTGCGGCCGCAACTCCTCCGCCAACGCACGCCCCAGACTCACCACATAGGCCTTGGTGGCCGCATAGGTGGCCATGCCGGGGATCGGCAGATACCCTGCCACCGAGCCGACTTGCAGAATCCAGCCCTGGCCACGCGCCACCATGTCGGCGGCAAACAGATGCGTGAGCGCCGTCAGCGTGCGTACGTTCAGGTCGATCATGCGCAGGTGATCATTCAGCGGCAACGCCAGCAACGGCTGCTGGAAGCCAAAACCGGCATTGTTGATCAGGATGTCCACCGGCAGGTCCAATTCGCGCAATTGCCGGTGCAAGGTATGGGGCGCGTCATGCGCCAACAGGTCCATGGCAATCACTTCGCATTCGATACGGTGCGCGGCACCCGCCTCACTGCAACGTACAGCCATGTCATGCAGCCGGTCGGAGCGCCGCGCCACCAGCACCAGATCACACCCTGCCGCCGCCAGTTGCAGCGCCATGGCCGCGCCAATGCCACTGGACGCGCCAGTGACCAGTGCCCGCTTGCCCTTGAATACATCCATGTGTCGCTCCCTGCCCTGCCGCCGTTCTGATCAGGCGCGCATGCGCCCCATGCGCAGTCGTCGCCAGCCCACCACACCCAGTACCTTGAGCAGCGACCCCAGCCCGGAGGCGTCCGCCTGCGGCGCCTTGCCACGGCTGATACGGTCAAGTTGCAGCGTGTACCAGGACACTTCCATCATCGCCATGTCGTCCACCGCCTTCAGGCCGGTACGAATCGGCTTCACCTCACTGGTCACCGCGCGCCCGGAGAGCACATCGTGCGACAGCGCGGGCGCCAGCACCAGCGGCCGCGCCAGGCCAACCATATCGGTGGCGCCACTCTGCAGCGCGGCGACCATGCCTTCGGTGGTGCGGAAACCGCCGGTCACCATCAGCGGCGTGTTCACGCGCGCGCGGACCTGTTCCGCGTAGTCGAGAAAATACGCCTCGCGCTGACGGGTACTCTGCTTTGCACCCTGGCCGGCCATGCTCGGCTTTTCGTAGGTGCCACCGGAAATCTCGATCAGGTCCATGCCCAGGCCACCGAGCGTTTCGACCACCTGCATGGATTCCGCTTCGGTAAAACCACCGCGCTGGAAATCGGCCGAGTTGAGTTTGATCGAGACCGGGAAATCATTGCCCACGCTGGCACGGATGGCCCGGTACACCTCACACACGAAACGCATGCGGTTTTCCAGGCTGCCGCCCCATTCATCGGTACGCTGGTTATGCAACGGCGACAGGAACTGGCTGACCAGGTAACCGTGCGCGCCATGAATCTGCACGCCGGTAAAACCGGCCTCACGGGCCAGGGCAGCGCTGCGGGCAAAACGCTGTATCAGGTCCTGAATGTCAGCGCCGGTCAACGCGCGCGGCGTGGCAAAGAACCGCTTCAGTGCCGGGTTGCTGAAACCGATTGCCGACGGCGCCACCGGTTGCCGTGACAACAGCACCGGGCTCTGTTTGCCGGGATGGTTGAGCTGCATCCAGAGATGCGTGCCGTCGCGCGTGCCGGCACGCGCCCAGTCCCGCAGCGCCGCCATATCGCGGCTGTCTTCCAGCACCACATTGTGCGGTTCGCCAAGCGCGCGGCTGTCGATCATCACGTTGCCGGTCACCAGCAGCCCCGTACCGCCTTCTGCCCAGCACTGGTACAACCGCGACAGTTTTGGCGTCACGCGGTTGTCGCGCGACCCCAGTGTTTCGCTCATGGCCGACTTGCCCAGCCGGTTCTTCAACACCGCGCCGCAAGGCAGCGTCAGTGGTTGCGCGATCAACGTCACATCTTGCGCCATGTCATGTCTCCCCGTCCGGGTGCTGTCATGATTACGCAAACAGCGGGCGGCAGAATGCTGCGTGCGCCGTTCGCAAACTGGCCTGCATTATGCATCCCCTGCCAACAACGGAATTATCGTTTCGGGACATTACGCCATGATTGGAGTGCTTTCCGCCCTGCTGCATCGTGACACCGCCGGCACTCACACGGTCTTCATGCGAGTGGTGTGGCTGAGCTGGGCCCTGACCCTGGCCGGCGCACTGCTGGCTTCACTGAGCATCAGCCTGCAACTGATCGGTATGGCACTGTTCTATGGCGCGATCGTGACCGGCTTTACCGCCGGGGCGGCAGCGCTGTACACCCACCAGCGCGGTGCCTGCACCGGGCTGGTGCTGGCGGCACTGATTCCGGGCCTGCTGTGGCTGGAGCCGTGGCTGCCCCCGGCCATGCTGGACATGCTGCACGCCCTGGCTCTCTGAGCAGAGCATCCCGCCGGGCCCACTGCGCCATCCGTCGCAATTCGGCGCACGCGCCGCTGCGGTGCCGGTGGTGCGCCGCTACACTGGCGCCACTGATACGGTTGGCCAGTGGACCTTGACAGCAATGGCATACTCACCGCGTTTCACACTACCTCTGTTATTCGGCGTGCTGACCCTGAGCGGTTGCCTGATGGCGCCGGACGACCCGGCCAGCGACTACCCGAGCCTGGACCAGATTCCGATGGAGATCCCGCCCGCCGAAACGGACCTCACCGCCTGGCAGGTGCCCCCGCAACTGGGTGATTACCGCTTCCAGGGCGAAGCCACACTGGAAGGTCAGCGCACGCGCATTCTGCGCTACAGCCATGCGCAGGACGGCACCCTGATCGACCTGACGCTGTTCCCGCTGCCCGGCGGCTGGGACACCATGACCCCCACCCGCGCAGTGGCCGGCCAGTACGGCCAGCAACGCCAGCAACTGATCGAGCGCGCCCTGCGCCATGGCGCCCAGGAAGTCCAGCCGCTGGATGAAAGCCTGCTGACCGTCGATGGCATCAGCTACCCCGTGGCCCGGGGACGGCTGGCACAGCGCTACCGCAGCAGCACGCTGACCACGCTGGTGCAGCTCACCGCATTGCCGCCGGTGTTCGTGCTGGCCACGGCCAGCGTGCCCCCCGAGCAGACCGACGCCACCGAGGTGCTGCTGGGCGACGCCCTGCTGGCCCTGGCCCGGCTCAACGCCGACATCGTGAACCTGCCCTGATCACCGCAGCACATACCCCAGCAGCAACGGCAACAACACAAAGGCGAGCGCGGTGGACACCACCACCATGCCCGCCACCTCCTGCGGTCCCTGTTGATAGCGTTGCGCAAACAGATAATTGAACACCGCCACCGGCATGCTCGACTGGATCAGCACCACGCCACGCAAGGCCCCCTCGACCGCAAACAGCTCACAGACCAGGAAACCGACCGCAAACCCCATCAGCAGCCGCAGCAGCGCAAACCCCGTCGCACGACCCAGGCCCGCCACCTGCAACTGCCCCAGCGAAACACCGAGCGTAATCAGCATCATCGGGATGGTCATGCCGCCAATCAGCTCCACGGTGTTGAACAGCCACGCCGGCAGGCGCCACCCGGTGACCACCATCAACACGGCGATGGCCACCGACACCACCACCGGATTGGTCAACAGCTCGCGCAGAAAACTCTGCCCGCTGACCACCACCACACCAAGCGAAAAATGGCCAATGGAATTGAGCATGAACCAGGCCAGCCCGAGCACCAGCCCCTGATCACCAAACGCCAGCAGACACAGCGGCAGCCCCATGTTGCCCACATTCGGAAACGTCATGGCGGTGAAATAGACCCGCGGCGACACCCCGCTGAGGCGGATCACCGCCAACGCCGCCAGCGCGGTCAGTACCAGCACCGCACCATACAGCCCGCCCACTTCCAGCAGCGCCGTTTTCGAGAGCGCCACTTTGCTGAGAGTGGCCACGATCAGACACGGCGCGCCGATATAC
This sequence comes from Alcanivorax sp. S71-1-4, assembly GCF_009846755.1. GTDB lineage: Bacteria > Pseudomonadota > Gammaproteobacteria > Pseudomonadales > Alcanivoracaceae > Isoalcanivorax. The sequence goes on from NZ_AQOR01000026.1 coordinate 32,763, forward strand.
ATCACCAGCGAGGAGACCATGCCGGTGTCGAACGGGCGGCCGCGCCGCACCCAGGCAAACCCGATCAGCACGCACACCAGGACAGGCGCAATAATGTTGAAAATCTGAGCAGCCATAACATCCCACTACCGACAGCAAACGCGTGGGGCATAATACTGCAATGACTGACACGACACAGGACACCTTCGCCCCCCTGCAACCTGCCCGCATCGACTGGCAGGACAGCACACCCGTGGCACAGGACTTCGACGATCCCTATTTCTCGCGCGACGACGGCCCGGCGGAAACCACCCATGTGTTCCTGCACGGCAATCAGTTGCCCGAGCGTTTCACGGTGCTGCCGCCGCGTGCCCGGTTTGTCATTGCAGAAACCGGCTTCGGCACCGGCCTGAATTTTCTCTGCGCAGCGACGCTGTTTCTGGAGCAGGCCCCCGCCGATGCCGTGCTGCACTTCGTCTCCGTGGAAAAACACCCGCTGACCCGCGACGACCTCACCCGCGCCCACGCCGGCTGGCCACAGTTCAGGACACTGTGCGACGAACTGGCCCGGCACTATCCCGCGCTGACACCCGGCTTTCACCGCCTGGCACTGTGCAACGGACGCCTCATGCTGACGCTGCTGTTCGGTGACGCCGCCGTGCGCCTCGGCCAGCTCCAGGCCCGTGTCGACGCCTGGTTTCTGGACGGCTTCGCGCCCGCCCGCAACCCCGGCATGTGGACCGACGCCCTGTTCCAGCAGATCGCCCGGCTGAGCGCACCGGGTGCCGGCTTCGCCACCTTCACCGCCGCCGGCTTCGTGCGGCGCGGGCTGGCCGCACAGGGGTTTGAGGTCGCCCGCGTGCCCGGCTTCGGCCGCAAGCGTGAAATGCTCACCGGGCGTTTCCCGGGTGGCTGGCAACCGGCACACAGCACACCGGGCCATGCGCTGGTCATCGGCGCCGGGCTGGCCGGCGCCACCAGCGCCCGCGCGCTGGCCGAACGCGGCTGGCACGTGACCGTGTGCGACCCTGCCGGTATTGCACAACAGGCTTCCGGCAACCTGGCCGGCGTCGTCTACACCACGCCCAGCGCGCACGCCACGCCACAGAATCGCTTCTACCAGAGCAGCTATCTGCATGCCCTGCACTGGCTGGCACGGCATGACTTCCCCGCCCGACCCGACGACGGCGCCCTCAGCGGCGTGCTGCAACTGCCACCGGATGCCCGCCACCGCGACAAACAACAGGCCGCACTGGACAGCGGCCTGTGGCCCGCCGACGCTCTACGCCCGGCGGGTGAGGGCTGGCCCGACGCCAGCCTGCTGCTGCCCGCAGGCGGCTATCTCCGCCCGCAGCGCTGGTGCGAATCTCTCCTGCACCACCCGCATATCACCGTGCTGCACGAAGCTGTCGACACCCTGACGGCAGCGACAACCGGATGGCAGGTCGGCACGGATCACGGCACCCACGACGCCGATACCGTCATCATCGCCAACGCCGCCGACGCCACCCGCTTGGCCGGCCTGCACTGGCTGCCGCTGAAACGCATCCGCGGCCAGGTCAGCTACTACCGCGCCACCGCTGCCAGCCAGCGCTGGTCGCAGGCCATCTGCCACAGCGGCTACCTGACCCCGGCCCTGGAGGGCTTGCATTGCGTCGGCGCCACCTTCGACCTGCATCAGCTGGAGGCCACACCACGGGCTGAGGACGACACCCGCAACCTGGCCGAACTGGCCGCCAACCTGCCGGCGCACCACGCGGATCTCGGCGGCGCAGACGCCGCCCTGGCAGGCCACCGCGTGGGGTTCCGCTGCCAGAGCACGGATTTTCTGCCGCTGGCCGGCCCGGTGCCCGATGCCCGCGCCAATCCGGCCGTGCAACAACCCGGTCTGTACCTCAGCATTGCCCACGGCAGCCGCGGCATTACCGGCACGCCGCTGTGCGCGGAACTGATCGCCGCGCTGGTCAATGACGAACCCTTGCCGGTGGATCAGGAAATGCTTGCCGCCCTGGCCCCGGAACGCTTTATTCTTCGCCAACGCAAAAAACAATCGGAGTGGATGCCATGATGCTGACTGTTACCGCCCTCTATACGGGCCTGTTCCTGCTACTGATGCTGGCGCTGGCCGCCAACGTGGTGCGCAACCGCCTGAGCGGCCAGGTGTCCCTCGGCGACGGCGGCAAGCCGGTGCTGCAACAGGCGGTACGCGCCCACGGCAACGCCGCCGAGTACATCCCGATCGTGCTGATTGGCCTGGGGATTCTGGAAAACCTGGGCACCGGCGCGGCGATGCTGCATCTCTACGGGGCGGTGTTTTTTATCGGCCGCCTGATGCACGCCTGGGGGCTGGCACAGCCCAACACCACCAACAACGCCCGCAAGGGGGGCATCGTGCTGAGCTGGCTGGTGATGCTGGTGATGGCGCTGCAATTGCTGTGGAAAGCGCTGGCGCACATGATGCTTTGAGTTCAGCTTTCGCCGTCCGGGTCCAGCCCCATTTCCTGCAACTGCTGGCGGGAAAGGATCGACACGGTTTCGGTGGCCTCGTCAAACCAGACTACTGCTTCCCCCCGGCGCAACTGCCGGCGCACCTGCTCGACGCGCGTGGTGAGCGGGATTTCGGTTTCACCGTAGTCGGTGCCATCGCGCGTCACGAACTCCTCGATCAGGTTATCGAGGGTGTCCGGGGGGATTTCCTGCCAGGGCACATGCATCGCAGCACACCATAAAAAAAGACCGCGCCAGTATACGCTGGCGCGGTGGCTATCGTCAGGGCCTCGTCAGGACGTCGTCAGGCAGCCTTCAGTCAATGAGATAGTCCTGCTGATTGAAGCGCCGCGCCCGCAGCCGGAACTCGAAGGTGAAGCCCGGCCACAACGCGGTGATCTTGCCGCTCTTGTGCTTGTACCAGCTGTCGCAGCCGGTGGCCCAGATCGAGCTGCCCAGCCGCGCCTGCAATTTTTCGTTGTAGCGCGCCTGCACTTCCGGGCGCACTTCCAGCACCTTGCCACCGGCCTTGTTGCGCAGCGCCAGCAGACGGGCAATGTAATCCACCTGGGTTTCGATCATGAAGATCATCGAGGTGTGGCCCAGGCCGGTGTTCGGGCCGATGATGAAATACAGGTTCGGGAAACCGTTCACCAGCGTGCCCAGATACGCTTCCTCACCGTCTCGCCACGCATGCGCCAGGGTATCGCCGTCGCGGCCATGGACCCGGTCGGCAATGGGGTTCTCGGTAGCATAGAAGCCGGTGGCGAACACCAGCACGTCGATCTCGCGCTCGGTGCCATCGGCGGTAACGATGGAATTCGCACGGATTTCCCGAATGCCATGCGTCACCAGTTCCACGTTCGGCTGTTGCAGCGCCGGATACCAGTCATTGGAAATCAGGATGCGCTTGCAGCCAATGGTGTAATCCGGCGTCACGATGTCACGCATCGCCTTGTCCTTCACCTGGCGACGGATGTGCCACTCGGCCAGCTTCTGAAACAGCGTCATCAGTTTCGGATTCAACACCAGCCCCATCACACGGCTTTCATGGCCCCAATAGATGGCGGCACGGTGCAGTTGCCGGGTCAACGGCAACTTGCGGAACAGGGTTTTCTCCGCTGCCAGATAGGCGCGGTCGTTGCGCGGAATGATCCAGTTCGGCGTGCGCTGATACACGTCCAGCCGGCCGGCCTTTTTGGCGATCTCGGGCACAAGCTGGATCGCGGAAGCGCCGGTGCCGATCACCGCCACGCGCTTGCCGGTCAGGTCATAGTCGTGATCCCAGCGCGAGGAATGGAACGTCTTGCCCTGAAAGGTTTCCACACCGGGAATGTCCGGCAGTTTCGGTTCCGCCAGGCCGCCGCTGCCCATCACCAGCGAACGCGCGGTGACTTCACCGCTGCTGGTGACCACCCGCCACAGGCCGTTGGCCTCGTCATAGGTGGCATCTTCCAGCGTGCTGTTGAAACGGATGTGCGGATACAGGCCGTAGTCGTTGGCGACCTTGCGCAGGTAACGATACAGCTCCGGCTGGGTCGGATACTTGCGCGACCAGTCCGGGTTCGGTGCGAAGGAAAACGAATACAGGTGCGACGGCACATCACAGGCCGCGCCGGGATAATGGTTGTCCCGCCAGGTGCCACCGACTTCCGCAGCGCGTTCCAGCAGCACAAAGCTGTCCTGGCCCTCCTGTTTGAGCCGGATCGCCATGCCCAGCCCGGCAAAGCCGGTGCCGATGATGGCCACTTCCACGTCTGGCGTCGCTTTGTTGTTCGAGATCTTGTTCGCTGCGCTCATGGTCACTCCGCTGCGGCAGGCATCCTGCCAATCTGACAATAGTGCGTGTCACTTTACTTCTGACAACAAGCCATGTCAACATTGCCGCCATGAGCACACCCACTCCCCCCAAGCCTCGCCGGGGCCGCGCCTACCGCGGTGTCAGCATCGAGGCACGTCGCGCCGAGCGGCACCAGAAACTGCTGGACGCCGGCATCCAGGTGATCGGCAGCCAGGGCTACCACGCCACCACCGTCAAGGCGGTCTGTGCCGAGGCCGGCCTCACCGAGCGCTATTTCTATGAGTCGTTCAGCAACAGCGAAGCGCTGTTGTGCGAAGCCTATGCGCACATCATCGCCCAGTTGCGCGAGCGCATCGGTACCAGCCTGAGTGCGCACCAGGCGCAGCCAGACACGCTGATTGAAGCCGCCCTGAACAGTTACTTCACCTACCTGCGCGACCACCCCGGCCATGCCCGGCTGATGATGGTGGAAGTGCTCGGTGTCAGCCCGACGGTGGACCAGCACTATCGCCGGGTGATGGAGGATTTCGCGGAATTTCTCGCCGCCACGCGACGAGGCCTGTATCCGGCTCAGGACACCCATGGTGTGGACGAAATGATGATTGCCACCGGCCTGATCGGCGCGCTGGTGAACATGGCCATGCGCTGGATGCTCAGCGGTTTTCGCGAATCCCCGGAAAGCGTTGTTGCCGCCGCCCGCACCGTGCTGCTGGCGGTGAACCGGCATCTGCTGGAAGGCTGATCAACCGACGTTGATGCGCGACCGGTCGCCGCCATAGTGATCGATCACGCGTTTGTCCATCACCTGACGCCACAGCGGTGGCACCCACGCCAGCACGATCATCGAGGCATAACCACCGGGCAACTGCGGCGCTTCATCAAAATGCCGCAGCGACTGGTACGAGCGCGTCGGGTAGGCATGGTGATCGGAGTGCCGCTGCAACTGGTACAGGAAAATATTCGTTACCCGGCGATTACTGTTCCAGGAATGTTCCGGCCGGCAGGGTTCATAACGGCCATTCTCTTTTTTGCGCCGCAGCAGACCGTAATGCTCGATGTAATTCACCACTTCCAGCAACTGGAAGCCGAACACCGACTGGATCAGCAGGAACGGCAACAGGCTCCAGCCGAGCCAGAACAGCAGCGCACCCCACAATAGTACCGACAGGCCCCACGCCTGCAGGTTGTGATTCTGCCAGTGCCACACGGGCTTGCTGTCGCGCGCCAGACGTTCTGCTTCCAGGCGCCACGCCGAGCGCAGACTGCCGAACACGGTGCGTGGCAGAAACCGGTAAAAGCTTTCGCCAAACCGGGACGAGGCCGGGTCTTCCGGTGTCGAAACCCGCACATGGTGGCCACGATTGTGCTCGACAAAAAAATGGCCGTAGAACACCGGCGCCAACGCCAGTTTCGCCAGCAGGCGTTCGAAACCATCGGTCTTGTGCCCGAGTTCATGCGCGGTATTGATGGCAATCCCCATGGCCGTGCCGGTGGTGATGGCGAACCCCAGGTAGCTGTACCACGGCAGCACGTAGGTGGCGGCGACATAACAGGCGGTCACGAACGCCCAGTATTGAAAGGCCACGGCCACCCAGACCGCCACACGGTAATAGGTTTCACTTTCCAGCCGTGGCACCACCTCTTCCGGCGGGTTCTCGGTTTCCTCGCCGAGCAGCATATCCAGCAGCGGGATCATGACGAAAACGAATATCGGCCCGAACCACCAGGACAATGCATTGCCGGTGGTATTGGCGAGCAGGATGGCGCCCAGTGGCAGCAGCATGGTCAGCGTACTGAGCAGCCAGAGATAGCGGCGTTTGTCGGTCCACTCCGGCTGCAACGTCGTGGCGGTCATGACGGATCTCCGCAGTCAGCCCCGTTTAATCCATGCTGGACCCGGCGCACGGCACGTTCAAGGTGACATTTGGCTACCGGATGTTGCGGGAGGTAAATGACGTAACCATAAAAAAGCCCCGCAGGTGCGGGGCATAAAGGGAAGACAGGGAGATCAGCGCAATCTTCTGTCAGGAGGCAACAGAACTGCCTCAGAAATTGAACTGGGCAGACATCGCGATGCGGGTCAGGTCTGGCGTATCGCCATTGGCCGTTTCCAGATCGAAATACTGGTATTCCACACCGTAGGTCATGCGCGGCGACGGCGACCACATCAGGTTGGCGAAGCTGGAGTCATAGCGAGTCGTTACCGCACCGGTATAGTCGCCCGCGTCGCGAATTTTCGAGGTGGAATACGCCACCGTGCTGCGCAGGGTATCGGTCCAGTAATGACGGTAGAACACCGAGGCACCCCAGGCATCCACGCCATCGATCTGGTCACCGTTGACGATGGCATCCGGGTACGCACGCAGACCCATATAGCGGCCCACATTGCCGTAGTTCACCTGCAGGCGGATATCGTCCTTGCCGATGGTGGGGAAGCGTGCGGTCAGGCTGTAGGCATCGGCCCACTGGCTGTCGCGATTGACACCGTCATCCAGCGCCAATTTGCGCGCCAGCACACCGGCGGACACATGGCCCCAGCCGCCCTTGAAGGTCAGGCGGGTGATCAGGTCCGGGGTATCCTGCTCGTCTGCCCCGGTGTCTTCCGGGTTCTCTATCGCCACCTGCCACATGCCGCCTTCGAACGGCACCGTGTAGCGCACCATGGTCTGCCGCACGAAGTTCACGTTGGCCTGCTGGCCAAAGGCGATCAGCTCACCGATGCCGTTCAGGTCGGTAAAGGTGGACCAGGTCTGACCGATCAGCAGGTTGCCGTATTCACCATAGGCTTCACGCAGACGCGGCGCATAGCCATTGGAAACGAATTCATTGGCGCCGCTGTGTTCGCCATAAAAATCCCAGGAAACGAACGTCTTCAGACGTTTGTCACCGATCGGCGTCAGGGTTTCGAACGCGAACCGGCTCTGACGGGCGCCGAGGCTGAAGCGGCCGCTCTTGTTTTCGTCCAGTGCTTTCAGCGCGGTCGCCGTGACAATTTCATAGTTCTTGCCGTTGCTGAAACCGTTGTCGGAGTAGCTCATGTCCGCTTTGACATAACCACTGAATTTCAGCGTGGTGTTGCCCACCAGGATGCCGCCACCCGGCGCGGTGCGTACCAGATCCGAACCGGACGCCGGTTGCTCGCGCAGCGCATTGCGCATGGCGTCGATTTCCTGTTGCAGCGCATCGATCTGCCGTTGCAGGTCTGCACCGTCCTGCGCCAGTGTCGGCAACGGCAACAGCGCGAGTGATCCGAGCAGTACAGCACCGCCTGCTTTTCTGACTGGATTGAACATGGGTGATCCTCTCTGTGTTTTTATTTTCCGGGGCGAACCCCTGTCGGGTTGGCAGGCCGTCACTGCGCGCTCCGCCCCCGCATCAACCGGGGGGCTCTCCCGAGCCGCGTGCCGTCCTCCGCAGCCGTCGGCGGGGCGTAGCGCCAACCCCCTTCGACGGATTCGGCATACGGTATACAGGACACCGTATACAGAATAATCCAGCCCGAATCCGCCCCTGACGCCGGCGGCTTCGGGCCTGTCGGCCCTCTCAGGCCGGCGTATTCAGCAGGAAGGAACCGCGGCCGGTCGCCACTTTCCTGCCCTGCTCGTCCATCACATCCGCATTGCCCACCAGCACCTTGCGGCCCGGCTTGATGATCTCCGCGCGGGCCGTCAGCACACCCTGGCCCGACGGGCGCAGGAAGCTGACGTTCAGGTCCACCGTCAGCGGTTTCGAATCGAACCCGCAGACGCCGCGCACCGCGCTGCCCAGCACCGTGTCGATCAGCACACAGTAGATGCCGCCGTGCACCATGCCGTAGGCCTGCAACAGCTGGTCGTGTACCGGCAGCGTCACTTCCGCCACGCCCCCGTCAACAAAACTCACGGAGACACCCAGAAACTTGCGAAACGGGTTGGTCTCGTTCCAGGCGATCTCGTGTTCGGTTGTCCAGCTCATCGGTATCCCGTTACCCGCCGCGCGGCATGCGCGCGAGTTCGTGTTAATCTATGGCCGCTCTGTCAGCCCGGAACGCCATGCCATGCCCAGCCCCAAATCATCCAGCCTGAAGCCATCCAGCCTGACCCCGGTCCGCCGCCGCTCCATCGAGGAGGAGGTTTACCTGCGCATGCGCGAGGCGATCCTCAGTGGCGAAATGGCCGGCGGCGACCGCCTGATCCATGAAGAGCTGGCTGGCCGTTTCGGCACCAGCCGCATCCCGGTGCGCGATGCGCTGCGTCGCCTGCAGGCCGATGGCCTGGTGGAGACCGACAGCCGCGGCGTCTACACCGTCACGCCCTGCGCCATCGAGGACGTGGAAGAAATCTATTCCCTGCGTGCGCTGCTCGAAGCGCGCGCGGTGGCCCTGGCCACACCGCACCTGAGCAAGGCCGACCTGGCCGAACTGCACCAGTTGCAGCAGGCCATGGACGCCACCGAAAGCAGCGGCGACGTGCACAGCTACGTGACCCTCAACCAGCAGTTCCACCACGCTATTTACGAAGCCGCGCGGCAGCCGCGATTGCTGAAGATCATCGTCAGCCTGTGGCAGGGGCTGCCGCCGCTGACACCGCTGAAGATTCACTCCCGGGTGCCCGCCGCCAACCGCGAGCACCATGCCATCCTGCGTGCCCTGGCCGAGGGCGATGCCGAGGCCGCTGCGGCGGCCATGGCGCGGCACATCGACAATGCCGGTGTCGCACTGCGCGACTACATTGCCGAGGCCGGCGGGCAACTGCGTTAGGGCCTGTTCACACTCATTCCAATGGCCCTGCTGGCCCTGTTTTGCCGCCCCGCAAGGCAGCCGGTGCGTAGTGTGGCGGGTCCACATGAGCAGCGGCTAACGCGGCGGGGTGGCAAAACAGGGCCAGCCCTTCGGGTTGAGCCTGAAAACGCGCCGCTCCGCGTTGCTCGTCGTTCATTTGGGTCCACCAAACTTCTCTCCTCGCGCCTTGATCGGCGCGTTTTCAGGCTCAACAGGGCCATTGGAATGAGTGTGAACAGGCCCTAGGACACTTGCCGCTCGCGCCCTTTCCAGTACGGCTCACGCAGCACATGCTTGAGCACCTTGCCCGGGCCGGACATGGGCAGCGCATCGACAAATTCCACCGTCTTCGGCACCTTGTAGCCCGCCAGGGCATCCCGGCAGTGCTGTTGCAGGGTTTCCGCGCTGACGCTGACGCCATTGCGCTTCACCACCACGGCATGCACGGCTTCGCCCCAGGTCTCGCTGGGGATGCCGATCACCGCACAGGTCTGCACGGCATCGTGCCGCGCCAGCACGTTTTCCACCTCGGCGGAATACACGTTCTCCCCGCCGGTGATGATCATGTCCTTGATGCGGTCCACGATGTACAGATAGCCGTTTTCATCCATGTAACCGCCGTCGCCGGTGTGCATCCAGCCGTTGCGCAGCGCCTCGGCGGTGGCTTCCGGTTTTTTCCAGTAGCCGAGCATCACGTTCGGCCCCCGGGCAATCACCTCGCCCACCGTGCCGCGCGGCACTTCGTTGTCGTTGTCATCGACGATGCGTACTTCCACGCACAGCCCGGCGCGGCCGGCGGAACGCACGATGCCGGACTCCCACGCCTGGGGAAGATGGTTGAACCAGGGATTGATGCTGATCACCGGCGCCGTCTCGGTCATGCCGTAGGCATGCGAGAACTGCGCTTTCGGAAACGCTTTCATGGCCCGTTCCAGCACCGCCAGCGCGATCGGTGATGCACCGTAGGTAATCCGTTCCAGACAGCTCAGGTCGTAGTCCGCGAAGGCCGGGTGATCAAGCATCATCTGGATCATGCTCGGCACCAACACCACATCGTTGATGCGTTCACGGCTGATCACCGCCATCACTTCCTCGACCCGGAACGCCGGCACCGCCACGCTGGTGCCTGCGACCATGATCTGCGAGATCAGCTTGCCGAGGCTCGCGGTATGAAACAGCGGCGCCACATACAGGCTGACGTGGTGTTGCAGCGGCTCACCTTCAGCCATCCGCGCCACCGCCGAACTCCACAGATTGCGGTGCGAGAGCATCACGCCTTTCGGAAAACCGGTGGTGCCACCGGTGTAGAGAATGGTGGCCATTTCATCGCCGCCGCGGCGGCAGTCTTCCACCGGGGCCACATCACCGGCCCAGTCGGCAAACGCCGTCGTGCCGGCGGGCGTGTCGCCCTGCCCCACGTGCACCACGGTCTGCAATACACCGGAGCCTTGCAGCAACCCCGCGCCCTGGGCGGCGTGGTGGTCGTCCACAAACAGCAGCGATGTCTCGCTGTCATCCAGCGAATAGATGATTTCCTGTTCGCTCCAGCGGGTGTTGACCGGCACACAGACGGCACCGGCCCACCAGCAGCCGAGAAAGAACTCCGTGTGGAAATCCGAGTTCAGTGCCAGCAGGCCGACACGGTCGCCGGGCTGGATGCCCGACTTCCGCAGCGCACCGGCCAGCCGCGCACAGCGCTCTGCCAGTTCGCGATAGCTGATGCGCCGCTCGCCCTCAATCGTCGCTATGCGATCGGGAAACTGCTGTACGGCGCGGTGCAATCCCTGTGTCAGATACATCGTTCGAACCCTTAATCCAGTTGCACGCCAACTTCTTTGATGATCGCGCTCCAGACGTCATTGTCGCGCTTGACGATCGGCGCAAACTCCGCCGCTGGCAGCGGGTCGATGATCAACGACAGGTTCTCGATACGCTGGATCACTTCCGGGTCCTCCAGTGCCTTCAGCGCACTGTCAGAAAGACGTTGCACCACATCAGCCGGCACGCCCTTGGGACCGAACAGGCCGAACCAGCCACGGTTGTCCATGCGCTCGTAGCCCAGTTCCTTGAAGGTCGGCACATCCGGCATGGCCGGCATGCGATACGGTCCGGTCACCGCCAGCGCGCTCATCCGACCGCTTCTCACATGCGGCAGTGAACCCACGCCGGACATGATCACCGCCGTAATCTGGCCGCCGAGCAGATCGGTCACCGACGGCGCTTCGCCACGATAAGGCACATGCACCCAGTCCAGGCCGGTCTGTTCAGTGAAGGCGTGCATGTAGAGGTGGCCGGACGCACCGGCGCCGTAGGAGCCGTACACGTGACGGCCCGGCTCCGATTTCACTTTTTCCACCAGTTGTTGAGGGGTTTCGATACCGGACTCGCCGAGCACCGTCAGCACCAGCGGCGTGGTCACCAGTTGCGCAACCGGTGTGAAATCCGCCACCGGATCAAACGGCGGCTTGCTCAACAGATGCGGCGCCTGGACCAGCGACGAAATAGTCAGCAGCAATGTGTAACCGTCGGGGCGCGCATTCACCGCCGCTTCGGAACCGATCATGGTGCCGGCGCCGGAACGGTTGTCGATCACGATCGGCTGGCCGAGGTCACGGGACATGAAATCGCCCAGCACACGCGCTAGGGAATCGGTGGCACCGCCTGGCGGAAACGGCACAATCACGCGAATCGGTTTATCGGGGTAATCGGCATTGGCGGACAACGAGGAAAACAGGCCGGCACAGGCCAGCAGAAACGCAGCGCACAATGAAAAACTCAAACGTCCAGCTTGCATGGTACTTCTCCCAGCGGATGAATTTATTTTTATATGACCACGATAGTGGCCACGGCACCCTGATCCCACAATGGCGGTTTGTATCAGCAAACATTGGCCAAACTTGTCCGCTCGCCCCGGCAAACGTTCGGCACGCGACGAAACAGACAACAGCGCCATTTCGGTGACGTCACCGAGCGGGAAATTAGCGGGTGAATACGCTGCTTTTCAGCGATGATCAGGCTGTCTGTTACGCCGGGTAACACCCGGCCTCAGAACCACAGCCACGACAGCAACAACAGCCAGCATGCACAGACGCCCATGCCGCACAGCACGTAGACGCCGTTCCAGCGCCAGCCCATCACCTGCGGGCTGACACGCACCAGTTGGCTGGTGATCAGCATGGTGCTCGCCACCGGCGAACAGCTCACTGCCAGCGCCCAGCCGCTGGCAACGCTGAGCGCCAGCAATTCCGCCGACAGGCCAAACATCGACGGCTGTGCCATGGCGGCCAGCAGGATCGTGGACACCAGTACCGGATTGAGCCCAAGCTGCGGCAATCCCGTCATCAGCACCAGCACCAGCAACGCCACCGGCGCACCGTACAGGCCCATGTCGGCCAGCCAGCCGGCAAATGCGTCCACCGGCAACAACCCTGCGATCAGCGTGCCCATCAGTGCGCCGGCGCACAGCACTGCCGTTTCTGCACGCAATCCACTGAACTGTTGTGGCGCGCGCCGCATCAGCCGCGCCAGGGCAAAGCGCAACGCCTTGCCCCATCCACGCCGCCGGTATTGCATCACCATCCACACCAGGGCCGCCATCGGCGCCACCAGCAGGATCGCCAGCGTCAATGATTTGTGCAGCCATTGTTCCAGCAGCACCGCGGCCAAAAACACCGCCCCCACCAGTGTCAGGAAACGCAACACCGGATGGCCCGGCATGTGCGGTTGCACCGGCGGCGGCACCGCACCGGCCAGATGACGTGGCGCGCTGACGCGATCCAGCCATGTGCCCAGCAGCATCAGCAGCAACGTGGCCCCCAGGCCCAGCGGCCACAGCCGCCACCATTTCAGATCCGGCAGCACCGACAGGATCACCGCCATGGTCATGGTCAGTGGCGATCCGAGTGGAGAGGTGGAAAATCCGCGTGTAATCGCAGTGAACATGCGCCGCGTGCGCGCTTCGCGCACCGCCACATTACCGCCGGCAGCGACGAGTGTGTTGGCACGGCGAGCCATCACCCCGAGCAGATTCAGCACCGCCATGTTCAACAGAATGCCGATCATCAATGAGCCGGCACTGAGCGTGGCATAGCGTTTCGATGGCGGCTGGTTGATGATCACCTGGCCACACTGGCGTACCAGGCGCGACGTTTCTGCTGCCTCACGCAAGTACGACAACGCCGCCAGAAAGGTGGCAAACCAGATGGCACGATCAAAGCCGGTGGACAACCCGGCCACGACATCGTCCGCACGCCAGACAAACAGCAGCAACACACCGGCTGCTGCGGTCAGTACTGCTCGCGGGATACGGGCCAGGCGTGGCCATTCGCTGATCAGGTAAAGCACCAGGGCGAGATACCCGGGCAGCGCCACGGGCGCCCAGCCGGACAACTGATAGGCCAGTGTCGACACCATCACCACTGGCAACAGCAGCACGCGCGCGTGCATAGGCTCCCCTTCTTCGCGGCCGGGCCGCGGGTATTTTTGCTCTTATGGATGCAATGGGGACGCCCCGCCCGGTCGGGCGGGGCCGGCGGGACATCAGGCCGTGGCGGCGCGCACCATGTTGCGGGCAATCACGATCTGCTGGATCTGCGTGGTGCCTTCGTAGATACGGAACAGGCGCACATCGCGATACAGACGCTCGATCCCATACTCGGCCATGTAGCCGGCACCGCCGAAGATCTGTACCGCACGGTCCGCGACACGGCCGCACATTTCCGAGGCGTACATTTTGCAGCACGCCGCTTCGGTGGAAATGTCCTCACCGTTGTCACGACGGCGGGCGGCGTCCAGCACCATGCATTTCGCCGCGTAGATTTCTGCCTTGCTGTCGGCCAGCATCGCCTGCACCAACTGGAAGTCGGCAATGCGCTGGCCGAACTGCTTGCGCTCAATGGCATAATTCAGTGCATCATCCAGCATGCGCTCGGCCACGCCGACACAGACCGCGCCGATATGGATACGGCCCTTGTCCAGCACCTTCATGGCGGTCTTGAAACCGCGCCCTTCCTTCAGGCCGATGATGTTCGACGCCGGCACACGGCAATCCTCGAAAATCACGTCGCAGGTGTGCGCGCCGCGCTGGCCCATCTTCTTGTCGTTCTTGCCCAGGCTGATGCCCGGCGTTTTCGCATCGACAATAAAGGCACTGATACCACCGGCGCCCTTGTCTTCCGGGTTGGTGCGCGCCATCAGCGTGAACACGCCAGCGTGCGGTGCGTTGGTGATGAAACGCTTGGTGCCGTTGATCACATAGTCATCGCCATCGCGTACCGCGCTGGTGCGGATCGAGGCGGCGTCGGAACCTGAGCCCGGCTCGGTCAGCGCAAACGAGGCAATCACTTCACCAGTGGCCAGGCGCGGCAGCCAGTCGGCTTTCTGTTCATCCGTGCCATCCATCAGGATGCCCTGGGAGCCGATACCCACCGTGGTGCCGATCAGGGAGCGGAACACCGGTGACGCCTTGCACAGTTCGATCATCACCAGGCTTTCTTCTTCCATCGTCAGGCCCAGGCCACCGAACTCTTCCGGCACGGTCAGGCCAAACAGGCCGATGTCGCGCATCTTCTTGACGATAGGTTCCGGAATCGCATCGGCCTCCGAGACGGCTTCCTCGCTCGGGATCAGGTCCTCGCGCACGAAACTGCTCACGGTATCAAGAAAAGCAGTCATCATTTCCTGGTCGCGGATCATGCTGTGTCTCCTGCATGCCCCGGCCACGCCGGGGCGAATCAGATGAATAGGCTGTTGAAAAACACCCTGTTAAAGCGTATCGGCCGTGCCGAGGATAGCCGTGGACTGGCTGGAAAGCGTGCCACCGTTGCCGTGCGCCAGCGCGGTCTGCACGCCGGCCACCTGACGGTCACCGCATTCACCGCGCAGCTGGCGCACCGCTTCGATCAACGCAAAAATGCCATACATGCCCGGGTGCCCCCAGGACAGGCCGCCACCGTTGGTGTTGACCGGCAGACGACCACCCGGCGCAATGGCGCCGTTGGCAACAAAGGCGCCGCCCTCGCCTTTCTTGCAGAAGCCGAGGTCTTCCAGGAACAGGATCGTGTTGATGGTGAAGGCGTCATACAGTTGCGCCACCTGGATATCCCCCGGCGTCATGCCGGCCATCGCGAAGGCCGCGCGGCCGGAGTCCACCGTGGCGGTGGTGGTCACGTCATGCATGGAGGAAATCTGGCGGTTCCAGCAGGCGGTACCATTACCGAGCACATACACCGGCTTTTGCGGCATGTCCTTCGCGCGGTCCGCGCGCACCAGCACATAGGCGCCGCCGCCGTCGGTGACCAGGCAGCAATCACGTACGGTGAGCGGGTCCGAGATCATGCGCGCGTTGAGCACGTCGTCGATGGTCATGGGGGCGCGGTCATAGGCGGTCGGGTTCAACTGCGCCCACTGACGCGCGGCCACCGCCACTTCCGCCAGTTGCTCGCGGGTGGTGCCGAACTCGTGCATGTGCCGTGATGCCGACAGCGCGTAGGCGGACGGCGGCAGCATCGGCTCATAGGGATGCTCATACGGTTGCGGGTCGAGCATGCGCCGCGTCTTGCTGATCTCGCGACGGTTCATCGTCGAGGAACGCTGCGCGCTGCCATAGCAGACCAGCACCGCGTTGCACTGGCCGCTTTGCAGCGCCAGCATGGCCGGCATCAGGTGCGCGATAAAGCTGGAACCGCCAAGCATGGTGCCGTCGATAAACGTCGGGCGGATGCCCAGGTGCTCGATGACCGGCATCGGCCACATCGGCGCGCTGACACTGGCGGTGCAGATCCCGTCGATGTCCTGCATCGTCAAGCCAGCTTCCGCCACGGCCTGCTTGGCGGCACCGGCCAGCAGTTCCATGTCGCTGAACCCCGGCGTCTTGCCGCAACCAAAGGTGCCGACACCGGCAATGGCCACGCTGCCACGCAGTGCTGTCAGATTCGGGCTCATGGGGCATCTCCTTCGGCGCGGTCAAACAGCAGTACGCCGCGCTCATCCTGTTTCGCCACACGGGCCTTGACCCGCAGGCCAATCGTGACGTCCGCCGGGTCCACGCCCTCGACACGGCTCATCAGCCGCACGCCTTCGTCCAGATCGATCAGCGATACGTTGTAGTCACCGCCAGCCTCGGCGGCACGCCGTACGGTGGTCACGGCGTAGACGGTCCCCAGACCGGCCGGGGCCACCCAACCCAGTGCGTCCGCGCCGCAGTGCGGGCAGACTTCACGCGGGAAGAAAACGTGGCGCTGGCACTCGCCACACTGCTGGATGACAAATTCGCCGCCGTCGAGTTTCTGTTGCCAGGCGATCTCGATGCCCGTGGTATGCTCAGTCATGGTCATTTCTCTCGTTACACCGGGTCCCAGCAGAACACATCGCCGGAACGTTCCAGGTCAAAGAACGAGGCCTCCAGGGCCGGCAGCGCGTGCTCAAGCACGGTTTCCGGCGTCCAGCCTTCGCTGCGGTGCACGGAACGCACCGGGCGCGGCTGGCTCATCAGGATGATCTCATTGTTGCGCACGGCAAAAATCTGGCCGTTGGTCTTGCTGGCGTCGCTCATCAGCGTCACGGCCAGCGGTGCGATCTTGGCCGGGGTCATCTGCTTGAAGCGTTCCACACGCTTTTTCTCTTCCGGTGTTTCCGCCGGGACCGAGCCGGTCATGCGGCTCCAGGCAAACGGCGCGATACAGTTGGAGCGCACGTTGAACTTCTGCATGTCCAGCGCGATGGATTTCGACAGCGCGGCGATGCCCAGCTTGGCAGCGGAATAGTTTGCCTGGCCGAAGTTGCCGATCAGGCCGGAGGTAGAAGTCATGTGCACATAGGCGCCGGACTCCTGCGCCTTGAAATGCGGCGCAGCGGCACGGCTGACGTAGTAACCGCCGTACAGATGCACACGGATCACCGCGTCCCATTCCTGGTCCGACATCTTGTGGAAAAAGCGGTCACGCAGGATACCGGCGTTGTTGACGATGCCGTCGATGCGGCCAAAGGTATCCAGCGCGGCGGTGACGATCTGCTGTGCGGTGTGCGGCTCGGAGACGCTGTCGGTGCTGGCCACCGCCTCACCGCCGGCAGCTCGGATTTCTTCCACCACTTTCTGTGCCGGGCCGTCGTCCAGGCCATCACCGGAGAGCGATGCGCCGATATCGTTGACCACCACTTTCGCACCCTGGGCGGCGGCGGACAGCGCGATGTCGCGGCCAATGCCGCCGCCAGCGCCGGTGACCACCACGACTTTTCCTTCGAGCAATACTGCGTTTGACATGATCGGATACCTTTAGGTGTTATTCGGGCCAGTTGAACATCGGCGGCTGCTTGTTCAGAAAACGGCTGATGGCTTCGTGGTGATAATCACACCCGAACACCAGCGCCTGGGACATCGCCTCGATATCCAGCATGGTGTTCATGTCGCTGACGGTGGACGCTGTCACCGCGCGCTTGATCAGGGAAACCGCCAGCGGTGACGCACCGGCAAAACTCGCCGCCAGGGCCTGCGCCCGTGCCTGCAATGCCTCCTGGGGCACAATCTCGTTGACGATGCCCAGCGATTGCGCTTCCTCGGCTTTCACCTCGCGCGCCGAGAGCATCAGTTCCCTGGCACGGCGCGGGCCGACAATGCGCGGCAGCGTGTAGAAGGCACCGAGATCAGGAATCGCGCCCACTTTCATGAACGACATGCAGAAACGCGCGCGCGGCGTGGCGATAATGAAATCCGCCGCCAGAGCCAGGCTGAACCCGGCCCCGTAGGCGGCGCCATCCACCGCCGCGATCACCGGCTTGTCCAGCGCAAGAAGATCCTTGAGCCAGTTGTGCAGGTCAGCCATGCGGTTGCGCCAGCCCTGGTTGTCCAGCCCGGCACTGCCGATGCCCTGCAGGTCACCGCCGGCGCAGAACGCGCCACCGGCGCCGGTGATCACCAGCGCGTGCACATTACGGTCGTCGCGCAGCTGCGTGACGATGTCCCGCAGCTCATTGCGCATGGTTTCGTTCAGGGCATTGCGGCGCTCGGGGCGGTTCAGCTCCAGCGTGGCAATGCCGTTGTCGACGGAATAGCGTGTCGCTTCCATAACGTCCTCACTCGGCCCGCGCGCGCTGGGACGCGGCGTAGGCCTCGGTGTAATCACGCCCGCCCAGCAGCGAGCTGCCGCCGTCCACGGTCAGCACTGCACCGGTGACGAAACTGGCCAGCGGGGAACAGAGCACTGTGGCCATGTTGGCAATCTCGTCGGTGCGACCGAGCCGGCGCATCGGCACTGTCTGCTCCATCACTTTCAGCGTTTCTGCCGATGGCGCCAGACGACGGATCCCCTCGGTGTCACCGATGGGGCCCGGTACCAGTGAATTGATGCGCACACCATCCGGGCCCCATTCCATGGCCAGTACCCGGGTGAGCATGTCGATACCGGCCTTGGCGGCGCATACATGCGCCTGATACGGGGTCGGGTTGAACGCCTGCGGCGCGGAAATATTCAGCACCGCAGCGCCCGGTTTGCGCAGGAACTCGTGCGCGCCGCGCAGCACATGGAAGGTGCCGTTGAGATCGATATCGATCACCGTGCGGAAGCCGTTCGCGGACATGCCGCTGGCCGGCGCCAGGAAGTTGCCGGCAGCGCCGGAAATCAGCACATCGATCGGGCCGTAGGCCTGGTGCGCCGTCGCCAGCGCCGCCTGGATCGCCCCGGCATCGCGCACATCGGCGCTCAGGCCGAGGGCGTCCGCGCCCTGCTCGCGCAAGCCTGCCGCGGCCGCCTCGACACGCTCTGCCGAGCGGGACACCAGCGTCACTTTCGCGCCCTGGCGGGCAAATGCCTCACCGATGGCCAGGTTGATGCCGCTGCTGCCGCCGGCGACAAAGACATGCTTGCCGGAAAAATCCAGAGCGCCGGCCAGGTTGCTTGTATTGCTCATCATCGTTGCCTGCCTATTCGATTTTGATGCCGGTCTGGCGGATCACACTGGTCCAGACCTTGAGGTCGCTGTCGACGGTGTCGGCAAAGCCATCGCGATCACTGCCCACCGGACGCAGGCCAAAGCCACGGATCACGTCCGCCATTTCCTCGGTGGCGATGATGCGGGCAATCTCGGCAGACAGTTTGTCCAGAATCTCATCCGGCACGCCGCTCGGCGCGAACATGCCGAACCAGCCATACGGTTCAAAGCCGGTCAGGCCCAGTTCTTTCAGTGTCGGTACCTCGGGCACCAGGTCGGAGCGTTCTGCACCGCTGACCGCGATAACATTGAAACGACCAGAATCCATGTGCGGACGAATCGAGCCGGCATCGACAATGCCCAGGCTCAGGCGCTCGCCCAGCACATCGGTCATCAGCGGCGCAGAGCCACGGTAGGGCACATGCACCAGGTCAAGGCCGGTATGCTGCTTGAGCAGTTCGCCGTGGATATGCGCCGAAGTGCCGTTGCCGTAGGAGCCATAACTGTGCTGGCCCGGCTCGGCCTTCACGCGTGCAACGAACTCTTCGAAGGTGTTCACGTTCATCGATTTCGGCACCACCAGCAGATTCTGCGAGCGCGCCACTTCGTTCAGCGGTTCAAAGTCATCGGCCACATCGAACGGCAAGGTAGCGTACAGCGCCGGCAACTGCGCCATGGCCGTGATGCCCATCAGCAGCGTGTAGCCGTCCTTGCGCCCACGGGCCACGATATTGCCGCCGGTGATGCCACTGGCACCGGGACGGTTATCGACAATCACGGACTCGCCCCAGGCATCGGACAGCCCCTGGGCAATCTGCCGCGCCAGCGTGTCGGTGGCGCCACCCGCCGGGTACGGCACCACGATGCGGATGGTTCGCTCCGGGTAATCAGCCAGTGCCTGGCCACCCAAGGCCAGCAGGGTGACGGCCATCAGGCCGGCGACCATTCTGTTCAGGGATCTCGATATCATGACAGGTACTCCCGATTTGTTTTTATGTAACGAGGCAGCGTTCAACTGCCAGTCTTGTGGTCAGCGCGAGCCTGTTCTTCCTGCAGCTCGCGCCAGAGAATCTTGCCCGTCGCAGAGCGCGGCAGGCTGCTGCGGAACTCCACTTGACGCGGCGCCTTGTACACCGCCATGCGCTGCCGCGCCCAACCGATGATGTCCTGCTCGGTGACGCTGCTGCGCCGGCCGGGCTTGAGCACCACGATCGCCTTGACCGCTTCGCCGCTGCGCCGGTCCGGTACGCTGACGATACAGGCTTCCTGGATGTCCGGGTTGTCGTACATGGCGTTTTCCACTTCCGCCGGCCACACTTTGTAGCCCGACACGCTGATCATTCGCTTGAGGCGATCGCGCATGAAGTAGTAGCCGTCCTCGTCCACCGCGGCGAGATCGCCGGTGCGGAAAAAGCGCTTGCCATCGCGCTCGATAAACGCCTCGCGGTTGGCGTCGTCGTTGTTCCAGTAACCCACCATGATCTGGTCGCCACTGGTGATCAGCTCGCCCACCTCGCCCTGCGGCAGTTCTTCCAGGGTCTCCGGGTCCACCACGCGTGAATCAACACCGAACGCCGGCACGCCCAGGCACTGCGGCTTGCCACGGTGCACCGGGTTGCCGTGCAGAAACGCCGCCGTCTCGGTCAGGCCGTAGGCTTCATTGAAATAGATGCCGTACTTCTCCCGCAGCATCAGCGAGATGGCCTCCGGCATCGCCGCCCCGCCACCGGCCAACAGGGCCAGGCTGGAGAGATCATGCTTTTCCAGCACCGGGTTGGAGAAAAAGTCGACCAGCATCGCCGGCGTCGCTGACCAGAAGCTGACCTGGTATTTCTCGATAAGGCGTGCCGCAGCCGCCTCGTCCCAGCGCGGCAACATCACCACCGTGGCGCCCAGCAGGATCGGCAGATTCATGCCGTTCTGCATGCCCAGCAGGTGAAACAGCGGCGCCACGGACAGGAACACCGTCTCTGCGTTCAGCCCGCGCCAGATGGCGGAGCCGTATACCGCCGCCATCAGCGTGCGATGATTGTGCACGCAGCCCTTCGGCTGCCCGGTGGTGCCGGACGTGTACGGAAGGATGCTCATCTGATCAGGGCCAAACGTGGCGGGCGTCGCGTGGCAGCGCGCGGCCATCACCTCTTGCCAGTGCACCACCGCCGGGTCGTTGATCTCGCGGCGCGGCATCATGACCCAGTCAGGAATGGCGAATTCACACTCCTGGCCGATGTAGTCCGAATAGGTATGGATGACCAGGTGCCCGAGCAGGCCGGCGTCCACCAGCGGGCGGGCGCGCTCGTACATTTCCTGGCCCAGCAGTGCCACCCTGGCACCGCTGTCCTCGACAAAATACTGCAGTTCTGGCGTGGTGCTCATGGCATTCACCGGCACCACCGCCGCGCCGAGCGCGAGCACGGCGTAATAGGCGATAAAGAACTGCGGGCAGTTCTGGCTGAACAGTGCCACACGGTCACCGCGGGCAACGCCACAATGCTGCTGCAGGTAACCGGCGAGAACATCAACCTCCCGCGCAAAACGGCCATAGGTGAGCACGCCATCGTAGTAGATGACCGCTGGCCGTTCCGGGTAACGCTCGGCAGCGTCCTCGAGGTTGCGGCACAATGTCGTCGCCGGCACGCGCAGCGTCTTCGGCTGTCCTTTCGGCCAGAAACGGTAGTGTGCGTTGCCCATATCCACTCCTGCTTATTCTAATTATTCGCCGGGGTCACCCGTGCCCCCCGGCGATAGATTGTCGTGCTGTCAGCCCTGGTCCAGCGAACGGGCCACGAGTTCTTTCATGATTTCGTTGGCGCCACCATAGATACGGCCGACGCGCGCATCGGTGTACATGCGTGCAATGGGGTATTCGAGCATGAAGCCGTAACCACCGTGCAGCTGGAGGCACTCGTCGATGACCTGGCAGTTGGTCTCGGTGACCCACCACTTGGCCATGGCCGCCGTGGCGACGTCCAGCTCGCCCCGGAGCGCCTTGACCAGACAATCGTCAACGAACACCCGTGCCGCGGTGGCGCGCGTCTTGCACTCCGCCAGTTTGAAGCGGGTGTTCTGCATGTCCATCAGACGTTTGCCGAAGACCTTGCGCTCCTGCACGTAACGGACGGTCTCTTCCACGGCCCGCTCCATCACCGCCACGGCACCGACGGCAATCAACAGCCGTTCGCGCGGCAGCTCTTTCATCAGCTGCGGGAAACCCTTGCCTTCTTCCGCGCCAAGCAGGTTGGCAACGGGCACCCGGACATCGTCGAAGAACAGTTCGGCCGTGTCCTGGCCGCGCTGGCCGATTTTCTCCAGCAATTTGCCGCGACGGAAGCCCGGCAGGTCTTTCGTTTCCACCATCACCAGCGAGATACCACGCGCACCGGGGGCCTCGGTATCCGTTTTTGCCACCACACACACCAGGTCAGCATGGTAGCCATTGGTAATGAAGGTCTTGGAGCCGTTGATCACATATTCGTCACCATCGCGACGTGCGGTGGTGCGCACCGACTGCAGGTCCGAGCCGGTCCCTGGTTCACTCATGGCAATCGCCGCCACCAGATCGCCGGTGGCCATCTTCGGCAGCCATTGCTGCTTCTGTGTCTCAGTGCCGTGGTTGAGAATGTAGTGCGCCACGATAGCGCTGTGCACATTCAGGCTGAAGCTGCTGACCAGGGCTCTGGACTGCTCGGTGCAGATCACCGCCTCGTGAGCGAACGACCCGCCGGCACCACCGTACTCTTGTGGAATACTGGCGCACAGCAGACCGTACTGCCCGAGCATGTTCCAGACTTCGCGATCAGTCCGTTTCTGACTGATCCAGCGCTCCTCAAGGGGCGCAAATTCATTTTCGAAGATCTTCCGGGTGGCGTCCCGGAAGATCAGCAGGTCCTCGTCCATCCAGGAGTGCTTGATATCGCTCATACCGCGCCTCAGGGACGACCGCCGCCACAGATCAGTGACTGGCCGCTCACATAGTTGGATTCAGGAATACAGAACAGGTACACCGCACCGGCGGCTTCTTCCGGCGTCCCGGCACGGCCCAGCGGGATCGAGGCTTCGGCGGCTTTCAGGTTGGCGGCCTTGACACCCACCTTGATTTGCCGGCCTTCGATGTCCACGGTTTTTTCCTCTTCCGTGGCCTGGGTCAGGCGAGTGCTGATCAGGGCATAGGCGACGCTGTTCACGTTCACCTTGTAGCGCCCCCACTCCTTCGCCAGCGTTTTGGTCAGGCCGACGATACCGGCCTTGGCGGCGGAATAGTTGCTCTGGCCGGCGTTGCCCATCAGGCCGGAAATCGAGGAAATGTTGACCACCTTGCGGAACACTTCCTGGCCGGCTTCGGCTTCAATCTTGGCCTGTTCGCGAATATAGCCGGCGGCCGCGCGCAGGATGCGGAACGGCGCCGTCAAGTGCACATCGATGATCGCCTGCCACTGCTCGTCGGTCATTTTCTGGATCACGCTGTCCCAGGTATAACCGGCGTTGTTGACGATGATGTCCAGGCCGCCCAGTTCATTGACGGCGGTATTGACAAAACGCTCGGCGAATTCGGGATCGGTGACACTGCCGACACAGGCCACCGCCTTGCCGCCAGCGTTGATGATATCGGCAACGGTTTCTTCTGCCGGTGCCGCATCCAGATCATTGACCACCACGGCCGCGCCTTCGCTGGCCAGTTTCAGCGCGATCTCACGGCCGATGCCACGGCCGGAACCGGATACGATCGCCACTTTACCTTGCAACTTGCTCATTGAATGTTCTCCGTCAACCCGGGAAGCCGATCACGGCCTCGCCCTTGAGCTTGATGTCGTCATGCTGATTCTTCGTGGTCAGCGCCAGCTTCAGGCGCTGCTCACCGTCCTGTTCAAATTTTTCCACCACTTCGCCTTCGCAGGTGATCTCGTCACCGACGTGGGTGATGGCGACAAAGCGCACACCGTATTCACGCAACTGGTGCTGCGGCACCCAGTTCGTGACCAGCCGGCCAAGAAACGCCATGGACAGCATGCCGTGGGCAAACACATCCGGCATGCCGGCGCCCTTGGCGAAATCGATATCCACATGAATCGGGTTGTGATCGCCGGAGGCACCGCAGTACAGCGCCAGGTCCAGCCGGCTGATCGGGCGGGTGGTCAGTACCGGCAGGCGATCGCCGACGTTCAGGCTGTCATAGTTGATGACCGTCATATCCTTTCTCCGCGCTCAGCCGTTGCGTACCACAGTGACACAGCGCAGCTCCGCCACCTGTTCACCGCGCTGGTTGGTGACACGGGTTTCACGCACCACGAATTCCAGCGCCCCGCCCTTCTTGGCATAGATATCCGCCACTTTCGGCGAGAACGTCAGCCGGTCGCCGACGTAGGCCGGCGCGTGATAAATGAACTGCTGTTCGCCATGCAGCACGCGGCCAATGTCGATGTTCAGCATCTCGCGCAACGCAGCCGGGTTCGGCGCTTCCATTTCCAGACAGAACAGGAAGGTCGGCGGCACGGGGATGCCGTCGAACCCGGCCGCGCGCGCGGCCGCTTCATCCACATACACGGCATCGTCCTGGCCAATCGCCTTGGCGAAAAAACGCAGCCGTCCGGCCTCTACGTCGGCACTGAATTCAGGCAGCGCCGCGCCAATGAATCGGGTATCGATCACGGTCGTCTCCCGCTCAGCCTTTGGTGGACTGGTACAGGGTCACGACACAGGCGCCCCCCAGCCCCAGGTTGTGTTGCAGCGCCACGCGGGCACCTTCCACCTGACGCTTGTCGGCGGTGCCACGCAGTTGCCAGACCAGTTCGGTGCACTGTGCCAGGCCGGTGGCACCGAGCGGGTGCCCCTTGGACAGCAGGCCACCGGACGGGTTGGTCACAACACGGCCACCGTAGGTGTTGTCGCCGTCCATGATGAATTTTTCGGCGGTGCCTTCCGGGGTCAGGCCCAGGCCTTCGTAGGTGATCAGTTCGTTGGCGGTAAAGCAGTCGTGCAGCTCCACCACTTTCACCTCTTCCGGACCGACACCGGCTTTTTCGTAGACTTCCTTTGCCGCCTGCGCAGTCATGTCATAGCCGACCACGCGGCGCATGTCCTGGCCATCAAAGGTGGATTCGTAATCGGTGGTCATGGATTGCGCGGCAATCACCACATCCATATTCAGTCCGTTGCGACGTGCAAACTCTTCCGAGCAGACCACCGCCGCCGCGGCGCCGCAGGTCGGCGGGCAGCACTGGAAGCGGGTCAGCGGATCAAAGATCATCGGTGCGCTCATGATCTCTTCCAGCGACAGCTGCTGGCGGAACACCGCGTAGGGGTTATTCGCCGCGTGCTTGCGCGCCTTGACGGAAATCATGCCGAACGCTTCCGGGCTGGTGCCGAAGCGCTTGATGTGCTCGCGACCTGCGCCACCGAAAAACTGGGCCGCACGCGGGGCCGCCGGGTCCCAGCCAATGGCGTCGGTCATGGCTTCCTGAAAACGCGCCACCGGAGAGGGCCGGTCATCATAGGCACCTTTCAATGCGCCCGGGTTCATCTGTTCGAAACCGAATGCCAGCGCGCACTCTACCATGCCGCTCTCCACCGCCTGGCGCGCCAGGAACAGCGCAGAAGAGCCGGAAGAACAGTTGTTGTTCACATTGACCACGGGAATACCGGAAAGGCCCACGCGGTAAAGCGCCGCCTGGCCGCTGGTGGAATCACCGTACACGTAACCGGCGTACGCCTGCTGCACTTTGCCGTAGTCCAGGCCGGCATCCTTCAGCGCCACACGAATGGCCTGTTCGCCCATGACGTGGTAGGGGTCGCTGGCACCCGGTTTTGTAAACGGAATCATGCCGACACCGGCAACGTAGACTTTGCGACTCAAGGGACTCTCCTCCGTACCCGCGTGGCACGTTTGCTGACCTGAACCGGATGGGGAAACCGGTCAATGCGTTCAGGTCCGTTATTGTTCGATCACGGGTATAGAGTGGCGCCGGGGGCCATCATCAACAATGGCGCATTCGGTCAAATCCATTGGCGAAAGCTGCCAGCAATGAAGTCGGCAGTGGTCAGCGGTGACAGGTTCTGCAACCCGTCACGCCACAACGAGGATCAGAAAAATTCTTCTTCATGCAGGCGGCGACTGCGGTACTCGCCGGGAGGCAGGCCGGTCCATTTCTTGAAGGCACGATGAAACGTACTCGGCTCGGAAAAGCCGACCATGGCAGCGATATCCACCAGCGACAGCTCCGGTTGGCTCAACAACTCAATGGCCGCATCGCATCGCAGGCTGTCTTTCAGTGATTGATATGTCTGCCCTTCATTGCGCAGGCGGCGACGGAGGGTCTGAGGGGTAATACCAAAGATGGCACCCACCTCTTCCAGTGTCGGCATCTCGCCACTGAGATGACGGCGTAACAACCGGCGAATGCGTTCCGTCAGGCTGGTCTGGTCACGGTATTTCACCAGCAGGCTGGCAGGGGCCTGATGCAGAAAATCACGCACACTCATGGCGTTCTGCACCACCGGCAATTCCAGCCAGCGTGCTTCAAAATCGAACCCCAGCACGCCCTCGTGATAATGCACCGGTGCCTGGAACAGCATTTTCACGTAGGCATCCCGATCACGCTCGGACGGGAGATAGTACAGGTGCAGCAGCGGCAACCGCCGCGCCACCAGCCAGGAGGCCATGCCCATGGCAAAGAACAGAAAGACACGTTCGGCATAATGCCCCATGGTTTCCGGCGGGCCACGATGACAGATCCGCACACGGGCCACGCCTTTCTGCACCGACAGCCGTGCGACAAAGTCATCAATCATCATGTGATAAAACGAAAACCCTTCACGAATCGCTTCGCCCAGGTTGCCGCACTGGATCAGATTCTTGCACATATGCGAGAAGGCACCGATACGCACCGGCTGGCTGCACAGGCCAAAAAATTCATCGCGCATCTGGTAGCGCATGGCGCGAATCAGACGTGTGTATTGCCGCTGCGATACGCGCGACAACGGCGACTCCAGCAGCGCCGGTGAAATATCTGCACGCACCAGCACCTCGCGGATATCCACACCCTGCTGGCGTGCTCCCTGCAGAATCTCATTGACCTGATAGATCGGGATCGTGTGGTGAGTGGTGGCGTTTTCCAGTTCCACTGACATGCGTTGATCCAATGGCTGACCAGGGCTTCACCAGACCCCGGTCGGGGCTGGCCTGGCCAG
>NZ_AQOR01000027.1 GCF_009846755.1 Alcanivorax sp. S71-1-4
CCGGCGTCAGGCGACGCCGGGGCGCGGGAGCATCATTTGGCCAGTGTCAGCCACTCGGCGTACTGCGGCACCTTGCCACGGACCAGATCGAAATAGATCGCCTGCAGCTTCTCGGTGACCGGGCCGCGACGGCCCTCGCCAATGATGCGGCCATCCAGTTCACGGATCGGGGTGATCTCGGCGGCGGTCCCCGTAAAGAACGCTTCGTCAGCGATGTACACCTCGTCACGGGTGATGCGTTTTTCACGCACCTCGAAGCCCTGGTCAGCCGCCAGCGTGAACAGCGTCTTGCGGGTGATGCCGTCCAGGCAGGAGGTCAGGTCCGGGGTATAGATCACACCATCACGCACGATGAAGATGTTCTCGCCGCTGCCTTCGGCCACATAGCCTTCCGGGTCCAGCAACAGCGCTTCATCGGCACCGCCGGACAGCGCTTCACTCAGCGACAGCATCGAGTTGATGTAGTTGCCGTTCGCCTTCGCCTTGCACATGGCGATGTTCACATGGTGCCGGGTGTAGGAACTGGTACGCACCTTGATGCCCAGCTCCAGCGCTTCCGGCGACATGTAGGCCGGCCATTCCCAGGCCGCCACGACCAGATGTACTTGCAGGTTCGAGGCGCGCAGGCCCATGCCTTCGCTGCCGTAGAATGCCATCGGGCGCAGGTAGGCGTGGGGCAGTTTGTTCTCGCGCACCACGTCGATCTGGGCCTGGTTCACCTGCTCTTTGGTGAACGGAATTTTCATCTGCATGATGTGTGCACTGCGGAACAACCGGTCGGTGTGTTCCTGCAGGCGGAAAATGGCCGGGCCGTCTGCCGTCTCGTAGGCGCGTACGCCTTCGAACACGCCCATGCCGTAATGCAGGGTGTGTGTCAGCACATGCACCCTGGCTTCGCGCCAGGGCACCATTTCACCGTCCAGCCAGATAAAACCATCACGATCAGCCATCGACATGGCGTTTGTTCTCCCAGGAAAGATTGAGACCCAGAACCGTCACCCGGCGACACACAGGCACCGGTCACTCTGTTTGCGCACCACCCTGTGCAGCACCCTGAAACCACTTGCTCCAGATAGCCCGCACGCCTTCGCGCAGCTCGGCGTAGCCGGCGGCGTCCACTTCCGATTTCTCGTTGCGAAGTGCCAATCGATGAGCCGCGGAGCGGTAGGCGAGATACGCCTCCCGCAGAAGGCCGGCATCTTGGGCCGGCATCAGTTCCAGTACTGCCAGTGTTTCCAGTAGCCGCACATTATCGGTGAACCGGGTCAGTTCGCCATGCTGTGAAGCCCATCTCAGGACCCCGTATTGCACCATAAATTCGATATCAACGATACCTCCCGGATCCTGCTTGAGGCTGAACTGGCCGCCTTTGCTGCCACTGCCCAGGTGCTCGACCATGCGCTCACGCATGGCCAGCACATCCTGGCGCAGCGCCGCGTCGTCGCGGGCCTGGCTGAGGATGTCGTGGCGAATCGCAGCGAAGCGCTGGCCGGCCCGCTTGCAGCCCGCCACCACCCGGGCACGCACCAGTGCCTGATGCTCCCAGGTCCAGGCTTTTTCCCGCTGGTATTTTTCAAACGCCACCATGGAACTGACCAGCAGCCCGGCGGAGCCGGACGGCCGCAGGCGCGCGTCCACTTCGTACAGCTGGCCGCTCATCGTGCGCGTGGTGAGGATGTGGATGATGCGCTGCCCGAGACGGGCAAAGAACTGCTCGTTGCTGACCGGCTTGTCGCCATCGGTCATGCCGTCGGTGGCGGCATCATGCAGGAAGACCAGATCCAGGTCAGAGTTGTAGCCCAGCTCGATCCCGCCGAGCTTGCCATAGCCGACGATGATGAAATCCGGCGTGCACGGCTGCCCGTCATCGCGGTGCGGACGCCCGTGACGCTCGACGAGCGGCGTCCAGGCCAGTTGCACCACCTGGTGCAGGATCGCCTCGGCCAGCCAGGTGAGGTAATCACTGACCCGCATCAGCGGCAGCACCTCAGTCACTTCCGAGGCGGCCACGCGCAGCAGGTGCGCCTGCTTGAAGTGCCGCAGCACTTCCATCTGCTGTTCGAGATCATCTTCCGCCACACGCAGCAGTTGCTGGCGCAGTTCGTCGTCCAGTTCACTGCGCTGGGGCGGGGAATAGAGCGTGCGGGCGTCGAGCAGTTCGTCCAGCAGCACCGGGTGACGGGTCAGTTGCTCGGCGATCCACGGGCTGGCGCCGGAGAGCTTCACCAGTTGCGTCAGTGCGTGCGGGTTTTCCACCAGCAGGGCGATGTACGCAGAGCGGCGCAATACCGCTTCCAGAAACGCCAGCACACGCTGGGTGGTCACCGGGCCACCCTGCTGGTAGCCGAGATTTTCCAGCAGGCGCGGCATCAGCCGGTCGAGACGTTCGCGGGCGATGCGCTGCATGTTGGCCACCGCCCGTCCTTCACGGAAGGCCTGCAGCTGCTCGAGGATCGGTGCCGGCTCGTCAATACCCAGCCCGCCGAGCAGCCCGGCGGCGGTTTCCTCATCCACCAGCCCGAGCCAGACATCCAGCAATTCGCGGTCGGCGCCCTCGACTTCCTGATGATCCGTTTCCGGATCGGCAATCACCTGACTGAAATGAAAACGCACCCGGTCACGGTGCCGGGACAATGCCCGCTCGCAACTGCGGCGATCCCGATACCCCATCGCCAGCGCCAGCCGCAGCCAGTCATCGTCGTTTTCCGGCAGCCGCTGGGTCTGGCGATCCGCCACGGCCTGCAGGCGGTGCTCCATGTTGCGCAGGAACAGGTACGCCTCACGCAATTCCTCCGCGACATCCTCCGGCAACAGCTCCTGCTCCACCAGTTGCGGCAACACGCGCAACAGATTGGAGACCCGCAGCGCCGGCAACTGGCCGCCCCGGATCAACTGGAACGCCTGCACGATAAATTCCACTTCGCGGATGCCGCCAGGGCCGAGTTTCACGTCGGCCTGAATGCCCTTGCGGCGCACTTCGCGCTCGATCAGGGCCTTCATTTCACGCAGCGATTCGAACGCCCCATAGTCGATGTAGCGCCGATACACGAACGGCTTCAGGCGCCGGACCATGCGCTCACCGGCCGCGGTGTCGCCGGCCACCGGGCGGATCTTGATCAGCGCGTAACGCTCCCACTCGCGGCCCTGTTCCTCGTAGTAACCTTCCATGGCATCGAAGCCCACCGCCAGCGCACCAGCGCCGCCCCAGGGGCGCAGCCGCATGTCGACGCGGAACACGAATCCGTCGGCAGTGTTCTGGTCCAGCGCCTTGATCAGTTGCTGACCGAGCCGCACAAAGAACTGGTGGTAGGACATTTCACGACGGTGGCCTTCAATTTCGCCTTCGTGTTCGTAGGCGAAGATCAGGTCGATATCGGAGGACAGATTCAGCTCACGGGCGCCCAGCTTGCCCATCGCGAACACCACCATGCGCACCGGCTGGCCGCCGGGGCTCAATGGCGTGCCTTCACGTTCGCAGGCAGCGGTATAGAGCTTCTCCAGCGCGGCGTCGATCAGCGTGTCTGCCAGCAGCGACAGGTCCGCCACCGTGCTGTGGTAATCGCCCAGCCCGCCCAGGTCACGCCAGATGATGCGCACCATGTGCCGGTGCCGCAGCTGCCGCAGCGCGGCGAACAGCGCGGCGTCGTCGGCAGCGTCACGCAGGGCGGCGGCCACTTCCTCGCGCAGGCTGCTGGCATCCAGCCGCTGCGCCAGATTGCCCGAATGCACCAGCCATTCCGCCAGCATCGGTGTGCGGATCATGCGCTCGGCCACATAGTCCGAGCCGGCCCAGACCTTCGGCAGCGAGGCGGCCAGCGACGGCGGCAACTCGCCGCCCGCTTCGACAAAACGCGTCCAGTGCCGGCGCAGGGCGTCGGCCAGGGTCTCTGGCAGGGATGTGAAATCGGGGATTGTCATGCGGCGCTATTGTCTGCGGGTGCGGCGCGGAATGCCAGAGGGCACGCGCGCCCCCCCCCTCAACATGGGGCTGCGGGCCACTGGCCCGCGAGCAGGATCAGCCGAGCAGCACATCCTGCATCGGGGTGACGCGCAGGACTTCTTCGACCGTGGTGAGGCCCAGGGCAACTTTGCGGGCGCCGCTGATGCGCAGGGGTTTCATGCCGCTTTTGAGGGCTTCGCGGGTGATGGTTTCCAGATCGCCGCCACGGCTGATCACGCCCTTGAGGCCGCTGGTCAACGGCATCGTCTCGTACACCCCCATGCGGCCCAGGTAACCCGTGCCACGGCATTCCAGGCAGCCGACCGGGCGGTATACCTGCGCCGGCATCTTCAGCTTGAACGGCCGGCACAGCTCTTCCCAGGCGGCCGGCTCCACCGGCATGGCCTCTTTGCAGTGTGGGCACAGGGTGCGCACCAGGCGCTGCGCCATGACACCGTTGACGGTGGCGGTGACCAGATAGGGCGGCACCCCCAGGTCGATCAGACGGGTCACGGAGCTGGGCGCGTCGTTGGTATGCAGGGTGGACAACACCAGGTGGCCGGTCAGTGCCGCCTGGATCGCCATGTCGGCGGTGGGCAGGTCGCGGATCTCGCCGATCATGATGATGTCCGGGTCTTGCCGCAGCAGCGCCTTCACGCCCTGGGCAAAGCCGACGTCGATATTGGCCTGCACCTGCATCTGATTGAAACTCGGCTCCACCATCTCGATCGGGTCTTCGATGGTGCAGACATTCACCTCCGGCGTGGACAACTGCTTGAGGGTCGAATAAAGCGTGGTGGTCTTGCCGGAGCCGGTCGGGCCGGTGACGAACACGATGCCGTTGTTGTTGCCGGTCATGCGCTGCCAGATCTCGTAATCCTCTTTCGAGAAACCGAGTTGGTCAAAGCTGCGGACCAGCACGTCCGGGTCGAAGATCCGCATCACCATCTTTTCGCCGAAGGCGGTGGGCAGGGTAGAAATCCGCAGCTCCACTTCAGCGCCGTCTGGTGTCTTGGTCTTCAGGCGGCCGTCCTGCGGCTTGCGCTTCTCGGCCACGTTCAGGCGGGTCAGGATCTTCAGGCGGCTGGTGACGGCGGCCATGATCGCCGCCGGCAGTTCGTACACGTCATGCAGCACACCGTCGATGCGGAAACGCATGCGTCCGGTATCGCGGCGCGGCTCCAGATGAATGTCGCTGGCGCGCTGGGCGAAGGCGTATTGCAGTATCCAGTCGACGATGTTGACGATGTGCTGGTCGTCAGCATCCGGTGTGCCGCCCCCCTGCCCCAGCTCCAGCAACTGCTCGAAATTGGTCACGGTGCCCAGGTTCTGGCCACTGACGTCACGGGCGCCGGCAATGGAGCGCGACAGATTGTAGAACTCGATGCGGTAGCGGCGCAGTTGCTCCGGGTTGGCGAACACCACGTCCAGCTTGCGCTCGCGCAGCACCTGGGACAGATGCTCTTCCCAGGCGCGCTGGAAAGGCTGGTCACAGGCCACAGTGACCTGGTCCCGGCCCACTTCCACGGCAAGGATGCCGTGTCGTTCGGCGAAGGCATAGGACATCAGCGAGGTGATCGGGTCCACTTTCGCTTTCAGCGGGTCAATGTGGAATACCGGCAGGCCAGCCCGGTCCGCCAGCCAGTGACTGAGCCAGTCGAGGTCCAGCACCCGCCCTGCCTGCTGCTGATCCTCCAGCCGGTACTTGGCCACGATCTGCAGGGGGTGCCAGTTCAGCTCTTTCTTTTCACGCGGGGTGGTGGAGATGACGTTGTAGTCGCCCTGGGTGACATGCCCGGCCTCGAGCAGCTCACGCATGACCCAGCGCACATCGATTTCCAGACCGGCCAGGGCCTGCGGGCTGCGAACATTGGCTGTCACGGGCGCTCTCTCCTCCGATGATCCCGGCTGTCGACTCAGACGGACTGCGACATTCTTCTTATCCGGCAACTGTACCCGGCCTCAGGCTGCCCGTCATCGCCCCCACGCGGGGTGATGTCACAAAGGTGAAATATCCGGTGGCTGCCCCTATACTCGCGCCCGCACCCCTCCCTATGTGACGGAGAGCCACATCATGTCCCTGGGCAGCTCTATAGCCGGCCTGTTCGGCCGCTCACCCATCAAGCCGCTACAGAAACACTACGAGACCGTGCAGCAGTGCGTGAGCGAGCTGGATGCCTTCTTTCAGGCCGCCATCGACAACGACTGGGAACGCGGCAACGCCCTGCAGCAACAGATCGCCCGGCTGGAAAACGAAGCTGACGAGATGAAAAAGCAGTTCCGGCTGAATCTGCCGAACAGCCTGTTCCTGCCGATGCCGCGCACCGACCTGCTGGAGCTGATCAGCATTCAGGACCGGGTCGCCAACAAGGCCAAGGACATCGCCGGCCTGATGCTCGGCCGCCGCATGACGCTGCCGGCACCGCTGGCACCGCAGATGCTGGCCTATGTACAACGTGCCATCGACACCTCCGCCCAGGCGCTCAAGGCCATCAACGAGCTGGACGAACTGCTGGAAACCGGCTTCGGCGGCCCGGAAGTGCGCATGATCGAGGACATGATCGAAGAGCTGGACAACCTCGAGCGCGAGACCGACCGCCAGCAGATCGAAATCCGCGCCATCCTCTACGGCCTGGAAAAAGACTGGCCGCCGGTGGATGTGATCTTCCTCTACAAGATCATCGAATGGGTCGGCGACCTGGCCGACCGCGCGCATAAAGTCGGCGGCCAGTTGCACCGCCTCGTGGCCAGTTAGGAGCGTCGTGCAGCATGGATATCATCATCGCCAACAGCACCACCATTCTCTTTCTGGCCTGCGCCTTCGGCTTCCTGATGGCCTGGGGCATCGGCGCCAACGACGTCGCCAACGCCATGGGCACCTCGGTCGGCAGCCGTGCGCTGACCGTGAAGCAGGCCATCATCATCGCGATCATCTTTGAAGCCGCTGGCGCCTACCTGGCCGGCGGCGAGGTGACCCAGACCATCCGCTCCGGCATCGTCGACAGCGAGGTCATGGCCGACACCCCCCATCTGCTGGTGTACGGCATGATGGCCTCTCTGCTGGCCGCCGGCATCTGGCTGGTGGTGGCGTCCGCGTTCGGCTGGCCGGTTTCCACCACCCACTCCATCGTCGGCGCCATTGTCGGTTTCGCCGCAGTGGGCATCGGTGTGGATGTGGTGCACTGGGACAAGCTGGGCAACATCGTCGCCAGCTGGGTGATCTCGCCGCTGTTCGCCGGAGTCATTTCCTACGCCCTGTTCCGCAGCGTGCAGAAACTGATCCTCAATACCGATGACCCGTATGCCCAGGCCAAGCGCTACGTACCGGTCTACATGTTCATGACCGGCTTCATGGTCGCCATGGTGACCTTCACCAAGGGGCTCAAGCACGTCGGGCTGCACATGAGCACACCGGCCAGCGTGCTGTCGGCGGTCATTGCCGGCCTGGTCGTGGCAGCGGTCGGCGCGACCCTGCTGTCCCGCATCAAGCCCGATCCGCAGGCGGCAAAGCAGTTCCGCTTCGCCAATGTGGAGAAGCTGTTCGCGGTACTGATGATCTTCACCGCCTGTGCCATGGCCTTCGCCCACGGCTCCAATGACGTGGCCAACGCGGTCGGCCCGCTGGCCGCGATCTACTCGGTCGTGTCCACTGGCGGTGACGTGGCAGCCCAGGCGGCGGTGCCAAACTGGGTGCTGTTGCTCGGCGCGGTGGGGATCGTGTTCGGGCTGGCCATTCTCGGCGCCCGGGTCATGAGCACCGTCGGCAGCAAGATCACCGAGTTGACCCCGAGCCGCGGCTTCGCCGCCGAGCTGGGTGCGGCCTCCACCGTGGTCATCGCCTCCGGCATCGGCCTGCCGATCTCCACCACCCACACCCTGGTGGGCGCGGTGCTCGGGGTTGGCATGGCACGCGGCATCAGCGCGCTGAACCTGCGCGTGATCAGCACCATCTTCACCTCCTGGATCGTGACCCTGCCGGCCGGCGCCGGCCTGTCGATCCTGTTCTTCTATATGCTTACCGGCATCTTTGGCTGATTTGAGTGGCGCGTCGGACGTCTGACGTCGGACGTCTGACGCGAAAAGCTCAAGCCCCCTGGCGCCCGGCGCCGCATTACAGCCCCGGCCCCGCTGATCTATACTTGCCTGTCGCACACACAACGCAGCAGGTTCTATCCCATGGATCAGCCCGCCCGGGACGCCACGCAGGACTACGTCGCCTGGTTCCGCAACTCCTCGCCCTACATCAATGCGCACCGGGGCCGCACCTTCGTGGTGATGATTTCCGGTGAGGCGGTGCAGGAGCCGGGGTTCCACCACATCATCCATGACCTGGCGCTGCTCAACAGCCTGGGCATCCGGCTGATTCTGGTGCATGGCGCGCGTCCGCAGATCAGCGCCCGGCTGTCGGCACAGAACATCTATACCCGCTTTGAGCGCCACACCCGCATCACCGATGCCGCCGCGCTGGACGCGGCGCTGGACGCTGTCGGTGCCGTGCGCCTGCGTATCGAAGGGCTGTTCTCCATGGGGCTGGCCAATTCGCCGATGCACAACGCCAGCATCCAGGTGGTGTCCGGCAATTTCGTCATCGCCAAGCCGGTCGGCGTGCGCGACGGTTTCGACTACCAGCACACCGGCGAGGTACGCCGGGTCCAGGTGGACGCCATCCGTCGCCAGCTGGATGACGGCAACATCGTGCTGCTCTCGCCCATCGGCTGCTCGCCGACCGGCGAGCTGTTCAACATGAACTCCGAGGAGGTGGCCTCAACCACCGCCATCGCCATGAAGGCCGACAAGATCATCTACCTCGGCGAAGACACCGGCGTGGTGGATGCCGACGGCCGGCTGGTGCGCGAAATCTCGCCGCAGGAGGCCGGGCAACTGCTGGCCCGCGAGATCATCCAGAACCCGACCACCGAGCGGCAGCTCACCGCCGCCTGCAGCAACGGCGTGGCGCGCGCCCATCTGGTCAATTTCCGCGAGGACGGCGCGCTGCTGCGCGAACTGTTTACCCGTGACGGCTGCGGCACGCTGGTCACCCGGGAAAACTACGAGAACGTGCGCGGCGCCTATATAGAGGATGTCGGCGGCATTCTCGAACTGATCGAGCCGCTGGAGGCCGCCGGCGTGCTGGTGCGCCGCTCCCGCGAGCGCCTGGAAGCCGAAATCAAGCGCTTTACCATCACCGAACGCGATGGCATGGTGATCGGGTGTGCGGCCCTGTACCCGTTCAATGACGGACAGTCCGGCGAAATCGCCTGCGTTGCCGTACACCCGGACTACCGCAACGCCGATCGCGGCCGCAAGCTGCTGGAGCACCTGGAAAAACGCGCCCGCAGCCAGGGCATCCACACGCTGTACGTGCTGTCCACCCAGACCGCGCACTGGTTCCAGGAACAGGGCTTCGCACCGATCCCGGTGGACGAACTGCCGGGCGAGCGCAAAGGCCTGTACAACTACCAGCGCAACTCGAAAGTATTTCGCAAACAGCTTTGATGTCGCGGCCACACGCCACGACACCGACCCGGGCACATTGAACCACTGACACCGAGAACCGACATGCCAGACTATCGCTCCAAGACCTCCACCCACGGCCGCAACATGGCCGGCGCGCGCGCGTTGTGGCGTGCCACCGGCATGAAGGACGGCGACTTCGGCAAACCGATCATCGCCGTCGCCAACTCCTTCACCCAGTTCGTGCCGGGCCATGTGCACCTGAAAGACATGGGCCAACTGGTCGCCCGCGAAGTGGAACGGGCCGGCGGGGTGGCGAAAGAATTCAACACCATCGCCGTGGACGACGGCATCGCCATGGGTCACGACGGCATGCTGTACTCGCTGCCCAGCCGCGACATCATTGCCGACTCGGTGGAATACATGGTCAACGCCCACTGCGCGGACGCGCTGGTGTGCATCTCCAACTGTGACAAGATCACCCCGGGCATGCTGATGGCCGCCATGCGGCTGAACATCCCCGTGGTGTTCGTTTCCGGTGGCCCGATGGAAGCCGGCAAGACCAAACTGAGCGACACCAAACTCGACCTGGTCGACGCCATGGTGATCGCCGCCGATGACAGCGTCGACGACGCCACCGTGGCCGAGTACGAACGCAGCGCCTGCCCTACCTGCGGCTCCTGCTCCGGCATGTTCACGGCCAACTCGATGAACTGCCTGACCGAAGCACTGGGCCTGTCCCTGCCGGGCAACGGCTCGCTGCTGGCCACCCACGCTGACCGCGAGCAATTGTTCCTGGAAGCCGGCCGCACCGCCGTCAAACTGGCCGAGCGCTACTACCGCGACAACGACGAGAGCGCGCTGCCGCGCAACATTGCCACGTTTGAGGCGTTCGAGAACGCCATGTCCCTGGACATCGCCATGGGCGGCTCCACCAACACCGTACTGCATCTGCTGGCAGCGGCGATGGAAGGCCATGTGAATTTCACCATGAGCGACATTGATCGCCTGTCACGCAAAGTGCCCTGCCTGTCGAAAGTGGCGCCGGCCACCCAGAAATACCACATGGAAGACGTCCACCGCGCCGGCGGCGTGATGGGCATTCTTGGTGAGCTCGATCGCGCCGGCCTGCTGCACCGGGATATCCCCACCGTGCATTCGCCCACCATGGGCGACGCGCTGGAACGGTTCGACATCATGCGCACCAGTGATGAAGCGGTGAAAAAAATGTTCACCGCCGGCCCGGCGGGCATCCCGACGCAAACCGCGTTCAGCCAGGAAACCCGCTGGCCGTCGCTGGACACCGACCGCGCCGAAGGCTGTATCCGTGATCTGGCACATGCCTACAGCCGCGACGGTGGCCTGGCGGTGCTGTACGGCAACATCGCCGAGCGCGGCTGCATCGTGAAAACCGCTGGCGTGGACGATTCCATTCTCGTTTTCACCGGCCGTGCGCGCGTGTTCGAAAGCCAGGACTCCGCCGTGAAAGCCATCCTGGCCGACCAGATCGTCGCGGGTGACGTGGTGGTGATCCGCTACGAAGGCCCGAAAGGCGGCCCCGGCATGCAGGAAATGCTGTACCCGACCAGCTACCTGAAATCAAAAGGGCTGGGCAAGTCCTGCGCGCTGCTCACCGACGGCCGTTTCTCCGGCGGCACCAGCGGCCTGTCCATCGGCCACGCGTCACCGGAAGCCGCCGAAGGCGGTGCCATCGCGCTGGTGCAGGAAGGCGACACCATCCACATCGACATTCCGCAACGCACCATTGAGTTGCAGGTGTCGACGGAAGAACTCGCGCACCGCCGCACACAAATGGAAGCCCGCGGCGGCTTGGCGTGGAAGCCGAAGGAAATGCGCACCCGGCGCGTCTCCACCGCGCTGAAAGCCTACGCGGCGCTGACCACCAGCGCCGACCGGGGCGCGGTGCGTGATTTGTCACAGATCGGCGCCG
Source organism: Alcanivorax sp. S71-1-4 (assembly GCF_009846755.1). Taxonomy (GTDB): domain Bacteria; phylum Pseudomonadota; class Gammaproteobacteria; order Pseudomonadales; family Alcanivoracaceae; genus Isoalcanivorax. The sequence goes on from NZ_AQOR01000027.1 coordinate 11,346, forward strand.
ACTAAGGCGCAATCTCTCCGGGGAGTCATCGATGGCTCCCCGGAGGCTTCACTGAAACAGAGCAGCCTCACGGATTGAGCTGCCAGGCCCAACACAGGGAAGGTCAATGCCTTTGTATTCAAACCAGTACACTCACCCTCACCGCCCCGTTCTCCCTGCTGCAAGGCGTCGACGAGTTGAAATCCGGCAGCCCGGCGGTATAATCGGTAGCAACAATACCCCTCCCGCTTCCCGTCAGATCAGCGCACCGCGAGGGGTTACTCGTTTCTGGAGGGGGCAAAAATGACGCCGCCTCGCCAAAAAGTTCCCTACCCCAAACCCGCCACCACCTTTTCCGGCCAGGTCCGGAAGATGAGATCACGCGGCTTGGTGGTCACCGACATCGAGGAAGCGGAGTTCTATCTCGCTCAAATCAATTATTACCGGCTGGCTGCCTATTGCCTGCCCTTCGAGCAGGATCACGCCAGCCATACCTTCACTCCCGGCACATCTTTCAGCGATGTATTGAACCTCTATGTTTTTGACAGAGAGTTCCGCCTGCTGCTGCTTGACGCCATTGAGCGAATAGAAGTATCGGTGCGCACACAAATGGCATACCACCTGAGCCATAATCATGGCACCGCCCATCCACACCTCAAGCCTGACCTGTTTCATGACCCGCTGGCCTATGGTCACTCCATTTCCAGGTTGGCCAGCGAAGTTCGCAGCAGCAAAGAGGAATTTATTCGACACCTCACCACCAAGTACCAGGAGTTGCTGCCTCCAATCTGGGCCGTGGTGGAACTGATGACCATGGGTCAGCTTTCAAAGTGGTTCTCCAATATCCGACGACGAAAAGATCGCCAGGCCATCAGCCAGATCTACCACCTGGATGAGCAGGTCATGACCTCCTTCTGCGAACATCTGGCGCTGGTCAGAAACCATGCCGCTCATCATTCCAGGCTATGGAACCGTGACTTCACCAAAACCATGAAGCTGCCCAGATCGGCACCGCCCTCACTGCTGGCCAGCCTCGCTATGCTGCCGGACACGGATCGGCGGCTGAGGAAGCTCTATAACACCCTGACCACGATCACTTACCTGATGGATACCATTGCGCCTGGCAACAACTGGAAAATGCGACTGAAGCACATGCTCGCCACACACAACATCGATACGAGCAGAATGGGCTTCCCCACTGACTGGTCGACACGTCCGGTCTGGGTGTAACCGCCTGTTCAAGGCACTGGCATCCACACAGGCAATGGGGCACGCTCTCGGGTATTGCCCAACAACACCCCGGGAAACACCATGACCACCGCAGACCGATACCTGCTCATCACACTGACGCCACGATGCGCTCGCTGTTGACTTCCTGGCTGGCGGCCCTGCTCACCAGCCAGGGCCTGCGGGATCTGAACCGGCGTCGCGCCGAGCTGCGCCGGCGCCTCACCCGCCAGCCGCACATCATGGATGTCTGGCTGCGTGTCGATGACCCGTACTCCTGGTTGCTGATACAGGCTCTGCCTGCCTTCGCCGCGCATTTCGGCGTGCAGGTACGGCCTCACGTGATGCTGTATCTGGATGCGCAAATGACCCCGCACCCGGAACTGCTCGGCCCGCTCGCCGCCCGCGATGCGGCAAGACTGGCGCCCTTGCACGGGCTGAGCTTCCCCCGTGATGCCGCCTTGCCCGATCATGAGCGCAGCCTGCTCGCCACCGCCATCCTGCTGCGTCACGAACAGGACCCGGCGTTTTTCAGTATTGCCGCAGAAGTGTTCAGCGCCCTCTGGCACGGCCATGACCTCGCGCCGCTGGTCCAGGCCCATGCCCCCCTGCCGCTGGACCAGACCCGGCTGGCGATGGAAGCGCGCCGCGACAGCTACCTGCGTGACGGCCATTATCTGTCCGCCATGCTGCGCTACGGCGGCGAATGGTACTGGGGCATCGACCGGCTCGATCACCTCGCCCAACGCTTGCAGGGGCTCGGGCTGGGCGATCGCGGCGCCTGGCCCATGCCCTACGGCCGCGCCAAGTACCTGTCGCTGTCCACACCGGCAACCGGCGACAGCGGCCGCACACTGACGCTGTTCTACTCTTTCCGCAGTCCGTATTCCTGGGTGGCGCTGTCGCGCGTGTTTGCACTCACCGATCACTACGGCCTGACGCTTGAGATCCGTCCGGTGTTGCCCATGGTCATGCGTGGCCTCGCGGTGCCGCGCGCAAAGCGTTTTTATATTCTGCGCGACGCCGCCCGCGAAGCCGCGCTGCACGGCGTCCCGTTCGGCCGCGTGTGCGACCCGGTCGGTGCGGGGGTGGAACGCTGCATGGCGCTGTGGCCCTTCGCGGAAAAAGAAGGCCGCCTGCGCGAGTGGCTGGCGGCTGCCGGCGAAGGCATCTGGAGCCAGGGCATCAACGCCGCCAGTGACCACGGACTGCACACATTGTGCATCGCCGCCGGGCTGGACTGGCACCGCGCAAAGCGTTGGCTCAACGACGATGGCTGGCGCGAACGCGCCGAGGCCAATCGGGCCGAAATGCTCGCCGCCGGCAGTTGGGGCGTGCCAACCCTGCGCATTGATGGCACCCTCTGCTGGGGCCAGGATCGCTTCGCCTTGCTGGAGCAGGCCCTTCAGGAAAACGGGGCGTCCACGTCCTCGCCTGAACATCACAACAACGCCTGATCACACGGAGAGATTCGATCATGACCACTGCTTATTGGTGCATGCTTGTCGCCATTTTCCTGCCCTATGTCTTTACCGTACTGGCCAAGTTCCGCGGCGACTTCGGCCCGAAACAGAATCACAACCCGCGCGAATTCCTGGAAGGGCTGCAAGGCTCGCGCAAGCGTGCGCACTGGGCACAGCAGAACAGTTTTGAAGTCACCCCGGCGTTTCTCGCCGCCGTGTTGGTCGCACACATGATCGGCGCCATCCCGCAAGCCACGCTGGACTGCCTGGCCATCGCCTGGGTTGCCAGCCGGCTGGTTTTCGGCATCTGCTATATCGCTGACTGGGCCACGCTGCGTTCACTGGTATGGTTCGCCGGCATGGGCCTGATCGCTGCGATGTTCATCATGAGTGCCTGATGCCCGACACTTTTCGCATCATCGTCACCGGCAAGGGAGAATACCTCGCCAACGCGGGTGACACCCTGCTCGAAGCCGGCCAGCGTGCCGGCTTCGGCTTTCCCAGCGCCTGCCGCAATGGCAATTGCCTGCGTTGCCAGGGCGCCCTGGTGCACGGCAGCCTGACCCAGCGTGTCGGCAACTTGGCCAGCAATACCCGCACGGTGCATGCGGGCGATGCCGGCGCGGCGCGGGTGCTATACTGCGTCGCCCACGCCCTTGAGAACTGCGAGATCACCGTGCCCGACATCACCGCACCGGGAGAGCTGCCGGTTTCCGACGTCAGCTGCCAGATCACGGCCATCGAGGCCCTGAACCACGACGTCAGCCGGGTCATGCTGCGCCTGCCCGCCGGTCGCAAGCTCCGCTGGCAGGCCGGTCAGTACCTGATGCTTGACCTGCCCGCTGGCGACAGCGCCTTTTCCATCGCCAATGCCTGCAACGGCCGCGAACTGGAACTGCACGTGCGCCACAACGCGGAGAATCCGTCCTCGCTGGAGGTCATCGACGCCCTGCGCCACGACAGCCTGGTGCGTGCGCGGCTGCCCTTCGGTGAGCGCTTTATTGGCGACACGCTGCCGGACAGACCGGTCTGGTTTATCTGTGGCTCCACCGGCTTTGCACCGGCCAAGGCCATGATCGAGCACCTGCTGGCCAGCGGTTTTCAGCACCCCATTCATCTGTACTGGGGAGCCCGCACCGAAGCCGACATTTATTTGCCGGCGTTGCCGCAGCAATGGGCTACCCGCCACAACGTGCGCTATGTGCCGGTGTTGTCGGAAAGCGCCGATACCGCCTACCGCAGCGGCCTGGTCCACGAGGCCGTGCTCGCCGACCTGGGCGACCCGGCGGCACCGGAATTTCATATTGGCGGTTCGCCGCCCATGGCCTGGGCAGTCTTCGATGCCCTGGCGGCAGCCGGCGTGCCGGCCGCGCAGATGCATTCCGACGTGTTCGATTACGCCCCGCGCGGCTGACAGTTCACACGCGCTTGCCGCAGCATGGATAATCATCGCCAGCCCTTGTTCACCGGAGACACAGCCCCATGGCCTACCGCGGCAGTGCCGACCTGCTTACCGGCGACAGCGGACGCATCGGCGTCCTGATCACCAACCTCGGCACACCGGATGCCCCGACCACCCCGGCCCTGCGCCGCTACCTGCGCGAATTCCTGTCCGATCCACGTGTGGTGGAAGTGCCGCGGCTGATCTGGTGGCTGGTACTGAATCTGGTGATTCTGGTGATCCGCCCGCCGCGTTCTGCAAAAGCGTATGCCAGTGTCTGGACCGAGCGTGGCTCGCCGCTGATGTTTCACACCGCAGACCAGTGCAGCGCCTTGCGCGATGCATTGCGCGCCCGTTTCGGCGACGACCTGGTGGTGGATTTCGCCATGCGCTACGGCACGCCGTCGATCAGTGACCGGCTGGACGCCCTGCAGCGCGCCGGTGTCACACGGCTGATCGTCTTGCCGCTGTACCCGCAGTATTCCGGCTCCACAGGTGGCTCAACGCTGGATGCGATCAACGCCGACCTGCGCCGTCGGCGCTGGGTGCCCAGCCTGCACTTCATCAGCGACTATCACGATTTCGACCCGTATATCGAGGCGATGGCCGAACGCATCCGCGCCTACTGGGCCGAGCACGGGCGGGCAGACCGGCTGCTGCTGTCCTACCACGGCATCCCGAAACGTTACGTCACCCAGGGCGATCCGTATCAGCAGCAGTGCCTGGCCACCTCCGCGAAACTGATGGCCGCGCTGGGGCTCTCGGAAGAGCAATGCCTGACCACCTTCCAGTCCCGTTTCGGCCGCGAGGAATGGCTCAAGCCGTACACCGACCACACCCTGAAAGCGCTGCCGGGCGAAGGGGTACGTTCAGTGCAGGTGTTCTGCCCCGGCTTTTCCGCAGACTGCCTGGAAACGATCGAGGAAATCGGCGAGGAAAACCGCGAGTACTTCATGGAAAGTGGCGGAGAGCGTTATGAGTATATTGCGGCGTTGAATGCCGAACCGGCACATATCGCGGCGATGGTGGCGTTGGTGGGGCCGGCAGTGGAGGGGTGGCTTGGGGTCGGACGTCGGACGTCAGACGTCTGACGCTAAAAACCAAGGCGCCCGACCTCCAGGCTGTAATCGCTTCTTTTTCTTTCGCGTTCGACGTCAGACGTCCGACGTCCGACCACGCTCCGGCAGCGGCAAACTCGGCAACTGCTGCCGCTGCACGCCAAGTTGCCGGTGCAACATCTCACGCGCCCGCCCCTCATCACCCAGTGCCTCGTACAGGCGCGCCAGTTCTGCCATCGCGGTGGGGCTGCCCGCCTGCACGGCGGTTTCGAAAAAGCTGCGCGCCTTGCCCCACAGCTTCGCCTTCAGCGCCACACGCCCGGCCGTCACCAGCAACACCTGATTGCCCGGGCGCTCCTGCAGCCAGCGTTCCAGCCGTGTCAGCAACTGTTCCGGCGGCACATCATTGATCGCTTCCAGCACGGCCGGCAGGCCATCATCCCAGCGCTTGTCCAGCTCACCGGCGACGATCTTCAATGCACCGGCGCCATCATCCAGCTGCGCCAGATAACCGGCGTATTGCGCCCGCAGCTGCGGTGCGTGACGCAGCTCGCCCGGCATTTTTTTCCACAACCGGTGCAGGGCGTCACGCCGCTGCGCGGCATCGGTGAAGCCGGGTTGCGTGGCGGCCTGACGCATGCGCCCGTGCCAGGCACGGCGTTCGCGCAGGTCCAGGTTCGCGTCTGCGCTCAGGCGTCGCAGTGTCGGCATCAACTCACACACTGCCGCCCAGTCGCCCTCACGGCTGCAGGCCTCGGCGAGCAGTTGCAGCAACACCGGGCTGTCGCCGTGGCGCGGACGTTCAGCTTCCAGCAGCTCCCGTGCGCGGGTCGGGTTGTTGTCGGTCAGTGCAAAGCGCGCTGCCAGCAGCGCGGCCGGCAAGCGGCCACGCGGAAAATCCGATGCATTGCGCAACCAGTAGCGCTCCGCATCGCCGTCGCCCCGCTGGCGCGCTGCCACGGCGGCGGCCAGCAGCGCCGGCAACGGCCAGTCGGTCTGGTTGGCGGCGGCACGCAACTGCTCTTCGGCCTCGCCCCAGTGACCCGCGGCCAGCGACAGCAGCCCATTCTGCAAGCGCAGCGCACCAGCGCGACGACGGCGCCAGTGGCTCCAGCTCGCCGGGGTCAGCAGTTGCCACAGGGGCCCGGCCAGCACGGTCAACAGCACCAGCGCAAAGGCACCGGCCAGCAGCACCAGCACCAGAAACGCCAGCGAGGTTTCCAGTTCGGTGCGGCCGCGCACAATCAACACGTAACCCGGCTCGCGCAGCAGGAAGCTGCCCAGCCACAACGCCAGGGCCAGCGCGGCGGCGAAGATGACGAACAGGATCAGCAACCGTCGCTTCATTGCTGCGCCTCCCCGGCACGCGCCTGTTTCAGGGCCGCCAGCCCGTCACCAATATCGGGCAGCGCACGGCTGACCGGCACGGCCCGCAGCTCGGCCAGCGTCTCGCGAAAGGCGATGACCACCGGATCGCTGTCCGCAAACCACTCGGCCAGCAGCGCGTCGGCGCGGGCCAACGCCGCGTCGTAGAGGGCGGTGCGGCCCTGCATCAACGCCAGCCGCGCTTCCTGCAGCACGCTTTCCAGATTCAGGCGCAGCAACTGCCGGCTGTCCGCATCCAGTGGCAACGGCACAGCACCCTCGTGGCGGCGCACCTGCACGGGCAGGCGGGACAGCACGCGTTCCCAGAATGACGGCGGCGTGGCGGACGGCGCGGCAGCGGGTGCTGCCTGTTCGGCTGCCGCCGAGCGCTCACGGCGCGGCAACACCAGTTCCGGCACCTGTCGCTGCAAGCCCTCCAGCCGCAGCATCACCGCTACCAGATCCACATGATCGGCAGCCGCCAGTTTCTCGATATCCGCAGCCAATGCAGCACGCAGACGCACCGTCTCCGGCGCCTCACTGCGCGCCAGTACCTCATCGGCGGCGCGCAGCAGCCGGCGGGCGGCCTGCGGATCACCGGTCAGCAGCAGTTGCTGTTCGGCCAGGCTGGCCAGGGAAATCGCTTCGTTGATCAGCCAGTGCTGTTCCCCTGAGACCGGCGTTGCTGTCTCACGGGCGGCCAGTTCCGCCTCCATCTGCGCCATGCGCTCCGTGGTCGCGCGGTGTTCAGCCGCCATGTTGCCGGCCAGTTGTTCGTGGCCGTGCTGCAGCGCGGCGACGGCGGCGCGCCAGTCGCCCTGATGACGCTGCAGGCCCTGCCACCACTGCCAGGCAAAGAAGGCGCAGGCCAGGATCAGCAGAAGCAACAGCAATGGCCCCAGCCAGCCGCGCTTGCGCCGCTGCGGTGTACGCGGGGGTGGCCGTTTCGGTGGCGCCGGGCGGGGGGCGGACGTGTCGACCTTGTCAGGCGCCGGGGCCGCAGGGGGCGTATCTGAGGGAGGGGTGGGAGGTGTTACCGGCTTTTCATCAGGTGTTGTGTCAGACATGCCACCATATCCTCGTCGTGCGGACTCGCCGCCACTGTCAGGTTTCCGTACCCCGCCGCGCGGATAGCGGCGCCGATGCGTGCGCTGCCCGCCACCAGCAACATCTGTTGTGGCGGGCGGTGCTGCTGCAAACAGTGCCAGCTTTCCACGCTGGTCACCAGTGCCGCATCCACCGGCGGGGCCGGCCACTGGAATGCCGGATTGCAAACGCGGCGATACAGCGCCACCTGATCCACCCGTGCGCCACGGGTTGCCAGCGTCTCGGCGAACAGGGGGCGGCCACCTTCACCGCGCAATACCAGCACCTGCTGTTCCTCCAGCGATTGCAGTGCCGGCAGTGCCAGCACCGCTTCGGAATTGAAACCCGTCTGCGGCGCCACGGCCGGCAGGCCGGCATTGGCCAGCGCGGCGGCGGTGGCTTCACCGACGGCAATCCAGTGCACGCCGACGGGCCATTGTGGCCAGTAATCGGTCAGCGCCTCGAGCGCCAGCCGCACGGCGTTGGTGCTGACCAGGAATACCGCGTGATACTGATCCAGATTCATCAGGTAACCGCGTTCACGCGCGTCCAGCACCCGTGGCTCAATGCACAGGGTGCTCTGATGCAGCGGGGTAAAGCCGGCCCCGGCGAGCAACGCCATGACCGGGGCTTCCTGCCCGGCCGGCCGGGTCACCAGCACGCGCAGGCTCATCAGGCGCGCCCGTAAATCTCGCCGAGAATACGGTCGGCGCCCTGCGCCAGCAGCGCATCGGCGACACGGATGCCGAGCGCTTCGGCCTCGGCGCGCGTGCCGGTGGCCTCGGCGCGCAGCACCTCACTGCCGTCTTCGCTGGCCACCAGACCACGCAGCCAGATTGTGTCGCCCTGCAATTCGGCATAGCCACCGATCGGCACCTGGCAGCCACCTTCCAGGCGCCGGTTCATGGCCCGTTCGGCCACGACCCGGTCCCAGGTATCGACATCATTCAACGGCGCCAGCAGTGCGGCCACCGCATCGTCGTTGGCACGGCATTCAATCCCGACCGCGCCCTGCCCCACTGCCGGCAGGCTCACTTCCGGCGGCAGTTCGCAGCGAATGCGCGCGTCCAGTGCCAGACGCTTGAGCCCGGCGGCGGCCAGCAGGATGGCGTCGAATTCACCCGCGTCGAGTTTGCCCAGGCGCGTCTGTACGTTGCCGCGCAGGCTGATCACCGTCAGGTCCGGCCGCTGTGCGCGCAACTGTGCCTGGCGACGCAGGCTCGACGTGCCAACGCGGGCGCCCTGCGGCAGTGCTGCCAGGCCGTCGTAGTGCGGCGACACGAAGGCATCGCGCGGATCATGCCGTTCGCAGATCACCGGCAGGGCAAAGCCCTCCGGCAGCACCATCGGCACATCTTTCATTGAGTGCACGGCGATATCGGCCCGGCCGTCACGCATCGCTTCTTCCAGCTCCTTCACGAACAGGCCCTTGCCGCCAATCTTCGCCAGCGGGGTATCCAGGATCTTGTCGCCCTGGGTCTTGATCCGCACCAGTTCCACGCGCAGCCCGTGATGCAGTGCTTCCAGGCGCTGCTGCACAAATTCTGCCTGCCAGATGGCCAGGGGGCTGGAACGGGTCGCGATGCGTATCAGGGTGCGGCTCATGGTGTCTCCTGTGTCATTCACCCGGCCCTGTCGGGCCATCGGGAGGCGGAAGTGTAGCCGAAACAGGCGCCTGGTGCGGCATGCAGCGACTTCCGTCGCACACCGGATGGACTGGCCGGTCGCGCAAAATTACACCTGCCGGCCTATGGACTTGTTGGGTTCAAGGTCTAAACTGCGCGCTTTCACGGGCCATCCATTAGCCTGGCCCGTGCCTGCGGCTGTCTTCGCCCGCGGGGGACCCTGCCACGACGCCCCGTGGTGGCAGGCCGGGAAATCCCGACGGATTTCCGCACTCTCCACCGACCATCCGGAGGTATGCATGGGGGCAGCAAAAATCCTGGTTATCGGCGGCGGCGCCGGTGGCCTGCCACTGGTCACCTTTCTGGGCCGCACGCTGGGCAAGCACCATCTCGCCGACATCACCCTGGTGGACAGCAGCAGCATCCACGTCTGGAAACCGCGTTATCACGAGGTCGCCACCGGCGCCATTGATGCCGACCTGGATGCCGTCGACTACCGCGCTCATGCACGCCTGAACCACTACCGTTTCGAGCCCGGCACCCTGACCCAGGTGGACGCCGCCGGGCAGACCGTGACACTGGCACCCGTGCATGACCAGCAGGGCGAGGAAGTCCTGCCCGAACGCAAGCTGGCCTACGATTATCTGGTGCTTGCCGTGGGCAGCCAGAGCAATGATTTCAACACGCCCGGCGTACGCGAACACGCCCTGTTTCTCGACAGCCGCCAACAGGCAGACCGTTTCCGCGAGCGTTTTCTCAACGCCTGCCTGCACGCCAACCACAACAACGCCCCGCTGTCGGTGGCGATTGTCGGCGGCGGCGCCACCGGCGTGGAACTGGCGGCGGAAATTCACCACGCCATTTCCATGCTCAAGCTGTACGGCCACGAGCACCTGGACCGCAAACAACTCAATGTGCACCTGATCGAAGCCGCGCCGCGCATTCTGCCGGTGCTGACCGAGCGGGTATCGGCCACCGCACACGCCCGGCTGGAAGCCCTTGGCGTGCAGGTGCATATCAACACGCTGGTGGAGCGGGCCGAGCCAAACACCTTCGTGGTCAAGAACGGCGACGACATCACCGCCGACCTGCTGGTCTGGGCCGCTGGCGTGAAGGCCCCGGACGTGCTCGGCGGCATCGAGGGGCTGGAGCGCAACCGCATCAACCAGATCGTGGTCGAGCCGACGCTTCAGGCCAAAGGCCAACCGCGCATTTTTGTGATCGGCGACTGCGCCGCCTGCATCCTGCCCGGCAGCGAAAAACCCATTCCGCCGCGCGCGCAATCCGCGCAGCAGATGGCGCAGCACATGGCGAAGAATTTCGAGCGCCTGTTGCAGCACGACAAACCCCTGCTGCCCTTCACCTACAAGGACCGCGGCTCGCTGGTGTCGCTGAGCCAGTACAATTCGGTGGGCATGCTGATGGGCAACCTCAAGGGCGGCAACTTCTTCGTCGAAGGCTGGCTTGCCCGCATGATGTATATCAGCCTGTACCGCCTGCACCAGGCGGCACTGTATGGCTGGCCCCGCACCCTGATGCTGCTGGTGGCCGGCCGCTTCAACCGGCTGGTGCGCCCGCGCCTGAAACTGCACTGACGCAGGGCATTGAATCGCCACACACCGGCCCTGGCGTGTGGCGATTCAAAACAATTTTTCAGATTTCAGCGTCCGCCTCCCTGACCTCCGCCCGACGAAATATTTTCTTACACCCAGCCAGCTCCACAGCGCACGCGGGCTCCAGCAATACCATGTGATGCAGTTCCCCTGCGATGCCGGAACTTCTGTTTTCGCATCGGTCGGATTAGCACAGGAACCCCATGCAACCGCACTGCATTGACGTTCCATGTTGTTAGCCATTGAAGGAGAAGCATGATGCACATCCGACTGAAACCGCTCGCTATCGCCATCGCCGCCATGGGTCTGGGCAGCATGGCTTTCGCCGATACCGCCGGCACCCCGCAATCCCCCTCTCCGGCCCCTGGTGCGGCACAAACCCAGGCACCGGCTGCGGCCGCGGAGGTCAGCGATCAGGAGCTGGAAAAATTCGCGGAAGCCCACAAAAAAGTGGAAGAGATTCGCGAAAAGTATGTCGGTGAGGCCCAACAGGCCGATGACCCGGAAAAAGTAGCCGAAGTGCAGATGAATATGCAGCAGGAAATGGTGGAAGCCGTGCAGGACGAAGACCTGGACGTGGGCACCTACAACCGTATCGCGCAAATGCTGCCGTATGACGACAACCTGCGGCAGCGCGTGGAAGGCATGCTCTGAACAGTCTGGTCCGTCTGTTCAGGCAGTAACCGGGCGCCTTCGGGCGCCCTTTTTTATGCTGCGTCACACAAACGACGCGTAGGGTGCGTTGAGCACAGCGAAACGCACCATGTCCGGGCCCGGTTTCACTCCCGCAAGCCTGGCAGGGTATCACTCTCCGAACGGTGCGTTTCGCTGTGCTCAACGCACCCTACGGGAGCAGAAAGGGGTTTCGTGAGGCGAGGATCAACGCACACGTGCCGACAGCGCCTCCGGCTGCACGAACCGTCCCGTCACCGGCAAACGGATTTCCACCTGCAGACCACCATCAGGATGATTCACCAGCCGCACCTGCCCATGGTGCATGTCCACGATACGCTTCACGATCGCCAGCCCCAGCCCGGAACCGGTCACGGTACGTGCCTTCTCGCCACGCGAAAAAGGCTGCAACAGCGTCGGAATGTCCTCGTCCCGGACACCCTGCCCATGGTCACGCACTGTCAGCACCACATCCTGGCCCGACAACTGCGTAGAGACCTGCACCGGCGGCTCGCCATATTTCATGGCGTTGGTCATCAGGTTGGTCAGCAGCCGCTTGAACGTCAGCCGTTTGAGCATCAGGCGCGGCACATTGCGCAGCGCGATATCCAGGTCCAGGTGATCGAACTTGGCGCAGACGTCTTCCACCAGCACATTGATGTTTTCGTAGCTGGCCACTTCATCCGCACCGTCGCGGATGAAACCGATGAACTGTTCGAGGATCGCATCCATGTCCTCGATATCGCCAATGATGCCTTCGGAAAGTTCTTCATCGGCGATAAATTCCGCCGACAATCGCAGCCTCGTCAGTGGCGTGCGCAGGTCATGCGACACCCCCGCCAGCAACAGCGCACGATCCCGCTGAGCCTGTGCCAGCTCCCGGGTCATGCGGTTGAAGGCACGGTTCACCGCGTTGATTTCTTCCGGCCCGTTACGATCATTCAGCGGCGGCACCGGATCGCCCCGCCCTACCACGGCGGCCACCTGCTCCAGCCGTTTCAGCGGGCGGTTCAGGCCACGCGCGATCAGCAACCCGGCAATGACCGCAAACAACGGCACGGTCACGCCCCAGCCCACCAGCAGATAACGGTCGTAGTCACGGAAAAATGTCATCGGCACGCGCAACCACTGCCCCTGGAAAGACGGCGTGTTGATCCACAACACCGGGCGGCGGCTGTCCTCGAAGCGGATGTTCACCGGTTCACCGAACAATTCCTCGATTTCCGAGCGGAAACTGTTCACCACCGGCCGGCTGATCAGCGGCACCTGGCTGTCTTCGGCATCCGGTGGCGTGGCCATCATGATGCCGCTCACTTCACCCAGCCGGGCGGCGGCTTCTTCGTCGCGGGTTTCTTCATACACCGACAACTCTGCCTGCAACAGCGTCAGCCGCGAGTACTCGCGAATACCGGGCAGGTAGGCATTGCGGGCAAAGAACCACAGCGTCAGCACCTGGGTCAGAAAAATCACCAGACCGACCACCACCGCTGAGCGGGCAAAGGCGGTTCTGGGAAGCAGGTTGATGCGCATGCAGTACATTCCTGTCGAGGGACGTGCGGACGAGCTGCACTCATACTAACCGAAAGCCCCCGGCCGCGCTTTCCTGCGCCGCCCCCTTATTTCAGGGTGCCGCTTGCCCGGTTGTGGTTTTTACACTGCCTGTCTTTCCTCTCACGACAGGACGTTCATCATGACTGCGTTTGCTTACCGGCTGCCCTGGTGCGCCGCCCTTCTCGTCACCACGCTGCTCAGTGCCTGCGGTGGCGACGGCGGCAGCCGTCAGAACCCCAACAGCCTGCACGGCACCGCTGCTGTCGGCGCCGGCATCGCCAGTGGCACCGTCTCTGCCCGGTGCGCCGACGGCACCGGCTTTACCGATACCATTACCACAGAGGCCAACGGCATCTGGCGCGGCAGTCTGGCCAGCGCCGCCGCACTGCCGTGCGCCCTGCGTGTGGAAGGCGGCACGCCAGCGGTCACGCTCTACAGCCTGGCCACCCGGGCGGGCAATGTGAACATTACGCCACTGACCGACCTGGCACTGGCGTTGCAGATCAATGCGCTGTCCGGCCAGGCGCTGCCGGACTGGTTCGCCGACCCGACCACCGGTGATGCCGGCCTGGACACGCTGGCGCCGCAACTGGCCAGCGCGGCCACGGCGCTGCGCACCGCACTGGTCAACGCGGGCTACACCCCGCCGGGCAACTGGCCCAACGGCAGCACGGCGCCCTTTACGGCCCCCTTCACCGCCAACCCGGCCAGCGACCCGTATGACCAGCTGCTGGAGCAGCTCGGCGACGGCAGCCAGGGGAGCGGCCTGGACAGCCACGACGCGTTGCGCGCCAGCTTCACCAGCGGCGGCAGCCTGCCGCAGGCGCCAGCGGGCGGCGGTGGCAACGGTGGCGGCACCTCGCCCGCCACCGTCCATGCGTCACTGACCGGCACCTACTCGCTGGTGTTCTACGCAGGCGGCGGCGAAGGCTGCGGCAACGCCTGTGATTTCATCGATGAACAGGCCGTGAGCGTGGTGGTCGGCGAGGACAACACACTGAGCATTGACGGCACGGTACTCGACAATCCTTATCACCGCCTGTTTGACGGATCGCCGCACCTGCCGGAAATCATCTGGCGCGATGGCGACGTGGAATACGCGCTGAGCAGCAACGACACTGGCACCTTCAATGAAATCAACGTCGGTGATGCCTCACGCCCCCAGGGTCCGTTCGGCGTGCCGGTGTTCATCGGCCAGTTGCGTGCCGAACAGGCGGACACGCCCGCCGCTGAAAAACTCGGCCCACTGGCCGGGGTCTATGCCCCGACCCTGATCGAAAAAACCGTGACGTTCAGCGGCAACAGCGCCCTGACACCCGGCAGCAGTGTCTTTGTGGAGATTGACGCACAGGGCGTTGTCACCGTGGACGGCTATCAGTTCGACCCGGCAGACCCCAGCTACCGTTTTAACGATTACACCACCAACCCGAGCCGTCCCGAATTTGCCTACCACCTGAGCATAGAGGAAAGCGCCTCGCAGACACTGAGCTTTGATGTGATTGTCAGCCCGGACATGCTGATACCCGTGGCGTGGCGCCTGACACGCACGACGCAACTTGGCGGGGGTGCCTTTTCCAGCAGCACGATAGAACTGGAGGAACGCCCCTTGCCGGACGAGGAGACAGCACTACTGAGCGAACTCAAGGCGCTGGGCGACATTACGCTGACGGTGATCGAGGATGACACCAGCTACAACAGTGGCTACGTCCTGTGCGATGAACTGCGCCTGAGTGTCAGCGACGATGGGGCCGTCAACAGCTGGCGCTATGCACTGGTGAAGGCGAGCAACGGCACCACGCTGTCATCGGAATTTTACCGCCGCAGCTACGGTCGTTATGTTGAAGAAAGCGGGGGCCGTCGCATCGGTTTCCTCCGCAATCATCTGGTGCTGCGGGAAGACGGCCAGGTGGAGGTACAGGCCCGCTTCCTCGGCAACCTGAAAGACCGTGCCAGCAGCGACCCGGCGGAAATCAGCGCCGCCGGTTGCGCCAGCCACTGACGCCTGCTCTGCCCGGCCGCCATGCGGCCGGGCAGAATCCGGCCAGATATTGATGCACGTCAGTGCATGCCCTGTTGCCCCGGTTACTCTCGGTACGGACCAGGACAACAAGATGACCCGCCATGCGCCGAGATCCTATCGTGCTGTTCGACAACGGCCAGCATCGCTGCCTGTGCTTTGACAATCTGGTCAGCGGCGAGGGCGTTCAGTCGAACCAGTTCCTGATACTCGACGGCGACCAGTCGATGCTGCTCGATCCGGGCGGAGACCTGACCTACACGCCATTGTCGCTGGCGCTGTCACGGCACATGAAAGTGGAAGAGCTGACCTATGTGTTCGCCTCACACCAGGACCCGGATATCATCGCGTCGCTGGACAAGTGGCTGCTGCATACGCATGCCCGGGTCATCTGCTCGAAACTCTGGGCGCGCTTCCTGCCTCACCTCACTGCGCATTACCTCAGCATTCTGCGCAACATCAATACCTATGAACGGATCATCCCGCTGCCGGATGCCGGCGACCGCATTCGCCTCGGGGAAAGCACACTTTACGCGGTGCCTGCGCATTTCCTGCATTCGGTGGGCAACTTCCAGCTCTATGATCCGGTCAGCCGCATCCTGTTTTCCGGCGACATGGGGGCCTCCCTCGTGGACGATGCCAGCCCGGTCACCGATTTCCAGGCACACATTCCGCACATGGCCGGTTTTCACCGCCGCTATATGGCCAGCCGGCAGGTGACCCGGCTGTGGGCCAACATGGTGCGCGAGATGGATGTGGCGATGATCGTACCGCAGCACGGTCGTCCGCTGGCAGGCCGGGACATGATCACGGCATTTCTCGACTGGATCAGTGAGCTGCCCTGCGGACTGGACCTGATGACACAACGCGACTTTCAACTCCCCGCCTGACCCACACCCCCTGTTTCAGGAGGTAGACAGCCTGGTCAAAATCAAACAGGGTTCACCAGTCCGAGGTTGACGGCCTTGAGCGTCGCTTCCGCCCGGCTGTTGACCTGCAACTTGCTGTAGATGCCTTTCATGTAACTGGCTGCAGTGTGGTGGGATATGCCCAGCTTTTCCGCCGCATGCCGGACACTCAGCCCCTTGGCAATCAGCGTCAGCAGCTCCTGTTCCCGTTGCGTGAGAGGCGCTTCCAGCGGGTTCGGCGCGGGCTGGAAATGTTCCAGCACACGGCGGGCAATGGAGGAGGACAGCGGTGGGCGCCCTGCAAGAATGCCGGCCAGTTGTCCGCCGAATTCTGCCTCGGTGTCGTCCTTGAGCAGATACCCGTTGGCACCGGCACGCAGGGCGCCGAACAGGTGTTCGGCATCGTCGAAAATGGTGGTGACAATGCACTGGGCTTTCGGGTTCGCCTGCCGGAAGGGTGCGATCAGCGTCATGCCGTCGCCATCCGGCAACCCGAGATCCAGCAGCACCAGATCATAGCGACGGGCTGCGATGGCCTGGCGGGCACCCGCCAGGTTGCCGGCCTCGTCGATACGCTCGGGACGCAACAGCGGCTGCACCTGCTCGCGCAACCACAGGGCCACGTCGGGCAGGTCTTCCACAATCAGAATGTGCTTGATCGCTGGCATCAATACGCTCCGGCGTTGATTCACGGCATGGGGAAGGCCGGGGTGCAAACCTTTGCACACCGGATGACATGAACCGCCCATTATTAGACGGCGGCCACCTGCCGGATCAACCCCCGGAAACGGGGGAACGCCGCCGGCAGCACAACGCGTCGCGGGGGACGTGTGAAAATGGGGAACGCAGCATGTTGTCACTGAAAACAAAGATTACCGCCGGCCTGGTGCTGGTGGTGGCGTACGGCCTGCTGGCCATCGGGGTGGCGCTGTCGCTCCCCGCCAGCAATGCCGTGTTTACGCTCGACGGCGACCGGCTTGTTGCCTCACTGCCCGATCACCCTGTGGTGACGGTGAGTGCGTTCAGCGACGGCCAGCGGGACACGCCGGCCAGCCCCGTACTGGCGGTGGAAGAACCGGATGTGCTGCCGGACTATGCCGCCATGAACACGCTTTTTGCCACGCATCAGTGGCTGGCCGCCTCACTGGTCGAGGGCACACTGCACCTTCGCGATGCCCAGGGCGACCTGCACCCGCTCACCCACCAGCCCCGACGCCTGACCGCATTGCCGGGCCTGTTCTGGCTGCAACTGGTGTGCGGGCTGGCCGGCATGATGATCTGCCTGCTGGTCTGGGTGCCCGCCCAGCGGGACATCGCCCTGCATTCGTTCGCCCTCACCGGCCTCAGTTACGTGCTGTTTTCCTCCGCCGCCGCGGTCTACAGCACCCGCGAGCTGTTCATTCCCGGCGAGCTGTTCATGTGGCTGTCGGGCCTGAACCACGTTGGCGCGCTGCTGTTCTCCGCGTCGCTCGGTGCGTTCCTGTGGAACTACCCGCGCAAGGCGCCCGCGACGGCCTGGACGGCCGCCTTCTATATCGCCTTTTGTGTAGCCATTGTGGTGGACCAGCGGCAGTGGGTCGCCACGCCGGTGGCGGGCTTTCACCTGTGGGTGATGGGTATTTTCCTGATCGGGCTGCTGGGTGCGGCATGGCAAGGCTGGCAGACGCGGGGCAACGCCGGCCACCGTGCAGCGCTGCGCTGGGTGGTGCTGTCGATTGTCGCGGGGACGGCGTTTTTCGCGGGCGGCATGATCTTGCCGGCCATTCTGCAAGTGGCACTGCCCGCCTCCCAGGGCCTTTTGTTTACCACGTTCTTGCTGATGTACGCCGGCATGGCCATGGGGGTCGTCCGACACCGCCTGTTTGATCTGGAGCGCTGGTGGTTTTCGCTGTGGGCCTGGCTGCTGGGCGGATTGCTGGTGATGCTCACGGACCTGCTGCTGGCGATGCTGCTGTCGCTGTCCGGGCCCATCACCCTGACGCTGTCGATGGCGCTGGTGGGCTGGTTCTATTTCCCCGTGCGCCAGTATGTCTGGGGCAAGCTGTTCCTGCGCAACCAACCGGGCCTGGATACCTGGCTGTCACGTGCACTGCCGGCGATGCTGACCGCGCAGCAGACACAGCAGGATCAGTCCGGGGTGGAAGAAGCCCTCGGCGCGGTATTCCGCCCGCTGGTGCTGGAACGGCTGGCCGAGCGCGCCACCCGTTGCAGCGTGCAGGACAATGGCGAGAGCCTGCACGTGCCCGATCCGGTCGGGACACAGACGTATCTGCTCAGGCACGCCCACGAGGGCGAGCGGCTGTTCACCCGGCACGATGTGGAGATCGCCGGGCTGGTATTGTCACTGCATGAACTGGTCAGCCAGACCCGTACCGCGCGGGCCGAAGGCGCCAGTGAAGAGCGCAGCCGCATTCGCCGCGACATTCATGACGACCTGGGCGCCAAACTGCTGCACCTGTTGCACCATTGCGCCGATGACACCAAGCCGCTGGTGCGCGAGGCCATCCGCGACCTGCGCGACCTGCTGAAGAACATGGAAGGCCATTCCCTGTCGCTGGAAGCCGCCGCGTCGCAATGGCACGAGGAGACGGCACGGCGCTGCGCCGATCACACCGTCGCCCTGCAGTGGCAGGACGATCTTGCCCCCACCATGCTGACCGCCAGCCAGTTCAGCGAAATGACGCGTATCCTGCGCGAAGCGGTCAGCAATGCACTGAAGCATTCGGCCACCACCACGCTGACCGTGACGCTGCATTGCGATGGCGGGCAGGTGTCGCTGCAGGTTGAGAATGACGGCCTGCCGGCCTCGTCGGAGCGCGGGCCAAGTCGCGGCCTGGAGATCATGACCACGCGGGCCATGAAGCTCGGCGGCCACTGTCGCCATGGAGCCATCGAGGCCGGCTGGCGCGTGCAGATGCAGATTCCGCTGCTGGCCCAGGGCGAGGCCTGACGTCCCGGCAGCAGCACAAAGCGCCGGCGGAGCCGGCGCTTTGTCGTTGCGTGCGAACTATTGCTGCACCGGGTTTTTCATCTCGAACAACTCACCGCCAATGAAGCTTTTCATTCTGGTGACGGTCGGGTTCTCGATCTCGCTGATCCAGATTTCAAAGGCATTGCCGATACCCACCTCGGACGTCGCGTCCAGGTAAATGATAAAACCCTCGCCCTCCGGGTTGGGAATCACGAAGTCATCCAGGCCACCCCAGGCGTAGGCCTGCGGCAGATCACCACCACACAGCTGGGTCTCCCCTTCGGCCGTGACCTCCCCTGTCGCCGTGATGGTCACGCTGTTGGTCACCGCCGTCGGTGCACCGAACGGACCGCTGCAGTACACCGCGACCTGCTTGGACCAGGTGCCTGCCAGCCCCGCGAGCACGTCCGGCAGCGCTTCGCCATACGCCACGATGTTGTTACGGAACTCGATATCGATCTCGCCGCCGGCACTGCCTTCGATTGCGCCATCCGGCTGGGCAAATACCGTCATGTATTCCGAGGTACTGGTGCCGTGGTTGATGAAAAGCTGCCCGATAAAAGGCATCAGTTGCCCGGTCAGCGCCCCCTGGATACCGCGATTGAAAATGGTGCTGCCATCGCCGCCCGTCAACGTCATCGACCAGTCGCTTTCCGTGCCGCTGATCGTCAGCGTGCCTTCGCCGTAGAGGTTGTCCTGCCCGGACGGCACGCGGTAAATGGCCACTGGCCAGCTGCCGCTGACCGCTGCCAGAAACTCGCCTTTGCTGGAGCTGCCGGAATAAACGCCAAAGTCCGCCAGACCGACCGCGCCCGTTTCAACCGGCGGCTCACCCCCGCCATTGCCGCCCCCCACATCCGTCGGCAGCGACGCCGGCGTGGTCACAAAACCGGCCAGCACATTGTCGTAGGTATCGCCCGCGTCGAGGATCGCGGCCTGCAAATCCTCCAGCAACCTGTCCAGCGTGTCCGCCGCCGGTGTCACGCTGGGGGTAAAGGCTTCGGTAAATGGCGCCAGGCTGCCCGCCGGCCAGGTGGAAGGCAGGGTGTAGTCCGCATCGATCAGAGTGTCACGCAGCACCTCAAGCGCGTCGCCCAGTGCAGCACCGACTTCCGTCCAGTTGGTCGGGGCCGCATACCAGTCGGCGATGCTGCTGTTGCCCGCCCCGTTGTTGATCGCCAATGCCAGCGCCAGGTCAGTCAGGGGTGTGAGGTTCACCGTCGCACTGCCGGCGGCGGGCGCAAACGAATGCAGGGCCGTGAGCCCCGCCGGCAGGTTGCCCCCGGTCGCGCGGAGGATGCAGGGGAAATTCTCGTCCGGCACTGTGATCGTGTAACTGCCGTTGGCGTTGCTGACCACGCCCGCCACACTGCCACCAGACTGGCAGGTCAGACTCACCTGCGCACCGCTGACCGGTGCGCCCACGGCCACCGCGCCAGATACCGTGGACGTTTCCACGGGGTCTCCGTCACCGGGTGGTGGATCACCACGGTGACTGCTGCTGTCGCCACCACATGCGGCAAGCAACAACCCCAGGCTGACCACCGGCATGAGTCGATATAGCGGGGTCCGAATCGGCATGACTCCATCTCCAATGCAATTTGATGTGAGTCACAATGCTATGGAGCGGACAGCGGGCTCGCTCCCCATGAATGCGGGGGACGGTCCACGATGGGCGGCAACAGGATGAGAGATTCGGATAAACGGCGAGGCACTACTGCATGCACCGGCTTATCGCGCAGATCACTGGTTCAAAATGAGATAGCGTCACCCTCTGAGCTCGAGGTCCTCTCTGATCACCTCGGGGTGACGAAACGCAATGTCGATCAATGCCTTCGCAGGCCCGGAGGGCTTACGACGCCCTTGCTCCCACTCTTGCAAGGTGCGGGGCGAAATATGCAACACCTCGGCAAACTCTCGCTGCGTCAGGCCGGTTTTACCGCGCGCTTCGGCTACTTCATTGGGCTCAACACGGCTCACACGGGCCGTTTTGCCGGCTTTCATTTCTTTGACGGACTGGAGCAGCTTGCTGCCAAGCTCCTCGCCACTCAGGGCCTTGTTACTCATTTTCCAGCACCTCACGGATCGATTTCAGGATATGCGCAGGTATGTTGTCCCTGACGGCCTTTTTACTAGGGCCTGTTCACCAAAAGCCAGATCTCACCGTTGGCCAATCGGGTGAAGTAAATGACTCGCACCCCACCACGTTTTCCTGAACCCGCTACAGACCAACGCACTTTCCTGCATCCACCACTGCCAGGAATGGGGTTACCGGCTTTCGGGTTCGCAGCCAACCAGGCGAAGAAAGCGTTACGCTCATCCTCAGTCCAGATTGTCCTGGCGTCCGCTTCGAACGTAGGGGTTTCGATGATCGTGTACATGCCGCCAATATACGTCAATGACGGACCAGTGCAAGGCGGGCAGCGTGAAGCACCAGAAAGGTACCGTTCAGTTCGGCAACCCGGGCCTCTCAGTCCGGCACAAACACGTAACCCACCCCCCATACCGTCTGCACATAGCGCGGTTTGGACGGGTCGTCTTCCAGCAGCCGGCGCAGGCGTGACACCTGCACATCGATGGAACGCTCCATGGCACTCCATTCGCGGCCACGGGCCAGGTTCATCAGCTTGTCACGGGTGAGGGGCTCGCGCGGGTGTTGCACCAGCGCCTTGAGCACGGCGAATTCGCCGGTGGTGAGGTTGTTCTCCTGATCACCGCGACGCAGGATGCGGCGCGCCAGATCCAGTTCCCAGGGGCCGAAGGTCACGCACTGGTTATCGCGGCTCGGTGCGCCCGGCACTTCGCGCACCTGGCGGCGCAGCACGGCGCGGATGCGGGCATCCAGTTCGCGCGGGTTGAACGGCTTTGGCAGATAATCGTCAGCGCCGGCCTCCAGGCCTTCGATGCGCTCGTTATCGTCACCCTTGGCGGTGAGCATGATGATCGGCATGGCGGTGCCGGCGGCGCGCAGCCGACGGCAGATCGAGAGGCCATCTTCGCCCGGCAGCATCAGGTCCAGTACCATCAGCGAGTACAGCTCGCGACCGAGTGCGCGGTCCATTTGCTCCGCATCGGCGACGGCCTTGATGTAGAACCCCTGTTCTTCGAGGTAACGCTGCAGCAGACTGCGCAGGCGGGCGTCGTCATCGACGACAAGAATCTTGTCCTGTTGCGGCTCGGTCACGACGGCTCTTCTCCGATGCGGATCACCCTGTCGGCGCACGGCTGTTCACCCAGCCGGGGCGCACCTCGGGCCCACGGCATCTTGTCGCCCACCGGTCGGATTTGCAACCCGGTCGGCAGCGCGAAAACGCAACAGAATGCGACGCTCTGCACCGGCCCGGCCGAGACGTCAGGGCCCGCGCAGGGTGACCGGATTGCGCACTTTGTGCCGCAAATCATCAGGTTCACCGGTACCGGCATCCTGCTATTATGCAGCGGCGCGGAATAATAACTGACGCCGGACAACAGCCGTCCGGCCGACAGGCCAGCGGAGCGGCGAACACAAGAGGAAGGAGGCGCCATGGCGAAAATCCTGGTTGTTGACGATTCACCCACCCAACTGGCGAATATGGTTCGCATCTGTGAGGCCCAGGGCCATCAGACCGTGACCGCCACCAATGGCATGCAAGGGGTGGAATTGGCGCGCAGCGAGCGCCCGGACCTGATTCTCATGGACGTGGTGATGCCGGAGCTGAACGGCTTCCAGGCCACCCGCAAGATCACCCGCGACCCGGAAACCCAGCATATCCCCGTGGTACTGGTGACCACCAAGGATCAGGACACCGACAAGGTCTGGGGAGAGCGCCAGGGCGCGGCCGGCTATATCGTCAAGCCACCGCAGGAGTCCGAACTGGTGGCCAAGATCAGGGAACTGCTCGGCGCCTGATCGGGGCCTGCTGGCACGCCCTTCATCTGTCCTGCCCGCACGGCCTCGCGGCCGCCCCATGCCGGGGCACCTCGCCGCGAGGCCGCGCAGCCATAGCAAAACCCTGCTGTCAATCTGTCACCCGTCGCCGTCCTCCCCTATGATTCCGGCCATCATTCTCTGTATGCGCTGTTAAGCGCGCATGCCTTCATTCATCACCTCAGCGAATCTCATGTCCAGTACCCCGAATACCGCCATCCCCAGTATCGAACAGATCATCGCCAGCGAGCTTGGCGTCCAGTTACGCCAGGTCGCCTCGGCCGTCGCCCTGCTGGATGACGGCGCCACCGTGCCGTTTATTGCCCGCTACCGGAAGGAAGCGACCGACGGCCTGGACGACACCCAGTTGCGCAATCTGGAAGAGCGCCTGCGCTACCTGCGCGAGATGGCCGAACGCCGCGACGCGATCCTGAAAAGCATCCGGGAGCAGGAAAAACTGACGCCAGAGCTGGAAGCCGCGATCCTGGCCGCCGACACCAAGACGCGCCTGGAAGACCTCTACCTGCCGTACAAGCCCAAACGCCGCACCCGCGCCCAGATCGCCCGTGAAGCGGGCCTGGAGCCCCTGGCCGACGCGCTGCTGGGCGATCCGACGCTGGACCCGGAGACCGAAGCCGGCAACTACCTGAACAGCGAACACAAGATCGAGACCGCCAAGGACGCGCTCGACGGCGCCAAGCAGATCCTGATGGAACGCTTCAGCGAGAACGCCGACCTGCTGACCCGTCTGCGTACCTGGCTGTGGGAACAGGCGGAGATCGTCTCCAGCGTGGTCGACGGCAAAGATAAAGACGGCATCAAATTCAGCGACTATTTCGCCCACCGCGAGAAACTGGCCGGCATTCCAAGCCACCGTGCGCTGGCCCTGTTCCGTGGTCGCAACGAGGGCATCCTGCACGTCAGCATGGCGCTTCCGGAAGAACAGGAAGCGGCCCAGCCGCACCCGTGCGAAGCGATGGTGGCACAGACTATCGACTGGCAGCATCAGGGCCGCGCCGCCGACAACTGGCTGGGTGAGACGGTGCGCTGGACCTGGAAGATCAAGCTCAACACCCACCTGGAAACCGAACTGCTCGGCCGCGTGCGCGAACTGGCCGAGGAAGAAGCCATCCAGGTCTTCGCCCGCAACCTCAACAGCCTGTTGCTGGCCCCGCCCGCCGGCGCCCGCGCCACCATGGGTCTGGACCCGGGCCTGCGCACCGGGGTGAAGGTGGTGGTGGTCGATGAAACCGGGAAACTGCTGGAATACACCACTGTGTTCCCGCACCAGCCGCGCAATCAATGGGACCAGTCCCTGGCCACGCTGGCCGGGCTGTGCGCCAAGCATCAGGTGAACCTGATCGCCATTGGCAACGGCACCGCCAGCCGCGAAACCGACAAACTGGCCGGCGAATTGGTGAAAAAGCTGGCCAATCTGAAGATGACCAAGATCATGGTCAGCGAAGCCGGTGCATCGGTGTATTCCGCCTCGGAACTGGCCGCACGGGAATTCCCCGATCTGGACGTGTCCTACCGTGGCGCCGTGTCCATCGCCCGCCGCCTGCAGGACCCGCTCGCCGAACTGGTGAAGATCGATCCGAAATCCATTGGCGTGGGCCAGTACCAGCACGACGTCAGCCAGGTGAAACTGGCACGCAGCCTGGACGCCGTGGTCGAGGACTGTGTGAACGCCGTCGGCGTGGACGTGAACACCGCGTCGGCCGCCCTGCTGGCCCGCATCTCCGGTCTGAACGCCACCATCGCCGGCAACATCGTTACCTACCGCGAAAAGAACGGCGCCTTCCCCAACCGCGAGGCGCTGAAGCAGGTGCCGCGCCTGGGCGAGAAGACTTTCGAGCAGGCCGCCGGCTTCCTGCGCATCTCCACCGGCGAGCATCCGCTGGACGCATCCAGCGTGCACCCGGAAGCCTACAGCGTGGTCGAGCGCATTGCCGCAGCCCACCAGCGCGTCCTGAAAGACCTGATCGGCGATGTCGGCTTCCTGAAAAAACTGAAAGCCGCCGACTTCACCGATGACAAGTTCGGCGTGCACACCATCAGCGACATCCTCACCGAGCTGGAAAAACCCGGCCGCGATCCGCGCCCCGAGTTCAAGGCGGCGGAATTCATGGAAGGCGTCGAGGACATCAAGGACCTCAAGCCAGGGATGATCCTCGAAGGGGCCGTCACCAACGTGACCAACTTCGGAGCGTTCGTCGATATCGGCGTCCATCAGGACGGTCTGGTCCATGTGTCTGCGCTATCGGAGAAATTCGTCAAGGATGCTCACGAGGTGGTCAGCCCCGGTGATATCGTCAAGGTCAAAGTGCTGGAGGTGGACCTCAATCGCCGCCGCATCAGCCTGACCATGCGCCTGGACGACCGCCACGACGAAGGCCAGCAGCGCCAGGCCGGCGCCGCCCCGGCGGGTGACGGCCGCCGCCAGCAGCCACGCGCCGGCAAAGGCGGCGGTGGCGGTCAGGCACAGCGCGGCGGCGGCAAGCCGGCCGCAGGCAGCAACGGCACCTTTGCCTCATTGTTTGCCAAGGCACAGCAGGAGCAGGATGCGAAAAAACGCAGGGGCTGACCGTTTTCTCGGCTCCTGTCCGCAGCGGGCATGCCACAGGCATGCCCGCCCAGACCAGATGATGGACGCTATCGGATGACCGATCTGCTCACCACGCGCCTCACGGCGCTGAACGATGCTGATGCTGCCGGCACTCTGTCCGGCATGCGCCGGGGCATCGAAAAGGAAAGCCTGCGCATCACCCCCCGGGGGCAGCTCGCCCAGAGCCTGCATCCGGCCACCCTCGGCGCGGCCCTGACGCACCCGTATCTCACCACGGACTATTCCGAGGCACTGCTGGAGTTCATCACCCCGGCCAGTGACCGGCTGACTGCACCGCTGGAATTCCTCGACCAGTTGCACCGTTACGTGTACCCGGAAATCGGCGACGAAATGCTCTGGGTCAACTCCATGCCCTGCGCCATGGGCGAGGACAAGGACATCCCGCTGGCCGAGTACGGCAGCTCCAACGTCGGCCAGATGAAACACATCTACCGGCGCGGCCTGGGCTACCGGTATGGCCGGCGCATGCAGACCATTGCCGGCATCCACTACAACCTGTCGTTCCCGGAAAATTTCTGGCGCCTGTACCAGCAGGGCGAACAGGATACCCAGCCCCTGCAGACGTTCATCTCCGAACGCTACATGGACCTCACGCGCAACTTCCAGCGGTACTCCTGGCTGCTGATCTATCTGTTCGGCGCCTCGCCGGCGGTGTGCACGTCCTTTCTGGCCGGCCGCGAACATGCACTGACAGAAATGTTCCGCGGCACACTGGCACAGCCGTTTGCCACCTCATTGCGCATGAGCGACCTGGGTTACCAGAACAATGCCCAGTCGAGCCTGCACATCAGCTATAACCACCTCGACGACTACGTGCGCACGCTGACCGACGCGATCAAGACCGAAGAGCCGGCCTATCGTGACATCGGCGTTCTGGTGGACGGCGAATATCGCCAGCTCAATACCAACATCCTGCAGATCGAAAACGAGTACTACTCCTCGATCCGCCCCAAGCGCACTATCCACAAGGGTGAACGCCCGACCCAGGCGCTCGCGCGCCGGGGCGTCGAATACGTCGAAATCCGCGCGCTGGACCTGAACCCGTTTGAGCCACTGGGCATCAACCAGACACAGTTGCGCTTCCTTGACCTCTTCGCCACCTATTGCCTGCTGCGCGAATCCCCTCACCTGGAAGCGCGCGACCTGCTGGCGAGCAAGAACAATATCCAGCAGGTGGTGTATCAGGGCCGCAATACCGGCATCCGGCTGTGCAACTGGGGCACCCGTGTCACGCTCCACGAGTGGGCCAGCAAGAAGCTCGACCAGATGCGCCCGATCGCCGAGCTGTTCGACCGCACCCACGGCGGGCACCGCTACGCCGAGGCACTGGCCGCCCAGCAGGAAAAAGTCGACCACCCGGCACTCACCCCGTCCGCCCGCGTGATGGAGACACTGTCCGGGCGCGGCCAGAGTTTCTTCGAGTTCGCTATGGAGCAGGCCCAGACGCACCGGGATCATTTCCTGGCGCGCCCCCTGGACGACGCCACCCGGGAGCGCTTTGCCCGGCTGGCACAGAGCAGCCTGCAGGAACAACGTGACGCCGAGGCCGCTCCGGAAAAGCCGTTCGCCGACTACCTCGCCGATTATTTCCGCGACTGAGCCCTGCCGCCTCACGCACCACCCGGCAGCCGTGTGACGCCATCCGGCGGCACACCGCACCGGGTGTGGCGCAGCGCACACTCCCGTGCCAGAATCTGTGCCAGCCTTGTCAGGATGATCAGGCCGTGATGCCGGCGCACCTTACGCCGGCCACCATCGCACGGAGATGCGGAATGCGAGACACACCCGATACCCGGGATGCCTGCAAGAAAGCCTACGACCGTGGCTGCATGTGGGGCATGAGCGGTCGTGACGACAGCCAGTGCCCATACCAGGAAGATATCCTCATGGACTGGTGGCATGCCGGCTGGCGCGAAGGCTACGAGGCCTTTCTGAAACGGCATCCGGAACAGCAGACCGGCTGAACCACTGCCGCCGTCGCGCCGGGGTTGCATGCCTGCATGCGACACGGTACACCTTCCCCTTCTGTTTTTTTGCTCGCCCGGCGAAGCGTTGCCATCGGCTTGATATCGCGACCTCAGCGGTGCGCCGCGCGCGTCGCGTTTCCGGCACCGCCGGTACCGCACTGCGGAACCAGAGCACCCCGCACGGGTCCATGAGCAGAGCCGGTCAGCATCGGCAGGGTTTACACCAAGGGGGAAACGCAGCGCCAGCACGGGCAGCCATTTCCAGACCAGAACCGTCAGCGAAACGGACCACCGCATGTCTCAGATCATTTCACGCCTGCTGTCACCGCGCGGCATCAACCTGCTCGGCTTTCTTGCCTGTGTGGTGGCCATGGCCGCCGCACTGTACCTGCAACACGCCGAAGACCTTGCCCCCTGCCCACTGTGTGTGTTCCAGCGCATCGGCGTGATCGGCGCCGGGATATTTTTCCTGCTCGCCGCACTGCACAACCCCGGCGCCACCGGGCAGCGGGTGTACAACGTGCTGGCCGCCCTGTCAGCCATCGGCGGCGCCATCGTCGCCGGCCGCCATATCTGGCTGCAGAACCTGCCGGCCGACGAAGTGCCTGCCTGCGGCCCCGGCCTGGACTACATGATCGACGTGTTCCCGATGCAGGAAATGCTGCGCATGGTGTTCAGCGGCTCGGGCGAGTGCGCCGAGATCGACTGGACCTTCCTCGGCATTACCATCCCGCAGCTGGCACTGATCACCTTCGCCGGGTTGCTGGTGCTGGCCCTGTTCCAGATCTTCCGCCGCTACCGTTAAAGCACCGTCACCCGCAACGCCGCGCCAGCGCTGGCTTTGCGGGTGAGGGGGATAACAGCCCGCCTGCTTATGAAAAATTGGTCTGGTTGTAACCGCCTGAGCCATCAGCCGTTTCGGCAAATCACCCCTGCGGCCAATTGCCCTGCCACAAGCGCCTGATCTAGCCTCGAATCCCCTGACACAGACAACCGCCCACGGAGGGACGACCATGGCACGGCCATCCCCTGCGACCCCCCCCCTGCCCCAGTGGCAGCGCACCGAAACCCTGGTGCAGACCTGGCTCAAGGAACGCCAGCAATTGCTGGCACTGCTGTGTGCCCTGCCGGACATGAACGATGCCAACATCGAGAATAACCCGGCCCTGCACGCGCACATCCAGAGCCTGTGCCAGACGTTGATGGACTACATCAGCGCCGGCTATTTCGAGATCTACCGTGAACTGGCAGTCGAGGCGCGCAGCCTGAAACGGGACAACCCCGGCTGGCTGCGGGAGATGCTGCAACGGCTGGAAGATTCCACCGACGCCGCGCTGGCCTTCAATGAGCACGTTGACCAGGCCACACGGCGGCAATGCACGCTGACGGCGCTACCGGAAAAACTGGCCAGCCTGCTGGAAAAACTGGAAGAGCGATTTGTGCTGGAAGATCAGTTGATCATCAGCTTTCACTTGCAGGGCAATGAGGCAAGCGGCTGCCCCCCCGTCACGCATTGATACAACCCACCAATGTTGCCGTAGGGTGGGTAGAGCGAATGCGAAACCCACCGTGTCCATGCAGCACACTGCTCGCACCAAACCATCGAAACTACCTACCTCCGAGGCAGGGTAGTTTCGATAGTTTTGTGGGAGTGATTAACGGGCATGGACCCGGTGGGTTTCGCATTCGCTCTACCCACCCTACCTGGCAATATCTGGTGGCGTCGCCGTTCCAAAAAAAAGGCGCCAATTGCCCGGCGCCTTTTTTCGTGCTCAACCCGGCAGACTTAATTGCCCGGCTTCACTTCCAGCAGTTCCACCTCGAACACCAGGGTGGAGTTCGGGCCAATCTTCTGGCCTGCGCCCTGCTCACCGTAGGCCAGCTCGGGCGGGATCACGATGCGCCACTTGTCGCCCACGTTCATCAGTTGCAGCGCTTCCTGCCAGCCCTGGATGACCTGGCCCAGCGGGAAACTGGCCGGCTCGCCACGGTCCACAGAACTGTCGAATACGGTACCGTCTACCAGGGTGCCATGATAGTGCGCCACGACCACGTCATTGAGCGTCGGTTTCTGATCGCTCTCGCCTTCGGTGAGCACTTCGTATTGCAGGCCGCTGTCGAGGGTGGTCACACCTTCTTTGGCGCCATTTTCCTCGCGGAATGCCTTGCCGGTTTCAGCATTGTCGCTGGCCGCTTTCTCGCGTTGTGCTTCGCGCTCGGCGATCTTCTGCTGCTGATAGTCGGCAATGGCCTGATCCATCTGCTCGGATTCCAGCGGCAGGCCTTCTTTCTCGCCCAGCGCACCGGCGCGCAGGCCGGCCAGGAATACGTCTACATCCAGATCATCGGTGTTGCCGTACATCTGCTCACCGGTCCGGTAACCGATGGCATAGGATGCCTTCTGCACATCAGACTCGACCTTGACGTCACCGCCCTTTTCCTGGCCACAGGCCGCCAGTGCTGACACAGCAAGCACCAATGCTAACTTTTTCATCATGCCTCCAGATTGCATTCAATTTGTTGTCGCGCCGCCCCCGAAAACGGAGCTTCCCACGTCGGTTGATATCGCAGGCCCATCCGCAGCGTCGATACCGCGCCAGCGCCACAGTGTGCGGGCGGCTCGCGCCCGCTGCAACCGGGATTGACACAGCCCGGCAGGGTCATCACTGCGCGGACTGGCGCTCGGGCCCCAACCCGATTGCCGGAGCATACGGCCCTGACACCGGCCTGTCATCACACCGGCGCACAGTGCCGGCGGCTCGACGCAGGGCTTGCGGTGTGACAACAGCCCTGCGATATAGTGCAATAACACTTCATAACAAAACCTTGGGGGCGGCGGAGGGGTCATGCGACGCGCAGCCGACGTACGCGAGACGACTTCATCAGCCCGCGCCATTGGCGGTGGCGGGCCGCCGCGCTTTGTCGTGCTGGTGGCCAACGCCAAGGGAGGGTGTGGCAAGACCACGCTCGCCACCAATCTGGCCAGCTACCTGGCGGCACAAGGACAGACTGTGTCGCTGCTGGATCTGGACCCGCTGCAATCCTCGGCAAGCTGGGTGCGCCGGCGCGAACAGCTCGGGCGTCATGATATCCACGGCCTGAGCCTGAAACTGGACGCCTACACCACCTATGGCCGGCTCACGGAAGTCGTCAATCAGGCCCATGGCTATCTGATCATCGACTCTCCCGGCGGGCTCGACGGCCCCTTGCTGGACCATGTGCTGCGCGTCGCCCAGGTGGTGCTGGTCCCGGTCCTGCCCAGTCCGATCGACATTCGCGCTGCCACCCGTTTCCTGCAAGCGGTGATGCTGTCGCCCTGTTATCGCCGCCGGCCACGACGGCTGGCCGTGGTCGCCAACCGCACGCGCGCGCGCACCAAAATGTACGAGCAACTGCGCCAGTTCCTGACCAGCCTGAAAATTCCCTATCTGGCGACCCTGCGCGACACGCAGCTGTACACGCAGGCCGCCGGCGAAGGCGGCGGCATCATCGACATGCCCGTGCAGCGCGCGGCAGAGGATATCCAGCATTGGCGCCGTATCGCCGAATGGCTCGAAGTGCAGCGCCACCTGCTGCGCGCCCTACCCGGTTTTCACGGCTGAGCCGCCCCCTGCAACGCCTCCGCTGCACGGGTCAGATTCTCGCAACCGGCCATCTCCGGCATCACCAGCAGCAACCAGCCGTGCGCCGGCAGCGGTTGCGCGGCACGCGGCAACGGGCGCGCCGCCACCTGGGTTTCCAGCGCGCTGACCAGTAAACGCTCCGCTTCCAGTTCGGCCTCCTGCAAGGCTCGTTTCCAGTCGGCCCAGTCCGGGCGCGTGCCGGCCTGGCGGCGCAACCGCCGCAGCGGCGCGATGCGCTCACGCTCCCATTCCTCGGCGATATCGCGCAGTGCGGCAGCGAGCGCCGCATCCGGCGCCACGCCCCGGTTCGCCAGCCATAACGCGGCCAGCAGCAGGCACACGGGCAGGCCGTGCTGGTCCTGCAACAACAACGCAGCATGCTCCACGCCGGGCCGCTTCCATAATGTCAGTGCGTATTGCCAGAGCGACGGTTCCGTCATTCACCTTTCCTCCCCTGCCCGTCGGCATCATGCCACGGCCCGCATTGCTGACGACACCCGGCCTGTCTACACTGCAACCCCTTTTCGACAAACCCCTGCTGCCATGTTGCGCCTGGAACATCTCGACCTGCGCCGCGGCCCGGATGTACTGATCCGGGACGCCGACCTGACCCTGCACGGCGGCTGGAAGATCGGCCTGACCGGCCGCAATGGCTGCGGCAAGAGTTCACTGCTGAACCTGCTGGCCGGCCAGCTGGAAGCGGACCGCGGTCACTATCAGCGTCCCGCGGACTGGCGCATCGCCACCATGGCGCAGGAAGTGCCGGCGCTGCCCCAGGCGGCGATAGAGTATGTGCTCGACGGCCATCCGCAATTGCGCACCTTCGAACAGGCACTGGCCAACGCCGAAGCACGCGAGGACGGCGAGGCCATCGCCCACGCCCACGCGCAACTGGACAGCATCAACGCCTGGGCGCTGCCGGCCCGGGCGGCCACCATACTGGCCGGGCTGGGCTTTGCCGAACCGGTCCAGCGCCAGCCGGTGGCCAGTTTTTCCGGTGGCTGGCGCATGCGCCTGAACCTGGCACGGGTACTGCTCACCGATGCCGACCTGTTGCTGCTGGACGAACCGACCAACCACCTGGACCTGGACGCCGTACTGTGGCTGCAGGACTATCTGGTGCAGTTTCGCGGCACCCTGTTACTGATTTCCCACGACCGCGATTTCCTGGATGCGGTGGTCGGCCACATCCTGCATATCGAGCAACAGCAATTGACGCTCTACACCGGCAACTACAGCGGCTTTGAGCGCCTGCGCGCCGAGCACCTGGCGCGGCAGGAAAGCGAGTACCGCAAGCAGACTGCGCAAGCCGAGCACCTGAAAAAATTCATCGCCCGCTTCAAGGCCAAGGCCAGCAAGGCACGGCAGGCCCAGAGCCGGGTCAAGGCACTGGAAAAGCTGGAGCTGATCGCGCCCGCGCACATCGCCGACGGCTTCCGGTTCACCTTCCCGGAACCGCTCAGGCTGCCTAACCCGATGCTGGACCTGGAACAGGTGCAGTGCGGTTATCGCGACCAGGGCGAGACAGTGATTCTCAGCGAGGTCACGCTGAACATTCGCCCGGAAAGCCGCCTCGGCCTGCTCGGCCCGAACGGCGCCGGCAAATCGACGCTGATCAAGACGCTGGCGGGCCATCTCGCGCCGCTGGGCGGCCGCTATACCATCGGCCCGGAACTGGTGATCGGTTACTTCCACCAGCAGCAGGTGGACGCGTTGCCGCAGGATGATCACCCGATCGCGTTGATGCAGGCCGCGCAACCGACATGGGAAGAAAGCCGGGTACGCAGCGAACTGGGCCGGTTCGGCTTTCACGGTGACGATGTGTTCTCGCCAGTGAAACGTTTTTCCGGCGGCGAAAAATCACGTCTGGCGCTGGCCCTGCTGGTACAACAGAAGCCGGCACTGTTGCTGCTCGATGAACCGGCCAACCACCTCGACCTGGACATGCGCGAGGCACTGACCCTGGCGCTGCAGGCGTTCGAGGGCGCCGTGGTGCTGGTGTCGCACGACCGCCACCTGCTGGAAACCACCGTGGACGAGCTGGTACTGGTCGCCGGCGGCCGCGTCACGCCCTTCGACGGCGACCTGAACGACTACGCACGCTGGTTGCGCGAGAACCAGAAAGCGGCGCAAAAGCCGGCGGTTTCAACAGCACCGAAACAGGACGCCAAGGCCAAGCGCCAGGAAGCCGCCCAGCGCCGCACTGCCCTGCGCCCGCTGCGGCAGGCGGTGGAGAAGCTGGAAAAACAACTGGCCGGCTGCGAAACGAAGCTGGCCGATATTGAACAGGCCCTGGCGGATGAAACCCTGTATCAGCCGGACAACAAGCAGCGCCTGACCACCCTGCTGGCGGAACAGGGCGCCTTGCGGCAACAGCAGGAAAAGATCGAGGAAAGCATGCTGCTGGCCATGGAAGAACTGGAACAGGCCGAACAGGCATTGGAATGAGGAGAGACCACCAGCCAAGCTAAAAAAACAGGCGAGACGGTAGGGTGGGTAGAGCCAAAGGCGAAACCCCCCGGGTCCATGCACCACACTGCTCCCACAAAACCAGCGAAACTGCCCACTACCCACTGCCACCACCCACTGCCCAAACCAAGCGAAACTGGCCACTATCCAGGCAGGCAGGCAGGCAGGCAGGTAGTTTCGATGGTTTTGTGGGAGTGGATAATGGGCATGGACACGGTGGGTTTCGCCTTTGGCTCTACCCACCCTACGCAGAATTCAGTTTGTTGCCATCGACAGGATGTTGGCCACCAGCTTTTCGATACCGACGGCAGCCTCACGGAGGCGGCCGGCTTCCATGTAGGCCGGTGTCGTCACCACCTTGCGTTGTTCATCCACAACACACTCGTCCACCGGGCATGGCACGTGCTTGCCGCCCATGCTGTCGATGGCGGCGGCCACGTCTTCATTGCTGCCGATGGTGCAGGCCACGCCTTCACCGAACAACTGCGGCGCCATGGTCGGCGCAATACAGATCAGCCCCACCGGTTTGCCAGCCCGGTGCATTGCGCGCGCGAAATCCCGCACCTCGGCATTGATCTGCATGTCGGCACCCTGGAAGGCGAAGTCACACAGGTTTTTCGCCACCCCGAACCCGCCGGGCACGATCAGCGCATCGTAGTCACTGGCATCGGCCACACTCAGATCGATGATCTCGCC
The DNA here is from genome assembly GCF_009846755.1 of Alcanivorax sp. S71-1-4. GTDB lineage: Bacteria > Pseudomonadota > Gammaproteobacteria > Pseudomonadales > Alcanivoracaceae > Isoalcanivorax. The sequence continues at coordinate 45,613 of NZ_AQOR01000027.1, forward strand.
CCGTGCGAGGCGCGCGGCTTCCACCAGCACGTTGCGTTTCTCACCGGGCATCGGTTCCCCGGTGATATGGTTGATCACATGAGCCTGGGCGATATTCGGCGCCATGCACTGATAGCGGACGTCGGCACGATCCAGCGCCAGCAGGGTCAGGGTGGTCTCGTAAATCTCGGAACCGTCGAATACGCCGCTGCCGGCGAGCAAAACTGCGATTTTCATCTTTCCTCCACAGGCGTTGCCGCCGGGGCCGCACCACCCGGAAACAGGCGATGGCTACCGGCCCCGCAGGCCACCACGACTTTCATCATCTGTTCAACCTTGATATCAGGACACAGTGTTACCACACTCATGTCGACGATATAAATAAACCCCGTGGTCGGGTTCGGCCCGGTGGGCACGAACACGCTGACCTGACCATCGCTGAAGCGGGACGTGATCAACCCGAGCACGGACACCTCGACGTCACGGCCATACAGCCAGACCCGCGCCACCTCGCCGCGTGCAAAGGGTGAATCCTCACTGTTACCGAGCAACTGCGCGACCACTTCGCGCACCGCCCGATAGCCTGGCAAGCGGGCCATCACGCCATCTTCGGTACGCTGCCAGAGCCAGCCTCCCAGGCGGGTGGTGACCAGGTTGCCGAGCAGGAAGCAGAAGGTCACCAACACCACGATGCCGATCAGGTCGGCAGCGTACTGCGGCCACCCCCAGCTGCGGATGAACAGCGTCGCCACCGGCGAGGTGATATCGGTGACAATGCTGTAGATCCAGCGGAAGAAAAACCCGACCACCGCCAGCGGCAACAGAATCACCAGGCCGCCCACCAGTGACTTGCGGATAAAACTCATGGAGCGCTGTCCGGATCTCATGCCTGTTCTCCGTCGACGGGCGCCGTGTAGCGAATCCCGGTGACAATGTACTCGCGTTCCCCCGCCGGCGACTGCACCAGCGCCTCATCTTCCACGCGCTTGCCCAGCAACGCACGTGCCATCGGTGAATCAACACTGATCCAGCCACGTGTGGCGCTGCTTTCGTCCGGGCCAACAATGCGATAGCAGCACGTCTCGCCACTTTCGGCATCTTCCAGCGTGACCCAGGCGCCGAAAAACACGCGCGACGGATCATCCGGCAGACGATCAACCACCACCATGTCGTCCAGGCGCCGTGACAGAAAACGGATGCGGCTGTCGATCTCCCGCAGCATCTTCTTGCCATAAATGTACTCGGCGTTTTCCGAGCGGTCGCCCTGGGCGGCCGCTTCCTGGACCGCCTGGGTCACTTCCGGGCGGCGTACTTTCCACAGATGTTGCAGTTCATCATTGAGCACCCGGTAACCGTCCGGAGTGATGTATTTGGATGCCGGTTTTGACGGCGGACGCCAACGCCCCATAGATCACCTGTCAGGCAAAGACTTCGTTGCTGCGACGAAACGCCTTGAACTCCAGCGCATTGCCAGCCGGATCATAAAGCAGAAACGTGCCCTGTTCGCCGGCCTGCCCGGCATAGCGCACGTGCGGTGCCAGAATGAAATCCTGCCCTGCGTCGGCCAGCCGCACCGCCAGCATCTCCCACTCGTGCCAGGCAAGAATGACCCCGAAATGGGGCACCGGTACCGGCTTGCCATCCACGTCACTGAAGCCGGCGGGTGCCGGCAACCGGTCCACCTGATGCGCGGACAACTGATGACCGAACAGATCGAAATCCGCCCAGTGGTCCGTGCTGCGGCCCGGCTCGGCGCCCAGCAGGTTGACATAAAACTGCCGTGCCGCGCGCAGGTCGGTCACGGGAAACGCCAGATGAAAGGGTCGCATCATCGCAAACGCCATTGGTGAAAACGGGTCAGCAGCCGCAGCGCCCACGCGGGGGCATGCGCGCGCTTCCATTCGCCGGCCACATACTTGTTACCTTCCATGAAGGTCGGATAAGCGTGCACCGTGCCCAGGACTTTATTCAGTCCCAGGCCGTGTTTCATCGCCAGGACATATTCAGCAATCATTTCCGCCGCGTGGTCACCGACGATGGTCACCCCGAGGATACGATCCTTGCCCGGCACCGTCAGCACACTGACCCAGCCACGGGCGCAACCGTCCGCGATGGCCCGATCCAGTTCGGCGAAATCATACCGGGTCAACTCATAGGCCACGCCTTGTGCCTGCGCTTCGCTTTCATTCAGGCCCACCCGTGCCACTTCCGGAGCGCTGAATGTCACAAAGGGGATGGCCTGGTAATCCACCTTGAAACGGCGGGCAAACCCGAACAACGCGTTCACCGCAGCGTACCAGGCCTGATGACCGGCCACGTGCGTGAACTGCCAGGGGCCGGTGACATCCCCGCAGGCCAGAATATTCGGCAGGCGGGTCTGCAGATGGGCATCGGTGTCCAGCGTGCCGTCATCACGGCGCAACAGCCCCAGCGCTTCCAAGCCCATCCCTTCGGTACGCGCCTCGCGGCCCACGGCCACCAGCAGGGCGTCGCCGCTCACGGTGACAGGCTCCCCGTCCGGTGACGCCGCCCCGCAGTGCAGCCGTCGCGCTCCGCCCTGTTGCTCCACGCGCAGCACACGGTAGCCCGTCATCACGGTGACGCCGTCGGCGCGTAACGCGGTGGCCACCGCCTCGCTGACGTCCTGGTCTTCGCGGGGCAGCAGGCGCGGCGCGGTTTCAATCACGGTCACTGCACTACCCAGCCGGGCGAACGCCTGCGCCAGTTCCACCCCCACGGCACCACCGCCCATCACCAGCAACCTTGCCGGCAGTGCCTCCAGGTGCCAGAGCGTTTCCGACGTGAGGTAACCGCTGTCCGCCAGGCCAGGAATCGGTGGCACGCGCGGTCGCGCGCCAGTGGCGATGACAATGTGCCGGGCACTGAGCGTGCGGCCATTGATCGATACTGTCCACGGCGAGGTCAGCCGGGCGTGGCCGCGCAGGCATTCCACACCCAGGCTTTCATAGCGCGCGACGGAATCGTGTGGCGCGATGCGCTGGATCACGTCGCGCAGGCGCGCCATCACCTGCGCAAACTCCACCGCCGGCGTGCCCGCCCGGATACCGAACTGCTCCGCCTCGCGCAGCGTCTGCATCACCACTGCACTGCGAATCAATGCCTTGCTCGGCACGCAGCCGGTGTTCAGGCAGTCGCCGCCCATTTCCCCGGCTTCGATCAGGGTCACGCGCGCTTTGACTGCAGCGGCGATATAAGACGTCACCAGCCCGGCCGCTCCCGCCCCGATCACGATCAGGTTGCGATCAAACTGCGCCGGCTTTTTCCAGCGACGGTAAAGCTGTCGTGCCCGCACACGATGGAGCACGGCGCGTGCCAGCCACGGGAACACCGCCAGCAGGACGAACGCAAACAGTAATCCCGGTGACAGGATGCCGCGCAGGCTGTCCAGCTGTCCGAGCTCACGGCCCGCGTTCACGTACACCAGCGTGCCGGGCAGCATGCCGAGCTGGCTGACCCAGTAGAAACGCCGCGCCGGCAGGCGTGTCAGGCCCATCACCAGATTGATGACAAAAAACGGAAACACCGGCACCAGCCGCAGGCTGAACAGGTAAAAGGCCCCATCGCGGTCGATCCCGGCATTGATCCTGTCCAGGGTGCCGGCAAAGCGCCGGCTGACCAGATCACGAAACAACGTGCGCGAGACCAGCATCGCCAGCGTTGCGCCGAGGGAGCTGGCAAATGACACCACCAGCGTGCCGGTGACCAGCCCGAACACCGCACCGCCAAGCAATGTCAGCAACGCCGCACCCGGTAGCGACAGGGCCGCCACCAGCACGTACAGCAAAAAATAGCCGCCAATCAGCCACAACGGGTGCTCGGCATAGAGCGCGTCCACGCGCGCCTGCTGATGCTTGATGGCATCCAGCGTCAGGTACTGGCCCAGGTCCAGCGCGAACCAGGCCATCAGCGCGGCCAGCACCATCAGCACGATCAGTGCTTTCTTCATCGGCGACTCCCTGTTTTGAGCCATGGTAATCGCTCGCGGCCCGGAGTGCGTTACAATGCGCCAGCTCAAGTCAACCGGAGATCAAGGTGACACGACCTGCCTTCAACCGGGCCCCGTGGCCTGCCACCCGCCTGCGCCGGATGCGCCGCGACGACTTTTCCCGCCGGCTGATGCGCGAGACCGTGCTGACGCCCGCCGACCTGATCAGCCCGGTGTTCGTGCTGGAAGGCAAGCAGCGCACCGAAGCCGTGGCGTCGATGCCTGGGGTCGAGCGCCTGTCCATCGACCTGCTGGTGCGCGAAGCGGAAGCCCTGGCTCGCCTGGGCATCCCCGCCATGGCGCTGTTCCCGGTCACACCCCAGGAAGCAAAAAGCCTGGATGCCGCCGAGGCCTGGAACCCGGACGGCCTGGCCCAGCGTGCCGTACGCGCCATCAAACAGGCTGTGCCGGAGATGGGCGTGATCACCGATGTGGCGCTGGACCCTTTCACCACGCATGGCCAGGACGGCATCACCGACAGCAACGGCTACGTGGTCAACGACGTCACCGTCTCCGCGCTGGTGAAGCAGGCGACCAGCCACGCCGAAGCTGGCGCCGACGTGGTGGCGCCGAGCGACATGATGGACGGCCGCATCGGCGCCATTCGCACCAGTCTGGAACAGCACGGCCACCTGCACACACGCATCCTGGCGTACTCGGCCAAGTACGCCTCGGCCTACTATGGCCCGTTCCGCGACGCGGTGGGCTCGGCCGGCAATCTCGGCAAGGCCGACAAACAGACCTACCAGATGGACCCGGCCAACAGCGACGAAGCCCTGCATGAGGTGGCGCTGGACCTGGCCGAAGGCGCAGACATGGTGATGATCAAGCCCGGCATGCCCTATCTGGATATCGTGCACCGTGTGAAAGAGGCTTTTGCGGTGCCGACCTTTGTCTATCAGGTGAGCGGCGAGTACGCCATGCATGTGGCGGCCTTCCAGAACGGCTGGCTGGACCGCGAGAAAGTGATCCTGGAATCGCTGACCGGCATCAAGCGCGCCGGTGCCGATGGGGTGCTGACCTATTTCGCCAAGGAAGCGGCACACCTTCTGCACCGTTAATCTGCCCGGCCCGCCCCCTCGCGGGCCTTGTAATCCCTCTGTCACAAGAATGTAATTAGATAAGGAATCTCTCTCAGCCGCACCGATCAGGATGTCCCTGCATGACCGCCTCCGTCCCCGACGATGTCACGCCGAACAGCGCCACCGACCTGGACAGCCCCGACTATTACATCAACCGGGAACTCAGCCTGCTGCAGTTCAACCTGCGCGTGCTGGAACAGGCCATGGACGAACGCCAGCCATTGATGGAGCGGCTGAATTTCCTGCTGATCTTTTCCAGCAACATGGACGAGTTCTTCGAGATCCGTGTCGCCGGGCTGCAAAACCGCCTGCAGACCAACACCGGCCAAGCCACGCTCGATGGCATGTTGCCGGGCGACATTCTCAAGCGCATCAGTGACATCGTGCACGAGGCCGTGACGCGCCAGTATCACATTCTCAACGACATCCTGTTGCCCGCCCTGGCAAATGAAGGCGTGCATTTCCTGCGCCGGGAGAACTGGACCAGCGCACAGGAAGCCTGGGTCAAACGCTATTTCCGCGACCAGATCTATCCGGTGCTCACGCCGATCGCGCTGGACCCGGCGCACCCTTTCCCGCGCCTGGTCAACAAGAGCCTGAACTTTATCGTGTCGCTGGATGGCAAAGATGCCTTTGGTCGCCAGACCGGCCTGGCCATTGTGCCGGCGCCCCGCTCACTGCCCCGCCTGATCCGCATCCCTGACGATATCTGTGACGACGGCAATGACAATTTCGTCTTCCTGTCGTCGATGATTCACGCCCATGTCAGCGATCTGTTCCCCGGCATGAAGGCCACCGGCTGCTACCAGTTCCGCGTGACCCGCAACGCCGACATGGAAGTGGACGAGGACGTCGACGACCTGGCCATGGCGCTCAAGGGCGAGCTGTTGCTGCGGCGCTATGGTGATGAGGTCCGGCTGGAAGTGGCGGACAATTGCCCGCGCCACCTGATCGAATACCTGTTGCAGAAATTCGAGCTGGGCGAGGAAGACCTGTACGAGGTCAACGGCCCGGTGAACCTGGCGCGCATGTTCACCGACGTGAAACGCCCCCGCCTGCGGTACACGCCCTTTACGCCTCGCATTCCGGCCCGCATCAAGAATGCGGAAAGCATTTTCGATGCCGTGGACCAGGGCGACATTCTGCTCAACCACCCCTATGAATCCTTCAACCCGGTGGTGAACTACCTCGCAGAGGCCGCGCGCGATCCCCGGGTGCTGGCGATCAAGCAGACGCTGTATCGCACCGGCACCAACTCGGAGATCCTGGACCACCTGGAAACCGCAGCACGTAACGGCAAGGAAGTCACCGCCATCGTGGAGCTGCGCGCCCGCTTCGATGAAGAAAGCAATATCGAAGGCGCGCGCCGGTTGCAGGAAGCCGGCGCCATCGTCGTGTACGGCATCGTTGGCTACAAGACCCATTCCAAGATGATGCTGATCATTCGCCGCGACGCTAACGGCAACATCCGCCGCTATGCACACCTGGGCACCGGCAACTACCACACCAAGACCACCAAGCTGTATACCGACTATGGTTTGCTGACGGCCGACGAAGGCCTGTGCCAGGACGTGCACAAGATCTTTCTGGAACTGACCGGCATGGGCAAGGCGGCCCGCCTCAAGCAGTTGATGCACTCGCCGTTCACGCTGCACAGCGGGCTGCTGGAGCTGATCGATTTCGAGACGCAGGAAGCCCTGGCCGGCCGCAAGGCGCGCATCATCGTCAAGGTTAATTCACTCACCGACCCGCAGATCATGCAGGCGCTGTATCGCGCCAGCCAGGCCGGCGTGCCGATTGATCTGATCGTGCGCGGCATGTGCTGCCTGCGCCCGGGCCTGCCCGGTATTTCCGACAATATCCGCGTGCGCTCCATCATCGGCCGTTTCCTGGAACACACCCGCGTGCATTATTTCCACCATGGCGGCGAGGAACGCATCTACCTTTCCAGCGCCGACTGGATGGAGCGCAACCTCATCAACCGGGTAGAAACCTGCTTCCCGATCAACGACCCGAAGCTGCGCGAGCGCATTCTGTATGAAGGGCTGGAAGTCTATCTGCAGGACAACAGCCAGGCCTGGCTGCTGCAATCGGACGGCAGCTACGTGCGCGCGCCGTTCAACGAAGGGGAACCATTGATCACCGCCCAGCAAGTGCTGCTGGAGCGGCTCACCTGACACCTGAACGGGTCATCACCTGAGGGACCGCCTCAGGTGATGACCAGCTCAAACCCACCGCCTTCGAAGAACTCCTGCTCCTGCTCCATGTCGGCCCGGGTCAGCGGGTGATCCGCCAGCCAGCCTTCCGGAAACGCCAGCGCCAGCTTCTTCGCCCCGACCGTGACCCGGATATCCGGCAGCGGCTGGTCACTGCGCGCATGGTGCAAACGCGCCGACAATCGCAGCAACAGGCTCAACCGAAGCAGCATGGCCTGGTCATCGCCGGGCAGTTCATCGAAGGCGGCCAGCGGAATCTTGCGTCGGTGCGCCCGTACCAGCACCGCCACCGCCTGTTGCTCCTGACGGGAGAACCCCGGCAGGTCGGAGTTTTGCACAAGATAAGCGCCATGCTTGTGAAACTGGCTGTGCGATACGGACAGGCCCAGCTCATGCAGCAAGGCGCCCCAGCGCAGGACCTCCGCCGCCATGGTGTCGGCCAGCGCCCAGCCCTCACTGGCCTGGGCCAGGAAGCTCTGCGCCGTGTCTGCCACCCGCTGCGCCTGCTGGGCATCCACGTGGTGGCGGTTCATCAGCGCCTGGATCGACCGCTCGCGCACATCTTCATGCTCCAGCCGGCCGAGCAGGTCATACAGCAGCCCTTCCCGCAACGCACCGTTGCTGATGGTCATGCTGGTCAGGCCGAGTTGCTGGAAGATGCCGGTGAGAATGGCCACGCCGGCGGCGAAGATCGGCATGCGATCCTCGCGCAGCCCTTTCAGGCCCGTCTCAGGCACCCTGCCCGCCCGTACCAGGCGGCGGCGAATACGCTCCAGCCCTTCGGCAGAGATAGCGCCGTCGCTCCAGCCGTTCTCTTCGCACACCTGGCCAATCGCCTTGATGGTGCCGGAGGCGCCCACGGCCTCCTGCCAGCCCAGCCGCCGATAGGCCGCCTGCAGCGTCAGCACTTCCTGCCTGGCCGTGGTCACGGCCCGGTCAAACGCTTTCTCGGTGCAGGTATTCTCCGGGAAGAAACGGCGGGTAAAGCTGACGCACCCCATATGCAGCGATTCGGTCTCCAGCGCCTCGAAGCGCTCGCCGATGATCAGCTCGGTGCTGCCGCCACCGATATCCACCACCAGCCGCCGCCCCTGCTGATCCGGCAGGGAATGGCTGACACCGAGGTAGATCAGGCGCGCTTCCTCACGGCCGGCCACGATCTCGATATCGTGCCCCAGCACCGCCTCGGCATCACGGATGAATTCCTTGGCATTGCGGGCCATGCGCAGTGCGTTGGTGCCCACTACGCGCACACCGATACGCGGCACATCGCGGATCCGCTGGGCAAACCGGCCCAGGCAGTCCAGTGCCCGCTCACGGGCGTCCGCCGTGATGCAGTTGTGCTCGTCCAGCCCGGCACCGAGCTGGACTTTTTCGGACAGGCCTTCCTGAACCTGTAGCTCGCCCTGCACCAGCCGGGCCACCACCATGTGAAAACTGTTCGACCCCAGGTCGATCGCAGCCAGATGTTCCGGGTTCTGCGGCAAAAGCGTTCTCCTTCAACGTGTCCGGGGCGTCCGCGCAGGGCGGAGCATGACATCCGCACAAGACAGTCGCATGACAGGGATGATATCAGCCCACCCACCGGTGCGGGTCCATTTCGCCGGCACGAGAGCCTGCCGCTATGGCCGCCATACCCTGCCGAAGGTTGAAACCTCCAGCGCCTGACCTGATATTATGCTGACCGCGAACCCCCAAACAGGAGAAATCAATGAGCGGCGAGATTGTCAACGCCACCGATACCAGCTTCGAGGACGTCGTCCTCAAGTCCAGCGAACCGGTACTGGTGGACTACTGGGCCCCCTGGTGTGGCCCGTGCAAGATGATCGCCCCGATTCTCGAGGACGTGGCCGGCGAGTACGCAGGCCGCCTCAAAGTGGTCAAGATCAACATCGACGACAACCCGGATACCCCGCGCAAGTATGGCGTACGTGGCATCCCGACCCTGTCGGTGTTCCGTAACGGGAACGTGGAAGCAACCAAAGTGGGCGCCCTGTCCAAGTCGCAACTGACGGCTTTCCTCGACAGCACCCTCTGACAGCGGCCCCG
>NZ_AQOR01000028.1 GCF_009846755.1 Alcanivorax sp. S71-1-4
GGAGTTATTCAGAGGTTCCTTAGAGCAACACGGCATGAGCGTCGTCCAGCACCGGGTCTGTGCCGAGCAGCGAATTGGCATAGGCTTCGGCGATGGTGACGGTGGCGAAATGGCCGATCAGGTCCAGGTCGTCGCTGCGGAAATTGACGATGCGGTTGTTCTCGGTGCGGCCCTTGAGCTGGCCGGGGTCTTTCTTCGAAAAGCCGTCCACCAGGATGCGTTGGCGAGTGCCGACCATGCTGCGGCTGATATCCATGGCCTGCTGGATGATGCGTTGTTGCAGAATCGCCAGGCGCTGTTTTTTCACTTCCATCGGCACGTCGTCCGGCAGATCGGCGGCCGGGGTGCCGGGGCGGGCACTGTAGATGAAGCTGAAACTGGCGTCGAAGTTCATCTCGTGGATCAGCTTCATGGTGGCTTCGAAGTCGGCGTCTGTCTCGCCGGGGAAGCCGATGATGAAATCGGAGGACAGCGACAGGTCCGGGCGAATCTTGCGCAGGCGGCGGATTTTCGACTTGTACTCGATGGCGGTGTGGTTGCGCTTCATCATTGCCAGTACGCGGTCCGAGCCGGACTGCACCGGCAGGTGCAGGTGGCTGACCAGCTCTGGCACTTCCGCATAGACCTCGATCAGGCTGTCGGAAAATTCCACCGGGTGGCTGGTGGTAAAGCGGATGCGGTCAATGCCGTCGATGTCACGGATCAGCAGGATCAGGTCGGCCAGGTCCAGCGTCTCGCCCCGCTGGCCGGCGCCGCGGTAGGCATTCACGTTCTGGCCCAGCAGGTTGACCTCGCGCACACCCTGTTCGGCCAGATGGCGGATTTCCGCCAGCACCGGCGCCACCGGGCGGCTGACTTCCTCGCCCCGGGTGTAGGGCACCACGCAGAAGGTGCAGTATTTGGAGCAGCCTTCCATGATCGAGACAAAGGCGGTGGGGCCGTCCACGGACGGCTCCGGCAGATTGTCGAACTTTTCGATCTCCGGGAAACTCACGTCCATGGCCAGGCCACGGGTGCTGCTGGCCTGCTGGATCAGGGCGGGCAGGCGGTGCAGGGTCTGCGGGCCAAAGATCACGTCCACATAGGGCGCCCGGTCGCGAATCGCGTCCCCTTCCTGGCTGGCCACGCAGCCGCCGACACCGATGATCAGGTCCGGCTTCCGTTGCTTGAGCTGCTTCCAGCGGCCGAGCTGGTGGAACACCTTCTCCTGCGCCTTCTCGCGGATTGAGCAGGTGTTCAGCAGCAGCACGTCCGCCTCGTCCGGGTTGTCCGTCGGCGTGAGGCCGTGCGAGCCCTCGAGCAGGTCCGCCATGCGCGATGAGTCATACTCGTTCATCTGGCAGCCATGAGTCTGGATAAACAGCTTGCGGGACATGGAACTGGGTACACCGGAGTGGCTCAAAAGGGTGCCGATTATACCCCCTGCGCCGGCCGGGATGCCACGCATGGCCCGGCCGGGATGCGCCCCGGTGCGGCAAAATGCCTCGCTCCGCGGCTGGCATCCGCGCAGTACGCTGAGTATGGTAGCGCCCACTCATCCCGAAGTTGCCCTGGCGGAGGTTTTCCATGAAGAAGCTGATACTGATGACTGTCGCTGTGGTGTGTGTGCTGGCGGTGGCGGTCCTCTGGCAGACCTCCCGCGACTCGGCCGGTAAACCCCTGCCGGTGAACACCCGCATGGGCGGCCAGTTCGAGATGACCGACCAGGATGGCCAGCCGTTCAGCAGCGAGGCGCTCCAGGGCAAGGTGGTGCTGCTGTTCTTCGGCTTCACTCACTGTCCGGATATCTGCCCCGCCACCATGGCGCGCATGGCACAGCTCTACAAAGACCTGGAACAGACCGGCGAGGCCAGTGACGTGCAGGTGGTGTTCATTACCTTCGACCCGGAACGCGACACCGCCGAATACCTGAAAAAATACCTGGCCTGGTTTCACCCGGACTTCATTGGCCTGACCGGCACCCCTGAGCAGGTGAAGAAAGTGGCTGCGCAGTACAGCGTGGTCTACCTGGCAGTGGGTGAGGACAGTGAAGGCGGTACTGAATTTGCGCACAGTGATTTTGTTTACCTGATCGACCGGGAGGGCAAGGTGCGCAAGCTCTATCCCGTCGACGCCGAGCTGGAGGAGATCAAACGTGACCTGCGGACGTTACTTTAAATCGGTGCTGCTGGCGGCCGCTACGCTACCGGCGCTGGCTGGTGCCGCCGATCTGACTATCGAGAACGGCTGGATTCGCGCGGTGCCGCCGGTGAGCCAGACCACGGCCGGCTATTTCACCCTGCACAACGCATCGCATCAGGACCGGGTGATGACCGGCCTGAGCACCGACATTGCCGGGGCGGGTGAAATGCACACCATGGCGCCCCAGGAAGACGGTACCCGGCGCATGCGGCGCCTGCCGGAAGTGCCGGTGCCCGCTGGCGAGACGGTGGTGTTTGAGCCGGGTGCAAAGCACCTGATGCTGTTTCGTCTGCAGCGACCGTTGGTGGAAGGGGAAAAGATTCCGCTTTGCCTGACGTTCAGCGAAGGGGAGCCGGTGTGTGCGGAGTTTGAGGTGGTGAAGCCGTAGCCGGGCATCGCGTAGAGATAAGAATCGGCCCCGCAGGACGGGCTGCTTGCAGGTAAACAGCGAGGACCAGGGAGATTGTCCTGCGGGGCCGAAAAGGTGGGCTCTCATGAGAGAGCCCGTGTTGCAGTGCTTGCGATGGATCTGGTTTAGAACACGAAGCTGTAGGAAACGTGGAACAGCGGATCCTGGTCGTCGGTCACGTCGGCCAAGTCGTCAGAATCAACCACCTTGGACAATGTGAAGGTCAGGTTTTCGATCGGGCTGTAGCTCAGATCAACGTGAGTGTAGTCAGTGTCGTCTGCATCATTGATCGTCTGACCCACCAAGAAGCCGAATTTGTCATAAGCGTAGCCGAGTGTGACGTAGGTGAGGTCGCCGAAGGCCTTGTCCCCATCATTGTCGTCAGCGTAGCTGGCGTAGTAGGTCAGGCTGAAGCCGCTCAGGCCGAGACCCAAAATGAAGTCACCAGCTTCGCCAATACCTTGGTCGATCCCCGGATAGATGTAGCTAATGTAAGAAACGTCATAGCTCAGACCGCCAGCCTCACCAGCAAAGCCCGCGTAGACGTCATATTCGCCACCAACGGTGCTCAGAGCGCCTTCTGAAGAACCCCACACACCGGCATAGAGACCGGAGTCGTGGCTGTAATCCAGGCTACCGTGAATCACACCTGCGCTGTTGGAAACATCCTGACCACGCCACAGGTAGAAGCTGGAAGCACCCAGGCTGGCGCTCACTTCCGCGTTGGCCACCATCGGTGCAGTCATGCCGGCCCCAGCCACAGCAGCAGCGATCAAAGTCGTTTTCAGTACGTTTTTGCTTTTCATCCGATTCAACCCTCTTGGTCCGTTTCTGTTCATACCTGAGCGCCGGGGGTTTTCCGCCAGCCGCTGTTTGAAGGTAAAGCACAGACCGTGCCAGTCCTGTTAGCTGTTTGTTAACAAGGGGTTAGCCAGATGGGGGAGGGGGAAGGAAAAAGCGGGGTGTTTCATGGTGGTGCGCCGCACCAAATTGGGGCCTGGCATGGTGCGGCGCGGCGCGGTTCAGTCGCAAGCCCATGGAACGCGCACGGCATCCGGGGCCGGCGTGCCGTCGGCCAGGCTGACGCCCAGCCCGCATTGGCTGCCATCGCGCACGAAATGTGCGGAGTAACTGGCACCGGCCTGTGGCGTGAACATCACGGCGGCATTGCAGCGGAAAGGCGTCGGGTTGCCCATTCCGCGTGGTTCGCTGAACTTCACGCCAAGGCGGATTGGGGCGCCACCGGGCACTGAGGTGGTGACTTCGGTGTTTTTGCGCATCGCCTCGTTCAGTTCGTTCAGGGCATCCAGATCCGAGTCATGCCGCGACAGTGCATAGCGGGTCGATTGAAAGCCTTTACCGGGCAGGCAGACCATCGGCTGGGCGGCCACGCGATTGCTGGTAAACACCACGGTGGCGGCATCGCTGCCTTCCGGGCCGTGGTAATGGCTGCAACCACTGGCGAGGGCAACAAGTGAAACAAGCAGTATCGGGCGGATCATGGGCGAGCTCCTGCAAAGGGCATGGCAACGAGTCTAGCAGGCTGGGGCCTGCCGTGGTGCCCTGTGCTAATGCAAAAGTCGCGCCGAAATGGTGCGCGCCAACGAAAAAGCGTCTCAGCCCTCTTCGGCCTGTGCCATGAACCAGGTGCGGATCGCTTCCCGGGTCAGGGCCGGGCGCTGGCGGGCCAGCGGAATCCAGTTCTGCCAGTTGTCGGTGGCGGCCAGCAGGAAATCGAACAGCGGCAGGTGCTGGCGCAGCACGCGGCTTTGCCGGTGGGCGATGATCGGATTGAAGTAGCCGAAGAAATCGAACATCTGGCGCGGGTTCTTGCGCACCCAGAGCCAGGAGCCCATTTCCAGCGTGAACGGCAGGAACATGTGATGCGGATGGCTGGTCAGGGCACCGTCGTAGAGGTAGTCCCATAGGTCGCCATGGGTGGTGTAGTTCACCGACTGCGGTTCGATGATATAGGGGTGATGGTTGGGGTAGGTCTTCTCCAGCAACTGCTTGAGCGTGAACACCTCGGCGATATGGGCGATGGGCTGATGGCTGCGCGCATAGCAGCACCACAGGCGGTCGCGGCGGCCAAAGCCGCTGTGGCAGTCGACGCTGAGGGAAAACGGGGCGTTCAGCATGCGCTGGCGTACCACCCGGATTACCGCCTGGGCTTCCGGTTCCATTGGCGCATCGCGCCTGCCCCGGTACCAGGGCAGGCGGTTGCTGAGGCGGTGCCCGCCGACCAGAAAAGGTACTTTGCCGATGGCGTCGATGGGTGCGTTGCGCATCAGATCGACGCCGCTCGGGTTGCTGCGGGTGCGTTGCCAGATGCCGCCGGGGTTGATCATTGGCATGAACAGGATGCGCACCCGTTCCAGTCGGCGTGCCATCTGTTCGTCCCAGTCCAGACGTTGCACCAGCGAGTGCAGCCAGGACAGCAGCACCTGGCTGCCGATCCGCTCCACGCCATGCACCCCTCCGAAAAAGCCAATGACGGGCGCGTTCCTGGATGTGCTGCCCAGTTCGATCACCTGCACCGGCAGGGGTAACCCGCCGTGCTGCACAGTCAGCACGGTGTCGCAACGCAGCCAGCGCGCGCCCTGGTGAAGCAGTTGCTCCAGTTGAAGCTGTTCGGGCAAGTGGCGTTGCAGCAGGTAGAGACGTTGTTCTATCGCGGGGGAGTCGGGCATGCCGGCAGTCGCTTCCGTCCTGGGGCTGGCGCGAAAAGAAGGCCAGCATGCCCGCTGGGCATGACAGTCTGATGACGGTGCGCCGGTCACCAAACCATGACGCAACTGTCACATGGGCGTCACTGCCGCTCCCTAGCCTTCCGTCACATGAGCGTAATGGAGCGATACTCCCCCGTGATCAGGTTGCTGCCGCGTTGCCCGCAACTGGAACACTCTCCGCCAGGCCCACTGGCCGGCACGCTACGCACCGGTGATCTGCTGTTGTTTGCCGGGCGTGGGCCGATCAGCGATACGATCCGCTTCTTTACCCGCAGCCATTGGAGCCATATCGGCATGGTGGTGCGGCTGCCGGAACACGACACCCCCCTGATTCTGGAATCCACCACACTGAGCGAATCCGCTGATATTCATGTTGGTGCGCCGGTGGCGGGTGTCGGGCTGGTGCCGATCATGAAGCGGATCGAGGAATACGATGGCGATATAGCGCTGCGCCAGCGGCTGGGTGAACCGCTCACGGATGCACAGCAACGCATGGTCGCGCGCATCGCGCGCCGCCTGCACCAGCGACCGTACAAGAATTATGTGCTGACACTGGCCCGCGATACCGTCACGGGGTTCCGGCGCCGGCCGGATTTTTCCGGCATGTTCTGCAGTGAGCTGGTGGCCGAGATCTACCGGCGCCTGGGCTGGCTGGCGCGGGAACAACGGCCAAGCCTGCTGGTGCCGGGGCATTTTGGCTCGGAGCGCATGACATTGCGCCAGGGCAGCCTGGCACCGCCGGTCCTGCTGCGTGCGGCTACAGCCAGCGCCGTACCCGCGCCCGGTATGCCTGCCAGGCCGCGCCGAATTGCCGCTGGTGAAAGGCTTCCTCTGCCGCAATGACGTGGCGGTCCATGACGACCACCACCAGCGGCAGTGTCAGCAGCATGCCCGGGCTGCCGTTGGCGATGGCGCAGGCCAGATGCAACAGCGCGAAGGACAGATAGATCGGGTTGCGTGAAAAGCGGAACGGGCCTTGCGTCACCAGTGTGCTGGCGGCGCGTTGCGGCAGAATGGTGGTGCGGTGACGGCGGAACAGCAGTGCGCTCCAGAGGATCAGCGCCACGGCCGGCAGGGCGGGCAACAGCGCCAGCATCACCCGCTCATCGGACGGCGCCAGCTGCCAGTGAAAGACCTGATCCAGTGTATAACCGATAAACAGCCCGCCCAGGTGCAGCAGTGGCGGGGGCATCAGTACCTCGGGATGATCCTGCGATGTCATGTCATTTCCTGAACTGTTTTTACACGCCGGCAACGATACCGCGATCCGATCTGTTGTGCGTGCAAAAAAACCGGGTTATGTTTGAGACTCTTCCCGCCCTTGCGGGAGTGATCGCGATCACCAGTACCAGGCAACATCGAACCGTCGTTAGTCAGTGAACCCGGCGGCAGGTGGTGGCGTCACTCTCGGCTTTACGTCAGCGATATATTGCCCACGAGTTACGTCATTTTGCCCGCCGCTGTCCCTAACCGACTCGCCTGTCCTCAGGGGGATAAGCATGGAAGAACGCGCGGCTGCCGTACACTCCGTCCCGATCACTTCGGGCAAATCACGCCAACAGAGAGCCGAGCACGCTCCACCCGACACCCGCCCCAACAGCACCGGCAACACCACCGCAGAGATTGCCCGGCACGAGAAAGTGTATGTGCTGGATACCAACGTCCTGATCCATGATCCTAATTCCTTGCTGAGCTTTGAAGAGCACGGTGTCGTCGTACCGATGACTGTGCTGGAGGAACTCGACCGGTTGAAATCCGGCAAGTCACACATCGCCGCTGATTGCCGCGCGGCGATTCGCCTGATCGACCAGATACTTGGCCCGGCACTGCCGGAGCAGGTGGACGCTGGCGTGCCGATCCCGCGGGGGCAGGACAACACGCTGGGCACATTGTCGGTGCTGATGCCGAGGCCGCTGGCCGAAGGCGAGGGCGCGTTGCCGGAACACCTGAACGACAACCGCATCATCAACGATATCGTCTCGATGAAAGCCCGCGACCCGTTGCGCCGCTATGTGCTGGTGACCAAGGACATCAACATGCGCCTGAAGGCGCGCGCCTGTGGCATCGAAGCGGAGGATTATCACAACGACCAGCTGGTGTCGGACATTCGCCAGTTGTCACGCGGTTATTTCGAGCTGAGCGGCTCCTTCTGGGACCGCATCAGTAACGTGGAAACCGAGCAGCACGGGCCGGAAACGCTTCACCGGATTTCCCACGGGCTGCTGGTCAGTGAAGTGCTGGGCGAGGAAATCTACCCCAACCAGTTCATCATTGACGAGGAAGGCTTTGTCGGCCGGGTGCTGAGTGTGGAGCAGGGTGTGGTGACGTTGCGTCACTTGCCGCCGGAATCGCTGCTGGAACAACAGGCCTGGGGCCTGAAGCCGATGAATATCCATCAGGCCATCGCCCTGAACCTGCTGCTCGATCCGGATGTGCACCTGGTCACGCTGACCGGCGCCGCCGGTTCCGGCAAGACCATTCTCGCGCTGGCGGCGGCCATCGAGATGACGATCGAGCACCGGCGTTACAACAAGATCATCGCCACCCGTTCGACACCGCCGCTGGCGGAGGAGCACGGCTTCCTGCCAGGCACCGAAGAGGAAAAAATGGATCCCTGGCTGGGCGCAATCAATGACAACATCGAGGCCCTGCACCTCAATGATGAAAACCCCAGCGGCAGCATCAACTATGTGAAAGAGCGCGCCAATATCCAGTTCAAGGCGCTCAATTACATCCGTGGTCGCAGCTTCCAGAAATCACTGATCCTGATTGATGAAAGCCAGAACCTGACGCCGCACCAGATGAAGGCGATCGTGACGCGGGCCGGCGAAGGCAGCAAGGTCGTGTGCCTGGGGAACCTGTCGCAGATCGATACCCCTTACCTCAGCCCGACCAGTTCCGGGCTGACGTACATGACGGAGCGTTTCAAGGGGTTTGCGTTTGGCGGCTCGGTGCAGCTGAACGGCGTGCCGCGCTCGTTGCTGGCGGAGTACGCAGAGACGCACCTGTAATAAAAATGGAGTAGGGTGGGTAGAGCCAAAGGCGAAACCCACCATGTCCATGCCCGTTAATCACTCCCGCAAAACCATCGAAATCACCCGGCTTGGGAGGTGGGTGGTTTCGATGATTCTGTGCGAGCAGTGTGCTGCATGGACACGGTGGGTTTCGCCTTTGGCTCTACCCACCCTACCTACATCTAGGAGTTGTTAACGCAGCTATCGGGGTAAACCTGACGCCAGTGTTCAAAGCCGCCGCTCAGGCTGACAGCGCGCTCGAAGCCTTCGCTGTGCAGGAAGGCGGTGGCGTCCAGGCTGCTGCGGCCATGGTAGCAGTAGACCACGAGGGTGCGCTGGCGGTCTGTGCTGGCCAGAAAATCATCCACGTTCGCCTGGCTGAGTGGCTGTGCATCGCGAATGCGTGCCTGGGCGTGACTGGCCGGATCGCGGATATCCACGAACAGCACATCGCCCTGTTCAAGCAGGGCGTATGCTTCGCCAGGATCAATTTCGGGTGGGTTCATCAGTGCGTGTCTCCTCGGCGGCGGGCTCGGACTCACTGGCGTTGGTCGCCTCGGGAGAGGGTGTTTCCTTTTTCGGTGGAACCGGCTCAGGCTCGCCCAGCAGTTCCTCCGGCGGATAGATGCAGTCCAGTTTCATGCCAATGGCTTTCTCAAGCTCTGGCAGCAGGAAGGCGTCGTCCTCGCAGGCGAAGCTGATCGAGGTGCCACTGGCGCCGGCCCGGCCGGTCCGGCCGATACGGTGCACGTAGTCTTCCGGGTCTTCCGGCAGGTTGTAGTTCACCACGTGGGACACGCCGTCGATGTGGATGCCGCGGCCGGCTACATCGGTGGCGATCAGTACGCGTACCTTGCCCCCACGGAAGCGCTCCAGCGTCTTCAGGCGCTGGTTCTGCGGCACATCGCCGGAAATCATGGCGGCGTTGATGCCTTTCTTCTGCAGGCGTTCACACAGCCGGCGGGTGATGTCGCGGCGGTTGGCGAACACCATCACCTTGTCCAGGTTTTCCTTGACGATCAGGTTGTGCAGCAGGTTGTACTTCTTGGAGGTTTCGGTGATGAAGACTTTCTGCTCGACGGTTTCGGTGGTGACCTGCGTCGGTTCGATTTCCACCACTTCGGCGTGCTGGGTCCAGCGCTTGGCCAGGTTCATCACGTCCTGATTGAAGGTGGCGGAGAACAGCAGTGTCTGGCGGTAGTCCGAGACTGGCGTGTGGCGCACGATGCGCTTCACGTCAGGAATGAACCCCATGTCGAGCATGCGATCGGCTTCGTCCAGCACCAGCACTTCGACCCGGTCCAGCCACAGGTCGCGGCGGTTGCAGAAGTCGAGCAGCCGGCCCGGTGTCGACACCAGGATATCGATGACGGATTTCTGCAGGCGCTCCTGCTGGCGGTTGAAATTCATGCCGCCCACCACGCTCATCACGCGCAGGTCGGTATGCTTGCACAGGCCGCGCGCATCCTTTTCGATCTGCAGTGCCAGTTCGCGGGTCGGGGCGACGATCAGTGCCCGCGGTTCACCGGCGTAGCGCTTGACGGTGACCGGATGCTTGAGCAGGTCGTTGATGATGGTGATCAGGAAGGCGGCGGTCTTGCCGGTGCCGGTCTGGGCGCGGCCGATGGCGTCGGCGCCGGCGAGGGTGTGTGCCAGGACCTGCGCCTGGATCGGCGTGCAGTAGGAAAAGCCCTGCTCGGCAATGCCGCGCATCAGCGGCAACTCAAGATCGAAATCGTGAAAACGCGTTTCGCCTTCTTTGGGGGCGACCTGGAACTGCTCCAGGGTCCAGCTCTTATCGCTGTTCGGCATGGGTCTCTTCTATCTGTGGTCTGTCCGTCGGGCTGCGCGGCAAGGCCGTTATTGTAGGGCCTGCCGGCCCTGAAATGCACAGTGGTAAAAAGGGCGACGGCGGGTGCCGCCGTCAGGCTTTTCTGAACACCAGTGTGCGATTGTTGGCCGGCATGGCGTGATCCGCAATCAGGGTCAGCCCGGCGGTCTGCATCTGCTCAACGACCCAGCTCTGATCCCGCAGACCAGAGGCCGGATTGCGTGCGCGCAGCCAGCCATCAAAGCGGGCATTGCTGTCCGATGTGAAGTCGCCATCGTAATTGAACGGCCCGTAGACCACAAACAGGCCGCCGGCGGGCAGGCGCGCGCCGCCGGTGGCGATGGCGCGGGCCACCCCGTCGGCGGCAAGGATGTGGAAGGTATTGACGGTGAACAGATGGTCGAAATCCAGCGCCGGCCAGGGCGCGGCCATGTCCAGGATGATCGGCGCCGCCACGTTGGGCAGGGCCGCATCGTCGAGCCAGGCGCGGATGCCAGGCAGGTTGTCGGCCAGTTCGGAAGGCTGCCAGGCAAGGTGTGGCAGGTGAGCCGGCAGCCAGGCGGCATGCTGGCCGGTGCCGCTGCCCAGTTCGAGGACGGTGGCGGGTGTGGTGAGATAGCGCCGCAGTACCGCCAGGATGGGGCCGCGGTTGTTGTCGCAGGAAGGCGCGTAGGGTTTGTCCATGGAAAGCCTCGGTGCTGACGGGCGCTTCGCCCCGTCAGCACCGGGAGGCGATCACGCGCGCTTGCGCATCAGCTTCTGGCCGTTGACGATCAGGCGCTGATACAGGGTGGGCAGGGTGCGCTGCATGGTGTCGATGGCATACGCATCACCGCCGATCAGGATGCGACGCTTGTTGCGGCGCACACCGTTGATGATGGTGCTGGCGGCATCGGCAGCCGTGGTGCGGAACATCTTCTCAAAATCGGCGATGGATTTCTCGGCATCGGCACCGGTGATGTGGGAGACATCATTCATGCGTGCATTGCGGGCGATGTTGGTCTTGATGCCGCCGGGGTGCACGCAGGAGCAGGATACGTTGCCGCCCTCGATCTCCAGCTCCATGCGCAGTGATTCGGTAAAGCCGCGCACGGCGAATTTGGCCGCGTTATAGGCTGACTGGGTCGGAATGCCGACCAGGCCGAACACGCTGGAAATGTTGACGATATGGGCTTCATCGGCCTGTTTCAGAAACGGCAGGAACGCCTTGGTGCCATACACCACGCCCCAGAAGTTGATGCCCATGAGCCACTCGAAATCGTCATAGTTCATGTCTTCAACGGTGGCGCCCAACGCCACACCGGCATTGTTGATGACCAGGTTCACCTGGCCGTAGTGGGCGTGCACGCGCTCGGCGTAGTCGTAGAAGGCCTGGCGGTCGGCGACGTCCAGCTTCTCACTGTGGACCTCATGGCCATTGGCACGCAGGGTCTTGGCCAGCGCCTCGAGATCCTTGCTGTTCACATCGGAAATGGCCAGCCGGCAGCCGGCTGCAGCCAGTTGTTCCGCCAGTGCCTTGCCAATCCCCGAGGCAGCGCCGGTAATCACGGCGACGCGGTTTTCCAGTACCTTCATGGTGACCCTCTCTGCTATCCGTCAATAGTGACAGTGGCGAATGTCATTGTCGTTGGGGAGGCAGTGTAACGACTGCGGGCAGGCAATGTGGGCCAATTTTGACATGGGGTCATGTCACAATGATCAGGGCGCCCGGCAGGCCGGGCGCTGCGGTCGGTTACTGGGCGATGATGACGCCGCTGCGGGACTGGCCGCTGATGATGCGCTCACGGCTTTCCTGCAGCAGGGCCTCGACGGCCTCGTCGCTGGTGCCGTGTGCGGCGATGGGCGGATGAATGCAGATGTGCGCGTGGCCGGGTGACAGATGGAGGCTGTCCGCAGGCAGCACATCGCGGGTACCGGACAGGGTGATCGGCAGGACCGGCAGCGCCAGGTCCGCCGCCATGCGGAACGCGCCTTTCTTGAACTGCCGGGGCTGGCCGTCGCGGCTGCGGGTGCCTTCCGGGAAAAAGATGATACAGGTGCCATCGCTGACCTGCTGCTGTGCCGCCCGCAGGCTGGCGATGGCACGGTCCGGATGCGAACGGTCGATGAAGATATGCCCCAGCGCCACGCAGGAAATGCCGACGATGGGGATGCGCCGCACTTCCTGTTTGGCCACCCAGCGGATGTCCATGCCCAGATAGCCGTAGAGCACCCAGATATCGAAGTGGCTGAGATGATTCGCGACGATCACGTAACTCTGCCCTGGCTGGGCGTGGCCCTGGCCTTCCACACTGACCGACACGCCGGACAGCAGCAGGCCGGCGCGCGCCCAGGGCACTGCACACAGGCGGCCCGCCTGGCGCGGCCCTATAAAAGGTGCAGTAGCCAGACACAACAGGCCCATCGCCAGGGTGATGATCAGCATTGCCGGCACGAACACCAGCCAGATATAGAGGGTGTAAAACAGTCGTGGCATTGCGGGCTCTCCCATACCCTGTCGCTGACCAGACCAGCGCTCCAACAGGCTGTTGAAAAGCAGCCTGTGCTGACGGCTTGAAAAAGCCGCAAAGAGGCCCTTTCAACACCATGCTACAGGCCGGCCTGGTGCCGCCGGCCCTGGGATGATAGCGCAACGCTGGCGCCGGGCGCATTTCCCCGGGGGGAATTGTTACGTTTCCGGGTCAGCCTCGACTGGCGGGGTGCCTGGGCCCTTGAGATCCAGGTAGTCGTAGTAATGGCCCTGATATTCCGGGCGTTTCACGATGCGGCGTAGCCGGTCCAGTGTGAAGTAGGGGGCATCGCGCAGCAGGATATTGGCCAGCCAGGCAGGGATATAACCGCCCGGATCCAGCACCAGTTGATAGGTGATTTCGACGGTATCGTGACCAAGATCGCTGACACCGAAGATGCCCTGCATTTCGGGGAAGCGGATGTAGTCGTCATTCGGGGGCAGGCGCTGCGGTGCGTTGCTCAGCAGCACTTCCACGCGCTGTGCGTCCTGGCTGCGAATTTCGCGCACGTCGGCGCGCAGTACGGCCTCGCGGTTGGCCAGTGGCCAGGGCAGCAGCGTGGTGAAACGCAAATAACGCAACAGCTCCGACTCGCGGCCGATTTCTTCCGCGCTGTCGACGAAATGCAACCAGCGGGGATAGGCTTCGTAGTCGTTCAGCACCGCCACCAGTGCGTACTGGTCAGTAAGGGTAAAGCGGGTGACACCGCGGAAGGTTTTCAGGCGGGTATCGTCGCGGTGGCGCATGTAGACCTGGATGTCGTTACGGTCGCTGACAAGCCGCCAGCTGTCATCCAGTGCTTCCAGATCGCCTTCGGCATACCCCGCCGGCGCCGCCAGCATCAGGCAGCAGGCCAGTGCTGTCCAGGCAACGGCGGAAAGCGAAAAGAAGCTGCGCTGGGCAGAAGCGTGCCGTGTCATGGTGCCGTGTCCTCCGACGTGAAGCGCAAGTCCGTTTGTGTTTGCGGGTGATGCCTCGCGCCGGACGCTGTGCCGGGGTGGCGGGGCCGCGTCAGTATCTCCGAAACGGCGGCCGCGCAAAGCACGGACTTGTAAAAAAGGACAGGCGGTCAGGCCGGCCAGAGCGTGTCGAATGCCTGTGGCCGATCAATGTGATAGCCCTGCGCATAGTCCACGCCAAGTTCGCGAAGAATATCGAGAATTGTCGGGTTCTCGACGAATTCCGCCACCGTCTTCAAACGGAATGCCCGTGCCACATCCACCAGTGCCTGGATCAGCACTTTGTGCTCGTCGTTTTCGTGCAGATGACGGATGAACGAACCGTCTATCTTGACGAAATCCACCGGCAGTTTTTTCAGATAATAGAGCGATGAAAAGCCGACGCCGAAATCATCCAGCGCAAACCGGCAGCCGAGTGTCTTCAGCGCCTGCATGACTTCGATGGTGGCGGCGATATCGGCCAGCGCGGCGGTTTCGGTGATCTCGAAAATAATGTCCTGCGGGTTCACCTGATAATGCCGTATCCAGTGACGGACCTGACTGATCAGGCGCGGGTTGCGGAACGACATGCCGGACAGGTTCAGCGCCAGTTGTGCACGAATGCCGGCGCGGTTGAGCGCCGCGAGATGATGACAGACCTGCTGGATGACCCGCTCGTCCAGTTGCACGATCATGCCGGACTGTTCGGCGGCATTGATCAGATGCTGGGTGGCGAGAAACCCCCCGCGCCCGTCGCTGACGCGCAGCAGGGCTTCATGGTGGCTGATCTCGTTGTCGGCGATGTCGAGGATCGCCTGGAAGTGCATTTGCAGGCCGTCGCCGGTGAGGGTTTCGCGCACGCGCTGTTCCCAGTAGACCCGCTCATGGATGCGCTCGCGGTGCTCGTCATCGCCACTGCAGACGTGCCAGGCGTTGCGGCCCTGCGCCTTGGCCTGGTACATGGCGATGTCGGCGTTGGCCAGCAGCGCTTCGATGCTCTCGCCATCGCGCGGGCAGATGCCGATACCGATGCTGGTGGTGACGGGCAGGTTGGCGTCGCCCTGCTGCACGGACAGGTCGGCCAGCGCCTGGCAGCACCGGCTGGCGGCTTGCTCGATGGCCTCCGGCTGGTCGCTGGCCAGCAGGATGCCGAATTCGTCGCCCCCCAGCCGGGCGATCACATCTGACTGGCGCAGGGTGTCGCGCAGCAGCCGGGCCACCTCCTGCAGCAGTCGGTCGCCCTGATGGTGGCCATTGAGGTCGTTGATGTCCTTGAACTGGTCCAGATCCAGCAGCATCAGCGCAAAGCCGGGCCGGGTGCCGGCGGCGGTGGCGGACAGCCAGCGACGGCCTTCTTCGATAAAGCGGCGGCGGTTGAACAGGCCGGTGAGCGGGTCGTGGGTCGAGAGCCAGCCGATATGTTCCTCAGCAATGCGCTGGTCGGAGATGTCCAGGCCAATACTGATCACCCGGCGCTTGCGTCCGTGGTCCAGACTCCAGGCTGTGTGCCACCAGGACAGCAGCAGGGTGTCCCCGTTTTCACGACGCATGGCCGTTTCATGCCGGAAGCCGTGATGACGGCCTTCGGCCACTTCGGCCAGGCGCTCGGGCAGGTCGGAAGGGGCAGCAGAGAGCAGGTCGATGAAAGCGCGGCGGCGCACATTGGTCAGCGCCTTGCCACACAGCCAGCGCCCGTAGCGGTTCACTGACAACACGCGGCCACGATGGTCCTGGGTGATGACCACGATGTCAGCGGTATCCTGCAGCAGACGGCTGAAATCTTCCTGATCGGCCAGTCGCCGGGCAAGGCGCATGGCGTCCGAAGGCCCCGGTTCCCCCGAACGGGCTCGTGACTGAAGACTCAAAGACACTGGCATACCCCGCACTGCATTTTTTGTGGGTGTTATCTAGCGGGCAACTCGCAGGGATCGACGTTATCAGCGCTGCCGGGGCAGCACAAGCGCGCGGGTGCTGCTAGACTTGTGGACTTTGGTGCCTGCCACTAAGAAACTGGCCTGAGCGCCAGAATCATACTTTCTACTGGCGCCGCTTGTTAAGGGCCGCCCGGGCCGGGGCTTATTGCGGATAACCCCTTGTGTTTATCAGAAAACATCGGATAGCCGAACGATTCAGCCATGACAGTGCATAAAAACAAGACCCTACACCTATTGATTGGCGGATTGCTGGTGCTGGCCTATTACGCTGGCCTGCCCGCGCACCTGTGGGAGCCGGAGCCGGGGTTTGCCGTACCGGCGCCCTCGCAGAACACGCCGGCCCCGGACGATAGCTGGCAACTCAACTTTGCCTCCGACGGTACGACGATGCAGACCCACGCGGCGTCCATGGTGGAACTGCCGGACGGTCGCATCCGTGCCTTCTGGTTTGCCGGCACCCGAGAGGGCTCGGCGGACGTCAATATCCATTCTTCCGTGTTTGATCCGGCCTCTGGCGACTGGAGCGGCGAGCAGGTTCTGCTGACCCGCGAGCAGGTCAGTGAAGGGCTGGGCCGCTATGTGCGCAAGCTGGGCAACGTGGTCCCGGCCGTAGACAGCGATGGCCGGCTGCGCCTGTATATGGTGGTGGTCAGCTTCGGTGGCTGGGCGGCAAGCCGGCTGGCCGTGGCCGAGTCCGACGACGATGGCAGCACCTGGCACATCTCTGATGGGCTGGTGACGTCACCGTTCTTCAACCTGAGTACGCTGGTAAAGGCACCGCCGATCCGCTATGAGGACGGCACCATCGGCCTGCCGGTGTACCACGAGTTCGCCGCCAAGTTCGGCGAAGTGCTGCGGCTGGACGAAGACAACCGCATTCTGGAGCGTTCGCGCATCGGCAAGCTGCGTGAATCCCTGCAGCCGCTGGTGCTGGTCAACGGTCCCGATTCCGCAGTGGCGTTCCTGCGCAACGCCAACAACAGCCGGCCTGGCATTCTCTGGCGCAGCGATACCCGGGATAGCGGCCATAGCTGGTCCTCGCTGGATGACGGGCAGTTGCCCAATCCGGGTTCCGCCGTCGGCGGGGTGCGCCTGGGTGACGGCCACTGGTTGCTGGTAGCGAACAACAACGCGGTGGAACGTGATGATCTCTATATTCTGGAGACCCGCGACCACGGCCAGAGCTGGCAGACCCTGCATGCCATGCACGACGATGCGGCCCTGCGTACCGCGCCGGTGTCAGTGGAAGGCTTCCGCGACATGGTGCGTACCGCGCTCTCCACTATTGATGAAGGCCCGATGACCAAAGACCAACGCGACCGTGTGATGCAGGCAGCGGTGCGCAACAACTGCCGCAGTGATTTCTGCGTTTCGCAATTCGACTATCCCTACGTGATCCGCGCCAGCAATGGCGACATCCACATTCTCTATTCCTGGAAAAAGAGCCTGATCGCCCATGCGTGGTGGCGGGCGGCGCAACAGTATGACCGGCCCTTGCCGCTGGACCAGCGCCAGGCACACGTGGAGGGGGCACGATGATCAGCAATACGATTCTTTCCTGGCCGTTTGCCACGCTGGTGACGGCGCTGGTGATGGCGTCCATCGTGCTGCGCCTGCTGCGTATCCGCCAGTTGCATGTCGGCCTGCCGCTGGTGGTGATTCTGGTGCTGGTGGCGCTGCTGCCGATGCCGTGGGGCCCGGGCATGTGGGCGCGCAGTTATCTGGGCGAATTCAGCATCAGCATGGGGCTGCTGGCGGTGATGTTCATGCAGCACCGGCTGGGCAGCCCCTGGTACCTGCCGACCTCCGAACTGCGGGCGCTGAACGTGCT
Source organism: Alcanivorax sp. S71-1-4 (assembly GCF_009846755.1). GTDB lineage: Bacteria > Pseudomonadota > Gammaproteobacteria > Pseudomonadales > Alcanivoracaceae > Isoalcanivorax. Next base: position 17,378 of record NZ_AQOR01000028.1, read on the forward strand.
GATCGTGGCCACGGCGGCCTGGTTTTACCCGATGAGCCTGGGGCTGACCTATCTGGATCCTTACGGCCTCGGCTTTGGTGATTTCCGCTTCAGCACGGCGCTGTTGCTGGTCGGTCTGGCGGCCTGGGTGATGCGCGCCTATGGCATCTGCCTGATGCTGGTGGCGGCCCAGTGTGCCTTCGCCCTGCGGTTGCTGCCGTCAGACAACCTGTGGGATTACCTGCTGGACCCCTGGTTGACAGCCTGGTCGCTGGGCTGGCTGGTGCGTGACTACCTGTTGACCCGCAAGGCGCGCCGCACGCCTGTGGCGGCGGCCGCCTGACGCTGCTCAGGCGGCGGCATCCGCCGCCGTGCGCCGGCGGCCCCACAGCAGGGCCGCCGCATACCCCACCCCGAACATGATCAGGTTGCCGATCAGCCCGGTGTAGTAGAGGTCGAAGGGCGCCGCCATGGCGTCCGGCAGTACGTCGTGGCCGGCGGCCACGGTCCAGCCGGTGAACAGCAGCGTGCAGACAATCCCGCACCACGCAGCCCGTGCATCGCCGCGCCGGCTGATGAAGCCGAGCACATACAGCCCCAGCAAGCCGCCGCCGAGCAGCGACACCATGATCAGGATGACGTCCTGCAGCGTATTGGTGCTGGCACGTTCCAGCAGCAGCGCGCCAGCAATCATGCACAGGGTGGTGGCCGCCGCGATGGCCCAGGCGGCATGCAGATAGTGGCGGTCGGTGGCACCGGGCCGCACATGCCGACGGTAGACGTCCACCACCGAAACGGTGGCAATGGCATTGATGCTGGAGTCCATGGATGACATGGCCGCGGCCAGGGCGGCGGCCAGCACCAGGCCAGTGATGCCCGGCGGCAGAAACTCGGTGATGAACCAGGGCAGCAACTGCTCGGCCTTGCGTGTGCCATCCAGGATTTCCGTCGCCGGCAGTGCCGGCTGCACCTGAAACAGCACCCACAGGGCGGTGCCGAGGAACATGTAGAACGCCCAGATCGGCAGGCTCGCCAGCACACACACCAGCATGCCACGCCGTGCTTCGGTGGTGGACGCGGCGGCGCAGTAGCGCTGCACGGTGTTCTGGTTGCTGGTGTACTCGGTCAGCCAGTTGGTCAGGCCCACCAGCAGCATGCTGCCGGTCTTGGCAGACAGCGACAGGTCCCAGCGCGGGGCGGTGATCTCGCCCTGCTGCATTTCGCCGAAACTGAACTTGCCGGCCTCGGTGGCGGTGCTGAGGATCTGCCCCAGCCCGCCGGGCAGCAGGTCGACGATAACCCACAGACAGGCCATCCCGCCGAGCAGCAACACGATGGTCTGGATTACGTCGGTCCAGATCACGGCGTCGATGCCGCCGAGAATGGTATAGGTGCCGACAAACAGCCCGCTGAGCACGATGGCGGTAGCCGGCGACAGCCCGGTGATCTGCTGCAACAGCAACGACAGCAACCACAGAATGGTGGCCAGCCGCACCAGTTGCGCAATGATGAACGCCGCCGCCCCGTACACACGCACCGACGGCCCAAAGCGGTGTTCCAGAAATTCGTAGGCGGTGGTCGTACGGCCGCGGCGAAAAATCGGCAGGATCAACCAGGCCGCCAGGGCCACTGCCAGCGGCAGGGTGAGATTCGGCAGATAGCGCAGCCAGGTGGTCTTGAAGGCATCGGCCGGGTAGGCGATGAAGGTTACCGAGCTGATCGAGGTGCCGACCAGCGACAACCCGATCACCCAGCCACGAAAACGCCGGCCGCCAACGAAATATTCCTCGGTGCTGTCATTGCCCCGGGCAAACCACAGCCCGATACCGAACACCACCACCAGGTAGCCCAGCAGAACGCCGGCATCCAGCGCGGATATCTGCACACTGTCCCCTTGAGATTATTGTTTTGAGGGCCTTGCCTGGCGGCCCGGAGGCCGTTTCAGCTTTCGATCACCACGCGGTCGGCCTGTTCGCCGCGATCCGTCTCATTGACCACGAAGCGTACCCGCGAGCCCTGTTGCAGGCTGCGGCGCCCGCCGTTTTCCAGAGCGCGGAAATGCACGAAGATTTCGCGACCATCGTCGGCGGTAATGAAGCCGAAGCCCTTGTTGGGATTGAACCACTTGATCTCGCCCGCCAGCGTTTCGCGGCTGGACAGCGCGTGGCGCAGATTCGGCAGGCGCCAGGGCACCAATGGCAGCGCGAACAGCAGCACCGGCACCAGCAACCACAGGCCGATAAAGCCGGAGGGGTTGTCCAGCAGCGCGGTGCCATGGCTGCCGACAAACGCCAGCAGAAACAAGAGCAGCAGCCAGTGCAGGTTGCGGCGCAGGGCGCCAGCGGCGACGCACAGGGCGCTCAGTGCTGCGGCCAGCAGCAGACCGATACCGGCCTGGCGTGCCAGCACCGGGGAAATCTGGGTGCCGTCCTGGTCAGGGTGCCAGAGATTGATCAGGTGGCCCGGCGCGAGCGCCAGCCCCAGGCCCGAGGTGGCGAGGATGAAGGCAAAAGACATGTAGAAGAGCATGAGAAATCGGGAGTCTTGCATGAGACCTGACGCTACCTTTTCAATTCAACCATCATGTTGTGCCCCGGGCGTTGCGGTCCCGGTGGCGGAATCCTGCCGCGGCGCGGCGCGGTACGCTGAAAACGTGCGGTATGTGGTCCGCATCACCGCCGGCCACATACGCGCCGGCAGTTTGCCGCTATTGTAACCAAGCTGCGCGTGAATCTCATGCCGAACCGGTATCAGCAGTGTAGTAAGGAGTCACTTTTAGTGCCGGAATATCCGTTTTTACGTCAGGACTGGCTGCAGGCCTTCGTCAGCAGCGGGGCGGTGGCGCCTGCCGGGGCCGGTGACGGGGCCGGCTGGCGGGACCTGTCGGTGCGCGACGCCCGTGGTGAATACCTGCTGCCGCTTTATCGCAAACTGCATTCCTGGGGGGAGTACGTCTTTGACCAGTCCTGGGCGAGGGCCTATGCCCGGCACGGGTTGGGTTACTACCCGAAGCTGGTCACGGCGGTGCCCTACACGCCCATTACCGGCCCTCGCTGGGCGTTGCCGCCGGGGGTGACCGATGCGGCGGGCTGGCTGTGGCCGCAGGTTGAGGCGGCGCTGGCGGACCAGCAGGCGTCGGGCTGGCATCTGCTGTTTCCCGACGATAGCGCCCGTCAACTGCTGGCGGACCTGCCGCTGGTGGCCCGCCAGGCCTGTCATTTCCGCTGGTTCAACCGGGATTACCGCAGCTTCGATGATTTTCTCGCTGCCCTGGTCTCGCGCAAACGCAAGTCGCTGCGGCGTGAGCGCACGCGCATCGTCGAGCAGGGGTTGCGTGTCGAACGTGCGGCGGGTGATGCGATTCCCGAGCAGTGGTGGCAGGCCTTCTATCCCTGTTACGCCGACACTTATCTGCGTCGCGGGCAGGCGCCATATCTCTCCGAGGCCTTTTTCCGCTCCCTTCGGGCGCACCTGCCAGGGCAACTGATGCTGGTGGCCGCATTCGATGATGACCCGGCCCTGCCGGTGGCGATGGCGCTGTATCTGTTCGACGATGCACGGCTTTATGGCCGTTACTGGGGCGCGTTGCGGGATTACGACGCGCTGCACTTCGAGCTGTGCTACTACCAGGGCATTGAATTCAGCATTGAGCGTGGTCTGCAGGAATTCGACCCCGGTGTGCAGGGCGAACACAAGCTGCTGCGCGGTTTTGAGCCGGTGATCACCTGGTCGCTGCATCATCTGGTGGAGCCGGCATTTCAGCGCGCGGTGGCTGAATTCTGTCAGGAAGAAGCGGTTGCCGTGGCCGCCTATCAGGCGGAGGCCCGTACACTGCTGCCATTTCGCCAACCCTGACAGGCGGCTGGCAAGGCCCGGCCGCGGGCGATTCCTCTCAATTAGGTAAAATCGGTCGGCGGTGGTTTGTCAGCCCCGGAGGGCTGTTTCATACTGCCTGGACGTGTTCCACGGCAGTGGCCCGACGTCATGACCGGCGTGGGCCGGAGCGCGGATCTTCGACATGGATTTGTGGGAGGTGATGATGCCACGCGATACCGCACCTGCGCTGGCCCGGCGACGCAATGCGCTGTCCGTGCCGTTGGCCCGTACAAGAGTGACCCGTACACGAGCGGCCCGGCGGGTCTGGCCCCAGGAAAGAGTCCTGCTGCGCTGGCTCTACCGGATGGCCGGCGATCCGCCCCTGGCCCTGCAGCTCTGGGATGGCAGCGGGGTCGGGCCCGAGCCGGCGCGCTACACCCTGCGCATTGGCGACCGCGCCGCGTTTTACCAACTGCTGCGCCGGCCGGCCATGGCCTTCGGAGATCTCTACAGTGCCGGGCGGCTGACCGTGCGGGGGGACCTGCGCGAGTTGCTGGTGATGCTCTATCCGCTGATGGACGCTGCCCGCGAACGCCGGCCGGCCTGGCTGGAATGGCTGTGGCGGGACCGCGCCCAGGCCGGTGCTTCGGAGGAGGGGGCGCGCAGCAACATCCACCATCACTACGACCTCGGCAATGCCTTTTACCGCCTGTGGCTGGATCAGGCGGCCATGCAGTACACCTGCGCCTATTTCGAGGCGCCGGACTACACCCTGGAAGAAGCCCAACTCGCCAAGCTCGAGCATGTCTGCCGCAAGCTGCGGCTGCGCCCTGGCCAGACGGTGGTCGAGGCCGGTTGCGGTTGGGGCGGGCTGGCCCGCTACATGGCGCGGCACTACGGTGTGACGGTGCTGGCCTTCAACATTTCCGACGAACAGATTCGCTGGGCGCGGGAGCAGGCTGAACGCGAAGGGCTGGCCGGGCAGGTGACCTATGTGCAGGACGATTACCGCAACGTCGGCCGGCATCTGCCGGCGGCGGGCTGTGATGCGTTTGTCTCGGTGGGCATGCTTGAGCATGTGGGCCTGGCCAATTACCAGGCCCTGGCGGACACCATCAACGGTGTGCTCAAGCCGGATGGCATCGGGCTGATCCACTCCATTGGCCGCAACCGGCCACGCCCGATCAACGGCTGGATCGAGCGGCGCATCTTTCCCGGCTCGTACGTGCCGAGCCCGGTGGAACTGATGCGGATTTTTGAGGGCGGCCGTTTCTCCGTGCTCGATATGGAGAACCTGCGCCTGCATTACGCCCGCACGCTGGATCACTGGCTGGAACGGTTCATGGCGCATCGCGAGCAAGTGGCCAGCGACTATGACGACAGTTTCCTGCGCGCCTGGCAGTTGTACCTGGCCGGCTCCAGCGCGGCCTTTACAACCGGGGCGCTGCAGCTGTTCCAGGTGGTGTTCGCCCCGGCTGGCGCCAATAACGTGCCAAGCACCCGGCGACACCTGTATCGCCACAGCGCCCTGCAGGCAGGAGCGGAAAACAATGGCTGATCCCTATGATCTGATCATCGTCGGTGGCGGCCCGGCCGGGGCCACGCTGGCCCGGGCCATGGCCACGTCGGGCTGGCGGGTGCTGGTGATCGACAAGGCAGAGTTCCCGCGCGACAAGACCTGCGCCGGCTGGGTGACCCCGGCGGTACTGACCTCGCTGGATGTGGCACCGGAAGAGTACGCCGCCACTGGCCGGGTGTTGCAGCCGATTCATCGTTTCAGCATCGGCATGATGGGGCAGGCCGCCTGCATCAATGAACATGGCGCCGAACCGGTCAGCTATGGCATTCGCCGCTGCGAGTTCGACCGTTACCTGCTTGACCGGGCACCGGTCACCAAGGTGCTCGGCGAGCCGGTGAAGACGCTGTCGCGGGACAGCGGTGAATGGGTGGTCAATGGGCGCTGGCGGGCCCCCTGGCTGGTCGGTGCCGGTGGCCATTTTTGCCCGGTGGCGCGGTCGCTGGGCGACGGGCCGGGCCGTCACGAGGTGGCGGTGGCGGCCAAGGAAGTGGAGTTTCATCTGGACGCCGCGCAACGGGCGCAGTGCGCGGTGCAGGGCGACTGCCCCGAACTGTGGTTCTGCCGTGACCTGAAAGGCTATGCCTGGGTGTTTCGCAAGGGGGATTATCTGAACATCGGCCTTGGCCGGGAGGACAACCACCACCTCAGTGATCACCTGGCCGATTTCGTGCAGGGGATGCAGGAACGTGGCCGGCTACCCCCTGACCTGCCGCTGCATTACAAGGGGCATGCCTACCTGCTGTACGGTCACGCCGAACGGCCTTTGCGTGGCGACGGTGTGTTGCTGATTGGCGATGCTGCCGGGCTCGCCTATACGCAGAGCGGCGAGGGAATTCGTCCGGCGGTGGAATCCGCCCTGCTGGCGGCTGAAGCGCTCAGCCTGGCACCGGCGGAGGCCGCCGCCGACCGCTATGAGGCCGCCTTGCGGGCGCGCTTCGGGTTGCGCGGCGATCAGCCCGCACGGGGCTGGCAACTGCCGGATGCCCTGCGGACGCGCCTGGCCGCCTCACTGATGAGCCGCCCGTGGTTTACCCGGCACGTGGTCACGGACCGCTGGTTCCTGCACAAGAAAACGCCGGCATTGCCGGCGTGGGGGGTTGCATAAGGCAACAAGGGTACGCGTCTGGAGAGACGAGTCCGGTGGACAACCACCGGCGCGGTGGACGTTCAGGCCGCCGCGCCGTGCTGGTTGTCAAAAAAGATCAGCGACATGGTGATCAGGTCGCGAATGTCGCTCTCGGGGTGGGCCGGGTCTTTCGGGCCGAGTTCACTGGTGACGTCGTCGAATTCGCCCTCGTCGGGCTGGTTCAGATCGACGAAATACTCAAATACACGGCGGTCCTGGGACACCAGGGTGCCGGAAAAGACGTTGTCGTCGAACAGCCCGACGCACGGGAACACCGCCCGCTGGATATCCACGCCACGTTGATAGAGCCAGTCCGCCAGGGCGGGATGGGGCACATTCCCCTGCCGCATGGCCGTGGTGGCGTCCGCCACGGCATTCCAGGCGTTCTGTTCGCTGGCTTTCTCAAATTCCATGTTGAGTTCCCCGTACCCCGATGGGCACTTTAGGCAAAAAGTGTGACCTGTCCCACAAAATGGTGCGGGCGTGCAGATCACTGGTGCCATCATCCTGACAAACGGCATTCTTGCGCGCCGGCGTCTCCGCCGAAAGCAGACAATGGCCATAGGTTTTGTAGGCATATGCTTACATTGCCAGGATCGCTTCCCCCCAGCCTGCCAGCCCCGGGGGCTGCCGTCCGCGACCGGCGCGGCATTTCTGTGTGGTCGTCAGCCGTCCTGATCGTCGGTGAACAGGGGCGGCATGGGGCAATCCAGCAGGGTGCAGACGGCGCGCAGCAACTCCGCTTCCCTCACCTGCACACGTCCGTCGGCCAGCACGGCGTCGGCGCAGGCATCCACCAGCCCTGCTTTCAGCAGTGGCGTCAGGCGGGCCAGGCGCATCAATGCACGGGACAGGGCATCCAGCTTGCACTCATTGATGGGCAGCAGTGCCGTGCCGGGCGGCAGCACCGCCGCGCTCAGACCATGGAATTGCCGGGTGGCGGTATCGTCGCGGGCCCCGGAGGCATGCACCATGACGGACAGCAGCAGGCGGATATCCGCCGCCAGTGGCCGGTAGCTGCGGAACGCCACCGTCGGGTTGCGGTGCGCGCCGTGGCCGAGGTGATCGGCCAGGATATGGGTGAGCACGAACTCGAACAGGGTGACACGCTGGTCGGCGCGGATCAGCGCGTCCAGGCGTGCCAGCAGCCGGTCGCGGTCTGCCTGTGGCGCCTGTTTGAGTGCCGGGATGGCCAGGTCTGCCAGCGGCAGCCGCAGCCGGGTCCCCAGAGCCTGGACCTGTCGCAGGCGCTGGCTGACGCGCTCTGCCGAGGCGGGCGGCAGCGCCAGGGTGTCGAGCAGCGGGCCGGGTTCACCCTCGGAGACACTGAGGACCAGGGCGTACATCACCAACTCGGCTTCGTCGCTGCGATGCAATGCGGTGCGCAGAGACTCGGGGATGGATTCATGAATACGGCGCGCATACCCCAGATGGGCCGGCGTCACGGTGCCCACGGTCGCGGCGGCGTGCACTGCCGATGGCACGGTGGCCGCCAGGGGGGTGGCTGTTTCGGCGAACGCATGTGCCTGCGCCGGTGTGGTGCCGGAAGCCGTTGCCGTTGCCGTTGCTGGTGCTGGTGCTGGTGCGGCGGCGCGCTGGCGGGCATCGACCCGTGCCCGCGCCAGCCATGGCGTGCCCAGTGCGGCGAGTCGTTCGTCCACGCTCGGGTGGGTGGCCAGCAGGCCGCGCAACCGGAAGGTCAGCGTTTCACCAAAGCACATGTGGCTCATGTCCTCGGCATGGCGGCTGTTCAGGTGCGAGCCCTCGCCGTTGCGGATGCGGATCAGGGCACCGGCAATGCCGGCCGGATTGCGGGTGAACTGTACCGAGCCGGCATCGGCGAGCAATTCGCGTTGGCGCGAAATGGCCGCCTTGATCAGCCGGCCGAAGAACAGCCCGATGTAACCGATCACCATCAGCGCCAGCCCGGCCACGACCAGCAACCCGGCACCGTTGTTGCGGCTGCTGCGGGCACTGGCAGCGCCATGGCGCACGCTGTGCAGCAGGAATTCGCCGGTTTTGCCGATCGCGAGAATGCCGGCCAGTGCGGCGATCAGGCGCAGGTTCAGGCGCATGTCGGCATTGAAGACGTGGCTGAACTCGTGGGCGATCACACCCTGTAATTCATCGCGATCAAGTTGCTGCAAGGCGCCCCGCGTGACGATCACGCTGGTTTCCGTGGGGCGGAAGCCGGCCACCAGGGCATTGATGGCCGGTTCGTTGTCGAGCACAAACAATTGCGGCACCGGAATGCCGGAGGCGATGGCCATTTCCTCGACCACATTGACCAACTGCCGCTCGTCGGCGAGACGCGTGTGCGGGTCGATGCGGCGTGCCTGCAACATGCCGGCCAGTGCCGCGCCTCCGCCGCGCAGTTGCCAGAAACGCAGTGCGCTGCCCCCGGCCACTATCAACAGAGTCGCGCCGGCGATCCACAGGGCGGGCGGGGAGCCCAGCCAGGCTGTCAGGGTGATTGGCTGCGCCAGCCATTGCCAGGCCAGCAGGCAGGCGAGGTTCACCGCCGCCATGGTCAGCAGCAGCGCCAGCGTGAAGTAGGCCACCAGCAGGCCCGTGCGCCGTCGCGCGCGGGTCTGGTGCTCGAAGAAATTCATCGCGGCTCAGCTCAGAACTGGACCTTCGGTGCCTTGCGGGCTTCCGGTGTCTCGATATCAAGCAGTTCGGCGTGCTGGAAGGTGCCGCCGAACAGGCCTGCAACGATGTTGTTCGGCACCTGTTCGCGGTAGGTGTTGTAGTCCATCACCGCATCGTTGAACGCCTGCCGGGCAAAACCGACCCGGTTTTCGGTGGAGGACAGCTCTTCCATCAGTTCGGCAATGCTCTGGTTCGCTTTCAGGTCCGGGTAGTTTTCCGAGACGGCGAGGAAATTCGCCAGTGAACCGGACAGCATGGATTCTGCTCGGCCGAGCCCGGTAATGGCCCCGGCGTCGTCCGGTTTGCTGCGCGCCGCCTGGCGTGCGCTCTCGGCCTGGTTGCGGGCTTCGGTGACACGGCTGAGGGTGTCCTTCTCGTGCGCCATATAGGCGCGCGCGGCTTCGACCAGATTCGGGATCAGGTCGTGGCGGCGCTGAAGTTGCACGTCGATCTGCGCAAAGGCGTTCTTGAATCGGTTGCGCAGCGTGATCAAACGGTTGTAGACGGAGATGGCCAGCACCACGATCAGTGCGGCAATCCCGAGGAAGAGAAACGTACCCATGGCAACTCCCGATCGGCAGAGATAGCTGTGTCGCTGAGGCTAGCTGATGCGCGCAGTGGCGCCCAGACCATTCAGCCGCTCAATGCTGCCACGCGGGGGTAAAAACGGCGACACCGCTGCAGCAGGCGGTTGAAAACACCCGCATAAACAGCAGTGTCGCGATGCGGCAGGTCAGGCGATGGTGCCGAGCACACCGACCGGCACGTAATGATCCACCAGCAGTGCTGCAAACAGCACGAACAGGTAGGTAATGGAATAGCCGAAGGTTTTCATCGGCGTGCGCGGATCGTTGCCGAACCGCAACCGGATTGCGTGCAGCATGAAAATCACGCCGAGCACGACGGCGGCGACCAGATAGATCAGGCCACTCATGCCGGTCAGGTAGGGCAGCAGCGATGTCAGCAGCAGCAGGATGGTGTAGTACAGCACGCTGGTGCGGGTAAACGGGATGCCGTGTGTGACCGGCAGCATCGGGATTTCTGCCTTGGCGTAGTCATCGCGGCGGTGAATCGCCAGCGCCCAGAAGTGCGGCGGCGTCCAGACGAAAATGATCAGCACCAGCAACCAGGCGTACGGGTGCATTTCACCGGAAACCGCGGTCCAGCCGAGCAGGGGCGGGATAGCGCCGGCCAGGCCGCCGATGACAATGTTCTGCGGCGTTGCGCGTTTGAGGTACAGCGTATAGATGAACGCGTAACCGACAAAACCGAACAGGGTCAGCAGTGCGGTAAGACGGTTGACCATCTGATCCAGGATCAGCATCGACAGCGCGGCAAGGATCACCGCAAAGGTCACGGCCTTGCGGGTGTTCAGGCGGCCGGTAACGATCGGCCGCTTTTCCGTGCGCGCCATCACCGCATCGATTTTCTGGTCCATGATCTGGTTGATGGCCGCCGACGCCATCATCGCCAGTGTCAGGCCGAAAAATGCCGGCACCAGCGTGCGCAGCGGCACCATGCCGGGCGGATCAGTGGCGAGGAACATGCCGGCAATGGCGGTGACCATCAGCAGCAGCACCACGCCGGGCTTGGTCAGCGCGAGGTAATCGCGCCAGCCTGTCGTCTCAGACATCCGGCTGCCTCCGCTCGGGCTGTATGGAAATGGCACGCAGGAACAGCACCAGCGTGACCAGCAGTACCACCGCGCCAAAGTTATGCGCCACCGCCACGTTCAGCGGCACACGGAACAACACGTTGCTTACCCCCAGGGCGAACTGGGCCAGCACCACGGCGCCCAGTGTCAGGCCGAGGTTGCGGTACAGCGCACAGCGTGCCCGCCGCACCACGCGGAACGCCAGCAGCCCCACCACCAACAGGGTGGCAATGGCGCCGAAGCGATGCATCACGTGGATGGTAGTGCGCGCGTCGTTCTCCAGCACGCCGAATTCGAAATCTTCACCGTCATGATCATGCCCGAAGAACGTGAAGGCATCGGCGAAGTTGATGTGCGTGGTCCAGCCGTCCTCGCAGATCGGCAGTTCGGTACAGACCACGGCAGCGTAGTTGGCGGTGGTCCAGCCCCCGAGCGCAATCTGCAGGATCACGATGACCAGTGCCGTGATGCCCAGCGGTTTCAGTGAGCGCACGTCGCAGTCGTTACGGAAATGCGGCCAGCGGAACAGCTTGGCCGCCAGCCAGCAGAGCAGGGTGATGGTGGAAAAGCCGCCGAGCAGGTGCAGCATCACGATGGTGGGGTGCAGCCCCATGGTGACGGTCCATTTGCCGAGTATGCCCTGGAAGATGACCAGGGCCAGCAGCACGCTGGGCAGCACCAGTGGCTGGCCGCTTTGTTTGCGATTGCGCCAGGCAAGCGCGGCAATGATCAGGATCATCAGGCCCAGCAGGCTGGCGAAGTAGCGGTGTACCATTTCCGGCACGGCCTTGTGGGCTTCGCGGTAGGTGCCCGGCTGGATCTCGTTTTTCGAATTGACGTAATCCATCGCCTTGCGCACATCCATGTGGCCGTAGCAGCCTGGCCAGTCTGGACAGCCCAGGCCGGCGTCGGACAGGCGTGTCCAGGCGCCGAGCATGATGACACCTGCGGCAAGCAGGATGGTGATAATCACCAGACGACGTTGCCAGATGAGCGCACGGGGCATGGCGGGCATGCTGCGGTGTGGGGTATCAGACATGGGATTAGCCTATTGCTGAGCCTTTCAGGGTGCGCTTGAGATCGTCACGGATGTTGTCCGCCTCAAGCAGCGTGGCATCCTGGTCCGGGTGGGTCGGATACCACATGAAAATCATGCCGTCCGGGCTGATCAGGAAAATATGACCGGCGGCGGAGGTGTCCGGTTGCATGGCGTCATGCAGCCGGGTCTTGATCACATTGGCGTCGGCGCGCACTTCGGTCATGCCGGCGACGTTGTCGTCCAGAAAGGCGCGCAATGCGGTGTCGGGCTCGGCGGTATGGATGATCAGCCGGCGCACGCGGTGTGCGTCGCGATCCAGTGACAGGCGCAGCTGACGGATCAGGTAAAACAGGCCGTTCTTGCAGGCGTCGTCGCAGCTGCCGTTGGCGACGTAGGTCAGGCTCCACTGGCCGGCCATGTCTTCGCTGGTATAGGGCGCACCGTTTTCATCACGCAGGTCGAGGGTGTCGACGCTGACGTGCGGCACGATCAGTGTGCCCTTGTTCAGGCGTGGCAACTCGTCCGGGTTGATCAGGAAGCGGCCAGCCAGAAAGAAGGCGACAAACACGCCGACGATCAGGCCCAGTATCAGAAAATTCTTGCTCCGTTCCTGCATGACCCTACCTGTACCTCAACGCTGCGATGCCGGCCGTTCAGGCGACGTCCTGCGGGCGGCGCCGGACGCTGACAACGATGTAGAAGATCACCACGGTGGCGGCGAGGCCGAACCATTGCACGGCATAGGCGCGGTGGCGTTCCGGTGTCATCACCGTGTCCAGCCAGACGCGCGGCAACTGTTCGCCCTGCTCCAGAGTGGCATCCGGATCGACCCGGATCTCGAAGGGCGCCAATTCTACCCCAAGTAGTGGCGCAATGGCTCCCATTTCCACCTTCTGCACGCGCAGTGGCCAGGTGGGCTGTGACAGATCGTCTTCGGCCAGTACAAAGGTGCGCGGGCTGTACACGTAGGTGCGGCCGACCACCGTGGCAGGGCCCTCGATGGGCGGGATGTCGGGCAACACGTTGCGGTCGGGCCCCCGCGGAATCCAGCCCCGGTTGACCAGCACCCACTGGCCGTCGTCGCTGCGCAGCGGCGTCAGCAGGTGATAGCCGGCCACGCCATTGAGGGTACGGTTATCCAGCAGGATGTTGTGGCGGTTGTCGAATTCGCCACGGGTTCGCACCGGATAGTGATTGTTTTCGTCCAGCGCCAGCAGGGAGGCCAGGGTCTGGTCACCCTGGGCCAGGCGTTCACTGTAGGCGGCCAGCGCGCGGGCCTTGGTATTGCCCCGGTCGAGCTGCCAGAACGCGGCTTTCAGGCACACGGCAGCGACCACCAGCATGGCCAGCGTCGCCACCAGGCCGGGACGGAACTGACGTGTTGCCATGCGTTTCTCCAGGGCCGCGGTGGGGTGGTTGCTTGCCGGCGCGCCGCAGCGTCTGGCGCGTCTGATGTCACTGATGGCTCGCCGGAGCGGTCAGCACAGGCGGTTTTTCGGCAGCCTGTTACAATGGGCGCCTATTGTACACAAGGGTATGCGTTATGTGGTGGGTAAAGCTGGTGGTGCTGTTGTTGCTTGCGGCGGTGGTGGTATCGCTGTTCCGGGGGCTCACGGCACTGGTGAAGGGGCAGGGGCGCGAAGGCAAGACGGCGCGCGCGCTGACCTGGCGGGTCATCTTTTCAACGGCAGTGCTTGGCTTCCTGTTCCTGTCGATGTACATGGGCTGGCTGAAGCCGCACGACGTGAATCCGACCACACGTGGTGGTGTGCCGATTGAGCAGAAGACAACGGCTGAATGAGGTGAATGCCACAAACAGAAAGGGCGCCGTGAAGGCGCCCTTTCTGTTTGCCGGGGAGGCTGGCGTCAGAGCCAGTACACCGCGACGAACAGGAACAGCCAGACCACGTCCACAAAGTGCCAGTACCAGGCCGCGGCTTCCCACGCGAAGTGGTTTTCCGGGGTGTAGTGGCCTTTCAGCACGCGCAGGAAGGTAACGATCATGAAGATCGTGCCCAGGAAAACGTGCGCGCCGTGGAAGCCGGTCATCAGGAAGAACAGTGACCCGTAAATGCCCGCGTCGATGGTCAGGCCCATGTGGTAGGCGTGAACGTACTCCAGTGCCTGCAGGCCCAGGAAGATCACGGCCAGCACGATCGTGGCAGCCTGGAACGCGATGACCTTGCCGCGCTGGTTGGCCAGCAGGGCGTGGTGAGCGATGGTCAGCGTGATGGAGCTGGTCAGCAGGATCGCGGTGTTGATCGCCGGCAGGCCCCAGGCGCCCATGGCGGCGGTGGTGCGGCCATCCGGCGCGACCAGCAGCGGCCACATGGCCTGGAAGTTCGGCCACAGCAGTTCGTGTGTCATCGCATTGCTGCCGGCGCCGCCGAGCCACGGCACGATCAGCCAGCGGGTGTAGAACAGTGCACCGAAGAAGGCGCCGAAGAACATGACTTCCGAGAAGATGAACCAGATCATGCCCTGACGGTAGGAACGGTCCATCTGGTGGCTGTGCAGGCCGCCCAGGGATTCCTTCACGGTGTCGCGCCACCACATGAACATGACGCCGATCATCCACAGCACGCCGATGGCGAGGATGACGCCGCCGAGCTTGCCATCGTTCTGTACCTTGTCGGTGTGTTGCTGGATGAAGTTGGCGCCGCCAACGGCCAGCAGCAGCAAGCCGATAGAACCCATCAGCGGCCAGGGGCTGCTCTCGGGGACGTAATACTGTGTTGTTTTCTCAGCCATGCCTGTGTCTCCTGGAAACCTGTCTGCTCAGTGCTCAGCGAGCGGCAACCTCGCCAGCCCTGCCGCTTGCGCGGTCAGTGATGTCGAATAGGGTGTAGGACAACGTGATCGTGGTGACATGCTTCGGGATCGACGGATCGATGTAGAAGATCATCGGCATCACCTGTTCGCTGTGTGCCGCCAGCGGTTGCTGGTCGAAACAGAAGCACTGTGTTTTCTTGAAATGGCTGGCGGCCAGGCCTGGCGCCAGAGACGGAATGGCCTGGCTGATCATGTCCCGGTCGGTGTCGTTGCGGACGCGGAAGTTCACGGCCTTGATCTCGCCGGGATGCACCCGCACCGAACGTTCCATCGGTTCAAACAGCCACGGCATGTGCGGGTCGTTGCGGGTGACGAACTGCACCAGCACCGAACGATCCTCGTCCGCTTCCATTCCTTCCGGCACGTGGGTAATGGCAGCGCTGTTGGTCTTGCCATTCAGGCCGGTAATGTCACACAACACGTTGTACAAGGGCACCATGGCGAACGCGAACACGAACATGCCGGCCACGGTCAGCACCAGTTTCTTGATGATCCTGCGGTTTCGCTGGTCAAGATTCTCGCTCATGGTGCCCTCCTCTTTACAAAAACGGGTGCAACGTTACTTCACAACCGGCGGTGTATCGAAGGTGTGGAACGGGGCCGGAGACGGTACCGTCCATTCCAGACCTTCCGGATTTTCCCACACTTCCGCCGTCGCCTTCTCGCCTTTCTTCAGGAAGCAGGCCTTGATCAGTACCCACAGCAGGAACAGCTGGGAAATACCGAACCAGAAACCACCAATGCTGATCCAGAAGTTGTAGTCGGCGAACTGCAGCGCGTAGTCAGCGTAACGGCGCGGCATGCCGGCCAGGCCAACAAAGTGCATCGGGAAGAACAGCAGGTTGACCGACAGCAGCGAGCTCCAGAAATGGACTTCACCCCAGAATTTGTCGTACATCACGCCGGTCCACTTCGGCAGCCAGTAGTACACGGCGGCGAACATGGAGAAGATCGCACCGGACACCAGCACGTAGTGGAAATGCGCCACCACGAAGTAGGAGTCGTGATACTGGATGTCGGCCGGGGTGATCGCCAGCATCAGGCCGGACAGGCCGCCGATGGTGAACAGGATCACGAACGCAATGGCCCACTTCATTGGCAGTTCAAACGTCAGCGAGCCGCGCCACATGGTGGCCACCCAGTTGAACACTTTCACGCCTGTCGGGACCGAGATCAGCATGGTCATGTACATGAAGAACAGCATGCCGGCCAGCGGCATGCCCACCGCGAACATATGGTGAGCCCAAACCACGAATGACAGCAAGGCAATGGAGCCGGTCGCGTACACCATTGAGGCGTAACCGAACAGCGGCTTGCGGGCGAACGTCGGGATGATCGCGGAGACCACGCCGAACGCCGGCAGGATCATGATGTACACCTCGGGGTGACCGAAGAACCAGAAGATGTGCTGGAACAGTACCGGGTCACCGCCGCCGGCGGCATTGAAGAAGCTGGTGCCGAAATGGCGGTCGGTCAGCATCATGGTGACCGCACCGGCCAGTACCGGCATTACGGCGATCAGCAGGAACGCGGTGATCAGCCAGGTCCAGACGAACAGCGGCATCTTCATCATGGTCATGCCCGGTGCGCGCATGTTCAGCACGGTCACGATCACGTTGATGGCACCCATGATGGAAGAAATACCCATCATGTGAACGGACAGAATGAAGAAGTCGGTGGACGCCGGGCCGTAGGTGGTCGACAGCGGGGCGTAGAAGGTCCAGCCAAAGTTCGGTGCCTGCGGATGGCCGGGGCCAAAGGCGCTCATCAATACGGAGCTGACCAGGATGGCGAACGCGGCTGGCAGAATCCAGAACGACCAGTTGTTCATCCGTGGCAGCGCCATGTCCGGCGCGCCGATCATCAGCGGAATCATCCAGTTGGCCAGGCCCACGAAGGCCGGCATCACGGCGCCGAACACCATGATCAGGCCGTGAGTGGTGGTCATCTGGTTGAAGAAGTCAGGGTCGACAACCTGCATGCCCGGGTACAGCAGTTCGGTCCGGATCACCATGGCCAGCAGGCCACCGATCAGGAACATGATGAAGCTGAACCACAGGTACAGGGAACCGATGTCCTTGTGGTTAGTGCTGAACAGCCAGCGTTTCAACCCGGTCGGGGCGTGGTGCTCGTGATGGTCTGCCATGTGTGCTCCCCTCCCTTACTTCGCTACGTCTTCGGGTTGAATCAGGTCACCACCGCTGTTACCGAAAGAATGGCGCTGGTAGGTGATGACCGCGGCGATTTCCTTCGGTGACAACTGGGCGCGGAACGATGGCATGGCGCCACGGCCGTTGATCAGGATATCGATGTTTTCCTGGCGACGATCCGGGTTGTTCATCAGGTCGGAGCCCTGGAAGCTCAGGCCGATGCCGCCCTGGCCTTCAGCGCCGTGACACATGGCGCAGGCGCGCTGATAGATGCCCTGGCCCATTTCCATGGCGGCTTCCATGTTGGCGAACGGGGTCATGTCCGGACCGCTGGCGGCAGCTTCTTTCTGCTCATCCAGCCAGGCGGCAAATTCTTCCTGGGGCAGCACTTCCACCACGATCGGCATGAAGGCGTGCAGGCGGCCGCACAGCTCGGCGCACTGGCCGCGATAGAGGCCGGTGGCGTCTTCCGGGATTTCAGCCCAGGTTTCGTTCACGAAACCGGGGATGGCGTCTTTCTTGACGCTGAAATCCGGCACCCAGAAGGAGTGGATCACGTCGTCCGCGGTGACCAGAAAACGTACTTTCTGGCCGGCCGGCAGGATCAGCTTGTTATCCACTTCCAGCATATAGTTGAAGGTGTTTTCGTTGTCGGTGGAGAGCGGCTCACGCTCGGCGCCGACACGCTCCTGGGCCGTGCCGATCGGGAACAGACCGCCGCTGAGGACCGGACGCTCCCAGATTTCCGGCTTGGTGGCCAGGTTGGAGAAGAAGCCGACGTGGATGTTGTTGTCATCCTCATAGGCCAGGTATTCATAGTGCCACTTCCACTGCGAGCCGGTGACCTTCACGGTCAGTGCCGCTTCAGAAGAGTCATCCATCTTGATCAGCACGCGGGTGGCCGGAATGGCCATGCCGATCAGAATGAAGAAGGGAATGATGGTCCAGACCACTTCAAGGACGACGTTCTCGTGGAACTTGGCGGGGACAGGGTTTTTCGATTTGCGGTGCGCGAAGACCGACCACATGATCAGGCCGAACACCAGCAGGCCGATAGCGGTACAGATCCACAGGATGATCATGTGCAGGCTGTAGACTTCCTGACTGAGGGCGGTGACCCCGGGCCGCATGTTCTCTGCGGATCTCTGGGTCCAGTCAGCTGCCGCCACGCCACTGAGCATCAGTGTCGTGAGCAGAGCGGCTGCACGGTGGAACAGTGTTGACTGCATGCGTTTGCTCCCTGTTTTCCCCAGCGGCTGCCTGGGCGGGCAGACGCATCTCATCGCCGCCAATGCGGCACCTGGAAAGCGGTTCAGGATGATGCGGACGAGGGGCCTTTGCCGGGTTGTCACACCCGCCGGCGGGAACATGATCAGGGGATGATCACTGTCACCTCGGTTGGCCAAAAGTGCAGCCAAAACAGGCACCTGGGTTGCAGGTGACAGTGGTAGCACTTTCCGGGGTGCGGCAAATTGCCCCACGTTGCATTGTGGGCGCTAACTCTAGTCACTCGGGGGGGTAAAGTCCAGCCAAAACGCAGGGTTTTCCGGCGCTTGCGGGTGATACTTTCGGGGCCCTTCGAAGGTGGCAGCCACTGGCGTGGTGGCATCAGGGCGGGCATGTATTCAGGCCGGAATGTGCTATGCTTGCCGCCCTTTTTTCGGTGCCCGCGCCCACGATGTCCAAGCCACGCCAGATCTACAAGGTGATCTTCCTCAACCAGGGGCAGATCTACGAGCTGTACGCCAGCAACATCTACCAGAGCGACCTGTACGGGTTTATCGAGGTAGAGGAGTTCCTGTTTGGCGAGCGTGCGCAGATGGTGGTGGACCCGTCCGAAGAGCGCCTGAAGAACGAATTTGCCGGGGTGCAGCGTTCCTTCATTCCCATGCACGCCATCATCCGCATCGACGAAGTGGAGAAAGAAGGCATCGGCAAGATCGTCGAGGCCGGCCCTGGCGGCAACATTCACTCGTTTCCCCTGCCATTCAGCCCGGGCCCCAAGGGCAAGTGAGCGCCTGCTGACTTTCGGCCGGGCGCGCCGTCAGCGGCAGGCCCGGGGCGTCAGGACATCCACCAGGGCCTGACTGCCGGCGACAATCCTCAGAATACAGCCTTCTATATATAGGTCCCGCGTTCCCTGCGGTGTGGGGGCCAGCGCGAGCGCCAGCCGTGCCGGCACCGGGCGCGCCCGCTTGAGCACCGACAGCGGCACCGCGCGGCGCAGGGCCAGCCGGGACAACCAGGCCGGGGTGCGGTACTGGTCGCGCAGATAGAGTCCGAGATTGCGACGATCCGAATGACTGAAATGCAGCAGACGCAGGCCGTCTTCCAGCGTACAGCGGCGTAGCTGGCTGTGCCGGCGCCCGCTCGGGCCGGCGTGGCGGGGTTCTTCAGGAAGGGAGGTTGGTGGCGTCATCCTTGTCTGCATGGGGCATCCTCGCTGCCGGATATCTAGGCAGGATGAGAACATGATGCGCGCAGTAATGTTCCGGATAACAGTCTGTTTTACCGGGGAAAAGTCAGAATTGTGCGGCCGGTCGTGATCGTGCTGTGTTGCCGCGCTCAGGCCGGCCGCATCACGTCGAGCACGGTGCGATCACTGCGTCGCAGACGTACGACATGGTCCTGAATCAGCAGCACGGTGATGTCGGCGTCCATCGGCGAGAGCTGGCTGATGACATGCCCGGGCAGCGTCCGGGCGCTGCGCAGCAGATCAAAGCCCAGCGTCTGCCCGGCGCTGACCGCCACACTGGCGCGCGGCAGCGCACCCAGTTCACGAACATGGTTGCGCAGCACGGCGCGGTCACCGGCGCTGAAGCGATTGCGCTGAGCGGTGGCGACGACGCGCACTTCTTCCGTATGGCCGCGGCGGCTGCCATCGCGTTTGCTGTCGGCAGCGGTCGGGGCGGCCTGGCCGAGCCAGGCCATGGTGGTGATGGCCAGCAAGCTGTTCAGGGCGAGCTTTTTCATGGTGGGGTTCCCGCGTTGATTCTTCCTGTCCGACAGCGCATGCGGCGGATGTATCCCGAGGGGATGGGGTTCAGCGTGGAGGAAAACAAGGGGGGTACAAGCGAACAGGCCCGTGCAAGACCGGGCCTGTTGAAGATGGTGGCTACGGGTGGATTTGAACCACCGACCCCGGCATTGATCCCCTTCTTTTCGCGCGGCTCTCGAATTTGAGTCAACTATGCAATTGAGTGGCGGGTGATGCCCCCATTTCCAGTGGCACCCAGACGTAGAAGCCGGCCGCCATGGCCAGCTTCGTCGCCCAGCGCCGGGTCTGGCTGCTCATCAGTTCGCCGCATTCAGCCAGCCGGACGGTGTTCGCGATTTGCCGATTCATAGCCAGTTGTCCAGGGTCCAGAATCATGGACAGCGAGGCGTGCACTGACTATAGTCGCGAAAGGTATTACCTTTTAGCAAAAGGAGCGATCATGGCATCCGCGACGTCGATCAAGCTCGATGACGAACTCAAAGGCCGTGTGCAGCACCTCGCTGAATCCCGGCGCCGCACATCGCACTGGATCATGCGGGAGGCTATCAAGCAGTACGTTGAACGAGAGGAAAAGCGCGAGGCGCTGAGGCGAACCACGAGCAAGGCGTGGGAGGAATTTCAGGCCACCGGTCTGCACGCCACGGCAGAGGAAGTCGATAAATGGTTGGCGAGTTGGGGAACTGAAAACGAGTTGCCCGCGCCCGTATGCCACAAGTGATATTTGCCCCGGCCGCGCTCCGGGATTTGCAGCGGCTCCGTGATTTCCTGCGCCCCAAGAACGTCGACGCTGCCCGCCGGGCCGGTGAAGCAATCCGGCAGGGGGTGCAGGTGTTGAGTGCGCATCCGCAAATGGGTCTGCTGGTGGAAGACCTCCCGGAGCAATACCGGGAGTGGCTCATCGACTTTGGCGATAGTGGCTACGTTGTCCGATACTGCATTGCAGATGATGCTGTGATCATTCTTGCTGTTCGGCACCAGAAGGAAGTGGGCTTCTCATGACGGACCAGTTCCGTTGTCCTCGTAAGTGCCAGGCATATATGTGCCTGTTCAATCTACCCATTCATTGGC
Organism: Alcanivorax sp. S71-1-4; assembly: GCF_009846755.1. GTDB lineage: Bacteria > Pseudomonadota > Gammaproteobacteria > Pseudomonadales > Alcanivoracaceae > Isoalcanivorax. The sequence continues at coordinate 38,271 of NZ_AQOR01000028.1, forward strand.
ACTCAGTAGCCGCGCCTTGCTACTGCATGCTGTAGCGCCCGCAGAATCACCGGGGAGTCCTTCAGGGGTTCTCTGGCCAGTCGCCCGACCACCTGAGAAGTGCGATATCGCTCAATCCGCTGGCCCCGAGTCAGGGTTGGGGCAACGTTGGGTCAACCAACAAAACAAAAAGGGCCTAGGCGAACGCGCCTAAGCCCTTGATATTTGGTGGCTACGGGTGGACTTGAACCACCGACCCCAGCATTATGAGTGCTGTGCTCTAACCAACTGAGCTACGTAGCCATTTCGGGAGCGCGAATTCTCAGACAGTGGCTGCGTGCTGTCAAGCTTCGGTGTTTCCTTCAGGGCGCTTTCGCCAGCTTCGCTTCAATCTCCTGTGCATGCTGCTGCAACGCGCGCGCCACTTCGCGGATTTTGCCCGGGTTCAGGCGCGTGGTCGGCGCTGACAACGAAATGGCCAGCCGCACTGGTCGCACGCCTGGTACGGCCACTGCGACACAGCGCAGGCCGGTTTCCACCTCCTCGTCATCGACCGCATAGCCGCGCCGGCGGATCAGCCGCAACTCGTGGCGCAGGGCGTCCGCCGAGACGGTGGTCTTGTCGGTAAAGCGCTGGAAGCTCTGCTGGCGGATGCAGCCTTCCAGCGAGGTGTCGTCCAGTTGCGACAGCAGCGCCTTGCCCAGCCCGGTGCAGTAGGCTGGCAGCCGTTTGCCGATGTGGGTGATCACTGTCAGGCTGCGCGAGCCTTCTCCCTTGGCCACGTAACACACCATGTCATTGTCCAGAATGGCGGCATGGATGGTTTCGCCGAACTGTTGTGCCAGTGCCTCGACATGGGGCTGGGCAAGGCTGTGCATGGCATCGCTGATGGATACGCGGCCGCCGAGATCGGCCAGCAGCAGGCCCAGTTCAAAGGCGCCGTCCGGGGTGCGCACCACCGCGCCGACCTGTTGCAGCGTGAGCAGAAAGCGGTGCAGGGTGGCAACGTTGATATCCAGCCGCGCAGTGAGCTGCGCCAGTGTCAGTTTTTCGCCGGCATACGTGAACGCATTGAGAATACGGAATGCCTTGGTCACGGAGGCGTTGACGGGGGTTGCCATGGAAGTCCCTTGCCAGTGGTCACGGGCCGGCCAGTGTAATACGCGGCCAGCGGGGCGGACAGCTCAGGCAGGCTGCAAGGCCTGCCGCAGTTCGCGCATGATACGTGCGGTCAGGCCCCAGATGGCATGGCCGCCATAGTCCATCACCAGTGTGTCGCGTAACTCGCCGCGATAGTAACGATGACGTGGCAGGTAATGCTGCTCTGTCAGAAAAAATGACAACGGGACTTCCAGAACCTCGCTGACCTCCGCTGGTTGCAGCCGCCAGACGGGCCGCTGTGTCAGCGTGCCGAGTACCGGATAGACGCGCACGCCGCTGCTGTTGCGCAGCGCCGGCAGCACGGTGTGGACCCGCACGGCGCTGGGCGAGAGGCCGAGTTCTTCGTCCGCTTCGCGCAGCGCGGCGCGCACCACGTCGGTATTGTCTTCCGGTTCCAGCAGGCCACCGGGCAAGGAGATTTCGCCGGCATGATGACGCATGTCGGCGCTGCGTCGGGTCAGGATCACCGGGCAGTCCGGCTCGGTGGCCAGCAATGCGATCAGCACCGCCGCCACGCGGTCTTCGCCCGGGGCGGGAAATGGTCCCGGCGGGGCGCTCGCACTGGCGGTGCCGCCGAGGGTGCTCAGACGGTGGTGCAGTTGCTCTGGCGTCATGGCGTGTCCCGTCGCTCAGAAGAATCGGTCAAAGTGTACCTGTTGTTGCGGTACCTGGTGATCCAGCAACAGCATGCGCGTGGTCGCTTGCACCATCGGCGGCGGGCCGGCCAGGTAGCATTCCAGCGTGGCCAGCCTGTCCCCGAGTGTGTGCGACACCAGTTCATGGATAAAGCCGGTGGCGCCGTGCCAGCTATCGCTGGCGCCCGGTTCGGAGACGGCGACATGAAACCCGGCGCGCTCACTGAAACCGGGCAGGCTTTGCAGTTCCGCCAGACCGCAGATGTCTGCGGGCGTGCGTGCACCGAAAAAGAAATGCAGCCGGCGCTGCGCCAGCGTCGGGTCGCTGAGCAGCCCCCGGGCGATCGACAGCACGGGCGAAATACCGGACCCGCCGGCAATGCACAGCACATCGCGCGGCGACGCCGGTTGCAGGTGCGCGAGGCCATAGGGCCCGTCCAGCAGCAGGCTGTCGCCGGGATGCAGGGAGGCAAACAGCGCTTCACTCACTTCACCGCCCGGCTTGCGCCGGATCCAGAAATCCCAGATGCCGTCGTCGTTACCGAGATTGCTCATTGAATAGGCACGTGGTGCGCGAGCACCGTTCAACGTGAGCATGGCGTACTGCCCCGGTAAAAAATGCGCCGGCGCGTCGGTGTGGAAACGGAATTCGATGATATCCGCAGTGACATCGCGGCGCGCCACAAGCGTGGCGTGCTGGCGTCGTGGCCGGTACAGCGGTACGAACTGCGCATCGTTCGGCATGCGAATGGTGATGTCGCCGAGCGCGCGGCACTGGCAGGCCAGCTTGCGGCCTTTCTTGATGTCGCGCGGTGTCAGCGCCGGCGCATCGGGCCAGAGTTCCTCGATCTCGCCGTCCAGCAACTCGAATTTGCAACTGCCGCAACCACCGGAGTTGCACTCGTACGGCAGGCCGATGCCCTGGCTCAGCCCGGCCCGCAGCAGCGTGTCGTGCGTCTCGCCCTGTTCGAAACGGATGTCGGTATTGTGCAGATGAACTGTCGGCATGATTACTCCTTCGCGCGGCCGGCGCGCAGGTTGATGTAGACCTTGCCGTCTTCCACCTGCACGGGATAGCTGCGCACCGGCAGCACACAGGGAAACGACAATGCCTCGCCGGTCCGGATGTCGAAGGTGCCTCCGTGCCAGGGGCACTCGACCACGAAATCCTCGTCCACTTCGCCTTCTGACAGCAGTGCCTGACCGTGGGAGCAGGTATCGTCGGTGGCATAAAACGCATCGTCGACCCGATACAGGGCTACCGGATCATGGCCCGGTGGCTTGATCTGGCGAATATGGTTGTTGGCCAGTTCGCTGGCCTCGCACACATAGAAGCGGGCGAAATCAATGACGGCGTTCATGAGTCTTCTCTCCGTGTTAGGGGCAGTTCAGGCGATTCCGTAGGCGCTCACCAGCACCACACCGGCCACGGTAGCGACCGTGCCGGTGATGACTTTTGGGGTGAACAGTTCATCGGCACGCAGAAACAGCCAGGACACCAGCAACACAAACAGCGGCGTGGTGGCGGCAATCGGTGCAATCACCACCAGCGCTTCGCGTTGCAGGGACAGGTAAAGCAGCATTGGTCCCAGCCCGGAAAACACACCGGCCAGAACAAAGAAGAAAAATTCCCGGCGGCTGCAACGAATCTCGCCCGCCTTGCCGGTGGCCAGCACGTACAGGCTGGCGAACAGCCAGGACGAAAAGCAGGTGACTGCTGCTGCAGTGATGGCATCCGTGCCGAGGTCGATGCCCATCTTGCGGAACACCACCGAAATGCCATAGCACAGCGAGGCTGCCAGCGGCAGCAGGAGGTAAGTGCGCGGTACCTGCGCCAGGCTGCGTGTACCCTGCTGCCCGCCTTCGGAACCCACGATCACGCTGCCGACCACTACCAGCAGGGCGCCAGCCATGCCGAGCCAGGACAGATGCTCGCCGAGAAACAGGATCGCCAGCAGGACCGACACCACCGGGTGCGTCAGTGTCAGCGGCGTGGTGATGTTGGCGCCCAGGTAGGTCATGCCGTGGAACTGGAACATGCGGCCCAGCAATGGCGCGAACATGCCGGACAGGAAAAAGTAGCGCCATTGCCACCAGTCACCGAACTGCGGCCCGTACATCGCCAGGCTGATCAGCCACAGGAACACCACGTTCACCGACAAGGTGACCCACAGTGCCGTCGTGGTGCTGGCTGTTTTTACGCCGACACGCACACACACGAACGTCAGCGCAAACATCAGCGCGGACAGCAGCGCGATGACGACCGGAAACAGTGCGGGCATCATCGTGCCGAACCTCCGACGAGACAGGCCATCACGCCATGTCCCCGTCAAGGCGCATGCCGCGTTTCCCCGTGTCGATCACTTCACCGGTGACGTAGGAAGCGTCGTCCGAGGCCAGGAAGGCGATCACGGCGGCCTGTTGTTCTACCGTGGCCGGGTGGTCGAACAGGCCTTCGCGGGTGACGTAGTCATAGAAGTACTTGTTCCAGCGCTGTTCCTGTTCATCCAGCGGGCGTTCCAGGCGCGGTGTTGGCCGTTCTTTCACTGCCGTGTTGCCCGGGGCCACGCAGTTGACGCGGATATTCAGGTGTGCCAGTTCGACCGCGAGAGCAGTGGTCAGGCCCACCACGCCGCCCTTGGAGGCGGAATAGGGGATGCGGAAAATGCCCATGGTCGCGTTGGAGCCGACATTGACGATGCTGCCGCCACGTTGCATGTGCGGGATGACGGCGCGACAGCACCACAGCGGCGGCCAGAAAGAGCGGTCCACTTCTGCCCGGATTTCGTCTTCGCTGTAATGCCAGAACGGCTTTTTCCAGATGGTGCCGCCAACGTTGTTGACCAGTACATCAATCTTGCCGAAAGCCTCCTGCGCGCGGGCCATCGTGTCCTGCGCGCCGTCAAAGGTGGCCAGGTCGGCGATGGCCGTGACGGCCTGATAGCCTTCCGCACGCAGTGCGTCGGCGGCGGCCTGCGCCGGGCCGGCGGCCTTGTCGGCCAGCACGACATTGGCGCCCTCGCGCGCCAGCCGCCAGGCGGTGGCCAGGCCGATGCCCTGGCCTGCGCCGGTAATCACTGCCACTTTGCCGATAAAGCGTTTGCAGCCGTGTTCGCTCATGCAATGTTCTCCTGTCGGGACGGACTGTGCCCGTCAATTACTCGCTGAATTCCTTCACGTTCGGGCGCGCGCCCCACATGCAGAACGAGGTGGGCTTCATCTCGAAATGCCGTGGCACATACTCTGCTTCATCGGTGATGCGCTTGACGCCTGAGGAGTACTCATAGACCCGTTTGTCCGGGCCGAGGAAGTAGATAAAGATCGCGGTGGATGTGGGGTGGCGGCCGGGGCCAAATACGATCGGCACCCCCTGTTCCTGCAGGAAGTACCAGGAGCGCATCACGTCGTCGATGCTTTCCACCTGGAAGTTGACGTGCTGCACGCCGGTCTTGTCGGAAGAAAACAGCGCGATCTTGTGGTGCACCGGATCAATGCGCAGCAGGGCGCCATCGCCGATACGGTCGCTGACGCGCGCGCTCATGGTCTGTGTCCAGAACGCGAGGTCGCGTTCGATGTCGCGGCTGTGCAGGCCAAAATGCCCGAACTCGGTGATACCTGCATCGCGGCAGGGGAAGTAGCGCACGCCCGTCACGTGCGGACGGTACACCAGCTCAATGCGGTTTTCGTTCGGGTCGACAAACTCAAAGAAGGCGTCCACGTGCCGTTCAGCGCAGGCTGCCTCGTCACCCCATTGCACCGCGATGCCGAGAGCCTGGAGTTCCTCGGCGGCCTGACGCAGCTGCGCGTATTCGCTGAGCTCGAACGCCGAGGCGTCGTAGCCGGCATCGCCCTGGATGTAACATAGGTTGAACGCGCTGTTGTCCCCGCGCAAATACGCGTGGGTGGCGGTGCGTTCGCGCAACTCCAGGCCGAGGATGCGGGTGCCGAACTGCACCATTTCATCCAGGTCCCGGCAACCCAGGCGGAGATAACTGATGTCATGCAGCGGAATCATGATGAATCTCCCGATCAACTCAAGGGGTCACTGTTTGCTGTGGGCAGCATGTTGTTTCAAAGCCGTGTAGCGTGGGGTGCTGCGCAGGCGACGGCTGATCAGGTAGCCACCGGCAAGCACCAGCGCTGTGATCCCGGCTGCGGTCCACGGCGAGAATGCCAGCAAGACCGCACTCACCAGCGCCACGCGTACCGTCCTGGACAGCTGGCCGTGGTACCAGCCTTCGGACGTGCAGGCGAGGATCATCACCGACGCGGTGGCAAGCGAGATATCCATGACGATCTGCTGCCACTCACCGATCAGCAACAGCCCCGGGTGGTAGATGAACGCGTACGGCAGCGCGAACACCACCATGCCGATGCGTGCGGCGGTCAGTGATACCGCCATCGGGCGTTCATCGGCGATGGTGCTGGCCACGTAGGCGGACACCGCCACCGGCGGGGTGATGTAAGACGCCACGGCGTAGAAAATCAGAAACAGGTGGGCCTGCAGCACGGTCAGGCCGGCATCCACCAGTGCGGGGGCGACCATCACCGCGACCAGCGAATAGACTGCCACCACGGGCATCCCCATGCCGCAGATGATGGTGACGACGGTAGCCAGCATCAGTGCCAGCAGCAGATGTGCTTCGGCGACGCTGAAGATCAGTGCCGAGAGTTTTGATGCGAGGCCGGTGAGATTCAGTCCGAGCATCAGGATGCCGGCACCGGCCACGGCGGCGATCAGTGGCGCCAGGGCGGTGCAGACTTCCACACAGCCTTCAATAAAGCGTTTTGGCGTGATGCGTTGTCCTTTGATCAGCCAGCTCGCCACGATCACAGTCAGTAAAGAGGTGCTGGCGGCCAGCGCGGGCGTATGGCCATTGAGCATGTAGTAGACCAGCAGCGCCAGCGGCAGGATGAAGACCCAGCCGGTGCGGACCACCGCCCAGAAGGAGGGCACCAGTTCGCTGTCGATCTGTCCGACTTTGTGCCGGCTGGAATAATTGTGCACCTGGATGTAGATGCCGAGGTAGTAGAGCAGGGCGGACGCCAGGATCGACAGCAGAATGTCGCTGTAGGCAATGCCGGTGAATTCCACCATCAGGAACACCACCGCGCCCATGACCGGTGGCAGCAGCGCGCCACCGGTAGAGGCCACCGCTTCCACGGCGGCGGCATAGCGGCCGCCGTAGCCGGCGCGTTTCATCATCGGAATGGTGATGGAACCGGTGGTCATCACATCCGCTGCCGGGCTGCCGGAGATCATCCCGAACAGACCGCTGGAGGTCACCGCCACTTTGGCCGAGCCGCCGACACGACGCCCGGCCAGCAGCGCGGACAAGTTGAAGAAGAAGTTGCCGCCGCCGCTTTTCTCCAGGAACTTGCCGAAGGTGACGAACAGGAAAGCGTACACCGCCGCGACCTGCACCGGCGCCGAGAACAGGCCGCCGTCATGGGGCGATACCATCAGACCCTCAAGCAGGTAATCCCATTCCAGCCCGCGGTGGCCGAAAAAGCCGGGCAGGTGATCGCCGAACAGGCAATAGGCGATCACCGTCCAGACCACCACCGAGATGCCTGGCCCGACACATCGGCGCAGCAGTTCCAGCGTCAACAGCAGATAGAGGCCCGCCACCAGCAGGTCGGTGGTTTCGAAAAAACTCAGGCCGCTGATCCATTCGTGATAGCGACCCATCTGGGAAATCAGATAAAGCCCGCCCGCCAGGGCCAGCGCGGAAAGCAGATAATCCACCGGCGTACTGCGGTGTACGTCCGGTGCATAGCTGAATGCCAGAAAGGCGATCACATACATCGGCACGATGAACACGATCGCCAGCTCCAGGCGACCGAATTCGCCAGCCAGCGCGTACCAGATCTCGAACAGGGTCAGTGGCACTGCCAGGCAGGCGAAGAAAATATACTTGTAGCGGTTCATGGGCACTTTGTTGCCCATCTGGAACAGCAACCAGAATGCACGTTTGATGTAGTACATAACACACCTGTTGGGTGGCAGTTACGGGCAGGCCCCGGTTGTGCCGTGGCCTGCGCGGTCAGGAGAGCGGGCCGGCCACGTCAGCGGCCCGCTCCGGTGTCACGACCGGTCAGGGGGTTACCATTCCACCTGCGCACGGGCCTGGACGAAGGACGGCTCGTCGCCGTCGTTGGGACCGCCATCGACGTTCAGCACGCTGCCGTATTCCAGCGTGAAGCGCAGCCGCTGTTCCGGATACCAGTTGATGCCGAGCGCGGCCATGTCGATCTGACCGCCAGTAATACTCTGGTCACTCAATTCCAGCGTGCTGTAGTTGGCCACCAGTTGCCAGGCACCGGCGCCGCCCTGGCTCAACGGGCGTGCGGGAGTGGGTGGGCCGAACACATTCAGCCGTGGATCGTAGGCACGGGATTCGCCAGTCAGGAACACACCCACATTGACAAAACCGCCAGTGAACTCCGGCTTTTCACCATCAGCGGCGCCACCCTGGATCGCGTCGTAGTCCTGCTGGAAGTACTCCGTTTCCAGTTCGAAGCGGCCGCGCTGGTACATGGCCTGTGCGCCAACGGCGGAGAAGCCGTCGGAGATAAAGGCGCCGGTGTCCACCGGGCGGAACGAGCTCAAGTGTGTTTGCGGGCGCGTGCGCAGGCGATGGCTGTCCGATCCTTTCGAGGACTGCTCGCGAAACGAGGCGCCAAGCATCAGCACGTGGCCCTTTTCACGGATCGGCGAATAGGTCACCTGGGTGGCGATATCCACCGGATCATCCAGGTTGTTGTCGGTGGCACGGCTGCCCAGCGGCGCGCGGGCCACTGCGGTGCTCCAGCGCCAGCCGTCACCCAGCACATCCGCGCGCAGGCTCAGGCGGCGTTCGCCGGCGCCGAGCATCAGGCTCGGGTTCGGCTGCTCCATGAACATGGTGTACTTCGGGCTCTGCTGGCCGAGAAAACCGAACGGCAGGAACTGGTTGCCCAGGCTGACCAGCACCGGCGTGCCGGCCACGTCCAGATTGTTGTAGCGCAGGTAGGCATCCTTGATGCCGTCTTCGGCGCTGCCGGTGAAGTCGTACTGGAACACATAGGACCAGTGTTTATAGAGCGTGCCGCTGGCTTCCAGGCGCGCCTGGCGGAACTTGGTGCCACCGCCCATGGGCGAGATGTCTTCGTCGTACCAGGCGGTATCGAGCAGCATGCGGCCGCCGACGCGCGCGGTGAAGTTGCCGTCATCGCTGTTGAACTGGATACGGCCGCCGCGTTGCTGCGCACTGACATTGCCCTTGTTGCTGTTTTCCAGGCGTTCTTCCAGCTGGCGAATACGTTCGGCCAGCTCCTCATTGCTCTGTGCCTGCGCCGGTTGTGTGCCGGCGGCGAGCAGGCCGCCAAGCAGCAGCAGAGACAGCGGTGCGCGGCGTGCGCGCAATGAGTCCATTGAGAGTCTGTTCATCTCGGTTCCCTTTGTCATTCTTAAATAGTGAGAATTCATCTTCGTATCTGGTCAGGCTAAAAAAAGGCGGCGCTGGCCGGTGGCGGCCGGCGCGGCTTACTTGATCAGCCCGATTTCCCGGTAAAAGGCCTCGGCACCCGGATGCAGTGCCAGGCTGCCCATGTCCGGCAGGCGCTCGCGGCTGGCCAGCGACAGCGCCGGATGCAGCGAACGATAGCGCTCCATTTGCTCGTACATGGCTTTGGCCAGCTTGTAGGCATCGTCGAAAGTGGCTTCCGGCCCGGCCACAATGATGAAGCTGGTGAACGGCACGATCAGGTCTTCCTGCTGGAAGCTGTAGCTGCCGCCGGGAATCACGCCGGTCTTGATGCCCAGTTCTTCGGCGACGTATTCGGCCAGTTCTTTCGAAAGGGGTACAAAGGCGATGTCCTGCACGCTGCCGAGTTCGACGATCGAGCCGGACGGTGTGGCGCCGCCGGTGATGATCACGTCCAGGCGGCCATCACGCATCAGGTCGTTGGAGGCACCAGTGGGTTGCGGCACCAGACGGCCGCCCCAGCGCTCAATGTCCTCCATCGTCTTGTCGTAATAGGCCAGCAGTGCGCGCACATGTTCGCGTGCCCAGAGGTTGCCCGGCTGGTTGACGGAAACACGCATCGGGACCTGTTTTTTGATCAGGTCGTCAAAGGTTTCTACGCCATGTTCTTCAAGGAAGGCGCGTCGCGCGTATACTTTCAGCGCGAACACGTCCGGTGCGCCATTGAGCACCCCTGTGATGCTGCCTTCGGGGTAAGGGGCGCGGAATGGTGCGCGACCGGCATAGGCCATGCGCGGTTCAATAATGCTTTCCAGCGCGAACGGTCGGCGTCCGGTACGCAGATGCTCAAGGCCGCCGGCCGGGTTGCCCGGTTCATAGATGATGCTGGAGTTGGGGTAGGCGCGGCGCACGGCGTCGATCACGCCTTCGCCGAAGACCGTCACCTGGCCGCCGGAGGAATAGCCGGCGATGGTCACGTTGACGGGGCTGTCATTCACGTCGGCCGCATGAATGAACGGGGCGAGGCAGGTCAGTATCCCTCCGAGAAGGGCAGTCACAATGAGGCGGCAAGGCCGCTGTAGCGCGTTCAGCATGATGTTTCTCCGTGTCTGTCGTTTCTTGTAGAAATAGTTGTCTTGCCGCGGGCACTCCGGCCCGTCGTCGATCCGCACTGCGTGGGTAATCGCGGTGCGGACAGCTCCTTCTGAAGCGGGCGCCTGGCGTCTGGCGCCCGCTGTTCCTGCGTTGCACGTCGCTGGCTTACACCAGAAAAGTCAGGTTTGGCATGGCGTCGTCGTTGTTCAGCAGCATCACTTTCTTGCTGCGGATGCGGTAACCGTCGGCGCTGTCGATCAGATGATAGTGGGTCTTTCCCAGCCAGATGTTCTGCACGCCGACGCGGGTTTCGCCGAGCACGAAACTCGCCGCCACTTCCAGTTCATTGCCGTTCACTGACAGCGGCACCACACCGCTGATACTGCGCACCAGCCTGGCCAGCGGCCGGTAGGCATGGGCTGTCTTGTCTTTCAGCCGCATGACGCGCTCCAGCAACCGGGCGCGGTTGTCATAAATAATGGCAATGCCGGTCGCCGGGTCCTGTTCATCACTGTTGCAGGGCACCCAGTACAGCACTTCATCGCTATCCCACAGGGTGATCCAGCGGTCGTACTCGTGCGCATCCATCAGTGCGGCTTCCAGTGCCAGGAAGCGCTCCAGCCGTTGTTGTGTGTGCGTATCGACGATGCCGTGGTGAATCACTTCCGGCATTGCCTTGACGATCTGTTGAGCCATTCAGGTGTTCTCCCAAAACGCCGTGGCATCAGCCCCGGGTCATCAGTTTTTTCCATTCCTGCATCTGTGCGCGCTGCGTGATCTCATCGCTGATACAGGCTGCCACCGATCCGTCTTCATCCACTTCTTCGCGCTGGATGCCACGACCAAGCTGCACCCAGGGATCGGCGTCGGCGAGCAGGCCGCGCTGGGTACGCTCGAAAATTTCTGCATCATCCGGTGAGCCGGCCGCCGCCGGGCCATAGAACGCCTCGTGGGCGCGCAGGCGTTTCTCGTTGATCGACTGGCCGACGCCTTTCAGGAACACCGGGTACATCAGGACTTCGGTTTCGCCGGGGCTGATCGGGATCACCACGCGCACATGGTCGTGAATCAGTTGCAGGTTGGGGAACAGGCCCAGGTGCGGGTCGCCGTGCCAGGCAATCAGGTCGTGGGCACGTTCTTCGCCGTAGGCGCCGACCATGTCATCAACGTAGCGTGCGCCTTCTTCCGTGCGCCGCAGTTCCTCGATAGAGGCGTCCGCGTGGGGGCGGCGCTGCTCGCGAAAATCCAGGCAGGCATGGCCATTCGGGAAACCTCGTGTGCGGCTTTTCGAAGTATCCGCGAACGGGTCTTCCAGGTGCAGAGCGCCGACGGCGGAGCCGGTGGTGCTTTCGCGCTTGCTGAAAATCTTGAACACGGACATATGCACGTAATGCGGGTGATAGCCGTCCATGCCCACCTGCTTCCAGTTGCCCCGGTAGCGGGTGCGGTTCACCACGCCCGGCTTGACCTGCAGCTCGCCAGTGGGCGAGGCATCGACCATGATGTCGATATAGGGTTTGGTCGGGCCGAGGTATTCCGACAGCGATATGCCTTCCCTGGCCACGCTGGCGAAAACAAAACCACGATAACTTTCCACGCGCGGCAACCGGGTCAGGCCGTGCGCCTCACACTGGAAATCCTTGTCGTAGGCTTCCGGGCCGGTCAGGCCGACCAGATCGCCCCGGGTGTCATAGGTCCAGCCGTGATACCAGCACTGGAAACGACGCGTGTTGCCATGGCTGGATTCACACACTTGCGCGCCACGGTGGCGGCAGCGATTGATCAGCAGATGGATCTCGCCCTGCTCGTCGCGCGTGGCGATGACCGGATAACGGCCAATCTGCAGGCGTTTGAAATCCCCGGCGTTGGGAATCTCGCTTTCGTGCAGGGCAAACAGCCAGGTGCTGTGGAAGATACGTTCCATCTCATCCTGGAAAATCTGTTCGTCGGTGAAGATCGCGCTATGGACGCGGTCTTCCTGTACCAGTGCGTTGTAGTCGCGACCGGTGGGGATGCGGGTTGTCATTGCCGATGTCCTCGTTACTGCGCTTGCGTCAGGCTGCTCACGGGTTGGGCTGGTCACTCGTCCAGGAAGTGGCTGACCAGCAGGTTGAATCGCGCCGCGTGCTCGATCTGCGTCCAGTGCCCGCACTGGCCGAACAGATGCAATTGCGCACGCGGCAACAGGGAAAACAGTTTCTCGGAGGTTGCCGGCGGCACGATGGTGTCCTCGCGGCCGTGGATGATCAGAGCCTCCTTGTCGATGGCCTGGATATCCTCGTCGCGGCTGGCCAGCGCATCGACCCAGCGTTGCCGTGGGGCTGGAAACATTTTCGCGAACGATTCCTGGTAGCCGGGGCGTACGCTGGCGCGATAGCGCAGCTCCGCCAGCTCGTCGCTGACCAGATCCTTGTTGAAGGCAAAGGTGTCCATCAGCGTACGCATGTTGCTGACCGAGGGCGTATACCCCCACACCTGATCCAGCCCTTTTGTCAGGGTAAACGGCACACCGGCCGCGCCCATCAGCACCAGACGACGTACCCGCTCCGGATGACGGATCGCCAGCGCCAGCGCCAGCGCACCGCCGTAGGAATTGCCGACGACATCCGCCTGCGGAATGTCCAGCGCGTCCAGAAAACCGATGGCATGACCGACCCAGGTATCCAGGTTGTAATCGATGCCTTCGGGGCGCTCGGTATAGCCGAAGCCGACCATGTCCGGCGCGACCACGCGGCGCCCGCTGGCCAGCACCGGAATGTTCAGGCGCCAGTTGGCCCAGGCGGTCACGCCCGGCCCGGAGCCGTGCAGCAGCAACAGCGGTGTGCCGGTGTCATGGCCCTGGTCGTGATAATTGGTATCGATGCCGGCAGCCTGGATATGCAGGCCGATTTCAGGATTCTGCGCGCTGCTCATTGCGCACCTCCGTCACGTTTCGCAAGCGAAACGCCGGCGCTGCCCCAGTGGGTTTTCGGCACTTCCTGAATCACGACACGCACGGATTCCTTTTTCACGCCGAGTGTGTCCACCAGCGTGTCGGTCAGGTTGGCGATCAGTGATTCGATCTGTTGCGGTGTGCGGCCGTGGGTCAGGGTGACCTGCAATAGCGGCATGGTGTTCTCCCGTTGTGTTGTGCTTCAGGCGTTGCGCATGTCCAGCGCCACGTCCACGATCATGTCTTCCTGTCC
>NZ_AQOR01000029.1 GCF_009846755.1 Alcanivorax sp. S71-1-4
GGCTCTACCCACCCTACGGCCCAATTTTTTTTGGCGGCAACCGGCTCAGTCGTCGATGTCTTTATCATCTGGCTGATCGTCGTGGGCCATCACGGCGGAATCGTCATCGCAGCGCAACCGGTGCATGAAGGTACCGGTCACGTCCACCGGCCCCAGGTGTTGCAAGGTACGGCGGCCGATCAGCAGCGGATAGATCATGTCGCTCCGGTCTTCCAGGCTGAACTGCTCTTCGTAGACCGTGTCACCGATACAGATCTTCATCAGCACCACCGGACGTCGCTCTGACCCGCCCGCCCCACGCACACGAATGTCACGAAATACCGGCTGGCTGAATTCGCGCGACACTACATCGCCTGTGGCCTCGTTCTCCACCTCGACGGTAAAACGCACCCAGTCCTCGCCGTCATCGTCGAAGCGTTCTATATCTTCTGCGTGCATGGAGGAGGTCAATGCACCGGTGTCCAGCTTGGCCTTGACCTGGACACCCCAGGGTTCGATGGAGGCGTTCTCGATCCAGCCATACAACGGCTTCTGGGCCGCCAGCGCCGGGGTGGCCATGATCGCCAGCATGGCCAGGGTGATGCCGCACACTCTGTTTCGCATGATTCCGGAACTCCTTTCAGTGGATCACTCGCAGATGGACCGCCAGAGGCTATCCAGCGTTCACTTGCCGGGAAAAGATTATTGCTTTTTTTGCATCGTGTTTCGGTTTTACCTTCTGTTACTTGCGCGCACCCTCTTCCCGCGCAGCATAAGGACAACGGCTGCCAAGGAGGTCGCCGGGCAGCGGGCAGGAAGCCCGGGCCACTCATGACCAGGGAGCGACAGGGAACGTCCGATTCAGGAGGATTGACCATGAAAACACTGCTTACCAGTTCCGCTCTTGCCCTGCTGCTGGCCAGCCCGGCCGGGTTTGCCCAGCAGACCGCCAGTGAACAGATGGAACAGCGTACCGAAGCCATGCGCGAGCAGGCCGAACAGCATCGTGAAAGCGCAGAACAGGAGCGGGAAGACCGCATGGAGGCTGCACGCAAGGAACGCGAGGCAATGCGCGAAGAAGCCGAGAAGCGGCGCGAAGCGACCCGCGAGAAGGCCGAGGAACAGCACGAGGCGGCACAGGAACGGGCAGAACAGCATCGTGAAGCCGCCGAGGAACGGCGCGAGGCCACCCGTGAGCGCATCGAGGAACAACGTGACGCAAACCGCGAGCGTCTGGAGCAAATGCGCGAACCATAAACCCCGTCATCGGCAGGCCCCCAGGCGGGGCCTGCCGAATCACTCATTCCGGGGAGTCGTCTTCGTTTCTCAGGCGCGTGTCGGTTTCATTCAGTTCGAACCACATCGCGTTGAGAATACCGAATGTGCAGGCCAGGCCAACACCGAGAATCCAGCTGAAATACCACATGGTGCTTCCTCCTCAGTACATGTCCTTGCTGACATCGTGTTCGCTGACCTTGCCCCACAGCACCTTGTACACCCAGGCGGTGTACAGCAGCACGATGGGCAACAGCAGCGCCGTGGAAAACAGCATCACGCCCAGCGTGTAGTGACTGGAAGAACTGTCCCAGACGGTCAGGCTATGGCCGGGCTGCGTGCTGCTCGGCAGGATCACCGGGAACATCGCTGCGCCGACGGTGGTAATGATTGCCGCCACGGACAGTTTTGATCCGATAAAGCTCAATGCGCCGCGTTGCGTCTGCAGGCCAAGCAACGCCAGCAAAGCGCCGGCAAAACCCGCCAGCGGAACCAGCCACAACAGCGGATAGTCGCGGAAATTCGCCAGCCACCTGCCCGCTTCCAGCACCACTTCCTTGCGCAGGGGATTGCTCGGCCCCTCCGGGTTCATGTCGGTCATGATGCGGTAACCGTCCATCTGGCTGACCCAGATACCGCCGATGGCAAACAGCACGATCACCACCAGGGCCGCGAGCTTGCCGTAGGCCCGCGCCCGGGCAGCCGGCTCACCGTCGGCCTTGATCTGCAACCAGGTGGCACCGTGCAGCACCAGCATCGACAACGACACCACACCGCACAACAGTGCAAACGGGTTCAGCAGGCCAAAGAACGAGCCGGTATAGAAGGGCCGCAGGCTGCTGTCGAAATGAAACGGCACCCCCTGCAACACATTGCCCACCGCCACACCGAAAATCAGTGCCGGCACCACGCCGGAAAAACACAGCGCCGCATCCCAGCGCGCACGCCAGGCCGGCTCCTCGCGCTTGGACCGGAACTTGAACGCCACCGGGCGGATGATCAGGGCCGAAAGAATCAGGAACATCGCCAGGTAAAATCCGGAGAAGCTCACCGCATACAAGGCTGGCCAGGCAGCAAAAATGGCGCCGCCCCCCAGGATGAACCAGACCTGATTGCCTTCCCAGACGGGGCCCACGGTATTGATCACCTGCCGACGCTGGCCATCGGTGCGCGCCACTGCCGGCAACAATGCCGCCACGCCCATATCGAAGCCATCGGTAATGGCAAAGGCCACCAGCAGCACACCCAGCAGTGCCCACCAGATCAGACGCAGGACTTCGTAGTCGAATAACATGCTGTCTCCTCCCTTACGCCTGGATATTGTCAAAAGCCGGTGACGGTCTGTCTGCCGTGGCCGGTTTTTCCGCGGAATCCTCTTCAGGCCCCTGGCGGATGTATTTGACCATCAACCGTATCTCGATCACCGCCAGCACCGTGTACAGCACCATGAAACCGGCCAGCGAGATCAGGATATTGCTCAGCCCGATGGAGCTGACGCCAAGGAACGTCGGCAACACCCCTTCGATGACCCATGGCTGCCGGCCATATTCCGCCACCAGCCAGCCCAGCTCTGCGGCGATCCAGGGCAACGGCAATGACAGCAACGCCACGCGCAGGAACCAGCGCGGCATCTGCCGACGCAACGAGCACAGGTAGAACGCAGTGCCGAACAACAGGATAAAGTAGAAGCCGAACGCGACCATGAAGCGGAACGACCAGAACAGCGCGAACACATTCGGCAGTGAATCCTGGACGGCGCTGATGATCTGTTCATCTGTCGCGTCACGCGGGTCCTCCACGTAGCGTTTCAGCATCAATGCATAGCCCAGGTATTGCTGGTTCTGCAGGAACGCCTCACGTGCCTGGGGATTGTCGCTGTCTTCTTTCAGGGTCTCGAGGGCGTCATACGCCACCAACCCATCACGAATGTGCATCTCCGAGAGCGCCACCAGTTCGAGAATGCCGGGGATTTCCTTGGTGAAACTGCGCGTGGCGATCAGGCCCATCATCCAGGGAACGCGCAATTCATAATGCGTCTCCTGGGCATCGCGGTCCGGGATGCCGAAGATAGTGAACGGCGCCGGCGCCTCCTCCGTGTGCCACATGCCCTCGATCATCGCCAGCTTCATTTTCTGGTTGTCGGTCAGGGCATAACCGGATTCATCACCCAGCACCACCACCGACAGCGCTGCCGCCAGACCGAACGACGCTGCCACGGTCAGTGAGCGCTTGGCCAGCGCCACGTGACGTTTGCGCAACAGATAAAAGGCACTGATCGACAGCACGAACATGGCGCCAGTGACATAGCCTGCCGCCACCGTGTGAACAAACTTGGCCTGCGCCACCGGGTTGAAGATCACTTCCGCGAAGTTGGTCACTTCCATCCGCATGGTGTCGGGATTGAACACCGCACCGACCGGGTTCTGCATCCAGCCGTTGGCAATCAGAATCCAGAGCGCCGACAGGTTGGAACCGAGGGCCACCAACCAGGTCACCGCAAGGTGCTGCACCTTGCCAAGCTTGTCCCAGCCGAAAAAGAACAGGCCAACCAGCGTTGCTTCCAGGAAGAATGCCATCAGCCCTTCGATCGCCAGCGGCGCACCGAACACGTCGCCAACGTAATGGCTGTAATAGGCCCAATTAGTGCCGAACTGGAATTCCATCACGATGCCGGTAGCCACGCCCATGGCGAAGTTGATACCGAACAACAGGCCCCAGAACTTGGTCATGTCGCGCCAGATGGTGCGACCGGTCATCACATAGACACTTTCCATGATCGCAATCATGAAAGAGAGGCCCAGCGTGAGGGGAACGAACAGGAAATGGTACATCGCTGTCAGGGCAAACTGCAGCCGCGACAACTCAACCAGAGTGGCGTCGATCATCAGCGTTTCTCCCACTGATCATGCACTGGCGTATTGCCCTGCAGGCTGTCGGCACAGCCTTTGCTGCCGCGAGTTCGTTCACGCGCGGCCGGACTGGTCCCCAGGTGGCCGGCCCGTTGCCTTCACGGTTTTGTGAAATGTGAAAGTTGCCTGCATCGGCAATATCCCTCGCCGACATCAGAGCAGCCCTGCATCACAAGCCTTTCAAAACCATGCACTGAAAAAATCCTGACGAATTTTTTCAACACCCTGCCTGGCGTCACGGTAGACCACAGATGAAAGCCTCGGCAATCAGGTCTACCATTGATCCCCGTCATCGACGGGACATTCCGGACGAAGCATAACACCGCCCCATACGGCTTTCACTTCAACTTTCAGGCGAGTTTACAGAAATCATCATGCCTCCTGATTCAGATCAGTTTCACGCCGCACACCCTCCGGAAGGCAGCGCCCCTCTGCACTGGCTGGCCGCTCAGTCGCGGCATGCCCGTCTGCTGCTTCGCACGGTGTACGTCACCGCACTGCTGGATACAGCGCTTGCTGTCGCCCAGGCAGCCCTGCTTGCCTGGCTGGCCGCACAACTGATCAATGGCAGCACGTCACTGTGGCAGCCGGCATGGCTGTTGCTGCTGGTGCTCACTGTGCGCACACTCAACAGCGCCTTGCGTGCCCGCCAGGGCGCCGGCGCGGCGGCCGACATCAGCCGTGCGGTACGTGACGAGGTGGTTGCCGCCCTGCTGCGCGGCCAGGGCGCGGCCCTGACGCCCGGCGAGGCCAGCACCGCGCTGCTGGAACAAAGCGATGCCGTCGGCCGTTATCACGCCGGCTTCGCCACACAGCGGCGCATCGCCGCCATGGCCACGCTGCTGTTTCTGGTCGCGGCGTTCAGCACCGACTGGATCGTCGGCCTGATACTGCTGCTGACTGCCCCGCTGATTCCGCTGTTCATGATCCTGGTCGGCACTGGCGCACAGCGCGCCGCCGACCGGCAGCTGGACAGCCTCCGCTTTCTCGGTGGCTATTTTCTCGACCGCTTGCGCGGCGTACTGACACTGCGCGCCTTCGCCCGTGAACAGGCGGAACAACACGCCGTGCAGGTGTCCACCGATGACTTTCGCCGCCGCACCATGAAGGTGCTGCGCATCGCCTTCCTGACCTCGGCGGTACTGGAATTATTTGCCGCGCTGGCGGTGGCTCTGGTGGCCCTGTACGTCGGGCTGCATCTGTTGAACCTGATCGCCATCGGCCCCGGCCCCGCGCTGCACTTCGGCACCGGGCTGTTTCTGCTGTTGCTGGCGCCGGAGTTCTATCAGCCACTGCGGCAACTGGCCGCCGGTTATCATGAACGCGCTGCGGCCCGCGCCGCCGCCGACGTGCTCGCCCCACTGCTGGCCACCCCGGTCATGCCGCCGGACACCAGCACCGCCCCGATCATCCGCCAGGCACCGTCAGTCACGCTGGCCAATGTGCATTTCCGATATCCCGAGAATGACCAGCCACTGCTGGACAATGCCTCACTGCATCTGCCGGCCGGCGCCTGTCTGGTCATTCGTGGTGACAGCGGCACCGGCAAAAGCACACTGCTGAAACTGATCGCCGGGCTGCTGACGCCCGACAGCGGACAGGTGCTGCATGACGACCGCGTTGTCGCGCCGTTGTCACACAGCACCGGTGCCCTGGCCTGGGCTGGCCAACATCCCTGGTTTGTACACGGCACGCTGGCCGACAACCTGAGACTGGTCGCCCCGGCCGCCGATGACGACACTCTACATGCCGTGCTCGCGCAATGTGGACTGGACAATTTGTCCAGTGGGCTGGCGACGCCACTGGATGAAAATGGCGGCGGGCTGTCCGGCGGCCAGGGACGGCGGCTCGGGCTCGCACGAGCGCTGCTCAGTGATGCGCCCCTGCTGTTACTGGATGAGCCCACCGCCGAACTGGACCCGGCCATGGAAGCCCGCGTACTGGACGCGCTGCGTGCACAGATTGGCCACCGCACCGTGGTCATCGCCACACACTCGGCCACTTGTGCCGCACTGGCCAACCACAGCCTCTGGCTGAACCAGGAAGCGGATGGCCAGATCAGCCTGGAGGTGGCGCATGTCTGAACACACTGCCACGGCCGTGACGTGGTTGCGCACGCATTTCCGCAACGACCGGCACCGGCTGCGCAATGCCTGGCTGCTGGCCCTGACCACCGCGCTGGCCGGCATGGGCCTGCTCGGGCTGTCCGGCTGGTTTATCAGCGCCGCCGCGCTGGCCGGGCTGGCCGCCGCCGGGCCGGCGGTTGCCTTCAACCTGCTCGCACCCAGCGCCGGCATTCGTGCACTGGCCATGGGGCGCACGGTGTCGCGGTATTTCGAACGGCTGGTCAGTCACGACGCCACGTTCCAGGTCATGCAACGCCTGCGCACGCAACTGTTCAGCGCGATCCTGCCCCGCATTCCCGGTCCGCTGTCCTACCTCAGCACCGGTCATCTGCTGGAACGGCTGCTCGGCGATGTCGAACGGCTGGAACAGGCCTGGCTCGGGCAGTGGCAGCCAGGGCTGGTGGCCGCCGCCACCGCGCTGTTCATGATCTCCCTGGGCGGGTTGTTCGCCGGCCCGCCTGTTGCGCTGGCCATGCTCATGCTGTTCGTGCTGATCACCGCATTGCTGATGACTCTCTCGCGCCGCGCCACCGCGCCACTGCAGGCACGCATGCACACTCGCGACCAGATGCGCAGCCAGCTGGTGCAGACACTCCAGGGGCTGCCTGATGTGCTGGCCTATGGCCTGCGCCCCCGGCTGCTGCACGAATGGCAAGCCCGCC
Organism: Alcanivorax sp. S71-1-4; assembly: GCF_009846755.1. GTDB lineage: Bacteria > Pseudomonadota > Gammaproteobacteria > Pseudomonadales > Alcanivoracaceae > Isoalcanivorax. The sequence goes on from NZ_AQOR01000029.1 coordinate 6,952, forward strand.
TCAGCGCACTGGCCGGCCTGGAGCACCGCCTCGCCTTGCAGCAGGCCATCGCGCAGGCGCTGACACAGAGCCTGATGCAGTGGCTCGCGGTGGGCATCCTGCTGGTACTGCTGGTGCCGGTACAACAGGGCCAGGTCAGCGCCCCGCTGGCACTGGCGCTGATGCTGCTGGCGCTGGCTGCCGCCGAAGTGACCCTGCCCCTGGCGCAGGCCTTCCAGCGCTGGCCGGACACGCGCAGCACCATCACCCGGCTGCGCTCCCTGACCGACACACCGCTGCCGGACCAGGCTGCCACCGGCACCCGTGTGCCCGAACCCGACGGCACGCTGCAGGTCGACGGCCTGCGCTTTGCCTGGCCGGATGCCCCGCCGCTGTTCGACGCGCTGGCCTTCACCGTCCGCGCCGGCACGCCCCTCGCCGTCATCGGTGGCAGCGGCAGCGGCAAATCCACCTTGCTGCACTGCCTGATGGGCCTGCAGCGGGCCGACGCCGGCACCATCCGCTTCGGTGGCGTGACGCAAAAAGAAGCCGCCCCCGATGCCTGGCGCAGCGCCTTTGCCCTACTGCTGCAACAGCAGCAGCTGTTCACCGGCAGCCTGCGTGACAACCTGCGCCTGGCCCGCCCGGACGCTGACGACGCGTTGCTCTGGCACGCTCTGGAACAGGCCAGCCTGGCCGACGTGATACGTCGCCGGGGCGGCCTGGATCTGTGGATCGGCCCGCAAGGCCTGCACCTCTCCGGCGGCCAGGGCCGGCGCCTGTCGCTGGCGCGCGTGCTGCTGCGCGACAGCCCTGTGGTGCTGCTTGATGAACCGTTCACCGGCCTGGAAGCCCGCACCGCCGACAGCCTGTTCGACACGCTGCAACAGACCCTGCGCGAGCGCGTGCTGATCATGGCCACCCATGACCCACGTCACGCCGAGCGGTTGCCGCAACAGCTCACCCTCGGCAATACAGGCCCGCTTGCCTATTGAAGCCCCCGCCGTGGCCGACTAAACTTGCCGACCTTGCCCGGTGCCCACCGGGCAAGGCGCAAGCGTCGATCCGCATCGAACGGTTGTCGTGTGCCGCAATAGCTCAGTTGGTAGAGCAACTGATTCGTAATCAGTAGGTCGGAGGTTCGATTCCTCTTTGCGGCACCATTTCTTTACTTATCCCCTGCGCCACCGCACAACGAAAAAAGGGACCGAAGCCCCTTTTCCCGCTGTTGCCTGCACGCCGTTATGGCGAACCGACACACACCTCGTGCACGCGATAGGTCTTGTTGGCATTCAACAGCCCGACGTACTCCAGCCGCACTGAATCGAACGCTACCGCCGGCACCTCCGCCGCCAGGAAACGCTGGCCGCTGTCAGCGCCGATGCCAAGCAACTCCAGGTCCAGTACGCCCCCGTCCACGGCGGCAGTGCCCACTTCGGCACCATTGTCATAGAAATGCACGGAAACAAAGTTGCCCAGCAGGCTCAGGTTGAGCAGTTGCGAGTTGGGATCGGAGATGACAAAGCCGGCGGTGGTCACACCCGTGATGTCGTTGGCGGTATCCACCGCGTCCGCGCTGACAAAGGCACCGCCAATCAGCAATGCTGCGCCAATATTCATCTGTGCAAACGTCGCCGAGGTGCCGTCCAGCATCAGCGCCGGGTCGTCCACGTTGCACCCCAGGCACAGGCCGAGTGAACCGGCAGAGGCAGTGAAGTCGGTGTTGCCCAGCGCCTGATAGGTATTGCCAACAGCGCAATTGAAGCCATCATCATCACAGACATCGCCTTTGCCGTCGCCGTCGGCGTCCTCCTGGCCAGCGTTGGGGATCAACGGGCAGTTATCCGTATCGTCGGGAATGCCATCGCCGTCGGTATCGGTGTCGCCGTTATCGCAGGCATCGCCGATGCCATCGCCGTCGGCGTCTTCCTGGCCGGCGTTGGGGACCAGCGGGCAGTTATCCGTATCGTCGGGAATCCCGTCACCGTCCGAGTCATTCTCACAGGCATCGCCAACGCCATCACTGTCGGCGTCTTCCTGGCCAGGGTTCGGCACCAGTGGGCAGTTGTCAGTGGCATCTGGAATACCGTCACCGTCGGTGTCCAGCGGAGCTTCACAGGCGTCCCCTACACCGTCACCGTCAGCATCTTCCTGGCCGGGATTCGAGACTAGGGGACAATTGTCACTGTCGTCAGGGATGCCGTCACCGTCGGTATCCACCGGCGGGTTACTGCTGTCACAGACATCGCCAATGCCGTCACCGTCCGCATCGGCCTGGTCCGCATTGGCGGTCAGCGGGCAGTTGTCGCTGGGGTTGCTGATGCCGTCGCCGTCGCGGTCGTTGTCGCACACATCACCGATGCCGTCCGTGTCGAGATCGGCCTGGTCTGTATTGGGCAGCAACAGGCAGTTGTCGTCATCATCGGGGATGGTGTCGCCGTCGCGGTCACCGTCACAGGCATCGCCAACACCGTCACTGTCGGTGTCCAGCTGGGTGACATTCGGCGTAAAGCGACAGTTGTCATTGTTGTTCGGTACGCCGTCGCCATCCCCGTCGGGGTCGCACACATCACCGATACCGTCGTTGTCGACATCGCCCTGCTCCGGATTAAACGTATCCGGGCAGTTGTCGATGCCGTCGTCCACGCCGTCACGGTCGCGGTCATTGTTGGCATCGCAGGCATCACCAATGCCGTCACCATCGGTGTCGGTCTGGTTCGGGTTCGGCACCAGCGGGCAGTTGTCGGTGATATCCGGGCGGCCATCACCATCCCGGTCGCTGTCACAGACATCGCCGATGCCGTCGCCGTCCATGTCTTCCTGCATGGCATTGGCCATGGCGGGACAGTTATCGTCCTCATCCTCGATGCCATCGCCATCCTGATCGTCGGTGCGTTGCACCGGCGGTGTGCTGCTGCCATCGCCATCGGCCTTGCAGCCAGCCAGCCCGGCACCCAGCAGGGCTGCCAGCCATAGCACGCAGAGTGTTTTCAACAGGCTTTCCATGTCATTGACTCCTTGACTCACCGCTGACCCGGAATTCCACGCGCCGGTTCATGGCGCGGCCGGAGGCGGTCTCGTTGCTGGCAATCGGTTGCTGTTCGCCGTAGCCGGTGGCGCGCAGGCGGCCGGCATCGACGCCCTGGCTGGTCAGGTAATTGCGCACGGAATCAGCACGACGCTGCGACAATTGCTGGTTGTAGGCATCGGAGCCGGTGCTGTCGGTGTGGCCGGCGATCTCCATGATCACTTCCGGCTGCTCTTGCAGCGAGCGCACGGTCTGGTCCAGTGACGGCCGCGAGCTGGGGGTGATCTGATCGGAGTTCAGTTCGAAGTTGATCGTGTTCAGGACAATGGTCTGGTTCATGATCATGCAGCCATCCGCATCAACCCGCGCACCGCTGATGGTGTTCGGGCAGCGGTCACGGTCATCCGGCACGCCGTCACCATCCGTGTCCACCACAGGCCGTTCCACCACGCGTTCCACTTCGCGGGTTTCCACCACCACGCGTTCTACCACCTGGCGATAGCCCAGCGGGATCTCGAACCCGAGCGAAAACCGCCAGTCACTGAAACCGCCCTGGTCCTCGGATGCCGTGCCGCGAATGCCGTCGAAATTGTCGTAAAGGTAACGGGCTTCCATGCGCAGCTTCAGGCCATTGTCGAACAGCGGCCCGGTGACCGCGCCCAGGCCCACATTGGCGTGAAATTCATAGCTGTCATCCGCATCGGGTATCACGTCGTTGTACACCACGCCGATGGCGGCCAGAACAAAGGGCGTAAAACCGGTACGGTCACCAAAGGCGTAAGCCAGGCCGGTGGACACCGTACCCTGGTAGAAATCCGGCTGATCCTTGATACCGCGCTCGAGAATGTAACCACCGCCCTCCGTCTCCCACCACCAGTGGTCAGACAGTTGCCGCCCGTAGATCAGGCTGGCGCCGGCGCCGTAGTTGTCCAGTTCGCGGTCATTATCGAGCTTGAGGTAGCTGGCCATAGGACTCAGGTACTGCCGGGTGGTGGTGTCTTCGGCGTATTCCCGGTCCTGCGCCAAGGCCTGCCCCGCGGCGGCACAAGCGATTACCGCCAGTGCCCCTCCGGTCAATCTGTTCATGCTACGCTCCCTGCCAGAAATTCAAATGACGTGGGGCGAATACTTGGCCTCGGCAAGCTGAAAGAAAAGGCGCGTTCAGTGTTGAGGCCGTTGCAGTATTGTGTTCATGGAGAAGGACTGTGATGGGTTTGTATGGGTTTCGTATCACAGCGTGAAGGAAAGCAAGTGGTGGGCTGTGCCGGTGTTCAAGTTTGGGGTGCCGGGGCGCTGGCGGATCCGCCTGTTATCCCGGAAAGCGACTACAAGTCGGGATAGCCGCAGCCTGGCTGGGGGGATCCGTCATCCTCTTGAGAAATCGACCATATCGTATGGACGCCGTATATCACATCTGAGCTTCAAATTGAGGCGTGCCCCGGACGACCATTACCCGTCCACTTCATTTTCGATAATAGATTTCGGAATAGATGTAGCCGTATTCTGGATCTTCACCACTCGGATTGTCTTCTTTTGAGAACCCGAAATTGGCCATTCCGTCAGTGAACATACCGTACTCCACAGAATTCCAGAGCCGGACCACACGGTATATTCGACCAATCTCGTTTCGGACTCCAAACGTGTATACATCTGTCATCAAAGGTCCAATATCTGTCCCGATATCAACAACGTGACTTAAAACACCATCATCGTCCTTGCGAACACTTTCGCCCTTGATCAAATAAGTTTCCAAAACCACCTCCTATTCCATGAATTACGCCACCACTCTCTAAAGGCTGAGCAGCCACACGGATCAATATCCCCTAAAACGCCACTTAAAATAAGCGCATTTATTCTGTCGTTTAGTAGCGTTTCGTTAACCATTCCAAAAAAAAACGGCGCCCTAAGGCGCCGTTCTATTTTTCATTATCCAAGAAAAAATATTTACCAATCCAGCTCGCGACGATCACTGCACTCGGCACGGCTCGCATCATGACGGCAACGAATGTTCCGCAGCAGGGACATCATGTCCTTGCTGAACAACCCTTCTTCGGTCATCGCCACACGCGCATCGCGCATCATTTCGTCATAACGCTGACGGTCCGGATCGGAAATGCGGATCCACCACTTGTCTTCGATATCAGCGTCGGCGCCGCTGACCAGGCGCATGGCGCGGTCAAACAGGTTCTCGAACACATAGTTGCGGGACCAGTTGGCGAATTCCTCGTCAAAACGGCTGTGGCGCGCGATGATCTGGAAGCTCAATTGACCCAGCACATAGTCCACGATACCGCCGTTGGGCTCCATGCCCTTGTACAGTTCCAGGCCCTTGTAGGCGAACGCCGGGGCAAAGCAGATATCCACACTGTGGTTGTTGAAGCGGCCGGCAAAGTTGGTGATGTCGGACATCACCGGGGTCATGCCGACGCTCGCAGCCATCTTGCCCTGGGTCACGTCGTACTCCAGCACGGCGATGGATTTGCCGGCCAGCGCACTGACGTTGTTGATCGACTTGTCTTTCACGAACAGATACGCCGCCCCCATGGGCAGCACGCCGAACACCTCATAGGTGTTGGTACGCATATGCTCCACGATGCGCGGGTTGTTGCTGGACAACACCTGAATCACGGTCTTCATGATGTCGTAGTTCGGGATCGAACCGATCGAATCCATGCTGCCGGTGTAGGTGTTGAACTGACGACCGCGCACACCGGTGATGCCGGCGGCGTCGCACTGGCCTGCCTTGAGGTCTTCGGCGGCAATGCCTTCGTCGGTGTACACGCGCAGGTTGATGTCGTAGCCCTGGGTCCGGGCTGCGGCGGCGTAGTCACGCATGATGTTGTAGGTGTCACCCGAGGTGCCGAGGATATCGAACACACACAGCGTACGCTGGGTGACCGCATGGGATGACATGGATAACGGCAGCAGCGCGGCTGCGGCAAAAGCAGTGATTACCTTGCTGAAACGCATGGTTCCCTCCGGATCGTATTCGCAGAATGCGGTGCGGGGCGGCGGACGGCCGCCCCGCAAAGTGAGTGTGCTGAACAGGTATCAGAGCAGGTCGTCGATGTTGATGTCGGAATCGCTGGTGCTCTCATCCCAGAAAGTACCCAGGCCGCCAAACGGGGTCCGCTTGCCGGTGGCTTCGGTCCACAGACGATCAGAGATACCCAGCAGCATGAAGCCGGCGATGGCGTCCATCATGGCGTAGTCCGGGTCCAGGTTCTCGTCGTGCTGGGCAAAGCCGCGCAGGCCATTGCGCACTTCATCGTCATCGCCGGTGCTGTAGGCGGAGATCACGTACAGTGTGCTGGAGAGACGCACACCGCTGTCATAGCCACGCTGGGCGGCCTGACGCAGTTCGGCCATGGCGTCGACATTGTCAGGGGCGAGCATCGGCAGGATGTTCCAGAGCGAAGCACGGATACCGCGCGGTACGCCCCACCATTTCTCGTTGTCCAGGCACTGGGCGGCGCGTTCCACCTTGGCTGCGATATCACGCGGGATGCCCAGCGACACATCAGAGGCCGCGTCGTTCAGCAGTGACTGAACACCACTGAGCAGGCCGCTCATGAACACGATTTCGTCGAAGTCCTGGCGCAGGCGCGGGCAGTCATCCAGCGTTTCGATCTCGCCATATTGCTTGACCATGCGGCGGTAGGCTTCGTACTGACGCTTGGCAGAGAGTTGTGCATAGCGTTTCTGGGCGGCGCGGGCGTCCTGGGCCTCGGTCACGTCGCCTTTGTTCATGGCCCGCAGGTAGCGCAGCTCCTCTTCTGCCGCCTGGGCGTCAGAGCAGGTGGCGGCCAGGGTATTCATCAGCACCGAAAGACGGTTCGGCTTGGAGCCCACCGTCTCGAAAGACGTCAGAAACGGGGTGAAACCTTCACCCGTCGCGCAGGCCATCCCCAGATCATCATAGGTCATCACATAGGCGGTCATTTCACCCCGACCGAAGTTGACAAGGATGTCACCCGTGGTTTTGTACACCATGGTACAGCCCTGCATGACCATCAGTGCGGCAGCCACCCCCAGACCACGTACAGACGACCGGAAAACGCGGGAAGAAGAGCTTTTTCCTGGTTGTAGCGCGCTGGAAGTCGGGCAAGGTTTCGCAAAAGGATTAAGCATCATGCTATACATCTCCTAACTTTTTATTTCTATCGTTTTTGTTGATATCACGCTGATGAACGCTGGCTCACCCGGGCCTTCAGACCTCTGTGTGAACTCGATCAATGCAGGAGGCTAGTGTTTCGGTGAACAAACGGAAACTTAATCTGGGTAAAAGCTGCTTTTCGTTTTTAACCCTGCCTCTACCCCACCTGCAGAGGATGACATTATCCTTATAGAAAACAATCACCTGACTACTGGCATAGCCATATCATGTGAAGGCCGCGCACGGTTTTTTTTATCTGAATACAGCAGGTTGTTTTGATTTAATGCCAAACGCCAAATGCACAATATCCGATAAATGGCAAAGAGATATTAATTTGACATCGCACCCCATGGTGATAATGATTCTCATCTTTTCGTGCCCGACCGGAACCTTTAACGCATGACCACAACAATCGGCGCGCATCTGTATATCTGGGATGATCGTTTTCTGTACACGACAGCCGGAATGACATCCGATTCGACCCAGCGGCACACCCTGACGCTGCTGCTGGCCATGGACGCCGGCGGCAGTTTTACCCTCGAAGAGGAGGATGGCCGCAGCGCCCGCTACAGCGCCGCGCTTGTCGGCCACGGCGTGGCGCGCCGGCTGGCCACACCGGACAGTGCCTTGCTGTCACTGAACTTTGATCCGCAAAGCTATGAGTACCACACGCTGAAAGCCTTTCTCGGCCGGGCCCCGGTGCGTGCTGTGGAGGCACGGCTGGAGGACGCCCTGCGCAGCGAGATGCGCGCCGCCGGTCTCGGCGTGCTGGATGGCGCCATCCTGTTCCGGCTGACCACGCGGCTGGCGCACGCCATCGCCGGCTACCGGCCGATTCGCCTGAGCATGGACATGCGCGTGCTGCACGTGGCGCACAAGATCAAGAAGGAGTTGCCGCTGCAAAGCACCGTGGAAGAACTGGCACGGGAAGTCGGCCTGTCGGCGCACCGTCTCACGCATCTGTTTTCAGACAAACTCGGGCTGTCGATCAAAAGCTACGTGCTGTGGGCCAAAATGCGCCGCGCAGCGGTGCTGATCGCCCTGGGACGTTCCCTGGCGGATATTGCCCATGAAGTCGGCTTCGCCGATGCCGCCCACCTGACTCGCACCTTCAAGGCGTTCTTCGGGCTGACGCCCTCTTTTGTCGCCCAGCACATCAGGGTGCATCTGCACTGAATGGAGACCCTACGGATGACCCCCGAACAGCTCGCAGCCCAGTTGCGCTGTCCCCATGGCGAAGATGCCGACGACGTCGGCCTGTCCATGAACCGCGCCAACGGCGCCCTCACACTGCGCAGTATTGCCTTGCTGGACCCGGCGCCCGGCCAGCGCGTGCTGGAGATCGGCCCCGGCAACGCCGCCTTCGCCACGCAGGTGGTGCACCATGCACCGGGGGTGCAGTACACCGGCCTGGACCTGTCTGCCGAGATGGTGGAGGCCGCCACGCGGCTGAACCGCGCCCTGGTGGATGACGGCCAGGCCACATTCGTCCCCGGCAGTGCGGAGCAGTTGCCGTTTGCGGACGCCAGCTTTGAGCGCGTGTTCAGCGTCAACACGCTTTATTTCTGGACACCGGCAGAAGCCTGCCTGCATGAGATCCGCCGGGTCATCACCCCGCACGGTGTGCTCTGCCTGGCCTTTGGCCATCGCGACTTCATGGCCGCCCTGCCCTTTGCCGCCCATGGCTTCACGCTGTATGACGAACAGGATGTCACGGCATTGCTGGAAGCGACCGGCTGGCAGGTCGCGGCAATCGATGAGCACCTGGAATCGGTGCGCAGCAACACCGGCGAACTGGTACAGCGACGGATGCTGATCGTCCGCGCCCGACCCGTTTGACAGGCACTCAGAAAATGACCGGCCAGCCGCCTTACACTCGTAAGCCGAAAGACGTAAAAAAACAGCCGCTGCATTCAAATATCTACGTAATCTTCCTGATAAACTTGCCCGCAATCATAACAAGAAGGGAGAGCACCATGTTTTCACCCGCCATTCTGCGCGCTGGCCTGGCGGCTGGATTCAGTACCGCCCTGGTACTGACCGGCTGCGGCGGCGACAGCAGTTCCCGCAGACATACCCCCGAGCCGGAAACCGGCTACGCGGCGACCCTGGAACGCACCACCTACGGCGTACCGCACATCACGTCGGAGACATACGGTGGCCTGGGCTACGGCCACGGCTACGCCATCGCCGAAGACAACCTGTGCGTCCTCGCTGATGCCTTTGTCACTTTCAGTGGCGAGCGCTCGAAGTACTTTGGCCGTACCGGCACGCAGGCCGCCAGCGGCACCTTCGGTGCACCGGTCAACCTGGAAGCCGACTTCTTCTTCCGTTTTATCGCCAACGACGAGACGGTCGAGAATTTCCTGAGCCAGCAGGATGACGAATTCCATCAACTGGTAGACGGTTTTGCTGCCGGCTATAACCGCTATGTGCGCGAAATCCAGCAGGGCGACCATGCCAACCGCCACCTGGATTGCCGCAACGAGGAATGGCTGCGCGAAATTACCGAACAGGACATGTACCGCCGCCTGGTGGTGCTGAACCTGGCCGCCAGTTCTTCCAACTGGGTCGAGGAAATTGCCTCCGCCGCACCGCCGTCGCCCGTGATTAACCCGACGCTGGCCCGCACCGTCTCCATTGAGGACGGCCTGGGCGATATCGATCCGGAACGGTTTGTGCTGGGTCGCAAGACCGGTATCGGCAGCAACACCTATTCGTTCGGCAGCGATGCCACCGGCACCAACAGCGGCATCAACTTTGCCAACCCGCACTGGTATCTGGAAGGGGTAGACCGTTTTTATCAGGTGCACCTGACCAAGCCGGGCGAGATCGACATCGCCGGTGCCGCCATCATGGGCGCGCCGATGGTGCTGATCGGTTTCAACAACAACCTGGCCTGGGCACACACCGTGTCCACCGCGCGCCGCTTCGGCTTCTACCGCCTGCAACTGGCCAGCGATGACCCGACCAGCTACATCTTCGACGGCCAGCGCCGTGCCATGGAAGCGACGGAAATCACCGTTGAAATGGAAGACGGCACCACCGCGACCCGCACCCTGTACCGCTCGCACCTGGGCCCGATGATCAACCTCAGCGGCCTGAGCCCGGCATTGGCCTGGACCGGCGCACAGGCGGTCACCATCCGTGATGTGAACCTGGAGAACCCGCGCTCGTTCCAGAACTTCCTGGCCGAACCATGCGCAGTCGTTGCAGGAATTCATCGACGCGAAAAAATCCATTCTCGGCATTCCGTGGGTGAACACGTCCGCCGCCGGTCGTGACGATGGCCGCGCGTTCTACTCCGACATCACCGTGGTGCCGAACCTGCCGGATTCGCTGGTCTCGCTGTGCAGCATCACCGAGCTGGCACCGGCCCTGCCGCTGCTCGCTGGCAACACCTCTGCCTGCACCTGGCGCACCGATGCGGATTCTCCGCAACCGGGTGCCTTCGGTGTCAGCAAGCTGCCGAGCCTGGAAAGCCCGGAATACGTGGCGAACATGAACGACAGCTACTGGCTGAGCAACGCGAACACGCCGCTAACCGGTTACGACCGTGTGATCGGCGCGGAAAATAACGCACAAAGCCTGCGTACCCGCATGGGGCACACCCAGGCTCTGGAACTGGTGGCCAACTTCCCCGTCACCAGCGAAGAAGTGCGTGACGAGGTATTGAGCAGCCGAGTCTACAGTGCCGAGCAGATGAAACAGGACCTGCTGGACGCCGCCTGCACCGGCGCACCGATCAATGTGGGCGGTACGGACGTGGACGTGACGCAAGCCTGCGACATCCTCGACAACTGGGATAACACCGGCAACCTGGAAGCACGGGGCGCGCTGATCTGGGCGCATTTCTGGAACAGTGTCTACAGCCGCAGCGACCTCTACACTACGCCGTTCAATCTGCAGAACCCGGTACATACTCCCAATGGCCTGAATACCAGCAGCGCCATTGTGGAAGCCTTCGGTGCGACGGTTCAGGCCCTGCAAGGCGGCAGCATTCCGCTGGACGCGCGCGTGGCAGACTATCAGTTCTACCCGAAAGCCAACCTCGACACGCCGATCCCGCTTTACGGTGGCATGGGCCGCGAAGGGTATTTCACCGTGCTGAACAACACTTACATGCACGTGGTGGATTTCCCGGACGGCCAGCCCGTACGCGCGTATACCTTCGTTGCGCATTCGCAGTCCACCGATCCGAACAGCCCGCACTTTGCGGACTACACCCAGGCCTATTCGGATAAACAGTGGAACGAATTCCCGTTCACCCGTGACGCGATCGAAGCTTCTCTGATCGCAGAACCGTTGCAACTGGAAGAATAAACACACCGCACCATCGCACGACCCGGAACAAGGCAGGCTTCGGCCTGCCTTGTTTTTTCGCGCATCCTTCACGCACATGTGTCACCGCACTGTCATGCAGCGCCGTTTTTTCCGGTAAAACGCGGCGTCGTTACCAAACTACAATAAATCCCCCCCCTTCACTCACGCGTTCTTCCCTCCTTCACACCGAGTCTCGATAAGGCCATGCACGGAGTTGTATTGGCATGCCGCCCAACGGAGTGCCGCCCAAACGAAATACACGGAGAGGACCCACCCAATGCGCCAGCCCCTGTTCATCGCCGTCGCGCTCGCGACATCCCTGTCACTGGTCGCCTGCGGCGGCAGTTCCAGTTCACGACGTGCACCACCGCCGGACCTTGCCGAGGTGACGCCGGGCCCGATGGTCCTGCTGACCGCAGGCGATGCACTGATCAGTCTCGACCGGGCCGACCCCGGCAACCTCAGCGCCACCACGGGCATCACCGGCCTGGCCACTGACGATACACTGGTGGGCATTGCCTACCGCCCCGCCACCGGAGACCTGTATGGTGTCGGCCTGCTGGGCAATCTGTACGTGATCGACGACAGCACCGGCGCGGTAACCAGCACCGTGGCCCTGGTCCCCAGCGCCACCTCACCGACCTTTGCCGGCCTGAACGGCGAGGAATTCGGCGTCGATTTCAACCCGGTGCCGGACCGCCTGCGCGTGGTGTCCGACAACGGTCAGAACCTGCGCATCAACGTGGATACGGGCGAGGTCATCATCGACGGCGCCGTCAATGGCGCACCGGATGCCGAGATTACCGGCTCTGCCTACACCAACAGCTTTGCCGGCACCGCCACCACGCGGCTGTTCAGCATCGACAGCGACGGCGAGATGCTCTACCTGCAAAATCCGCCGAATGACGGCACGCAGACCAATCCGGTCCCACTCGGCGTGGATGCCTCCGACCACAATGGCTTCGTGATTGATGGGCGCACCAACGAAGGCTTCGCTGCGTTCACCGTGGACGGCCGCGCCGGGCTCTACTACATCAATGTCAACGCGACGGAAAATGCCGCCAGCCTGATTGGCCGGCTGGATGTGAGCGGCGGCATCAAGGGCATCGCCATTCCGCCGGCCACGCCGATGGTGTACACGCTCACCGAAAACAACGAGCTGGCCAGCTTCACCCTCAGCAACCCGGGTTCGATCACCACGGTCACCATCACGGGTTTGTCCACCACTCCCGAGGCCCTGCTCGGCATTGATTTCCGTCCAGCCACAGGCGACCTGTATGCGGTGTCCGCCCTCGGCAAGATCTATACCCTGAACACCGGGACGGGCGCCGCCACGGAAGTCGCCACGCTCGGACCTGCGCCGGCCCCGGACGATGACTTCGTGATGCTCGACGCTGGCGATTACGTGCTGGATTTCAACCCGGTACCCGATCGCCTGCGGCTGATGAGCGAGCTCGGCCAGAACCTGCGCATCAACGTCGATACCGGGGCGGCACTCGTGGACGGCAGCGTCAACCTGGCCGGCGCCACCCCTGTCCTGACCGCCGCCGCGTACACCAACAGCTACGCCAACCCGCCGGGCACCCAGCTCTACACCATCGACATCGACGGCCAGCAATACAACCTGCAGAACCCGCCCAATGACGGCACCCAGGTACCGCAGGGCGCACTGCCGATTGTCGCGGCGGGAGACCAGGGCTTTGATATCGCCGGCGGCGACAACGGACTGGTACTGGTCGCACTGTCCGACGACGCAGCAGGCCCGCATGTGCTCTACAAACTCAACCTCACTACCGGCGCATTCACGCTGGTGGGGGCCGATGCCGCGAGTTCCACCATCGGCGGCGCCAGCGGTCCGTCATTGCGCAGCCTCGCCATCGATCTGCAATAACCACCACGGCGGCGGCAAGCGCCGCCGCTTTTTTGTTGCGCGGCCGGGCGTGCCCGCGTGTACCATCGGGCGCAGACTCACTGCGGCCGGAGATGCCCTTGATGCCACGCCATGTTGCCCGCCTGCTGGCAGGGATTGCCCTGACGTTGCCCCTGATCACCCTTGCCAACCCACCGCAGAATCCGCTCAGCGTCGGCTGGCGCGACAGCGGCCGCCACTGGCTGAGCATCGAAACCGAACAGGTGCGCATCCATTATCTCAGCGGCAACGAGGCCCAGGCACAGCACGCAGCCGCCATTGCCGCACAGGCCCACCGGCGGCTTACTGACACACTGCAATGGGCTCCCCGCGGCAAACCGGAACTGGTACTGACCGACGACTATGACCTGGCCAACGGCTGGGCCACCGCCCTGCCCTTTGCGCAAAGCAGGTTGTACCTGTCCCCTTCCGACAGATTCGATACGCTGGAAAACAGCGACGACTGGCTGACCACACTGATCACGCACGAATACACGCATGTGATTCATCTGGACAAAGGCGACCGCGCGCCCCTGGGACTGCGCCGGATCATCGGCCGCTTTCCGCTCCTGTTCCCGAACCAGTTCCAGCCCGGCTTCATGACCGAAGGGCTGGCCATCCAGCAGGAATCAGATGCCGCCGCCGGCACCGGCCGCGCCTACAGTGCGCTGTACGCCGGCGAAATGCAGGCGCAGGCAGATGCCGGGCTGCGCAGCATCAGCCAGGTCAGTGTCACGAACCGCCGCTGGCCGTCCGGCGACGGCTATCTTTACGGTGCGTTCTTTATGCGCTTTCTCTCTGAGCGCTACGGTGAAGACAGCATCGTGCGGCTGATCAACCAGTACAGCGGCAACCTGGTGCCGTTCTCATTGAACAGCACCGCACAGCAGATTTACGGCAAGGACTTCCGCGTCCTGTGGCAGGAATACCAGACATGGCTGGGCACCCGTTTTCCTGCACAGCGCCAGCCAGACCTGCCGGGCCACGCACTGACCGCGCATGGCCTGAACAGCTTCCCGCCCGTGGCACGTGGCAACGCCGTCTACCGCATCACCAGCGATGGCCACGGCCAGCAGTCCCTGATGCGCTATCAAGCAGGCACAGCGCCGACACGCGTGACCCGGGTGCGCGATGCCGGCCTGTTCGACATTGATGCCGACGGGCGGGTGATCATGGCCAGCCTGCGTCCCCGCCGGGAAAACCGGCTGTGGAGTGACCTGTACCTGTATGAAGGTCACTGGCATCGCCTCACCATTGATGGCCGCTATCGCGAAGCGCGCTGGCTGCCGGACGGCGGCCTGCTTGCACGGCGGCAGCAGGATGGCCTGTTTGCGCTGCATCAGCTTGATGCCCGTGGGCGGTTGCAGCGCATCCTCTGGCAGGGAGGGCAGGGAGACGTACTCGGCCAGTTCGTCCTGGCCCCGGATGCCGCCTCCATCGTGGCCGCCTTCAAGCCTGCCCGGCGTAGCTGGCAACTGGCACGCATCACGCTGGCCGACGGCCAGCTCACGCTGCTCACCGACAATGGCAACCTGCAGGGCGAGCCCAGCTTTGCCGCCGATGGCAGCCTGTTGTTCAGCGCCGACTACGACGGCCGCTTTGATCTGTACCGCAGGGACCAGGCCGGGGACATCACCCGGTTGACCGATGTGTCAACGGGCGCCTTTACCCCCGTGCAAACCGCCGATGGCACGCTCTACTACCAGGGCCTGAGCGCCAGGGGTTACGATCTCTGGGCCGTGCGGGACCTGAGCACCACTGCCCTGCCAGCCCTCAAGCCCGCCCGCACGCTGACACCGCCCGCAGCAGTGGCCACCAGCACCCCGACCCGCTACCGCCCCACCAGTGCACGCCCGCGCTGGTGGCTGCCCGTGTTCACCGCCACCGAGGACAGCACCCAGGTCGGTGTGTCCACGGGTGGCAGCGACGCTCTCGGGCAACACCGCTATGACCTGACCCTGTTTTATGAAACCCGCAGCAAAGAACCGGGCGGGTTGTTCAGCTATCAATACAGCAACCGCTGGCAACTGCTGCTGGAACGGGCATTGTCATTCAGCACCGCGAATGACCAGGTACAGCGCGTGCGCGCCTCGGACAGCGCGTCCCTGACACGCCTGAACCTGTGGAATGCCTTCGACGACCGCCTGGGCCTGCATGCCAATGTATTTTATGAACAGGATTCTGATCGTTACCGCCGCCCCGGAGTGACCCCGCGCCGGGATATCAAGCGTGGCCTCGCCGGGCTGGCATTCGTGTTCGACAACACCCAGCAGTTTCGCTACAGCATCAGCCCGGCCGTCGGCCGGCAGATTGCACTGATGGCGGAAACCAACGACGCTCTCGACAGCGATTACAGCGGCGAGATCTACACACTCGACTGGCGCGAATATGTGCACCTGGGCGCGTCCCACGTGCTGGCGTTGCGCGCCGCAGGTGCCTGGGGCACCGAGCGCCCGAAACCCATTGTCCTCAGCGACCAGCCGGTGGACCCGAACGCCTGGTTCGGTCGCGACCGCTACCTGCTGCGCGGCTACCCCGACGACGAAATCTTCGGCCGCCGCATCGCGGTGGGCAGCGCCGAATGGCGCTTCCCACTGGCACGCATCCAGCGCAACTGGCACACCTATCCGCTCGGCCTGCGCGACCTGCACGGCGCCCTGTTTGCGGATACCGGCGCCGCCTGGAATGAGGTGGATTACGGGCTGAACGGCAAACAGCTCACCGGCGTTGGCGCTGAACTGACCACCGAACTGGTGCTCGGTTATCAGCTGGTGCTGCCGGTGCGCGTCGGCGTGGCGCGCGGCCTGGATGATGAACTGGGTGAAACCCGTGCTTATTTAAGTATCGGCGCCAGCTTCTAACGGAGCACGTCCCCCCTGAGCTCCGACAACCACCCTTGAAATGACGCGCCTTTGCGGTAGGGTGGGTAGAGCCAACGGCGAAACCCACCACGTCCAAGCGATGATTCACTCCCACAAACCTGACCGAAACTTCGCGCTTAATACAGCTTCGATATCAGTTTAGTAATCGGTTTAGTGACTGGTTTCGTGATCGCTTTCGTGATCGCTTTGGCAATCAACTCGGGCAGCGTATCACTCTCACGGTGGGTTTCGCTGCGCTCTACCCACCCTACCCGCCATTAGCAGGGTGTTGAAAAAGCCGTCAGCGCAGGCTGTTTTTCAACAGCCTGTTAGGAGGATTTATTGGGAGATGGTGGTATAGGCTTACGCAATGAACCCTTTTTTTTGTCCGACGCTCCTTCAGCCCACCGTCATCGACAGGATACGGCTGACATGCGCCTGCGGCAGGCCGGATTCCGCCTGCCAGGTGTTGATCGCCGCCTGCGCCGCACGTCGGTCACGCTGGCTGGACAGGGCGCGATCAATCACGCCATTGGCGATCAACCCCGCGCGCACATCATCGGTGGGGTACCAGGTGTCGCGGCCCGCCATGCGCAGAAACGCCGGCGCCGAATTGCCCCCCAGTTGCTTGCCTTTGCGACCGAGCACCAGCCACAGGCCGACGATATCCTGATCCGGCCACTCGGACAGAAAACGGCCAAACCCGCCGTGTTCACGGCTGATCTCACGCACCATCTGCGCATTGAAACGAATCGCCTGCATCTTGCCGGCATGCCGGATCAGGCGTGTGTCCTGCAATCGTTCATCCAGCATGTGATCGGACATCAGCACCAGCTTCTCCGGCTCGAAACCGAAGAACGCGTCCTCGAACGCCGGCCACTTTTTATCCACCATGTCGTGGCTGAGACCGGCGCGAAAAATGCGCCGCATCATGGTCGAGAGATACCAGGCATCGGTGCGCTTGCGCAGCGTGGCGCCGGAAGCCACCTCCGGCAGCCGGGCCCGCACCGCCGCCTCGCCACCGTGGCGATGGCAGGCCAGCGCGAAGATGTCCTCGAACGCTTTCATGCCTTCTCCTCAAGGTCCAGCGAGGCGGAGTTGATGCAATAACGCAGGCCGGTGGGGTGCGGGCCGTCGGGGAACACATGGCCGAGGTGAGCGTCGCACACCGCGCACAGCACTTCGGTACGGGTCATGCCCAGGCTCTGGTCGGTCACCTCGGTGATCACCTCACCTTCGACCGGCTGATAGAAGCTTGGCCAGCCACTGCCGGAATCGTACTTGGTCGCTGCGTCGAACAACGGCGTGCCACAACAGACACAGCGATACACACCCGGCGCCTTGCTGTCATGGTACTTGCCGGTAAAGGCCCGTTCAGTGCCATGCTGCCGGGTGATGCGGAAGGTTTCCGGGTCCAGCTCCCGGCGCCACTCGTCCTCGCTCTTGCGGATCTTGTCCATACTGCTCTCCCGATGTTGAATCGTCTCTGTCTGGTGTGATCGGCAACCTGCCTGAGGGTTCATATACAGCCAGCGAAATCGCGTTGTAGAATGCGGGCTCCTTTTTCCTGACCAAGCCCAGACCATGAGTGCGGATAAACCGGCCATTCTCAAGTCCGAAAAGCTGAAAGGCGTATGTTATGACATCCGCGGCCCGGTGCTGCGTGAAGCCAACCGCATGGAAGAAGACGGTCAGCGCATCATCAAGCTGAACATCGGCAACCCGGCGCCGTTCGGCCTGATCGCCCCGGACGAGATCCTGCAGGACGTGATCCACAACCTGCCGGACTCCACCGGCTACTGCCACTCCAAGGGGCTGTTCCCGGCCCGCAAGGCGGTAATGCACTACTGTCAGGAAAAGGGCATCGAAGGCGTCACCATCGACGACATCATCCTCGGCAACGGCGTCTCCGAACTGATCGTCATGTCGATGCAGGCGCTGGTCAACAACGGCGACGAAATCCTCATTCCTGCCCCGGACTACCCGCTGTGGACCGCCGCCGTACGGCTGGCCGGCGGCAACCCGGTGCATTACCTGTGTGACGAACAACAGGACTGGCAGCCGGCACTGGACGACATTCGTGCCAAGATTACCCCGCGCACCCGCGCCCTGGTGATCATCAACCCGAACAACCCCACCGGCGCCAACTACAGCCGCGCATTCCTGCAGGAGATGCTGGAGATCGCCCGGCAGCATAACCTGATCGTGTTCGCCGACGAGATTTACGACAAGATTCTGTATGACGAGGAACAGCACGTCTCCATCGCCTCGATGGCCGAGGACCTGCTGTTCGTCACCTTCAACGGCCTGTCGAAAGCGTACCGCGCCGCCGGCTTCCGGTCCGGCTGGATGATCATCTCCGGCGCCAAGCACCTGGCGAAGGATTTCATCGAGGGCCTGGAAATGCTCGCCTCCATGCGCCTGTGCGCCAACGTACCGGCCCAGCATGCGATCCAGACCGCCCTCGGCGGCTACCAGAGCATCGACGATCTGGTGCTGCCCAGTGGCCGCCTCGGCAAACAGCGCGACCTGGCCTGGCAGTTGCTGAACGAGATTCCCGGCGTGTCCTGCGTCAAGCCGAAATCCGCGCTGTACCTGTTCCCGCGCCTGGACCCGGACGTCTACCGCATTGACGACGACGAAGCCTTCGCGCTGGACCTGCTGCGCCAGGAGCGGGTGCTCATCGTGCAGGGCACGGCCTTCAACTGGCCGAAACCGGACCACTTCCGCATCGTGTTCCTGCCGCAACTGGACGACATCCAGGAAGCCATCAGCCGCATCGGGCGCTACCTGGCGCGCATGCGCAAGTAACAACGGCAATCAGCAACCGGAAATCACGGGGACGGCATGGCGGACATCCACATCGACGACTTCTGCCGCGATGCGGCGCTGATCCTGCTGCACCTGTACAACACCTTCCCGCGCCCACAGGCCATCTATGTGGAAGACATCTCCGGCCCGGACGAGCCAGACGAAGTCGGCCTGCACTCCAAACGCTACATGGCCTGCCTCGGCACCCTGCTATGGCTGGCCAGCGAAGGCTACCTGCGCTACGACAGCCTGATCTACCAGGACGGCATTGATCAGGCCGTGCTCACCAACAAGGCCTTCGTGTTGCTCAGCGCCGCCAGCGAGTTGCGCCTGAAAGAACCACCAGCCGATCTGCCCGGCACCCTGCTGGCGGAAAAGCGTGCGCTGGTAGAACAAATTCGCACGGCCGTGCGCGAGGGGCATTCCGCGGATATCAGCACCGTCATGCGCTTTTTCTTCGCTGCCCGACCTGACGCCGTCGTGTCGCCGGCGACCCTGCACCACTACCAGCACCCACCCCTGGATCACTGATTCCCCGGCACTGTCCGCCAGGCGGGCTGGCGCCCCTTCAAATTGTTAATGATAATTGCTATCGTTTTCACCCTTAATAACACGGCCTGCCCGACTCAGCGCGGCCATGGCCACGATCTTGTCACCGATCACCTTCACACGGACCCGCCAACACCATGCGTAAACCTGTTCTGCAGTACCTGCCGGCTGCCCTGCTGTGCGTCGCCGGCACCGCCCTCGCGGCGGATACCGATACCCATGAACTGGATACGGTCGATGTCAGCGCCAGCTCGCTGCCCGCCGCCCTGGATGCCAGCCTGGCCACCGAAGGCACCGGCACCTACGCCGTGAGCGGCTCCAGCTCCGCCACCCGGCTGCCGATGACCCTGCGCGAAACCCCGCAATCTGTCACCGTGATCACCCGCCAGCAGCTGGACGATTTCGCGCTCGACAACATTGCCGATGTGATGCGTATGACGCCAGGCATCACCGTCACGACGAGTGACACCGAGCGCCTGAGCTTCTTCGCACGCGGTTTTCAGATCACCAACTTCCTCTATGACGGCATGCCCTCGCGCCGTGGCGAAAGCCTCGCCAACCAGGCCGCGCATACCGACACCGTGTTCTATGACCGCATCGAAATCCTGCGCGGCGCCACCGGCCTGCTTAACGGCATCGGCAACCCGTCCGCCAGCATCAACCTGGTGCGCAAGAAACCGACGCGGGATTTCGCGGGCAAGATCGTCGGCAGTGTCGAAAGCTGGAACGGCTACCGAACCGAACTGGACGTCGGCGGCCGGCTGAACCCGAGCGGCACCCTGCGCGGCCGTGTCGCCGCCGCCTACAGCGAAAGTGACTCCTTCCTGGACCACTATCACAAGGAAAACGACGCCGTGTACGGCGTCCTGGAAGCCGACCTCACCGACCGCACCATGCTCACGCTGGGCGTGGACAGCATGAACCACGATCCGCGGGGTTCCATGTGGGGTGCCCTGCCGCTGTACTACAGCGACGGCAGCAAAACCAACCTGCCGCGCTCCACCAATCCGGCGGCGAAATGGAGCAGCTGGGCGATGGACGCCCGCACCGCCTTCACCCAGCTGGACCATGTGTTCGAGAACGGCTGGTCATCGCGCCTGACGTATACCCGCCAGCAGAACCGCTACGATGCACCGCTGGCCTCTGCCGGCAGCGGCTTCCCGGATCCGGTCACCGGCGCCGGCATGGGCTTCTGGCAGGGGCTGTACAAGGAGCGCATTGACCAGGACACGTTCGATGCCTACGCCAGCGGGCCGTTTGACCTGTTCGGCCGCCGTCATGAACTGATCATCGGCGCCAGCCACTCGCGCAGCGACCGCCACTACACTGGCCAGTCCGCACTGGGCGCAGCCCCCACCCTGCCGTCCATTTTCGGCTGGAACGGCAACCTGCCCAAACCGGGCTGGGATGACTACAACAGCATCGAAGACGAGGTGATCACTCAGACCGGCTACTACGCCACCGCGCGCCTGAAGCCCACCGACGCACTGGCGCTCATCCTCGGCACCCAGATCGTGCACTGGAAACGCGAACTGGACAGCTTCGCCACCTGGAATACCCCAACCCACCAGTCGCAGACCTGGCAGGAAAACGGCGAAGTCTCCCCCTATGTCGGGGTGGTCTACGACCTGACCGACCACCATTCGGTATACGCCAGCTATAACACCATCTTCAAACCGCAAACCCAGCGCGACGCGACCAACACACCGCTGGACCCGGAAGAAGGCAAAGGCTATGAAGCCGGGCTGAAAAGCGAATTCAACAACGGGCAGTTGAACACCAGCGTCGCCGTATTCCGCATTGAACAGGACAATCTTGCGGAGAATACCGGCCAGCCCATTCCCGGCGGGGCGCCCAACGCCGTCGCCTACCGCGCGGTGGACGGCGCCGTCACAGAAGGGGTCGAGCTGGAAATTTCCGGCGAACTGCTGCCGCGCTGGCAATGGCTTGCTGGCTATACCTACCGCGAAACCCGCGACGCCGACGATGTGAAGATCAACACCGTGCAACCGGAAAACCTGTTCCGCCTGAATACCGCCTACCGTTTCGCCGGCGAACTCAGCGGGCTGTACATCGGCGGCAGCCTGTCCTGGCAGGACGAGACATTCAAGAAGGTCAACCGACCGGGCTACACGGCCCAGCAACGCTACACCCAGTCCGGCTATACGTTGCTCGGTGCCATGGCGCAGTACGATTTCTCGCCGGCACTGTCTGCGACCGTCAACGTCACCAACCTGCTGGACGAAAAATATTACGACAACCTCGGTTTCTATAACGGCGGCTACTACGGCGAGCCGCGCAAGTACTCGCTGCGCGTCAGCTACCGTTTCTGACGACACGCCACACGCCGCCGGCCATCGCCGGCGGTGACAATGCTCAGGCGGCGCTTTCGGCGTCGCCTTTTTTATGCTCTTTCTTCTCCGGCTTGCCCTCCGCCGGCACCTCCTCGTCCACCGGCACCACGTCCGCAGGCGGATACAGCAGGCCCGCCGGCCGTTCGCGCAGCACCTGAAAATACGCTTTCAGCAGTTTGCTGATGCTGGCGATGCGGGTGCCCCGTGCGCGCAGTGCCACGTTCAGCGCCAGCGCAAAACTCACCACCAGATTGACACCGCCGATCAGCAGCGCAAACAGCACAAAACAGACAAACGCCTGCGCCGAGGGAATATCCACTGACATCGCGTAGCCCACGTCGGCAGACGAAAACGCCACATGGCGAATATCAATCGGCAGGCCCAGTTGATGGCCAATATAGCCGGTGGACCCCAGCAGCACACCGAAGGTGAAGTTGCTCATCAGGGCACCGTAATTCTCGCTGGCATAACGCGCCAGCCAGTCGCGGGCACCGGCTGGCAACACGGCTCGCAACACCGGATGGCCGCGCAACCGCGCTTCCATATCCAGATACGCGGAACGGTTGTCGAACCAGCCGGCGATCAGACCGGACACGAACAGCCACAACCCGGCAATCGCTGCATAGAACAGCGCCGGGCTTTGCCAGGGATGAATCCCGGAGAGAATATATTCGTACCGCTCACTGCCGATCAGTGGCGCGCCACCCTGCCACTGGCTGTAGCCCCAGCCGATCAGGAACGCCACGGACAACGCCACCGCCACATTGCCAAGAATGGCGACAAACTGGGTGCGGCCCACCCGCACCAGCAGTTCGGCCAGCTTGCGTGCATTCGCCCGGCCGTGCTCGCCCTGCTCCACTTTCTCGGCGATGCTCGCTGCCGTCATCGCCGGCTGCTTGGTGGCCACCGTGCAGTGCAGCATATGGATCAGTACGAACCCCAGCCCATAATTCAGGCTCACCAGTACCGTCTGTGGAAAATCGGCCAGCCCGAGCCCCAGAATCTGTATCTTGATCAGCGCCATGAACGCGATGATGAAACCGCCCCCCGCCCCGGACGCCAGCATGCGGAAGTACTCCCGACGGCTACCGGCAATGTAATGCTCGCCGTGGTCACTGGAGTTTTCCGTGACACTGCGCGCCAACAGGCGGGTATTCTGTTGCCACAGGGCGCCGACACTGTGCCGCGCCGCCATCGCCTGCACCAGTTGCCGGAACAGCTCCACGCCCCGGCGACGGCGCTTTTCCGGGTCATCCGGGTCGACCACGTCCAGCAACAGCTCGATACGCGCCAGCGTCTGGCTCAGGCGCTCCAGCAGGTGGGTCAACGCCACGCTGGTGCCACAGCTCACCGTGCGCCGGCGCAGGCGGGCGAGCTCTTCCTCACACTGCTCCAGCAGCACGCGGGCATGGGCATCATCCAGGCGGGCCGTCTCGGGATCACTCAGCCATTTCGGATAGGCCTGGGTGTACAGCGCCAACTCGCGTTGCAGGGCCACAAACGCCGAATCCCGTTTCAGAATGCGCGGGTCCAGGCGCAGGATGGCTGGCTCCAGTTCTTCCGCTGCAATCCAGATCGACAGCAGTTCGATGGCGTACAAGACTTCATGGCGCAACCGTTCCTGCGTGCTCGCCAACGCTTCCGGCGAAAACTGCCACAGCGTGAACAGCAGGTTGATCCAGGCGTCATCCGGCACCTGGGCCACCCATTCAATATCGGATTTACGCCGAAAGACGATAAAAAAAACGTCCTTCACGCTGGTCATGTCGACCGGCGACGGGTTCAGGCGCTCATAGAGACGCTCGCCCATTTCCTTGAGAAAGCCACGGCGGGAATACAGCCCCAATCCGGTCAGTAACTGAAAGAAACGCGCCTCATCCAGCCAGCCCTGCAGGCGCGCGGCGAGTTGCTGGTGGAGGTCGGGCCTGGCCTGCAATATGGCCGCCAGCCCTGTCATGCGATCCGCCACCGCGTCGGTGGCCTCACGCCGCCCTGGCCGCAGCCAGTCGACGATCAGCACCATGGACTTCACGGCGCTGGTTTCCGGATTGGCCAGTTCGGCCAGCATTTTGTCCAGGGACACGCAGGGCTTCCTTTTCGCAGAGGTCCGGCACAACGGCGGCACCCGCCGCCAGCGTGGATCATACGGTATCCGGGCGGTTGCGTCGTGCCGGCGCCGGTCACCGCCGGCAACAAAAAAAAGCCGCATCCGCTTGAATTCCGGGCACAAGACCACAAAATCACTGTCAGAATTCCCCGGCGCGGCTGGCTACCCCCCCCGTGACTATCCTGGAGAGTCTCAGCAATGATGCGCATAGCCCTGTTCCTGCTCACCAACATCGCCGTGCTGGCGGTGGCCAGTATCGTTCTCAGCCTGCTCGGCGTGAATTCGATTCTGGCGCAGAACGGCGTCGACCTGGATCTGCAGGCCCTGCTGATCTTCAGTGCCGTGTTCGGTTTCGCCGGCTCGCTGATTTCCCTGTTCATGTCCAAGTGGATGGCGAAACGTGCGGCCCGCGTTCAGGTCATCGACCAACCCCGCACCCAGACCGAACAATGGCTGGTGACCACCGTGCGCGAGCTGTCCACCAAGGCCGGCATCGGCATGCCGGAGGTCGGTATCTTCCCGGCCCAGCAGTCCAACGCCTTTGCCACCGGCTGGAACCGCAATGCCTCACTGGTGGCGGTATCCGAAGGCATGCTGCAGCGCTTCAGCCGCGATGAAATCCGGGCCGTGCTGGCACACGAAATCGGCCACGTCGCCAACGGCGACATGGTCACCCTGACGCTGGTTCAGGGTGTGGTGAACACCTTCGTGATCTTCTTCTCGCGGGTGATCGGCCATGTGGTCGACCGGGTGGTGTTCAAGACCGAGCGCGGCTACGGGCCGGGCTACTATATCGTGTCCATCGTGGCGCAGATCCTGCTCGGCTTCCTGGCCACCGCCATCGTCATGTGGTTCTCGCGCTTCCGCGAATACCGGGCCGATGCCGCCGGCGCACAACTGGCCAACCGCCAGGGCATGATCTCCGCGCTGGAACACCTCAAGGCAGAAAGCGGCGTGCCGGACCAGATGCCGGAATCGCTGACCGCCTTCGGCATCAACATGGGCCTGCGCCAGGGGCTGAAATCCCTGTTCCATTCGCACCCGCCGCTGGATGACCGCATCGCCGCCCTGCGCGAGCAGCGGCACGGCTAACCCCGACGTACGATGGCGTACCGGTGCCGTAGGCGTAGGGTGGGTAGAGCCAAAGGCGAAACCCACCACGTCCATGCCATACACTGCTCGCACAAAACCAGCGGAACTGCCTGCCTCCCAAACAGGTCAGTTTCGATGGTTTTGCGGGAGTGAATAACGGGCATGGACCCGGTGGGTTTCGCCTTTGGCTCTTCCCACCCTGCCGCCTTTAATCATGTATCCGGCACATCCTCTCCCACCGGATACAGCACCTGATCCTCATAGCCGCTGACCACGGGTATCCAGCCGGCCAGTGCCCGGTCCAGCGCGGCGTCGCCGGTATCCACCTGCAACGGCCGCCCCCGCAACGACGCCAGCTTGAGTCGCGTGGCCAGCACGTGGAAATGATCACGCCCGAGCCGGCGGATCACCGCCGGGCTGAACTGCTGGTTGCCGCGCCCGAACAGATGGCCCTGGCCGCCGATCACCGTGATCACCGCACGCGCTGGCGCGTCACCGATCAACGCGAGGATCTCCGTCGCCGTCACATCCGCCGCCACCCGCTCGCCGTTCCTGACCACATCCACGCCCAGCAGCGTATTCGGCAGGCCAAGTTGCGCCATCACCTCGGCCACGGTGGAGCCGGAGCCCATCAGGTACCAGGTATCCGGTTCAAGCTGCTCGACCATCCAGGCGGCCAGCTCGGTCACCTGCAGGTCCTCGGTTTCGCGCCCGCCGCATTTCACCTGTTGCAGCAGGCGGCTGTTGTCCGGCACCCGCAGCGTGCCGTAGTAACGCGCCCTGACGATGCCGTCGCGGAACGCCTGTTCATCGATATCCCGCACTTCACCGTCCGTCAGCGCCACCAGTTCACCGCGCACCAGTGCCGCAAGCAGGCTGCCGGCCGCCTCCGGATTCACGGCATAGACCCCCGAGTGCATCTTGCAGCCGGCCGGGATACCCAGCACCGGCACCCCGGCGCCCAGCGTGTCGTAGACATCGCGGGCCGTGCCGTCCCCGCCGGCGAACAGCAGCACGTCTATGCCGGCCGCCGCCAGCGCGCGCACCGCCTCCCGGGTGTCCTGCGGGGTACTCGGTGACGACGGCTGGCCCAGTACCTGCGCCGGCAGCCCTGCCTCCGCCGCCCAGCGCTCGCCCATGTCGCCGCCCCAGGTCAGCAGCCTGACCGGCATGCCGCTGGCGTGCAGCGCGCGCCCGTACCGCACGCGGTCCGGCTTGGGGCACTGCCCCACGGGACAGCGCCTCGGCCACGGTATCCGCCCCATCACTGCCCTTGAGCGCCACGGCGCCCCCCAGACCCGCCAGCGGATTGACCAGCAAGCCGATGCGCAGTGGCCGGGGTACGTGTTCTGACATCAGCCTGCCTCCTCAGCCGCCACCGGCCACGCCACTGTTTTGCATAAGAGAGCTACGGGATGCGGTGTTTTTTTCATGAAAGAGTCATATCCGGAAACAATACTTACCTTGGCTGGCAGGCAGCGGGCACGGTAGCTTAGAGGCTGTTCGGTCGCTGACCTGGCCGATCATTCTGACACACGCAACCTTCAAGGCAGGTGAACCATGAACCGGAAAACCGACACCCAGGCCACACCCGATTGGGAAAAGGATTTCAATGGTGCCGCCCTGATCGATGCACAGGGACGCGAAATCCCGATCACGGAAGATATGGTACAGCAGGCTTGTGCGCATCTGGAGCGCGCCTGGCACTACCCGGCTAATGCGGCACAACAACGCCAAGCCGGCTGAGCACGGCCTGCCACACCGGCGCCACGGCGCCGGTGACCCGCAGGCCCGCTGTTTCATGACGTACCCGGTACGTCTTTCTTAAATGATCGAAATGCGTGCCCCGTGTGACATCCGTCAGCGGCACCGCCACTTCCCGAGACCCACCCTCCGGCGGCAGGCCCACGGCCTCGCGCAGTAGCCGGTGGTCCTCCTCCGGCCGGTAGGCCGTACGCAACACCGCCAGCAGGTCTGCCATCGACGCCACTGGCGCGTCCCATACCCGGACGGGGGCCTGTTGCGGCATTGCGCGCGAGGCATCCACCCCCAGCCACTGGCCCAGCGCCTGATACAGCATCCAGGTGCCCCGCACCTTGCCCTCGACACTGTAGCCGGCGATATGCGGCGAGCCACGCCACACCGCAGCCAGCAGCGCCGGTGGCACCTGTGGCTCCTGCTCCCACACATCCAGCACCGTCACCGGCCCCTGCCCGGCCTCAAGGCGCGCCTGTAAGGCCAGGTTGTCGATCACCGCGCCCCGGCAAGTGTTGATCAGCAGTTGCGCGGGGGTCAGCGCTGCCAGGCGGGCGGCATCCAGCAGATGGTGTGTCGGATGCGGGCCGGCCGTGGTCAGTGGCACATGCAGGCTGATCACATCACAAGCCAGCACCTGTTCGAGCGTCCCGAGCGGGACGGCAGTCTGCACACCGGCGTCGGCCTGCGGCGGGTCGCTGGCCACCACCGTACAGCCCGCCGCCTCAAGCAGACCGGCCACATTGCGCCCCACATTGCCCAGCCCGACGAGACCCACGCGCAACCGCTGCAGCACGCGGTCGTGCTCCAGCGCCCAGGCCAGTACCGTCTGCAGCACATATTCCGCCACCGCCATCGCATTGCAGCCCGGCGCGTGGGCAAAGCGAATCCCGGCCCGTGCGAGATAATCCAGGTCCACGTGATCGGTGCCGATCGTGGCCGAACCGACAAACTGCACCGCACTGCCCGCCAGCAAGGCTTCATCCACTCGCGTTACCGAGCGCACCAGCAGCACCCGCGCACCGGCCAGGGCAGCACGCGGCAGAGGCCGGCCGGGCACAGTGCGCACCTCGCCCAACCCGCTGAACAGTTCCAGCGCGGGCATGTTTTCATCAGCAATGATGGTCGGCACGTTCGTCACAATATCCCTCCGGCGGCAGCGCCGGCCATGATACCGCCCCCGGAGAAAAAGACACCGCTCCGGCATGATCCGGCGATAGCAAGCCCCCGCCGTTGGCCGCAACGCCCGCCACCGGAAGAAAAGCCTGCACGCCCTGGGCTTGATTTAAGTCTTTCTTCTCAGTTACAAAGAGGCTTCCGCGACGCAATCGGGGTGGAGACTGCGACGTGGCTCAGATATCAGGAAATTAGGTCGTCTCGCGCGGCCAGTGATACATACATAAAAACAGCCTCAGGCCATAACAATGAAAATCCGACACGTACTCATGGTCCTCGCGGCCATGTTGGGTTGTGTGCAAGTCGCCGTTGCCCAGGACGAAGGGCTTTCCCAGCGTATCCAGACTCTCAAGCAAGGTGTGCTCGACCTCAACCGTGACCTGACGCTGCTGGAGGAAGAACTCCTCTACCCCAGCTCCCAGGCCGCGTTCTTCCTGTCCGTGGATGTCGGCACGCCGATCCGGCTGGTGGATGTGAACCTGACCCTCAACGGTCAGCATGTCGGCTACCATTTCTACACGGATGCCGAGTTCGACGCCCTGACCAAGGGCGGCATCCAGCGCCTCTACACCGGCAACATCCAGAGCGGGCGCAACGTGCTCGAAGCCACCATCACCGGCTACGATCCGCGCGGCAAGGACTACCAGAAAACCACTTCCTATACTTTCGACAAGGGCCCCGGACGGAAACTGATCGAACTGCGCGTGGTGGACGATCTCGACGCCATGCAGCACCGCTTCGAATTCCGTGAATGGGAAGAGTGACCATGCGCCGCCTTCCCTGTCGACTCGGCGCCATGGCGCTGGGCGTGCTGATGGCGTTGACGTCAGCCAGCGCCCAGGAGAGCAGCACACGGCTGGTGCTGTTCGAGGACATCCCGCTCGGCCCGCTGCCACTCGGGCTGGAAGAGCAGCGCTACCTGGCGTTCGGTGAAGCCATTTTCGATTATTACAGCGATCATCAGTTCGCCGCCCTGTCCGGCCTGAAAGTGAACCAAGTGCGCGGCCTGTTCGACGAACACACCGAGTATGCCGAGTTGCTGCTCGGTGAACTGTTCGTCAACTACGGGCTGCCGGCCCAGGCCGAGGAGATATTTGATCGTCTGCTGAAACAGGACATCCTCTCGCGCACCCGCGCAGAAACCTGGCTGCACAAGGCCGACCTGCACTACCGCCAGGGCCAGTACGGTGCCGCACGCGATATTCTGGAAAGCAATCGCCTGCGCGACCTGAAACCCGAGCAGCAGCCGCGCCGGCAACTGATGCTGGCCAACATCCTGATCAGCCAGGGTGAATTCCGCGCCGCCACCCGCGAGCTGGACGCCGTTGATCCCAACAGCGTCGCCGGAGCGTACGCCGGCTACAACATCGGCGTGGCCATGATCCGTGCCGGCCAGACCGACACCGGCCTGGCCCGGCTCGACCGTGTTGCCGGCCTGCCGCCGGGCGACGAGGAAATCAACGCACTGAAAGACCGCGCAGCACTGGCGATGGGCCTGACCGAACTGCAACGCCAGCGTTCAGACCAGGCGCGCGCCGCCCTGCTGCGCATTCGCGCCGACGGCCCGTTCTCCAACGAAGCCCTGATGGCGCTCGGCCTGGCCAACTACGAACGCGGCGCTGCACGCGCCGCCCTGCCGCTGTGGCTGGAACTGGTGCGCCGCAACCCGGCGCACGAATCCGTACAGGAAGCCATGCTGCTGGCCCCCCGCGCCTACGAAGACCTCGGTGCCCAGACCCAGGCGCTGGCCGGTTACCGTTTCGCCGCCGAGCAATTCCGCAACGCCCTGCGAGACATCGAACAGGCCATCCGCAGCGTCGACGGCGCCGGCTGGCTGGCCAGCCTCACGCCGGCCCAGGTCGACAGCCGCAGCAGTGACCCGATGGCCTGGCTGACCCGCTTCGGCACCGCCCGTGGCGCACAGGTGATGTACCTGCACGCACTGTTTGCCGAGCGCGGTTTCGCCGAGAACTATCGCCAGTACCAGCAGCTGGTGCGGCTGCGGGACACGCTCGCCCGGCACCAGCGCGAACTGCCGGTATTACTGGCGACTCTGTCACAGAGACAGCAGCAGCTCGATGGTATTCTGCCGCGCATACGTGCTGAGCTGGTGGCCTTGCGCCAACAGCAACAACAACTCTCAGACCGCACGATGTTGCTGGCGATGGGGATGCCCCGGCAACTGGACATCGATACACCGGAAGATCTGGCCGACCTGCCGCAGCTGATCATGTGGCAGCGCATCGACGCCCTGCTCGACAGCGGCCGTGGGGGCAGCAGACAGCGTGACCGTCTCGCCCGCCTGCGCGGACTGCTGCTGTGGGATATCGCAAACCAGGCCCCGGAACAACGCCAGCGACAAGAACAGGACAGTGCTGCCCTGCGCACCGACGCCGAACTGATCGGCCTGCGTATTGCGGCACTGGAACAACTGGTGCGGGATGCCAGCCTAGCGCTGCGCAGTGACCTGGGGGCACGTCTGAACGCACAAAAACAACGCATCGACCGGCTGCTTGCCGACGCCGATAGCGCTATCAATGATCTGGGGCAGGTGCTGAAAAACGACGCCTTGCGGGTGCTCGCGCTGCAGCGCGTGCGCCTGGGCGAGCACCTGGCCGAAGCACACCTGTCCGCCGCCCGCCTGCAGGACACCTCCGCCAATGGCGGCCGGGGAGATCGCCCATGAGACGCTTTCCCCTGCAACGCCTGTCGGCGGCCATCATGCTGGTGTCCGGCACACTGACCTTTGCCGGTTGCGCCAGCGCGCCGCCTGCCGATCCCGCCGCCGGCCGCTACAGTGGCACCACGCTTGCGGACCTGGAACAGCACGACATCGTCATTGAACAGAAGGCACTGGAAAACGCCTCGCCGGAAATGGCACTGGAAAATTACCGCCGCGCCATTGCCCTGCTGCCGGAACCGGAACAGCGCGCCCGGCCCCTGCGCCGCATGGCCGACCTGGCCATGAACACCGCTGAACGCCGCAGCTTTGATAACACCGCACAGCAGGCCGCACCGTCGGTGGACACCATTGGCGAATACGATCGCAACATTGATCGCATGCTGTACGAGAATTTCCTGCGCGAAGCAGAAACCGCCACCGACCGCGAGCAACGCTATGCCCTGCTCGGCCTGGCCGGTGACATGCGTTCCAACCTGCAGGACGCCGATCTCGATACCGATTTCCGCACCGCCATCCTGCTCTATCGCACATTGCTGGAAAGCACCCGGGACCCGGCTGAACGCGCCGACGCCTGGTACCAGCTGGCCAAGGCCTATGACCTGGCCGGCGACCTGAACGGCTCATTGCAGTCGCTGGAAGCCCTGGTGCGCGAACACCCGGACAGCGGCTACTACGTCGAGGCACAATTCCGCCGTGGCGAGTTGCTGTTCGCCAACAGCGAGTTCGACACCGCCGCCGAAGCGTACGGCGCGGTGATCCGCGCCGGCGGCGACAACGATTTCCTGCTGCAATCGCTGTACAAACTCGGCTGGAGCCATTACAAGCTCGGCGACTACCCGCTCGCGCTGACACAGTTCTTTGCCCTCACCGACCGCCTGCAAGGCACCCCCGAACTGGACAACCCGGCGACCATGCAGGCCAAGCTGATGCAGGACACCGCGCGCGTCATCAGCCTGACCTTTACCAATCTTGACGGTGCCGAATCTGTGCACCAGTGGTTTGCAAAACACGGCAGCCGTCCCTACGAAGCCGATGTCTATCGCAACCTGGGCGATATCTATCTGCAACAGGAACGCTTCCGCGACGCCGCCGACAGCTACGACCGTTTCGTCAGCAGCTACCCGGATGATCCACGCGCGCCGGAATTCTCCACCCTGCAAATCGAGGCGTATCAGAAAGGGGGCTTCCCGACGCTGGTACTGCCGGCAAAAGAGCAATTCGTCGAGCGTTACGGCGTCAACAGCCGCTTCTGGGCGGCGCAGCCGGATATCCGCACCGGCTATGTTGCCCTGCTGAAAGGCCATATTCTCGATCTTGCCCAGCACTACCATGCCCTGGCCCAGCAGACGGCCGGCAAGCAGGCAGCACCGGCAGCCGCCTATGCCGCGCCGGTGCGCTGGTACCGCGAATACCTGGCGACGCCGCCGCCAGCAGACAACCAGGCCGGAATCAACCACCGCTATGCCGAAGCGCTGTACGCCGCACAGGACTACGCAAGCGCGGTGGCCGAATTCGAACGCACTGCGTACGACTATCCCGGTTACACCGACGCCGACAGCGCTGGTTATTTCGCGCTGGTGGCCTATCAGGCACTGATGACCGGCCTGCCCGCCGAGACCGAACAGCAAGCCACCGCCCGCGATGCCTGGCTGCAACGCAAAATTGCCAGTGGCCTGCGCTTCGCCGCCACTTGGCCCGCGCACGAACAGGCTGCACAGGTGTTGTACAACGTCAGCGAAGACCAGCTCTCGCGCAACGATGTCAGCGGCGCCGTGGTCACCGCCGGCCTGCTGGTCAATCGCCAGCCGCCACCGCCGGCGGACATGCTGCACTACGGCTGGGCCACCATCGCCAACGGCGAATTCGATCTGGGCCGCTACGACGTGGCGGAGTACGCCTACGGCACCCTGATCAGCCTGCCCGGCCTGAGTGCCACGGAAAAAACCACCTATCAGGAACGTCTCGCCGCCAGCGTCTACCGCCAGGCGGAAGGTTTGCAGGACGCGGGCGAACTGGCCGCGGCCGCCGCCATGTTCCTGCGCGTGGCCGAGGTCTATCCGCAGGCGACGATCCGCAAGAACGCAGAATTCGACGCCGCCACGCTCTATCTGCAACTGGAAGACCACGGCAGCGCCATTACCATCCTGGAAGATTTCCGCACCCGCTACCCGGATGACCCGCTCACCGCCACCGTGCCGGACAAACTGGCGCTGGCCTACGAAAAGACCGGCAATTTCGGCGCCGCCGCGCTGGAACTGGAGCGTATCGCCGACACCTACGCCGAGAGCGACCCCGAGCTGGGCCAGCAGGCCCTGTGGCAAGCTGCCGAAATGCAGGATCGCACCGACGACCTGGCCGGTTCCGTGCGGCTGTACCGCAAATACGTCTGGGCCTACCCGGACCCGATCGACGTACGCGCCGAAGCCCAGTACCGCCTGACCTCGCTGTACGAGAAAGGCGGCGATCCGGAGCGCCGCGACTTCTGGCTCGACAAGCTGATCCAGACCTGGCGCGACGCCGGCGATACGCCGAGCGTGCGCATCGCCTACCTGGGTGCCTGGGCCGCCTTTACCCTGGCCGAGCCGAAGTTCGAGACCTTCCGCGACATTCGCCTGACCCAGCCGCTGCGCCGCAGCCTGGAACAGAAAACCACCGCCATGCGCAGCGCCCTGGCCAGCTATGAGCAGGTCGCCGCCATCGGCGTGGCCGAGTTCGCCACCGCCGCCAACTACAAGATCGGCGAAATGTACCGCCAGCTCGCGCTCGACATCATGGACAGCGAACGCCCCGGCAATCTGGACGAGCTGGAACTGGAAATGTACGAGCTGCTGCTGGAAGAACAGGCGCTGCCGTATGAAGACCAGGCCATCGATATCCTGATCGCCAACACCGATCTGGTGGTGGACGACATCTATGACGAGTGGGTCAAGCAGAGCTTCGCCGCCCTGGGTGAACTGCTGCCGGGACGTTATGCGAAATTTGAACAGGTCGAACCCTATGTCGACATCATTTACTAAACTGTCGCTGGCCGTGCTGTGCAGCACAGCGTTACTGCACGGCTGTAGCACCACACCGGTGCCCGGCGACGGCGAGCGCGCCGTATCGCGTTATGCCGACCAGCGCACCGGCTCGGCCGCCGCCGACAGCGACGCCGTGCATATCCCGCCTGTCCCCCACGACGCTGCGGCGGAACCGATGGCGGCCGCCGCCATGAACGATTACTTCAATGCCTTGCAGGCACTGCGCGACGGCGACGATGCAGGCGCGGAACGTCTGTTCCGCGACATCGCCGAACGCTATCCGCTGCTGTCCGGCCCGTGGGTGAACCTGGGCCTGATCGCATTGCGGCAGGACCGTTTCGAAGAGGCCGAAAGCGCCCTGCAACGTGCGCTCGAGGTCAACCCGCGCAACCCGTATGCGCACAACGCGCTGGGGCTGGCGCTGCGCGAACAGGGCCGTTTCAGGGATGCCCGTACCCATTATCAGCAAGCCGTCACGCTCGACCCGATGTACGCCCGCGCGCATTTCAATCTGGGCGTACTGGCTGAACTCTACCTGCAGCAACCCGCCGATGCGCTGGCGCACTTTCGCCGCTATCAGGCCTTGCAGAAGCAGCCCGACCAGACCGTCGCCAACTGGATTGTCGATCTTGAACGGCGCGTGCCACAGGCCGCTGTCGCCGCAGAGGACACCCAATCATGAAGCTTCGCCTGCTGTTGCCTGCCCTGCTGCTGGTGCCGTGCTGCGCCCACGCCCAGGACGCCGAACCGGCGGTGGGCACCAATATCATCGGCACCCAGGAAGCGCCCACCGTGCTCAACGTGGTGCCCTGGAAAGATCGCGAAGTAAAACTCGAACGCAAGGACCCGACCTCGGCACTGCTCGACCGGGTACTGGAACCGCTTGACCCGGATGTGCTGATGCGCGAGGTGGAATACCACCAGTTGCTGAACCAGCGCAGCCAGGACGACAGCCTGTTCCTGGATTGATCACACCCAACGCCAACCACCCTCAACACTGCTCAGGAGATCCACATGTCAACTGCGACCCTCGATACCGCCACCACTGTTGCGGATCCGGGCCTTGTTGCCACCATCGTCGCCTTTATCCAGGACGGCGGTCTGTTCATGTACCCGATCCTGGTGGTGCTGGCCGTTGGCCTCGGCATTACCCTGGAACGGATCATCTACCTGCAGAGCGTCAAGGGCCGCAACCGCAAGGTCTGGGCCGAGATTTTCCCGCTGCTGACCAAGGCCCAGTTTCGCCAGGCCATGGAAGCCGTGCGTGAAAACGACACCGGCATCGCCCGCGTGATCGGCTACGGTCTGGAACGCGCCCGCACCTCGCGCCGCCACGAAGACGTGGAGCTGGCCATGGAAGAGGGCCTGATGGAAGTGCTGCCGCGTCTGGAAACGCGCACCGGCTACATCGCCACCCTGGCCAACATCGCCACCCTGCTCGGCCTGCTCGGCACCATTCTTGGTCTGATCGCAGCCTTTACCGCGGTGGCCAGCGCTGACCCGGCCCAAAAAGCCGACCTGCTGTCCGCTTCCATTTCCGTCGCCATGAACACCACCGCGTTCGGTCTGATTACCGCCATTCCGCTGCTGCTGGCCCACGCCTTCATCAACTCGATGACCAGTAAGATCGTCGACAGCATGGAAATGGCCTCGGTGAAATTCATCAACGTCTACCGCCTTGCCATCAGCCAGCAGGAACAGCGCAAACCCGATGCCGAGTAAGCGCCAACCGTTAACCACCCACTTGCTGTCAAGGAGCCGGTATGCGGTTTCGCAAACGAGAACGTGACGCCGAGGTGGAGCTGAACATCACCGCTTTCCTGAATCTGATGGTGGTGCTGATTCCGTTTTTGCTGCTGAACGCGGTGTTCGCGCAGGTCTCGATCCTGCAACTGAACCTGCCGTCGGACAACGCAGCCCCTTCGGACCCGGACAGTCAGCGACCGTTGGTGCTTGAGGTACTGATCTATCAGGACCGTTTCGAGGTGATTGATCGCCAGAGCGGCCCGTTGAAGATCGTCCCCAACACCGAAGACGGTGCGCACGACCGGGAGGCCCTGCACACTTTCCTGGTGCAGGTGAAAGAACAATTTCCGGATATTACCGACATCACCCTGCTGTGCGAGGACGACACGTCTTATGAACTGCTGGTGCAGACCATGGACACGGTGCGCCTGCGCAACGTGACGCTCAATGGCCAGCAGATCAAGCGCGAACTGTTCCCCGACATCGGCATCGGTTCGGCGCCGCCGGATGCACGCCGTGCGGGAGGTGCGTCATGAGAAAGCAGTCACCGCGCGCACAACGCAAGGCACGCCACTACAGCCGCCGCCGCAAGGTCAGCGGCCTGAACCTGACCGCGCTGATGGACATCTTCACCATCCTGGTGTTCTTCCTGCTGGTGAACAGCTCCAACTCGCAGCAGTTGCCGGACAACCCGGACATCGTGCTGCCCGAGTCCACCGCCCAGGAAGTTCCCAGCGAAGTGCTGACACTCCAGGTCAGCCAGAACATGATCCTGTTGCAGGAACGCCCGCTGATCAGCGTCACCGACGCCATGGCCGGTGAGGAACGCACCATTGCCGCCCTGGTCACCGAACTCAACGGCTTCGCCACCCGCGCCGCGCAACTGACCGGCCCGATGGATGACGGCCGCGAGCTGATGATCATGGCCGACCGGCAGACCGACTACGCCGTGCTGCAACGCATCATGCAGAGCGCCAACCAGACCGAGTACACCAAACTGGCGTTCGCCGTGTTGCGCACCAGCGAGGAGGACGAGCGATGAGCCTGGACCAGCACACGGCGAAAGCCGCGCCCGCGCCGGCCCAGCGTCCGCGCTCCATGGTCAGCGGCACCCTCGCCTGGGACCCGTTGCCGGGGGAACGCCTGCGCCAGAACAGTATCCTGGCACTGCTCGGTCTGCTGTGCCTGTTCCTGATCATCCTGATCGAGAACACCACGGTACCGAAAGTGGACCGCACCACGGAGGAAGTCCCGGAACGGTTGGCGCGCCTGGTCGTTGAGCGCAAGAAAGAAGAGCCACCGCCCCCGCCGCCACCGGAACCCGAGCAGGAGACACCGCAGGAAGAAGTGAAACCGGAACCCAAACCGGAGCCGAAACCCGAACCGCAACGGCGCCCGCCGCCGACACCGGAACGGGTGGAACAGGCACGCGAACGGGCCAAACAGGAACTGCAGGTGTTCGAGGACTCCCTGGCCGGGCTGCGAGACATGGCGCCAGTGGTACAGGGCCGTGAACTGCGTCG
This sequence comes from Alcanivorax sp. S71-1-4, assembly GCF_009846755.1. GTDB lineage: Bacteria > Pseudomonadota > Gammaproteobacteria > Pseudomonadales > Alcanivoracaceae > Isoalcanivorax. The sequence continues at coordinate 44,024 of NZ_AQOR01000029.1, forward strand.
TGGTGGCGACGAGGCCGCAACCATCCAGCGCGACCTGCTGACCAGCCGCGCCGGCTCACGTTCCGGCGGCATCGCCACCGGTTCTGTCTCCAGTGGTGGTGGCGGCAGCGGCGCCCTTTCCGGGGGCCAGGTGGCACAGGTGGAAAGCAGTATTGCCAGCAACGCTGAAGCCGCCTCGACCGTGCGCCAGAGCAGCGACGGCAAAAGCCGCCGTACGGAGGAGCAGATTCGCCGCACCTTCGACCGCTACGCGGGCCGCATCAACAGCGTTTACCAACGCGCCCTGCGCAGCAATCCGGCGCTACAGGGCACGGTGATTGTGTCGCTGGTGATCGAACCGGATGGCACTGTCAGCGCGGCAACCGTCAAGTCCACCGAGCTGAACGACCCGGAGCTGGAACGCCGCGTGATCACCGTGATCCGCAGCATGGACTTCGGCAGCCTGCCGGTGGAAACCTGGCGTGGGGATTATCCGATCAACTTCTTCCCGAGTTGATCACCCGCCCCCCAAAAAGGCGCAACACGCGCCTTTTTGGGGGGTAGGGGGGGTAGAGCCAAAGGCGAAACCCACCGGGTCCATGTCGCACACTGCTCGCACAAAATCATCAAAACTACCCGCCCCGCCTCCAAAGCGAGGGCGTTTCGATGGTTTTGCGGGAATGAATAACCGGGCATGGAAACGGGGCAGTTTCGATGGTTTTGCGGGAGTGAATAACCGGCATGGTCCCGGTGGGTTTCGCCTTTGGCTCTACCCACCCTACTCCCCACCGGGGTGAACTGCCCGCACGCAGTCAGGTGTGACCACCGCGCCGTTTCGATAATGCGCACTCAACGCACGCAGCCAGCGCGCCCAGCGTTGATCGCCCATCTGTGCCAGCCGCGCCAGCGCTTCCCGGTGCACCGCCCGGGAGAACGGTCCGGCCTCCCCCGCATCGCCGTTCAGGTTATCCAGTGACACCCGGAAATCGTGGCCGCAGGCGGCACAGAACAGCAACTCCAGCGCCTGGGGCGCCACTTCCACATGCAGAAAACTGGCCTGTTGCGCGGCATCGCGACCATCCGGCGCGTACCAGTATCCGTAATCCTCACGGTGCCGGCGCTCGGCGCCGGCCACACACCAGTGCGCCACCTCATGCAACGCGCTGCGAAAATAATCACGGGTGTAGAGAATGCGATGCGGGGCACCCGGCAGGTACACCGGCTCGGCGGCACCGCCTTCCAGCCGGGTGTCATAGGCCGCCAGGAAAACCTGCGCGAACAGCCACTCCAGGTCACGGCTGTCGAACCGCGCCGGAAACTTCGCTGCCAGTGGCGCGTCTGTCTGCTGCGACCGCTGATCCGGTTCGCCAGTCTCGTCACAATGCGGTAGATTAGCCGCCCTCATAAGGGGTTCCTGCCTGTGTCCATTCTCTCTGCCAGCCGGCGCGTTGAGCTCTCGCTGCAACTGAAACTTGCGCTGCCGATTCTCGGCGGACAGCTGGCCCAGACCGCCAACGGCTTTGTCGACACCGTGATGGCCGGCCGCGTCAGCGCCACTGATCTGGCCGCCGTTGCCGTGGGCGCGAGCGTCTGGGTGCCGCTGTTTCTGTTCATGGCCGGCGTGCTGATGAGCGCGACCCCCATCCTGTCACGCCAGCTTGGCGCGGCAGCTTACCACCGCATCAGCCCGCTGGCCCAGCAGGCACTGTGGGTGGCGCTGGGCCTGGGCCTGTGCGGCGCGCTGGTGCTGCGCAGCATGGCCCCGGTGCTGCAATGGATGGACGTGGACGCCGCCATGCAGCCCATGGTGCTGGGTTATCTTGAAGGGCTGAGCTGGGGCATTCCCGGGGCGGCACTGTTTCTGGCGCTGCGCAGCTACACCGAAGCCATGGCCCACACGCGTCCGGTGCTGTGGATCAGCGTCATCGGGTTACTGATCAATATCCCCACCAACTACGTGCTGATCTACGGCAAGCTCGGCTTCGAGCCCATGGGGGGCGCAGGCTGCGGCTGGGCGACGGCGGTGGTGTTCTGGTGCATGGCGTTGATGATGGCGCTGTATATCCGCTTCCACCGCGCGTACCAGCGGGCACGCCTGACCCTGACACCGCTGGTGTTCGAGCCCGGGCAGGCCGGCTATATGCTGCGCCTGGGGTTGCCGGTGGGGATGACGATTTTCTTCGAGGTCAGCATTTTCGCCGTGATTGCGCTGCTGATCAGCAGCCTCGGGCCAGTGATCGTGGCCGGACACCAGATCGCACTGAATTTCGCCTCGCTGGTGTTCATGCTGCCGCTGAGCCTGGCGATTGCCGTCACCGTGCGCATCAGCAATGAACGCGGCCGTGGCAACGGCGACGCCGTGCGCCGCGCGGCCAGCACCTCATTGTGGCTGACCGGCGGCGCCGGCGTGACCGCCGGCATCGCGTTGTGGCTGCTGCGCGAACAGGTGCCACTGATCTACACCAGCAACCCGGCAGTACAGCAACTGGCCGCCAGCCTGTTGCTGTATGCCGCGCTGTATCAGGTTTCAGATGCCTTTCAGGTGGCCGCCAACGGCGCGTTGCGCGGATTCGAGGACACCGCCGTGCCAATGATGTACACGCTGCTGTCCTACTGGGGCATCGGTCTGCCGGTGGGCTTTATCCTCGGCCGCACCGACTGGGTCGTGCCGGCCATGGGCCCGGCCGGTTTCTGGATCGGCCTGCTGGCAGGGCTGACCAGCGCCGCCGTATTGCTCGGCCTGCGCCTGCGCTGGCGGTTGCAGAGAATAGGTTAACAACCCAAATGTGCGGTAGGGTGGGTAGAGCCAAAGGCGAAACCCACCGGGACCATGTTCCGCACTGCTCGCACAAAACCATCGAAACTACCCATCTCCCAAGCCGGGTGATTTCGATGATTTTGCGGGAGTGAAGAACGGACATGGACACGGTGGGTTTCGCCTTTGGCTCTACCCACCCTACCCACCGCTTTCGGAGTGCCTCAAAGCCCCATCTGCTTGGCGATCACTTCATTCATGATCTCGTAAGTGCCGCCCCCGATGGACAGGATGCGGTTGTCGCGTGCCAGCCGCTCCACCACGCTTTCCCGCATGAATCCCATCCCGCCGAACAACTGCACGGCGTCGTAGGTGAGGCGGTCGGAGACATTGGTGGCAAAGTTCTTCGCCATGGAAATTTCTTTTACGCAGTTCTGACCAGCCTGGATTTTCGCCGCGATGCGGTAAGTGAACTCACGACTGGCCTCGACCAGCGTCGCCATCTCCGCCAGCTTGTGCCGGGTCACCTGGAAACCCGCCAGCGTGCGGCCGAATGCCTCACGCTGTTTGACGTAATCCAGGCTGGCTTCCAGCGCCAGTTGCGAGGTCATGTTGGCCATCACGCACAGCATCAGCCGTTCCATCTGGAAATTGGTCATGATGCAGAAAAAGCCGCCGTTTTCCGGACCGATCAGGTGGCTGGCCGGCACCCGGCAATCCTCGAAGAACAGTTCAGCCGTGTCACTCGCCCACCAGCCGGTTTTCTTCAGGTTGCGGCCGACAGAAAACCCCGGCGTGCCCTTTTCAATCAATAAAAGGCTCACGCCACCAAAGCCGGTGTCGCCAGTGCGGACGGCGACGGTGTAATAATCGGCGCGCACGCCGGAAGTAATGAATGTCTTGCTGCCATTGACGACATAATGATCGCCGTCACGCACCGCGCGGGTGCGCAGGTTGGCCACATCGGAGCCGCCGCCCGGCTCGGTGATCGCCAGTGCGGCGATCTTCTTGCCACTGAGCACTTCCGGCACCACGCGCGCCTTGAGTTCTTCACTGCCCCACTTCCACACCGGCGGCAGCCCGATGTCCAGAGACCCCAGGCTGGCCACCAGGCCCCCGGAGGTGCAGCGCATCAGTTCTTCCGACGCCGCCACTTTCATGAACACATCGTTCTCGCCGGCACCGCCATAGGCTTCCGGGTGGCCAATGCCGAGCAATCCGGTTTCAGCCGCCTTGCTGTACAACTCGCGGGGAAATTCGCCCGCTTCTTCCCAGGCATCAATGTGCGGCAGGATTTCCTTTTCGACGAACTTGCGCACGCTGTCGCGCACCATCCGGTGGGTATCGTTGAAATAATCGAGACTGGCGTTCATGGGAGGCCCCGGTAAACAGAATGACGCCGACACTACCAAGCAAGCGCTTGGTATTCAATGACGCAAACGGCCTTGGCTGAGCGCTCTGGTCAGTGCCCGATCAGCGCCAAAGCAGGGAGCTCAGACTGGCCTGCGACCGCGAAAGGCGTGGGCCAGGGTGGCCCCGTCGACGAATTCCAGGTCGCCGCCCATCGGCACGCCCTGGGCGATACGGCTCACGGTCACGGCGGTGCCGTGCACCATGTCGAGGATGTAGTGCGCAGTGGCCTCGCCCTCCACGGTGGTGCCGGTGGCAAGGATGATTTCGCTGATGTCGCCGGCCTGGATCTGCTGTTCAAGCTGGTCCAGACCGATCTGGCGCGGGCCCATGCCGTCAATCGGCGACAACTGGCCCAGCAGGACAAAATAGCGGCCCCGGTATTCACCGGAATGTTCGATGGCGAGCACGTCCGCCGGGGAGGACACCACGCAGACCTGGCTCTGGTCGCGGCGGCTGTCCAGACAGATCGGGCACAATTCCTGCTCGGCGAAGTTGCGGCAGCGGCTGCACTGGCGTACGCCGTCCATGGCGCTGGTCAGGGCTTCGGCCAGGTGCCCGCCGCCCTCGCGGTTGCGTTCCAGCAGGTGGTAAGCCATGCGCTGCGCGGAGCGCGGCCCCACGCCCGGCAGGCAGGTAAAGGCGTCGATCAGGCCCTGGACCAACGGACTGTGCTTCACGGTGTTTTCCTGTTCAGAACAGTTTGAAGCCCGGCGGCATCGGCATGCCGGCCGTCATGCCGGCCATTTTCTCCTGCTGGTGTTTTTCCACCCGCCGCACCGCGTCGTTGACGGCGGCGGCAAGCAGGTCTTCCAGCATTTCCTTATCTTCGCTCATCAGGCTCGGGTCGATCTCCACGCGGCGCACATCATGGCGGCCATTCATGGTCACCTTGACCATGCCGGCGCCGGCCTCGCCCACGACTTCGGCGCTGGCGATTTCTTCCTGCGCCTTCTTCATGCGTTCCTGCATGGCCTGGGCCTGTTGCATCAGGCTGTTGATATCGAAATCCATACTGACCTCACTGGGCATCGGTTTCCGGCGGCTCAATGGAATGTTCATCGAGGCGGCCGTTAAAGGTTTCAAGCAACGCCTGCACGGTGGCGTCGCCGCTGAGCGCTGCCTTGGCCTGGGCCAGACGCTGGGCGCGCCGGCGGGCGGCCAGTTCATCCGGGGTGCCGTTGGCGTCGTCGTCCACATCGATATGCAGCTGCACGGTGCGGCCGAGGTATTCCGACAACGCGGCTTCCAGTGCCTGCAACCGCTCACGGCTGTTCATCACGTCATAGCCGCCGCGCATGGCCAGTTGCCAGCGGCCGCCTTCGCGGCTCACCAGCACGCAGTTGCGGGCCAGGTTGCGGACCACGCCCTCCAGCGGCAGGCGCTCCACCAGCGCTTCCCACCAGGCGGCCGGGTCGGACAGTTCACGCTCGTCCGGCACCGGTGCGGGTGCCGCACGGGCCGGCTCGGGCGCCGGGACAGGCGCGGGCTCCGGTGCGGGCTCTGGCGCGGGTGCCGAAGCCGGCGCAGCAGGCGCACGGTCGAGGATGGCCCGCAGATCGGGGCGGGCTGCCTCCGGCGTCGGCGCGGCGGCCGCC
>NZ_AQOR01000003.1 GCF_009846755.1 Alcanivorax sp. S71-1-4
ACCAGTCATCACCAGTCATCACCTCCCCACCGCCAAGAACCCGGCGTCACGCGCCCAGCTTCCGGCACTTTTGACCTCCGGCGCAAACCAGCCACTTTCCCCGCCCGCGCGCGATGAACCAAAAAAAAGGCGGGCTTTCGCCCGCCTCGCTCTCGAGGAAAAAAAGCGCACGTGTAGCGCACACTCTCCCGTCAACCAATCCGCGTACGAACACACCACCACTGCCAGAGTTGCCACGCTTTTGGTGGTGGTGTGCCGTACGCGAGACCCTCTTCCCGCGTTACAAGCGGTCAAATAATGTCATGCCCTTGATATCCACAAAGGCCTTCTGCGCCGCCTGCAGGCCGACCTGCCGCAGCGTGTATTCAGAGATAGCGCTGACGTAATCCAGTTCCACCAGGTCCGACATCGCTTCGGCGTAATTGAGCTGACGGTTGCTGGCCACGGCATCGACCACCTCCAGCTCGTTCAGCCTTGCACCCACCGAGGCGCGCACCGTCAGCACGTTGTCCAGGCTGTTATCCATTTCCCGCAGCGCGCTGTTCAGGGTGTTGTTCAGGGCCGCCTTGTCACTGGCGGAAGTGGCCGGATTCTCCAGTACCGACAGCACCTTTTCGAAGGTGGCAAACAGATCGGTGTTCATGTTTTCGGCGCGGTCCATCACCACACTGTCGCCATCCGCCGGCTGGCCCTCGAAGGTGAACGACAGGCCGGCGTGCTGGATCGGCTGCGCCGGTGTGTACGGCTGGGCCGGCCCGCCGTTGATAATGTAGGTGGTGACATCGCCAGCCACAGCGAACGTAATGTCCAGGCGGCTGCCGTAATCCGGGTCAGCGGCATTCACCGCGTCCGGGCCGGCAAAGGTCAATGAGCCGGTGTTGCCGGCATCAGCCTCGGCCAGGTAGCCGGCACTGCTGTGGACCGAACGGAAAATGGCGTCGCCGTTGTCTCCCACCGGCATCAGGCGTGATGCATCAATGCGTTGCTCGCGGGTACGCGTATCACCGACATACTGCACATCGCCGGCCGGATCGCGCACAAACGGCGGGCTGCTGTCCCGGTAACCACCGAACAGGTAGCGGCCGTTGCCATCGGTGGCGTTGGCCTGGCCGAGCACGGTTTCATAGATGCCGCGCAGTTCACTGGCGACCGAATCCCGGTCAGCGTCGGCCAGCGTGCCGTTGACCGCCTGCAGCACCAGCGTACGGGCGCTGGCGATGGCGTCACCGACGCTGTTGAGTACGCTTTCTTCCTGTGACAGTGCATTGCGTGCCGTCACCCGGGCATCCGTGAATTGCTGCGTCAGCGCCTGCGATTGCGCCACACGCACGGCACGGGAGGCCGCCTGCGGATCGTCGGACGGGTTCACCACACGCCGACCGGAGGCGATCTGCTGGCCCACCTTCATAAAGTCCGCCTGCTGGCGGTTCAGGGAGGAGACGCTCTGTTCAAACATGGTCACGGTGCTGATACGCATAACCGTCAATGCTCCCTTCAGGCGCGCAGGCCAAGCAGTGTGTCGATCACCGCCACGCCGGCCTCGATCACCCGCGCGTTGGCCTGGTAATACTGCTGGTAACGGATCAGGTTGGCCGCTTCTTCATCCAGGTTCACACCGGATTCGGATTGCTGTACGGCGCTCAGTTGTTCGGTCAGGCCCTGCTGGGCCGCCAGGTTGGCCTGCACGATATTGGTCCGGCTGCCGACGTCACCCACCAGCGTCGCGTACGCCTGGCTGAAGGTGGCGGCGCCACCGACCAGCGCTTTTTCCTGCAGGTTCTGAAGTGCCAGGGCGTTTTCGTTATCGCCGCTGTCGCCACTGAAGCCGGCGGCAATGGCGCCGGTTTCGCGGATCAGGGTTTCCATGTCGCCGGCGGCGGCGCGCACCGGCTGTAACAAAAAGCGGTCGCCATCGGCCAGCCCGGCAGGGTCATCCACGGTCAGCACTACGCCGCCGAATTCGAGTTCGCCTGCGCCGTTGAGGGTGGCAGTAAAGGATTCGCCGCTGTCACGGCGGGTGACGGTGAACTCACCGGCAGCCGCATCGCTGACACGCAGGTCGTAATCGCTCGCGGTCAGCGCATCCAGGTCGCCGAAGACACCGGAGAGGCTGGCGCTGCCGGTGTTCTGGCTGTTGCCGTAGACCCGTGGTGCGCCGATGGCAAAGAACGCTTCGCCGGGATTGCCTTCCATATCCACGCCCTGAGCGTGCTGGGTGTTGAAGGCCACCGCCAGGGTCACGGCAAGCTGGCCGATCTGGTTGCGCGTCTTGTCCAGTGTTTCATCGCGGAAACTGATCAGGCCACCCAGGGAGCCGCCATTGATGTTGCGCGGGTCCAGCGCTGACAGATTGCCGGCGGAATCGCGGTAGCCGACGACGGTGCGGGTCGGGTCTTCCGGCGACGTCATCGCTTCCAGGGAAAAGCTGTTGCTGCCGGCCACCAGGGGCTGTCCGTTGCCGATGGTCAGGTTGTAGGTGCCGCTGTCCTGTACCGTCAGCTTGACGTTGATGCGTTCGCTGAGCTGCGCCACCAACTGGTCGCGCTGGTTCAGCAGGCTGTTCGGCGCCTCACCGTGCCTGGCCTTGGCCAGGGCAATTTCGCGGTTGAGCACTGCGATCTGTTCGGCGTCGTTGTTGACCTGGGCGATCTCGTCGCGGATCTGTCCATCGACACCAACCTGCATGTCCTGCAGGTAATCGTCGAACGCGCGAAACTGTGCCGTGAGGGTATCGGCCGCGCCGATCACGCCCTGACGCGCGGCCGGATCGGACGGGCTGCCGGCCAGGTCTTCCAGCGACGAAAAGAAATTCTGCATCAGCGGTGCCAGCCCGGCCTTGTCATCGGCCAGCAGGTTATCGATCTGGCTGACCTGGGTCTGGTAGCTGCGCAGCGCCTGGAACGCGCTGTTGGCGGCGTTGAGCTGGCCGGCGACATACTGGTCGAACTGGCGCTGCACGTCGTTGACGCGCACGCCGCTGCCGGTACGGGTCTCCCCCAGCAAGGTCAGTTCGCGGTTATAGCCCGGCGTGTAGACGTTGCTGATGTTGTTGCTGGTGGTATGCAGTGCGGTCTGTGCCGCGCTGAGACCACTGAGGCCGACAGAGAAGATGCTCATGGGTATGTCCTCGAACCGATACCTGTGTTATCGGCACTGCATCGGTTCACTTTAGTGCCGCGAGGGAATTTTCTGCCTCCGGCAGATGGATCCCGCGCATGACGGCGATCAGCTTGTCCGCGTAGGCCGGGTCGGTGGCATAGCCGCCGTCCTGCAATGCGCGCGCGGCGGCCATGTCATCGGCTGCGGTTCGCACGCCAGCGTAGCGTTCATGTTGTGTGAGCAGGCGACCGTGGTCGGTCAGTGCCGCCTCCAGCGAGTCGTACACGCGGAAGTGATCGGTGACACGCACCCGTTCGCCGTTGACGTATTCATGTGTGACCACCTGCGTGGTTTCACCACGCCAGTCACTGCCGGCCTTGATGCCGAACAGGTTGTGGCTGTTGCGTCCGTCGGCGGTGCGGATCTCGTGCTGCCCCCAACCGGTTTCCAGGGCCGCCTGGGCAATGATCAGTTTCGCCGGCACGCCGGTGCGTGCGGCCGCCGCCTGTGCCGCCGGCGCGAGCCGTTCGACAAAGCCGGCGCTGCCCTGACCTGTCTCGGCCCGGTTGGCCGGCGCGGCGCCCCACAATGGTTTCGGCGCCGCCACCCGTGCATCGCCACTGAGCTGGCGCACCAGTTGCTCGGCCAGCCCGGTGCCACGCCCGGCCAGATGTACGGACAACTGCTGGTCCAACAGCGATTCATGAAAACGCAGTGACGCGCTGTCCATCAGGTCCGCGCGCGGCGTGGCATCGCGCATGCTTTTCAGCATCTGGTGCAGAAACAGCGCCTCGAATTGCGCTGCCGCATTCTGCAATGCGCGCTGCGGATCTTCGGCGGCACTGCGGCGTACCCGGTCCAGGCCCTGTACATCCAGCGCCAGCTGCTGGTTCAGGTTGCCAATGCTCATCAGAGAATCTCCAGTTCGGCACGCAACGCGCCGGCCGCCTTGAGTGCTTCCAGAATCGACATCAGGTCCTGTGGTGTAGCACCCAGTGCATTCAGCGCATCCACCACGGCCATCAGGTCTGCACCCTGTACCGTCTGCAGCGCGCCGGCCTGCTGGCTGATGGTGATCTCGCTGTCAGGCACCACCACCGTGTCACCGTCGCCGAACGGTGCCGGCTGACTGACGCCGAAGCGCGTATCGATCACCACGGACAGGTTGCCGTGGGCCACGGCGGCCGGTGCCAGCGTGACACGCTGGTTGAGCACGACCGATCCGGTGCGCGCGTTGATCACCACCCGTGCCGGCGCGGCAACAGGATCGACCTGCACCTGTTCGATACGGGCCATGAAATTGACCCGCTCGTTGCTGTCGGTCGGGCCTTGCAGGCGGATCACGCGACCGTCCTGCGCGGCCGCCACCGGATAGCCGAATTCCCCGTTGATGGCCGTCACCACGCGCTGCGCGGTGCCGAAATCCGCCTGGTGCAATTGCAATTCCAGCAGCCCGCCGTTGCGGCCCAGTTCCAGCGGCACGGCCCGTTCCACCATGGCGCCACGGCTGATGCGGCCCCCGGCCTGCTGATTGATCTGCACGCTGCTGCCACCGGCTTCCGCGCCCGCCCCGCCCACCAGCAGGTTGCCCTGGGCAATGGCGTAAGTGGCCCCATCCACGCCTTTCAGGGGCGTCAGCAACAGCGTGCCGCCACGCAGGCTGCGCGCGTTACCGATGGACGACACCACCACGTCCAGCCGCTGCCCGGGCCGGGAAAACGGCGGCAGTTCGGCGGTCACCATCACGGCGGCAATGTTGCGCAACTGCATGTTGGTGCCGGCGGGCACCGTGATGCCCAGTTGCGAGAACATGTTCGCCAGTGACTGAGTGGTGAAGGGCGTCTGCATGGTCTGGTCGCCGGAGCCGTCCAGCCCCACCACCAGGCCGTAGCCCACCAGCACGTTGGCACGCACGCCGGCGAAGTCCGCCAGTTCGCGTAACGGCGCGGCCAGCACGGGGGTGGCGAGCAGCAGTATCAGTAGCGACAGTGCGATCCGTTTCATGCCTGGCTCCGTCGCCGTCTCAGAAAGGGGAAATATTCAGGAACAGCCGCTGCAACCAGCCCATGTGCTGCGCCTCGTTGATATAGCCGTCGCCGACGTATTCGATACGCGCGTCGGCCACGCGGGTGGACAGCACGCTGTTGTCGCCGCGGATGGCGCTGGGATCGACCACCCCGGAAAAGCGGATGAACTCCACACCCTGGTTGATACCGATCTGCTTTTCGCCACGCACACGCAGGTTGCCGTTGCCCATCACATCCAGCACCGTCACGGTGATGGTGCCGGTAAAGCTGTTGTTTGCCTGTGCGCCGCCGCCGCCCTCGAAATCGTTCTTCCCGGTCATTACAAAACCGTACTCGGCCAGCGTTTCCAGCGCCTCGGGGACCTGTTCCAGTTCGAAGCTGGCGCCGCCGGAACGGCTGGCGTTGCTGCGCGCATTCTTGCTGGCGCTAACCTGCTCATCCAGCACGATAGTGAGCACGTCGCCGATCAGGCGCGGGCGACGATCCTCAAACAGCGGATGGTAACCCCGGCTGGCCTGGAAAATGCTGCCGTTGGCCACCGGCGGCGGTGGCTCGGGAATATCCACCTGTTCCTGTTCGCCCACCACGGACGGGCGCGGCAACTGCGCGCAACCGCCCAGCAACAGCACACCGAGCAGCACACTCCGCATCAGGTCCATGGCGCGCTCCCGTCCGTTACAACTGGCTCAGCCGGGCCAGCATTTCATCCGACGTCTGCACGGCCTTGCTGTTGATTTCATAGGCACGCTGGGTCTGGATCATGCTGACCATTTCCTCCACCACGTTGACGTTGGAGGTTTCGACATAATTCTGGTACAGCCGGCCCGCACCGTTCAGGCCCGGTGTGCTTTCCACGCGCATGCCGGAGGCACTGGTTTCCCGATACAGGTTCTCGCCAACACTTTCCAGCCCGGCCGGATTGACGAACGTGGACAGCGTGAGCTGGCCGACATCGCGGGACTGGTTTGAACCCGGCTCGGTCACCGACACAATGCCGTCCTGGCCAATGGAGACCGACAGGGCGTTCTGCGGAATGATCACCGCCGGTTCCAGCGGGTAGCCGGAGGACGTCACCATCTGGCCGTTTTCATCCAGCTGAAAACTGCCGTCGCGGGTGTAGGCCATATTGCCGTCGGGCATCAGCACCTGGAAAAAGCCCTGGCCATTGATCGCCAGGTCACGCGAGTTGCCGGTGTTCTCCAGGCCACCCTGGCTGTGCAGCCGTTCGGTCGCCACCGGACGCACGCCGGAGCCAATCTGCAAACCGGACGGCAGCCGGTTCTGCACATCATTCGCGCTGCCCGGCTGACGCAGGTTCTGGTACAGCAGGTCTTCGAACACGGCGCGGGATTTTTTGAAGCCGTTGGTGCTGACGTTGGCCAGGTTATTGGCGATCACGTCCATTTTTACCTGCTGCGATTCCAGCCCGGTCTTGGCGGTCCAGAGGGATTTGATCATCTCGTGTGCTCCTGTGGCCCGGCTCAGCCCTGCAACGACAGCAGGCTGTTGGCGCGTTGGGCGTTGTCATCGGCGCTTTGCAGCACCTTCATCTGCATTTCGTAGCGGCGGGCGCTGCCGATCATCTCGACCATGGTGGCCACGGTGCTGACGTTGCTGCCTTCCAGCGCGCCGGACAGCAGGCGCGCATTGTCATCGGCGGGCAACACACCGGCGTCTGCCGGACGGAACAGGCCGTCGTCACCACGCCGCAGCGGCGTGTCGCTGGCGCTGACCAGTTTCATGCGGCCCGCTTCCACGATCGCGTCCGGGTCCTCGCCGGCACCCAGCACGCTCAGTGTGCCGTCGGCGCCCATGAACACCTGGGCGCCCGGCGGAATCACCACCGGGCCGGCATCACCGATCACCGGGCGGCCTCCGCTGCGCAACAGGCCATCGCCGTCGATCTGCAGGTCGCCGCGCCGGGTATAGGCTTCGGCGCCGTCGCCGCCCTGCACCGCCAGCCAGGCATCCGCCTGCAACGCTACGTCGAGGTCACGACCGGTGGCGTTCACCGGCCCGGCGGAAAAATCCGAGCCAGGCGTGGTCGCCATCACCGAGACGCGCGTCGGCAGCAGGCCATCGCCCTGCACCGGCACCGCGCGCAGGGCATGCAGTTGCGCACGGAAGCCACTGGTGGTGGCGTTGGCCAGGTTGTGGCTGATCACCGACTGCTGTTCCATGCTCTGCCGGGCACCGCTCATGGCGGTGTAGAGAATGCGATCCATGGCTCAGCTCCGTCAGCGCAGGTTGACGGCGCTTTGCAGCACTTCGTCCTGCACTTTGATGGTCTGGGTGTTGGCCTGGTAATTGCGCTGCGCGATGATCAGGTCCACCAGGGCCCGGGTGAGGTCCACATTGGAGGTTTCCACCACGCCACTTTCCAGCGAACCGAACATGCCACTGCCCGGCAGGCCCAGCAGCGGCTGCCCGGATTGCGCGGTTTCCACCCAGACGTTGTCGCCGGACGCCTGCAGCCCTTCGGGGTTGCGGAAGTCGGCCAGCGCGATGGTGCCCAGCACTTGCGAACGTTCGTTGGAATAATTGCCCACCACGTTACCCGCATCATCGAACGTGATGCCCACCAGGGTGCCGGCGGCGTAACCGTTCTGGTTCAGGTTATCGAGATTGAAGTCCTGGCCGAACTGGGTCGTGCCATCGAACGCCAGCGCAAAATTCAGCGCGTCGGCACCACCGCCCGGCGTGAAGGCATAGTTCGGGAACGTGCTGGCGGCTTCGTTGAGCAAGCCGTTGCTGTCGAACACCAGCTCGCCCACGTTCGCCGCATCGGCATTGCCATCCACTGCCACGCGCACTTCCCAGGTGTTGTCGGCCGTTTTGGTGAAGTACATGGTCATGGTGTGTTCGATACCGAGGGAATCGAACGTGGTGCCGGTGTTGGCGTAGGAATAGCTGTTGCCATCGGCCGGGTCGAACGGCACGGTGGCACGGTCGATCAACTCGGCGCGGGCGTCGAGGTTGAAACTCGCCTCCACGCCAGTGGTCGCCGTGGCATTCATGGCGCCGGAAGGCACCTGCAGCGGCACCGGCTGGCCGCCGGTGCCGACACCTGCCGGAAAGCCGGTCAGCCGCGCGCCCTGCGCGTTTTCCAGATAACCGTCCGGCGTCATGACGAGCTGGCCGTTACGCGAATAGACCACCTGCTCGCCCTGCATGAAACGGAAAAAGCCGGTGCCGGCCACCGCCAGGTCGAGGTTGCGGCCGGTGGTTTCCAGCGTGCCGTCGGAAAAGTCCTGCAACACCGCCGCCACCCGTGTGCCCAGGCCCACCTGGGCACCGGCGTAGACATCGGCGAACTGCACGCTGCTGCCCTTGAAGCCGACGGTTTGCGAGTTGGCGATATTGTTGCCCACCACATCCAGGTTCATCGCCGCGGCGTTAAGGCCGCTCAGTGCCTGTGAAAAGCCCATTGTTGTGCTCCTTGAAACAGATTGATTAACGGCGACGGATTCAGAGAATCTGCCGGATGTCCTCCAGGGAAACGGGTTCGGCGACACCGCCGAGATCAAGCCGTGGCGTACCATCGCTGGCGGTACTGATACCACTGACCAGCGCATAGCTGAGCGTGGTCACCGGCAGCGCCTTGTCATTCAGGCTGGCTTCCACGCTGACGCTGTAGGCGCCCTTCGGTGCGGTGGTGCCGTCTTCCAGTTGGGCATCCCAGACAAACGATTCGACACCGGCTTTCATTTCGCCCAGTTCATAACGGCTCACGACCTGGCCACTGGCGTCACGGATAGTGACGACCACGTTGTCCGCCGGCGTTTTCAGTTCAATCCCGAACGGCGTGGTGGCGCCTTCGTCGCCAACCAGTACGCGCTCACCCGGCACCAGTACGCCCTTGCCGATCAGGCCGGCGGCCTGCAATACGCGGCTGGCATCGAGCTGGCCGGTGATATTCTCCAGCGCACTGTTGAGCTCCTGGATGCCACTGACGGTGTTGATCTGCGCAAGCTGCGAGGTCATCTCCGCATTGTCCATCGGGTTCATCGGGTCCTGGTTCTTGAGCTGCGTCACCAGCAGCGTCATGAAACTGTCCTGCAAATCCTGCGCGGTGCCACGGCTGTGCTTGCCACCACCGTTGATCGCGCCCAGCACATTGCTGTCAACCGTGTTCTGCGTCGCCACCGCCATCAGCTTTCTCCCAGGGTCAATGTCTTGTTCAGCAGTTGCTTGCTGGTGTTGAGCACTTCCACATTGGCCTGGTACGAGCGCGAGGCCGCGATCATGTTGACCATTTCATCCACCGGCTCCACGTTCGGCAACGAGACATAGCCCTGTGCATCGGCCAGCGGATGGTGCGGCTGGTATTCGCGCTTCAGTGGCGCGTCACTCTCCAGCACCCGGGTTACCCGTACACCGCCTGTGGACTGCGCATCGGCCTGGCTTTCAAACATCACCTGCCGCGCGCGGTAAGGCTCGCCGTCCGGGCCGGCGACACTGTCGGCGTTGGCCAGGTTGCTGGCCGACACATTCATGCGTTGCGACTGCGCGCTCAGCGCGGAGCCGGAGATATCAAACACGGAAAACAGCGACATCGGTGTTTCTCCCGTTATTCAGGTTGCATCGCGGATTTCAGGCCCTGGATGCGGCTGTTGAGCATCGTCAGCGCCGCCTGATAGCGCATGGCGTTCTCGGCGAAGGCCACCCGTTCGCGGTCCATGTCCACCGTGTTGCCATCCAGGCTCGGTTGATCCGGCACGCGGTACAGCAGCGCGTGCAGTGGCGAGGTCTGGCTGCTGTCGGCAAGGTGGCGCGTCGAGGTGGTGCGCAGCGGCAACGCCTGCGATGCGGCGCGACCTGATTGCAGGGCGCTGGACAGTTCACGGGAAAAATCGAAGTCGCGCGCTTTGAAATGCGGCGTATCGGCGTTGGCGATATTGCCGGCCAACACCCGCTGGCGTTCATGGCGCAGGTTCAGCGCTTCCTGGTGAAAATTCAGTGCGCCGGCGAGTTTGTCGATCATGTGTCTGCCCCCGTGTCGGGTCTCCATTTGCGCAACAGCCTAAACGGGGGCCGGCCGGGCCAAACGCGGAAACAGGCCGTTATTTGGTCGCTATTTCGGTTATTCGCGTTTTCCCGCCACCCCTAGAATGCGGGACAGACACCCATCCACCGCGAGGGACATGTTATGCAATCATTGCGCCCCACCTTGCTGCGCTGGCTGTGCGGCCTGAGTTTTTCCGCACTGGCCATGCACGCCCAGGCTGACCCGCTGGCCGACGCCGCACTGGCATTGCTGCAGGCACGCACACACGGCCTGGCGGAAGAGGTCCACATCACCGTGCAACCTGCGACGGTGACAGCGGGTGACTGCCCGGCGCCGATGGCCTTTCTGCCCGGCCCCGCGCAGGACGCATCACCGCTGGCACGCGGTGGGCGCGTGACCGTCGGCGTTCGCTGCGCCGGGCAGGTGCGATACCTGCAGGCGCAGGTCAGCGTGATCGGCCACTACTGGGTGGCGGCCGTGGATATCGACGCCGGCACCACCGTCACACGCGCACTGTTGCGCGAGGAGCGCGGCGACCTCAGCCGCTTGCCGCACCAGGCCGTGCGCGATGCAGACGCGGCAGCAGGCCGGCAGAGCACCCGCCCGCTGCGTGCCGGCACTGTGCTCCAGGCCCAGCACCTGCGTGCCATCCCGCTGGTGACACGGCGCCAGCAGGTGGTGATGGAAGCCGATGGCGCCGGGTTCAAGATCACCCGCGACGTGGTGGCACTGGACGATGGTGCGCACGGCGATCTGGTGCGGGTACAGCTTGACCCCCGCACCCAGCTCAACGCCGAGGTGATCGGCCCCGGACGGGTGCATGCCGCCCGCTGACGCGGTGGAGCAGGCGGAGGGGCGCACAGAGGGGCGCACAAAGGGGCATGCCGTCCGGGCCGTGCCGACAACCGGCTAAAGTTATCCCGGCCCCGGCCGATAAAACCGGCAAGGCCAGAATGGAGACCGTCCATTGAAAATCGACAAGCTCACTCCGCTGACGTCGCCGGGCAGCCTGGCGCCGGGCAAGCAGACTGATCGCAGCGCCGGCGCCGGCGATGCCACCGCCGGCAGCAGCACGGCGGTGACACACCTGCGCCACCAGGGCAGCAGTGATCAGGACATCAATACCGCCAGGGTGGAGGAAATCCGTCAGGCCATCAGCGAGGGCCGGCTGGAAATCCGCACCGACCAGATTGCCGACGCCCTGATCGAGAGCGTGCGCGACCTGCTGGGCCAGTCGTGAACGCCGCAGCCCGCACACCGCTGCTGCGCCATATCGCGCAGCAACAGGCGCAACTGGAGGCACTGTCGGCGCTGCTGCGGCGCGAGCGTGCCGCACTGCAGCAGGGCGAGCCCGACCCTCACCTGCTGGCCGATCTGGCCGCCGGCAAGCAGCAGCTGCTGGAAGACCTGAACCTGCGCGAACAGCGACGCCGTGCGGCCCAGCAACAGCTCGGCTTCGCCGACAGTGCCCACGGCGACGCCGAAGCGGCCACCCGCCAGGGCTGCCTGGCCAGCTGGCGCGATGTGCAGGCCCTGGCGGCGGAGGTGGCCCGGCAGAATCGTCTGAACGGGCTGCTGATTGACATGCGGCTGCATCACAACCAGCGAATGCTGAATTTTCTGCGGGACTGCGCGCAGGAGGCCAATCCGGAGAATGGGTTGTACGGGCCGGACGGGCAGGCCCGCCAGGGCGGCGGGCAAATCAGTTCGCGGGCGTGAAAAGGGGGTGTGAAGAGAATGTGCTCAGCGGATCACGCCGCACAGCATGCGTGTCCCGCCGCCGCCCAGCGCCTGCGGCTGGTCGGCATGGTTATCACCGCCGGCATGCACGACCAGCGTCCGGCCGCGCAGCGTTCCCGCCTGGCTCAGGCGCGGCGCCAGGACGGCCTGGGTAGCGCGCCCGGTGTTGTCAACGAACAGCGGCGGCAGGTCACCGAGGTGCCCATCGCCCCAGGGGCTGCCATGTTTGCCGGCGTTGTCCGGGTCGTAATGTCCCCCGGCGGCCAGCGCCGGACCGGTCTCACCGTCCGGCCCGGTCGGGCCACAATCAGTGTGTGTGTGGATATGAAACCCGTGCAACCCGGCACTGCTTTCCGGCAAGCCGGAGAGATTTGGCGTAAACACCACGCCATGGCCAGTTTCGGTGATGGCAATACGCCCCGCTTCCTTGCCCACGCCCTGTTCGCTGACGTAGTGCATCGTCACCATCATGTCGTTCCGGGACGCGCCGCCGAGCGCAATCGCCCACAGCGGCAACGCCACCACGGCGAACAACACACCCAGACGGGTATGAACGACACCTGCACCAACTTCATGACTCCGAAACACCTGACACTCCTGTTTCATCCATGACTTTATGACCTGACTGCGTACTCCGGCAGAGACTCGACGTATCCGTCAGAACTTGCATGGCGTGAAGTGTGATGGCTGTCGCAGGCGCTGTATATTGTGGCCATCTGACATCATCTTGAAAAACGCAACAGAGTTGGCGCTTTTTTTGGGTCATGTTCACTTTTTTGTTCAGGAATCCGATGTCACGGAAACAGAGCGGATGCAAACGGGTCACCACACTGCACAATGCCGCGCCAGGTGTCTATTTAATCGGCACCAAAACGCTCACGCAGCGGTGTTTTCAGATAAAGTCTGCGCATCAAAATGCAACAGCATCGCTACGCAGATCAGGAAACATAATTTTGCTGTTCATTTATTTTTTGCACGCACTGCATGCACGTATGAACAGTAAATTTTTTAATGCAGAGGGAGAAGGCAGAAAGCCCTTCAGGCGCGCCAGTGGACGGCAGCCCGGCAGGCCAGCCGGACGACCGCGCACAACGGCGCGATGACCGGCTGGCCACGTTTGCAACGGTCAACTCAGGGACATCAGTGCCTCTTTGGTGAACGGGCGGATCTCATCGGCTCGCTGCTCGATCAGTTTCTGCAGCCATTGCGGGTCCACCAGCAGCGCCCGGCCGACAGCCACCAGATCGAATTCGTCCGCCGCCATGCGGCGCAGCAATTCATCCAGCCCGACCGGATTGGCGTCACCGCCCATTCCCATGTTCTTGCCACCGATAAAATCGTCATCCAGGCCAACGCTGCCGACACTCATGGTCGGCTTGCCGGTAAGTTTGCGGGTCCAGCCGGCCAGGTTCAGGTCCGAGCCGTCGAACTCCGGCACCCAGAAGCGGCGTGTGCTGGCGTGGAAGATGTCGACGCCCGCCTCGACCAGCGGCGCCAGCAGTTGCTCGAGTTCCGCCGGCGTCTGCGCCAGGCGGGCATCGTAGTCCTGCTGTTTCCACTGCGAGAAGCGGAACACGATGGCGAAATCCTCACCCACCGCCGCGCGTACCGCTGCCACGACGTCGGTCGCGAAACGGGTGCGTTTCAGCAGCGAGCCGCCATAGGCGTCGTCGCGCACATTGGTGCCTTCCCACAGAAACTGGTCGATCAGGTAGCCGTGCGCGCCGTGGATCTCGACGCCGTCGAAGCCCACCGCCTTCGCATCGCGCGCCGCCTGGGCAAAGGCCGCCACCACATCGTCGATATCCTGCTGCGTCATGGCATGACCGTTCGCCTTGCCCGGCTTGAACAGCCCCGACGGACTGTAGCCCGGCACGGACGGGTCAGGGCCTACGCCCTCCTTGCGCACCGAGCCAACGTGCCACAACTGCGGGATGATCTGCCCGCCCGCCGCATGCACTTCGTCCACCACCCGCTGCCACCCGGCCAACGCGGCCTCGCCATGGATCGCCGGCACGCGGTCATACCCGGTCGCCGCCGCATGGCCAACGGTGGTGCCCTCGGTGATGATCAGGCCGACACCGCCTTCCGCACGGCGGCGGTAATACCCGGCCACCTGCTCGTTGGCGACAAAGCCGGGCGAGAAAGTGCGCGTCATCGGCGCCATGGCGACCCGGTTGCGCAGGGTCAGGGATTTGCACTGGAATGGCCGCAGCAAAGGGGCCAGAGCGGGATCGGACATGGAAAGGCTCCTGCAACCGGCAGCCCGGGCCGCCGGCAGATGGTTTCAATTTGAAACCATGGACGATAAGCAGTACGGTTTCATTTTGCAACCACTCTCCCTACACTGGCACGCATGAACCGAAAAGACCCCGCTGCCCTGCACGAAGAATGCTGCGCCATCACCCGCGCCCTCACCCAGATCGGCGACTGGTGGTCGCTGATGATTGTGCGCGAGGCGATGCTCGGCACGCGCCGCTTCTCTGATTTCCAGCAGGCGCTGGGCATTGCCCGCAACATCCTCTGCAATCGCCTGAACCGGCTGGTGGACGCCGGCGTACTCAACCGGGTGGAAACCGACGAGGCCGGCCGGCGCCCGGAATACCGCCTGACCGAAAAAGGCCGTGACCTGTTCGTGGCACTGACTGCACTGCGCCAGTGGGGCGACAAGTGGATTCTCACCGACCGGCCACCCCTGGCCCTGCGCGACCGCCACAGCGGCCGCCCGGTGCGACCCGTGCAGGTACTGGATGCCGACGGTGAACCCTTGAGCCTGCATCAGGTAATGATTGATGAAGACGAAGCGGTTAATGCCAGGCTGCCGTAGGGTGGGTAGAGCCAACGGCGAAACCCACCACGTCCATGTACCGCACTGCTCGCACAAAATCATCGAAACTACCCACCTCCCAAGCCGGGTGATTTCGATGGTTTTGCGGGAGTGATTAACAGGCATGGACTCGGTGGGTTTCGCTTCGCTCTACCCACCCTACGCCTCACGCTTCCATCACTGACCGCTCGCGCCGGTGGTTCGACGACCGACGCGCTGCCACCAGCGCCGGCCACACCAGGCCGACGCCGCCAGATACGGCAACCCGCCCATCACCCACATCAGCAGGCCGGCCAGTTGCTGGTCTGACACGCTGCGCGCGTCGCCGTAAAAACTGCGATCGGAAAAAGTCAGCAACGCGCCGAGAAACCCGGTCTGCATCAGCGTGAACAACAACGCCACCAGCGCCGCCGGTGTGCCGCGCAGACTGCTGCGCAGGACGGCCCACCAGAACAGCCCGGCGCTGATCAGGAAGCAGGCATGTTCGAGCACATGCACCCATTCATTGTGCAGTGCCCAGCGGTACAGCACCGGCACATGCCAGCCCCACACCATCAGTGCATGCAGCAGCGCCATCGCCATCGGAAAACGCGCGCCGCGCAGCAGCGGCCGCAACAGGTGCCGGCTGCCGCCGAATGCTGCCTGATATTGCGGCAACGGCCGCGCCAGCACGGCCAGCGGCGCAATCACCACCATCATCAGCATGTGCTGCACCATGTGCGCCGACGCGCTGGTTTCGGCCAGGTCATCCAGCGGGCCAAACAGTGTCAGCGCCGTGATCAGCAAGGTGACATGAAACAACGTCAGCGAGACGCCGCCGGGTGCAACACGTCGGCAGCCCGACAGGTACAGTGCCCACAGCACGAACAGCAGCAGCGCCGCCAGCCACACCGGCAGGCCGGCATCACCGGACAGCGGGGAATGCGCCCAGGCCGGGCTGCTGCACAGCAGCAGCGCGAGCGGCAGCCAGCGGTTCACAGACAAGGCGGCAAGACCACCGCCGGCAACCCGACGGCAAGCGTGACCAGCGCCGCCACCAGATCCAGCGCGACCGAAAGGCGCACAATAAAGCGCTGCGTCGGCGACAGTGCACGCCACATGCGTCGTGCGCGGCGCCAGTTGTGATGGGCCATGAATAACAGCAGGCCGCAGGTCAGCATGGTGAAGGCCATCAACACCAGATTCACCGACGTCAGTGAACCCTGTTGCAGGCCACCCGGCCGCTGTTCACAGGCGACGGACACCCCCGCGTAGATGATCACAAACCACACCGCCCAGATGCTCAGCCCCAACACCAGCTGCACCGGATGGTACGGCGAACGAAGGCTGTATTCCTGCATCACACACCTCCCCAGCCCAACGGCCACAACACCACGGCGGCAAACGTCACGCCGCAGACCAGTGCGCAGTATGCCCACCAGTATTCCACCACCGCCGGCTCGTAAGGCGCGAGCCGGCCCACATATCCAGAACGCACGCGCAGCGCCTGCAGCGTCGTCATCACCGTGGCCAGCGCGCAATGCAACAGCAGGTACAACAGAAACACCGTGATCACGGCGTCATGCGAGGTCGCGCGCGGCGCGAGCACGGAGCCGTGCCAAGTGGCGACCAGCGTCACGCATTGCACCAGCCCGATCGCGGCAATGAGCCAGAGCGCCCGCTCCAGCCCCTCGTCCTCACCGTCGCGCAGGCGCTGCACCCGACGCCGGAACAGCCACCAGCCACCGACCATCAGCGCACTGGCCAGCAGCCACAGGGGCCAGTCCACACGGCTGTCTGCCGGCAACTGCCACTGCGGTGCCACCGTCCACAGATAAAACCAGCCGAACAGCAGCGCCATGTACAGCGCGCCGTCCGCCAGCAGCGTGACCACCATGCCCCACAAACCCGGCCCGTCGAAGGTGCGCGAATGCAACGGCGGGTCGCCTTCGGCGGTGCGCGCATCCGGCGCCGCGTTCGGGTGCGCGCCGTTTTCCCACGACCAGCGCAGCAGCAATACCAGCGACACGCCGGCCGCCAGAGCCGCGAACAAATATTGTTTGCTCAGTAATCCGATGCACATCACCGCCAGCACCAGCGCGGACACAAAGGGCCACCAGGCGTTGCCAGGCAGATGCACGACTTCGCGCACGCGCCCACTGACCGGATCGCTGCCCCAGGTTTCGCGCCGGCCATGGTTCGCCACTGCCAGTGCGTAGCGCCCTTCGGCAATGGCTTCCGGCAGCGACGGGTCGTCCCACAGCGGATGACGCGACGACACCGGCGGCAGGCTCATGAAGTTGTACGGGCTGGGTGGTGTGGCGGTGGCCCATTCCAGCGTGTCCGCCTGCCACGGATTGATGCCGGCACGACGGCCGTACAGCCCGTGGATCAAAAGGTCCAGCAACACCACCGCCACCCCGGCGGCCATCACGAAACTGCCCACGGAGGACACCAGGTTGGGCCAGTCCCAGCCCAGCCCTGTTTCGTAGGTATACACGCGGCGAGGCATGCCAAGCAGGCCGGTGAGATGCATCACCAGAAAAGTGAGATTGAAACCGCCGAACGTCAGCCAGAATCCCCAGCGCGACAGCGTGCGCGATGGCATGCGGCCAGTGAAATGCGGCAGCCAGTAATACAACCCGGCCACCAGCGGGAACAGCATGCCGCCGACCAGCACATAGTGCATGTGCGCCACAACAAAATGCGTGTCGTGCACCTGCCAGTTGAACGGCACCAGCGCCAGCATGACGCCGGTGAGGCCGCCGGCGATGAAGATCACCAGAAACCCGGTAATCCACAGCATCGGCACATGGAATACCGGCCGGCCGGTCCACAGCGTCGCCAGCCAGGAAAAAATCTGCACGCCGGTCGGTATCGCCACCAGCATGCTGGCCATGGAAAAAAACGCCTGCGCCAGTTGCGGGATGCCGATCGTGAACATGTGGTGCACCCACAGCCCGAAACTGATGAAGGCCGTGGTGATCACCGACAGCACCACCCAGCGATAGCCGACGATGGGGCGCCGCGCAAACACCGGCAGGAGAGTCGAGACAATGCCCGCCGCCGGCAGGAAAATGATGTACACCTCCGGGTGCCCGAACAGCCAGAACAGATGCTGCCAGAGCACCGGGTCGCCGCCACGCGCCACATCAAAAAACGGCAGGCCGGCGGCGCGTTCCAGCTCCAGCAGAATGCTGCCAAGAATCAGCGGCGGAAAACCGAACACGATCATCAGCGCCATGGCGAGGATGTACCAGGCGAACAGCGGCATGGTCTGCAGCGTCATGCCCCGGGTGCGCGTGCGCATGATCGACACCACCAGCTCGACCCCGGCAGACACGGCAGAAATTTCCACGAACGTGATACCGATCAGCCAGAAATCCGCATTCGGGCCAGGCGTGTGTTCGGCCCCGGAAAGCGGGGTGTACATGAACCAGCCGGTATCCGGCGCGATACCCAGTGCCAGGCTGGCGAGCAGAATGGTGCCGCCAAAAATGTAGCACCAGAAACCGAACGCACTCAGGCGCGGGAACACCAGATCGCGGGCGCCGATCATCTTCGGAATCAGGTACATGGCCAGCCCTTCCAGCACCGGCACCGCGAACAGAAACATCATCACGGTGCCGTGCATGGTGAACAGCTGGTTATAGATGTCCGGCGGCAACCAGTCCTGGCCCGGCAAGGCAAGTTGGGTGCGGATCAGCATCGCCATCAGCCCACCGAGCAGGAAGAACACGCCGCCGGCCAGCATGAAATTGCGTCCGACCGTGGTGTGATTAACGATGGTCAGCGCGCGCAGGCCGCGCGGATTGCCCCAGACGCGATTGAATTCATCGTGCCGCCGGCCGGCGTCGCCGCGTGCCGGGTCGAGGGCGGGCCGGCCGTATTCGCCGTTCATGGCTGGCGCTCCAGCCACTGATCAAACGCAGGTGCCGGCAGCACCTGCACGGTCATCGTCATGTGCGCGTGGCGCAGGCCGCAGAATTCCGCGCACTGCGCGCGCATCGTGCCGGTCTCGGTGGCGCGCAGACGCAGGACATTGGTGCGGCCGGGAATGGCATCAATCTTGCCGCCCAGACGCGGCACCCAGAAGGCATGGATGACGTCGGCACTGCGCACGTGCAGGTCCACCGGCCGGTCCACGGGCAGGTGCAACTGGTTGACGGCCGTGACGCCGGCCTCCGGGTAATGCACCTGCCACCACCACTGGTGGCCGGTCACTTCGATCCGCAACGGTGGGCGCTCATCGTCCGGCCAGGGCAGCATGCCGTGACCGGCAGGAATGCCGAACCCCAGCAACACCACAATGGCAATCACCGGCAGCGCCACACCGCCACCCATCATCAGCCAGCGCTGCGCGCGCCGCTGTTGTGCTGCATCCGGCGTCTCGCTCCTGGCACGCAGTGCATACAGCCACAGCAGCGTCACGCCCGCCGTCACCAGCACCGACACGCCGAACATGCCCCACCAGAGCGCCGCCGTGACCCGCGCGGCATCGCCCGCCGGCTGCAACGTGGACTGCGGGCCGTCACAACCGGTCAGGCACAACAGTCCGGCAGGCAGCAGCAATCGGAAAAAAACGTCAAATACTGTGCGCCCGCCCCCAGCCACCGGTAGGCTCAATGCAGACCGCGTCAGGTTTGTTCTTGCAGGGAGGCTGTTGCCATGTCCACCCCCGACACGCCACACCGTCCGATCCCCAGCCGCATGGCCATTGGCGGCCACCCGCTGCATCCGATGCTGATTCACTTTCCGGTGGCGGCACTGCTGGCGCTGGTCGGCACCGATGCCGGCTATCTGCTGACAGAGGATCGCTTCTGGAGTCGAGCCGGCCTGTGGCTGGCGGGCGTCGGTGCGGCGGGGGGCTGGTTTTCCGGCATTGTCGGGCTGATTGATCTGGTCAGCGTGCGGCCGATCCGGCGGCTGGTCACCGCCTGGTGCCATGCCCTGGTGGCGGTAATGCTGCTGTCGCTGGCCAGCTTCAACTGGTTGCTGCGCGTCAGCGCGGATGATCATGGCGCCGTGATCATGCCTGCGGGTCTGATACTGACGCTGCTCAGTGCCGCCCTCACGGCGGCAGCGGGGTTGCTTGGCGGACGGCTGGTGTATGAACACGCGGTCGGCGTGGACGTACCGGCCGATACGCGCTGACGAAGTCTGCGCGCCCGGCCTGGTTTCCTGTCCCGTCACCGTGATGGCCATGTCTGTCCTGTACCACCTGTCCGTCAGTCTGTGCGTTGTCAGGTGCCCGGCTTGGCAAGCACCAGGGAAAAAATCAGCATCATGATCACCAGCATGAGCAGGCTCAGCCCGTGACCCGGATACCGGGGCGGGGCCTGCCCGGCGCGTTCAGCGCGCAACATCAGCAGCCCCGCGCAGACGTGTGCGCCGACCAGCAGGACCACCAGCACCAGCTTCAGCAGCAGCCAGCCCTGCACCGTGCCCATCAGCAGAAACAGCACAGTGCCGGAGGCGATGGTCAGCAGGGCTGCCGGCGTCGCAAGCCAGGTAAAAACCCGCCGCGGGATCACCGTGGCGCCGCTGTGTTGCCGGCTTTCGCGCACGGCACCCGCCGTGGCATCACCCGTCTCGAAGTGTTCGCGCCCGTGCAACAGCACCGGCACACCGACAATGGCCGCACACCAGCACAGCAACGCCGCAATGTGCAGACCCAGCAACCAGAGCATGCAGGCACTCCCGCAAGAAAAATGTCAGCCGATCGAGCGGCGTGCAGCGCACAACGCCAGCCCGGATTCAGTCTTGCACGGATCAACCGGTGGGGAATGAAAAAGAAAGTTAAGGAACCACACAGCGGGCACTGACAGGCAGCGCCCGCTGTGTGCTCAGGCCGGCACGCCGGCGGCGGGCAAGGGGAATATCGCGTCCGCCTGTCCGGCAGCGGCCTGTACGGCAAAGGCGAAACTGGTGGCCACGCCTGTCGCACAATCGGTTTCGCGGTGCGTGAAGTGAGACAGTTTGCCCAGTTCGATCACCGCCACCACGCTGTCACCGCGACACACCGGCACGATCAGCACACAGCCGGGCGTAATGGTTTCGAACGCGCTGCGAATGGGCAGGTAATCCGCCGGCAAATCACGGAACTGTGTCGGCCGGCGGTGCTGCAGCACCGGGCCGATCAGAGTGTCACTGGCGTCGCTGAGCTGGCCACAGCGCCCCGGCTGCCCGCCCCAGGCGGCCATCACGCGCAGGCGCTGGCCGTCGACGCGGTAAGCCATGCCGATCAGCGCGCCCGTCTGCTCCACCAGAAACCCCAGTGTGCGCTCAAACAGCACCGGCAGGCTCGGGTTGCCGGCGATCAGCGCCAGATAGTCCGCCTGCAGTTTTTGTCGCAGCAAATCGTCTTCGGCCTGCTGGTTGAGTTCCTTCAGCCGCTGCGATTCCAGGTTCAGCAGTTCGTTCTGCAGGTAATCGCGCCGTTCGGAATTTTCCAGCATGGCGCCGATGACCACGCACAATGTCCAGGGCATGAAAAAATACAGCAGGCTGTCGAGCCAGAGAAAGTGACCGTTCACCGCCAGCGCGATGGCGACGGCCAGCACAAACGCCAGCAGGGTCGACAGTGACACGGCCACCAGGGGCAGGCGCAGAATGGAAAAGACGATGATCAGAACGTAGATGGTTTCGTAGGCCGCCACCTGCGCAAAAAAGTCCTCGCCCAGCAACAGCGCCGCCTGCACGCATCCCAGCAACGAAAAAAATACGCCGCCGATCAGCAGCGGCTCGACAAATCGCTCCAGATCGCGCCGGCGCGTACCCAGCCACAACGAGGCCAGCACCAGCCCCACTGGCAGCACGGCCACCAGCAACCAGGTATTCAGCCCCGGCGAATGGCTGAACAGGGCCGCCGCACCGGATACGACGGTATAGACCATCAGCATGCCGTAGATCGAGACACGTAACAGATTGGCCGCACGCGCACGGGCATGCTCACGGAAGGCGTCTTCAAGACGGCCGGGCATGCGCCGGGTCAGCAAGGGACCGCGCAGCGCCTTGCGCAAGGCATGTTCATCGTAATCGCTGGCAGCGGCCTCGGCGGCCTGACGCTCGGCATCGAAATGCGCGGCAAGACCGGCTTCGGCATCCGCCGCCCGGTAATCAGTTAAAACATCGGTGCTCACAACTTCCCCCACGAAAGATGTGCTGGCCGGCCCGGGGCCGGCGCGTTGATCGCGTCGTGCATCCAAAGCAGGATGCGAAAAAAGCCCGGACACCGACGCGACGCCACATCGCCGGCGGGGCAACCCTTCACAGGGAGGCAACGGTTATGCAAAGCCGTCGCGGTGTAAATGGTGTCAAGGTGATGGCACTGATGTGCCGGTGTGGGCGGCAGTGACCCGCAGGGCAACTGAATAAAAGGCAAAAACAGAAGAAAGGACAGCTGTTCACCGCGCCGGAGCGACCCGGCGCGGCATGCAAGAAATGTGAACCAGCTCTCAGGAAATCACGCATTCCCGAGGGCGCTTACAACTCGTTCTGAATCTTCTTGTAGCCCTGCACCAGACGCACGTTGGTCTGGGCCACGTCCTCGGAGAAGCTGGAGGCATCCGCCGTGACCGGCTCGATCCGCGCCAGATCCTCGTCGCTGTTCACGTGGCTGGTGGAGGGCACGTAGAAGTTGGCCGGCACCTTGCAGGCTTCCACCACCGAGTTGTGACGCACCACCGAGCCATCACCCACTTCGCAGTTGAACAGCACGGTGTTGAAGCCGATGAACACGTTGCGGCCCACCTTGCACGGGCCATGCACGATGGAACGGTGTGCAATCGAGGTGTTGTCGCCAATTTCCACGCGCGCACCGGATTTGGAGTGGATCACCACGCCGTCCTGGATATTGGAATTGTCGCCGATCACGATCGGCTCCATGCCACCGGAAGCGTCCACCTCGTCGGCACGGATCACGGCATAGGGGCCAATAAAGACGTTCTCCCCGACGAACACTTTGCCGCACAGAATGGCCGTCGGGTCGACGAAGGCGGACTGGGCCACCACGGGCAGATCACCACTGGGGTTTTTCCGGATCATGCTGCAAAAGGCCTCTCGGTCAGGTCAGGCTCGCTGGAGGCGAGGGTCGGGGGAAGCCGGCACGGAGGCCAGCGCGGCGCGCATCTGGTCAATCACCGCGCGATAATCCTGCTTGCCATAGATGGCCGAGCCGGCCACAAACGTATCCGCACCGGCAGCGGCGACCTCGGCGATGTTCTGCTCGCTGATGCCACCGTCCACTTCCAGGCGAATATCACGCCCGCTGGCGTCGATCAGGCGCCGTACTTTTTCCACTTTTTTCAGCGTGCCGGGGATGAACTTCTGGCCACCAAAACCGGGGTTCACCGACATCAGCAGGATCATGTCGAGTTTGTCGACCACGTATTCGAGCACGTCCGGCGAGGCCGCCGGGTTGAGCACCAGGCCGGCCTGGCAACCGGCGTCGCGGATCAGTTGCAGCGAGCGGTCCACATGGATGCTTGCATCGGGATGGAAGGTGATCATGCTGGCCCCCGCTTTGGCGAAGCTGTCGATCAGCGTATCCACCGGGCTCACCATCAGGTGCACATCGATCGGCGCGGTGATGCCGTAGTCGCGCAGCGCCTGGCAGACCATCGGGCCGATGGTCAGATTGGGGACATAGTGGTTGTCCATCACGTCGAAGTGGATCACGTCGGCGCCGGCATCCAGCACCGCCTTCGCTTCTTCACCCAGCCGTGCGAAATCCGCCGCCAGAATCGACGGGGCAATCCAGTAGTCCTGCTTGGCCATGCCTGTTCCTCGTGACGCCCGCAGGCGTTTTGCTTCGGGATTATCGGGAGAGCGCCTGATCCAGCGCCGCCAGTCGCTCGGGGGTGCCGATATCAAACCAGCGGCCGCTGTGGTGTTCGCCGCTGACGCGGCCCTCGCCCATGGCCTGACGCAGCAGCGGCGCCAGCTTCGCTTCACCGTCCGCCAGCCCGGCGAACAGGGCCGGACGGTACAGGCCGATGCCGGAAAAGGTAAGCGGCATGCCCGGCGGCGTCAGAGCGCGTGTCTCGGCGGTATTGTCCAGCACTTTTCCGCCACCGGCCAAGGTCGCACTATTACAAAATAACAAAAAGTCGCCCTCGGGATGGTGCGCCGGGTTATCCACCAGCACCAGGTGCGCATCGCCCGGCGGGGCGGCGGGCAGGCAACGGAAATCGTAATCGGTCCAGATATCGCCGTTGACGACCAGGAACGGCGCCTCCCCCAGCAGCGGCAGCGCGCGACGAATGCCGCCGGCGGTTTCCAGCGGCGTGCCTTCGCGCGACCACTGGATGCTGACGCCCAGCGCACGGCCATCACCGAGGGCGCGTTCCAGTTGTTCACCGAGCCAGGCGGTGTTGATCACCAGATCGGTGATGCCGGCCTCACGCAGGCGGCGGATATGGTGGCCGATCAGGCTGTCGCCACCGGCTCGCAGCAGCGGTTTGGGGGTGTGATCCGTGAGCGGACGCATGCGGGTGCCGAGGCCGGCCGCCAGGATCATGGCCCGCATCAGGCCACGCCCGGCACGCCGGCCTCGCGCAGCCGGTCCAGCACCCGGATCAGCGGCGCGAGCTGGGCGCGGCGTTCGGCCACCGTACGCAGATAACGGAAAAACCGCGGCACATCGGCCAGGTACTTCGGCTTGCCGTCGCGGTGGCAGATGCGGGCAAAGATACCGATCACTTTCAGGTGGCGCTGGGCGCCCATCAGGTCACCATCAAGCAGGAAGTCATCGAACCCGGCCGGCACCGGCAGGTCCCAGTAATGCTGCAACCAGCCGAGCACGCGCTCTTCCGGCCAGCTGAGAAAGGCATCCTTGAACAGCGACATGGCGTCGTAGCTGATCGGGCCACGTACGGCATCCTGGAAATCCAGCACGCCGGGGTCAGCGGCGTCGCCCTGCATCAGGTTGCGCGGCATGTAATCGCGATGCACGAACACCTGCGGCTGGGCCAGGGCGCGGGCCACCAGCAGGTCATCGAGTTCGGCCAGGTCCCGATACAGGTCGGGTGCGCGCTCGATATCCAGCGGCAGGCCCAGGTGCTCCACAAGATGGCGCTGCAGGAACCAGTCGGGAAACAGCGCCAGCTCGCGGCGCAGCAAGGCCTCGTCGTACACAGGCAGGCCGGCGGTGTCCGCCTGCTGAATGCGGATCAGGGTCGCGATGGCGCGGCGGAAGCTGGCGTCGGCGTTGTCGGCAGTGAGTGTCTCCAGCCAGGTCTGCCGCCCCATGTCGGACAACAGCAGAAAGCCCTGGTCGAGGTCGGCGGCCAGAATCGCCGGCACCGCCACCCCGGCACGCGCCAGACGGCCGGCGACATCCACAAACGGGCGGCTGTCCTCCCGCTCAGGGGGCGCATCCATCACCACCCGCGAGCCCTGCGGCAGCGTGACGCGGAAATAGCGACGGAAACTGGCGTCGGCGGAGGCCGGTACCGGTGTCACCTGCGCGCCGGTCTGCTCGGCAACCCAGCGGGTCAGCGCCGCCAGCCGGACATCCTCGTTACCCTTCTGCGGCTGCATTGCTTGCACTGTTCCTTTACACTCCCGGCCTTTGATCCCGCACACCATTGTTTGAATGGCGGTGCCACATGCAGCGCTTTTTACCTGTTCCGGACGACGAATGCCACTGCGCTCAGCCCGTAACCGCCTGACCTGCCGCCTGATGCTGCTGACCCTGGCAGCCCCCCTGCCGGTGCTTGCCGCCGAGCTGGGCTGGACCACGCGCGCGGAAATGGCTGCCCTGCCGATCGAACAGCAACGCCCCATTCCGGCCTGGTGCAGCGGCACCTACTACAACCCGACCCTGGGCGAACCCGACCCCACCGCCGATACCGAAGTCACCATGGACCGCTCGCGGCTGGTGCCCGGCGGCCTGGCCGAGTTGATCGGTGACGTGGAAATCCGCCAACCGGGACGCTTTATCCGCGCCGACCGCGCGCAACTGGACCAGGACACCGGCGACTTTCTGCTGGAAGGCGATGTCCGCGCCGACTCCACCCTGTTCAGCGCCCGCGCCAGCAGCATGCGCGGCAACACCCGCACTCAGGCCGGCCTGTTCACAGACGTCCAGTACGCGCTGTTCGATATCAGCGCCCGGGGCCGCGCAGACCGTATTGAGCAGGTTGACCAGACAGTGCATATCGACGCGGGCAGCTACACCACCTGCCCGCCGACCAAGCGCGGCTGGGAAATCGGCGCCCGCGAGATCACCCTGGACCGGGACAAGGGCTGGGGCACCGCCCGCAACATGGTCCTGCGCGTGCGCGACGTGCCGATCCTGTACCTGCCGTGGATGACCTTCCCGATCGACGACCGGCGCAAGACCGGCCTGCTGTTCCCGAGCCTGAGCACCGGCGATGACGGCGGCCTGGACATCAGCCAGCCGGTCTACCTGAACCTGCATCCTCAGATGGACGCCACCCTGGCGCCGCGCCACATCCAGAACCGTGGCACCGGCCTGGACAGCGAATTCCGCTACCTGACTCGCCTCGGCCAGGGCACCGTCAGCTACGGCTGGCTGGCCAGCGACCGGCAGTTCGACAACGAGGACCGCGAGCTGGGCCGCTGGACCCACGCGGGCCAGGTCCGCAACTGGTTCCTCAAGGCGGACGTCAACTACGTCTCCGACGACTTCTACTTCAAGGACCTGGAAACCGGCCTCGACGTACGTTCGCAAACCAACCTGCCGCGCCTGGGCGAGGCCCGCTACCGGGGCCGCACCTGGACCTTCCTGACCCGCGTGCAGGGCTGGCAGACCATCGATCCGCTGCTGCCGGACCAGAACAAGCCCTACCGCCGCCTGCCGCAGCTGGCCCTGACCGGTGACCCGGCCCTGTACGGCCCGCTGAAGCTGCTGTGGGTAAGCGAGTTCACCCGCTTCGACCGGGACACGGACCTGCCGCAGGACAACATCACCGGGGACCGGCTGCACTTCGAGCCGGCGCTGAGCCTGCCGCTGACGCGCTCCTGGGGCTATATCGAACCGCGCCTGCGCCTGTACCACACCCGCTACGCGCTGGAGGGCGTGGACACCCTGCCCAGCCGCGAACCGACCCGTGACATGTGGGGCGCCAGCGTTGACGCCGGGGTCTTCCTGGAACGTCCGCTGGACTTCAGCGGCGACAGCTGGACCCAGACGCTGGAGCCGCGCCTGTTCTATAACCGCATCGATTTCGAGGACCAGAGCTACCTGCCCAACTTCGATGCCGGCGAACTGACCTTTGGCTACAGCAGCCTGTTCCGCGAAAACCGCTTCACCGGCTATGACCGCATCGGCGACGAGGAAAAGCTCTCGATGGGCCTGACCTCACGCTTCCTGCACACGGACACCGGCCGCGAAGTGCTGCGCCTGCGGGCCGGCCAGTCGTTCTACTACCATGACCGCCGCATCCAGCTGGAAAACCGGCCGGTGGACACCCGCGAATGGTCGCCGGTGGTGGCCGACGCCACCTGGTACTTCAGCCGCTACTGGCACCTGTTCGCCGAAACCCAGTGGGACCGCGAAAACGACCGCCGAGAACAGAACAGCCTGCGGGTCGGCTACAGTGACGGCGAGCGGGGGGTCTTCCACGCCGGCTACCGCTACCGGGCCCGCGAAGACATCCAGCAAACGGAACTGGCGGCGATCTGGCCTGTCCATCGCCACTGGAGCCTGATCGGGCGCTGGCTGTTCGATATCGAAGAAGAACGCTCGCTGGAGAACCTGACCGGCGTGGAATACCGCGACTGCTGCTGGCAACTGCGCCTGGTCAGCATTCGCGACCTTACCGACCGCGACGGGGACGGCACCCTCGAGGCCGACCAGACGTTCCAGCTACAGATCCAGATGCTTGGCCTGGGCGGCTTCGGCGGCCGGCTCGAGTCGCTGCTGGAACGCAGCATTCCGGGATACGGGAGAGACTATGCACGACAAGACGATGACTGACGCGACGCGACGCTTCGGCGCCGCCCTGCTCCTGGCGGCCGCCGCGCTGCTGCCGCTGCAGGCCAGCGCCCGCATGGAGGTGCTTGATCGCATCGCCGCCGTGGTCAACGACAGCGTGATCATGGAAAGCGAGCTGGACCAGCGCGTCGACGATCTCGCCCGGCAGTTTCTCGCCGAGCGCCAACAACTGCCGCCGCGTGATGTGCTGCGCCCGCAGGTGCTGGAGCGGCTGATCATGGAACGGCTGCAACTGGACATGGCCGAGCGTGGCGGCATCCGCGTGGACGACAACTCGCTGAACCAGGCACTGTCCGGCATTGCCCGCCAGAACAACATGACGCTGGATGAATTCTCCAGCTCGCTGCGTGCTGATGGCTTCGACTGGGCCGCATTCCGCGAGCAGATCCGCGGCGAAATGGTCATCAACCAGTTGCACCAGCGTCAGGTGGCGCGCCGGGTCCGCATCACCGACCGCGAGGTGGAGCGCTTCCTGGAATCGGAAATGGGCAAGCAGATGTTCGAGTCCGAATTCCGTCTCCGTCATATTCTCATCGGCCTGCCGGACGATGCCACGCCCGATCAGGTGGAGAGCGCCCGCAATGAAGCGGCCAGCCTGGTACAGCGGCTGCGCGACGGCGCCGATTTCCGCGAAATGGCGGTGAGCTTTTCCGATGCCCCGCAGGCACTGGAAGGCGGCGACCTGGGCTGGCGCCCGGCGGCCCAGTTGCCGACGCTGTTCGCCGAGGAAGCCATGCGCCTGAACCCGGGTGACGTGTCCGAGCCGCTGCGCGCCGGTAACGGCTTCCACATCCTCAAGCTGGAAGAAAAACGGGGCGGCGCCACCCAGTTCGTCGAGCAGGTCAAAGTGCGCCATGTGCTGATCCGCACCAGCGCCCTGCGCACCCCCAGCCAGGCCGAGCAATTGATCAACCAGTTGCACGACCGCGTCGCCGCGGGTGAGGACTTCGCCACCATCGCCCGTGAATACTCCGAAGACCCCGGCAGCGCCCGCGCTGGCGGCGATCTCGGCTGGGTCTCCCAGGGCGAGATGGTGCCGGAGTTCGAGAACACCTTTGAGAACACGCCGGTGGGTGAGTTGTCGCCGGTCTTCCAGAGCGAGTTCGGCTGGCATTTCCTGCGTGTGGACGACACCCGTACCGCCGACATGAGCGACGAATTCCGCGTGCTGCGTGCCCGCCAGGCTCTGCAGCAACGCCGCTACGAAGAAGAGCTGCAACAGTGGCTGCGCGAAACCCGCAACGAAGCGTACGTTGATATCCGCATTTGAGGGTGGGGTAGGGTGGGTAGAGCGAATGCGAAACCCACCGTGTCCATGCCCGTTAATCACTCCCGCAAAACCATCGAAATCACCCGGTTTGGGAAATGGGTAGTTCCGCTGGTTTTGTGCGAGCAGTGTGCGGCATGGTCCTGGTGGGTTTCGCATTCGCTCTACCCACCCTACCCCCCCAAACAGCATGACCGGTGCTAAGCTCACCCTGTCCTCTCTGTCGGAGCCTGCATGCGCCCACCCATTGCTGTCACCAGCGGCGATCCCGCCGGGATCGGCCCGGATCTGGTCCTGACCCTCGCGCAGGCGCAGCCTGGCGCGCCACTGGTGGTGCTCGGAGACCGCGACGTGCTCGGCGAGCGCGCCCGGCAGCTGAACCTGAACGTGCGGCTGCATGACTGGACGCCCGGCCAGGTGCTGCCCGCCGACGCCCTGCCGGTGTGGCACTGCCCCGCCGGCGCGCCGGTCATCGCCGGCCGCGCCGACCCGGCCACCGCCGCGGGCACCCTCGCCATGCTGGACCGCGCCATCGATGGCTGCCTGGACCACACCTTCGCCGGCATGGTCACCGCACCGCTGGCAAAATCCGTGATCTGTGACGGCGCCGACCCGGCGTTCACCGGCCACACCGAATACCTGGCCGCCCGCAGCGGCACCGCGCGCGTGGTGATGATGCTGGCCACCGACACCCTGCGCGTGGCCCTGGCCACCACGCACCTGCCACTGCGTGCGGTGGCCAACGCCGTGCAACCCGCCCTGCTGGCCGACACGCTGCGCATCCTCGACACCGACCTGCGCCAGCGCTTCAACCTGCCGCGCCCGCGCATCCTAGTGCTGGGCCTGAACCCCCACGCCGGTGAAAGCGGCCATCTGGGCCGGGAAGAACTGGATGTGATCATCCCCACCCTCACCGCCCTGCGCGCCGAGGGCCTGCACCTGACCGGCCCGATGCCGGCAGACACCGCCTTCACCCCGCGCCATCTGCAGGAGCACGATGCCGTGCTCGCCATGTATCACGACCAGGGCCTGCCGGTGCTGAAGTACGCAGGCTTCGGCCAGGCGGTGAACATCACCCTGGGGCTGCCCTTCATCCGCACCTCCGTCGACCACGGCACCGCATTCGACCTTGCCGGCAGCGGCCAGGCCGACCACGGCAGCCTGCTGGCCGCGACACGGCTGGCGCTGAGCCTGGCACAGGGCTGATCGGCGCCGGCAAAACCGCTACACTGCCGCCCCAGCCCACCATCCACCCGGAGCCACTCATGGCCCAGCATCAGGCGCGCAAGCGCTTCGGCCAGAACTTCCTCACCGATACCGGCATCATCACCCGGCTGGTGCGCAGCATCGCCCCGCGTGCAGACGACCTGATGGTGGAGATCGGCCCCGGCCAGGGCGCCCTGACCCGTCCGTTAATGGACGAGCTCGAACACCTGCATGCGGTGGAACTGGACCGCGACCTGATTGCCTTGCTGCAACGCACCCTCAGCGCGCGCCGCCTGACACTGCACCAGGCTGACGCCCTGCGCTTTGACTTCAGCACCCTGATGCCCGACGGGGACAGCCGCCGCCTGCGTGTGGTCGGCAACCTGCCCTACAACATCTCCACGCCACTGATGTTCCACCTGATCAGCCAGATCCATGTGGTGCAGGACATGCACTTCATGCTGCAGAAGGAAATGGTCGACCGCCTGGTGGCGGTGCCCGGCACCAGTGACTGGGGCCGCCTGAGCATCATGATCCAGTACCATTGCCAGACCGATTTCCTGTTCATGGTGCCGCCGGAATCCTTCAGCCCAGCCCCGAAAGTCGACTCCGCCATCGTGCGGCTGGTGCCGCACGCGACGCTGCCGCACCCGGTCAGCGACTACCCGCGTTTTGCGGCGCTGGTGAACCAGGTTTTCACGCAGCGACGCAAGGCGATCCGAAATGGTCTAAAATCCTTCCTTAGCCCGGCGGAGATCGAAGCCGCCGGCATTGATCCGGGCCTGCGCCCCGAGCAACTGTCACTGGCGGATTTCGCCGCCCTGGGCAATGCCGCGGCCGCCCGGGCCAGCCACGCCTGAGACGCGAGCCAGCCGATGCCGATGAAGCCCAGCGATACCCCCCAGCACGCCGGTGGCCCCCTGACACCGCCCGCCCCCGACAACCCGCATTACCATGTTGAGGTGCAGGTGGAGAGCGAATTCCTGCCGGACCAGAGCGACACCGAAGGCCATCGCTGGGTATTCGCCTACCACATCACCATCCGCAATCACGGCGACATGAGCGCACAACTGCTGACCCGCCACTGGGTCATCACCGACGCCGAGGAGCGGGTGCAGGAAGTGCATGGGGAAGGCGTGATCGGCGAGCAGCCGCGGCTGGCACCCGGCCAGAGCTTCTCCTACACCAGCGGCGCCGTGCTGGAGACATCCATCGGCAGCATGTACGGCAGCTACCAGATGCTGGCCGAGGACGGCACCTGCTTCGATGCGGCCATCCCGGCCTTCACCCTGGCGCCCCCGCTGGCCCTGCATTGAAATGAGCCATTACGTCATCGGTGATATCCAGGGCTGCCTGGGCGCGCTGCAACGGCTGCTGGACACGCTTCACTTCGACCCGGCCGAGGACCGCCTGCTGCTGGCCGGCGACCTGGTCAGCCGGGGTGAAGACTCCCTCGGCACCCTGCGCCTGCTGCACAGCCTGCGCGACAGCGTCGCCACCGTGCTCGGTAATCACGACCTGCACCTGCTGGCGCTGGCCGCCGGCGCCGCGCCCGTGCGCGAAAAAGAGCGTGATCTGGCAGTGATCCTCGCCGCCGACGACCGCGATACATTGCTCGACTGGCTGCGCGGCCAACCCCTGGCACTGGCACTGCCCGCCTGGAACAGTGTCATCACCCATGCCGGCATTCCGCCGCTGTGGAGCCTGGCCGACACCCTGTCCCGCGCCGCCGAGGTTGAACAGGCGTTACGTGGCCCGGATGCCAACGCCTTTTTTCATGCCATGTACGGCAACACGCCCGACCGCTGGGATGACGCACTGACCGGCATGGCGCGCCTGCGTGTCATCACCAACCATCTGACGCGCATGCGTTTTGTCGACGCTGACGGCGCACTGGACCTCACCACCAAGGGTGAAGCCGACGCACCACCGGCCGGTTTTGTGCCCTGGTTCATGCACCCGGCGCGACACGCCACCGAGGTGCGTATCCTGTTCGGTCACTGGGCCGCACTCAACGGCGAAACCCCCGTCAACGTGAACGTGGTGGCACTGGATACCGGCTGTGTCTGGGGCGGCCAGCTCAGCGCCCTGCGGCTGGAAGACAACCGCCTGTTCCGCTGCCACTGCGGCCGCTGAGCCCTCGTTACAGCCTCCCCACACGATTCACCCGCGCATTGCGGGTTCCCGACCAGCGGCGACATTTTTTTCACCGGCGCGAATTATTTTTTTTGACTTTCGCGGGCAATAATGGCCATTCTACAAACACACCCCACCCCTGCTCGCCAAGGCTTGCGGCAGGCTAACCCGAGGAAGGAAAACCACATCATGTAACCACCGGTCTGACAATCACCGGCGCACAGTGAGGAAGCCAGGCATGAGCATTATCAGCCACTACCAAACCCGCTATGAAGCCACCCAGCAGGAGGAATATTCGCTGGAGGAATACCTTCAGCTTTGCAAGTCAGACCCGTCCACCTACGCCACCGCCGCCGAACGCATGCTCATGGCCATCGGCGAGCCGGAAATGATCGATACCTCCAAAGACCCTCGTCTGTCGCGCATTTTTTCCAACAAGGTGATTCGCCGCTATCCGGCGTTCAGTGAGTTCTATGGCATGGAGGACGCGATTGAAAATATCGTCGCCTATTTCCGCCATGCCGCGCAGGGCCTGGAAGAAAAGAAGCAGATCCTCTACCTGCTCGGCCCCGTGGGTGGCGGAAAATCCTCGCTGGCGGAAAAACTCAAGTCCTTGATGCAGAAGATACCTTTCTACGCGATCAAGGGCTCACCCGTGAATGAATCGCCCCTGTCACTGTTTGATCCGCAGGAAGACGGCCCGATTCTGGAAGAGGAATACGGCATTCCCCTGCGCTACAGCCGCTCCATCATGTCGCCCTGGGCAGTCAAACGTTTGCATGAATACGGCGGTGACATCTCGCGCTTCCGTGTGGTGAAGCTGTACCCGTCGATTCTCGACCAGATCGCCATCGCCAAGACCGAGCCCGGTGACGAGAACAACCAGGATATTTCCGCGCTGGTCGGCAAGGTCGATATCCGCAAGCTGGAGGATTTCGCCCAGAACGACCCGGACGCCTACAGTTTCTCCGGCGGGCTGTGCCGGGCCAACCAGGGCCTGCTGGAATTTGTCGAGATGTTCAAGGCGCCGATCAAGGTGCTGCATCCGCTGCTCACCGCCACCCAGGAAGGCAACTTCAACGGCACCGAGCACATGGGCGCGATTCCGTTCGAGGGCATCGTGCTGGCCCACTCCAACGAGGCGGAGTGGCAGACTTTCCGGCACAACAAGAACAACGAAGCCTTCATTGACCGGATATTCATCGTCAAGGTGCCCTACTGCCTGCGTGTCAGCGAGGAAGTGCACATCTATGAAAAACTGCTCGCCAACAGCAGCCTGCGCGACGCCCAGTGCGCACCGGACACGCTGTACATGCTGGCGCAATTCTCGATCCTGAGCCGGCTGAAAGAACCGGAAAATTCCAGCATCTACTCGAAGATGCGCATCTATAACGGCGACAACCTGAAGGATATCGACCCAAAGTCGAAATCCATCCAGGAATACCGTGACGCCGCCGGCGTGGACGAAGGCATGACCGGGATATCCACCCGCTTCGCCTTCAAGATCCTGTCCAAGGTGTTCAACTTCGACCACTCCGAAATTGCCGCCAACCCGGTGCACCTGATGCATGTGCTGGAGCAGCAGATCGAACAGGAACAGTTCCAGCAGGAGCGGCAGGAGCAACTGCGCCGCTTCATCAAGGAATTCCTGGTGCCGCGCTATGTCGAATTCATTGGCAAGGAAATCCAGACCGCTTACCTGGAATCCTACTCCGAGTACGGCCAGAATATTTTTGACCGCTACGTCACCTACGCCGATTTCTGGATTCAGGATCAGGAATTCCGCGACCCGGACACCGGCGAGATCTTCGACCGCCAGGCGCTGAACGAAGAGCTGGAAAAGATCGAAAAACCGGCCGGCATTTCCAACCCGAAGGATTTCCGCAACGAAGTGGTCAACTTTGTCCTGCGGGCGCGCGCCAACAACGAAGGCCGCAACCCGTCATGGCTGAGTTACCAGAAACTGCGCGATGTCATCGAGAAGAAAATGTTCTCGAACACGGAAGACCTGCTCCCCGTCATCTCTTTCAACGCGAAAGGCTCAAAGGAAGACATGAAGAAGCACAACGACTTCGTGCAGCGCATGATGGACCGCGGTTACACGGAGAAGCAGGTGCGCCTGCTGTCCGAGTGGTACCTGCGCGTCCGCAAGGCGCAGTAACGTGCGGCCCGGCGCCCGTCATGGGCGCCGTTCACGGCCGCTGGCAGAGTCTCCGCACCGGGAGGGCGGCATGAGCTTCATTGTCGACCGCAGGCTCAATGGCAGGCACAAGAGCACCATCAACCGGCAGCGCTTTCTCAAGCGCTACCGCGAACATATCCGCGAGGCCGTCAACGACGCCGTCAATCAGCGTTCTATTCGCGACATGCAACGCGGCGAGCGCATCGTGATTCCACGCAAGGACCTCAGCGAGCCGCAGTTTCATCACGGCCCCGGCGGGCGCCGCAGCGTTGTACACCCCGGCAACCGTGAATTCCAGCAGGGCGACACCATTACCCGGCCACCAGGCGGCGGTGCCGGCGATGGCGGCCAGGCGTCGAACCAGGGGGAAGGGCTGGATGATTTTGCCTTCGAACTGGACCCGCGCGAGTTTCTCAACTTCCTGTTCGAAGGCCTAGCACTGCCGAATCTGATCAAGCGGCAATTGCAGGGTGAATCCAGCTATCGCGCCGTGCACGGCGGCATCGTCAGCGAAGGCAACCCGTCAAAAATCAATATCGTGCGCTCCATGCGCCAGGCTTCCATGCGCCGGCGCGCCCTCGGCGCTGCCAGCCGCCGCCAGCTTGGCGAACTGAAAGCCGAGCAGGCCGCGCTGCTTGAGCAGGAGCAATCCCCGGAGCGGCAGGCCCGGCTGGCTGAACTGGGCGAGCTGATCGCCCGCCGCGAAGGCCGTGTCAGCCGCATCCCCTTTCTCGACACGGTGGACCTGCGCTACAACCATACCATCCGCCAGCCGGTGCCGGTCAGCCGCGCGGTGATGTTCTGCATCATGGATGTGTCCGGCTCCATGAATCAGGAAATGAAGGAACTGGCCAAGCGCTTTTTCCTGTTGCTATTCCTGTTCCTGCAACGCAACTACACCCACACCGAGATCGTCTTTATCCGCCATCACACCAGCGCCAAGGAGGTCGATGAGCAGGAGTTTTTCTATTCGCGCGAAACCGGCGGCACCATCGTTTCCAGTGCCCTGAAGCTGACCAGCGATATCATCCGCGAACGCTACCCCGAGGATGAATGGAACATCTATACCGCGCAGGCCTCCGACGGCGACAACTGGAACGATGACTCGCCCACCTGCGTGCGCATCCTGCGTGAGGAACTGTTACCGAAGATGCAGTACTTCGCCTACGTGGAGATCATGCCCCGCCGCCACCAGGCATTGTGGGACAGCTACATGCAGGTGCATCTGCAGCACCCCAACGCCTTCGCCCTGCAACAGATCGATGGCCCGGAGGATATCTACCCGGTATTCCGTGAGCTGTTTCGTCAGCGTATGGAGGAACACACCCCGTGAGCGAACCTGTCCGGCGGGAGCCTTTGTCCACCAGCTCGGAATGGAACTTCGACCTGATCCAGCGTTTTGACGAGGAAATTGGCCGCATCGCGCGGGACAAGTATCAACTGGATACCTTCCCGAACCAGATCGAGGTAATTTCCTCCGAACAGATGATGGACGCCTACTCGTCCGTCGGTATGCCGGTGGGCTATCACCACTGGTCGTTCGGCAAACAGTTTGTCGAAGTGGAGAACCGCTACCGTCGGGGCCAGATGGGCCTGGCCTACGAGATCGTGATCAACTCCAACCCCTGCATCGCCTACCTGATGGAAGAAAATACCATGACCATGCAGGCGCTGGTCATCGCGCACGCCTGCTACGGCCATAATTCCTTCTTCAAGGGCAACTATCTGTTCCGCACCTGGACCGACGCCTCGGCCATCATTGATTACCTGGTCTTTGCCCGCCATTACATTGCCCAGTGCGAAGAGCGCCATGGCGTCGAAGAAGTCGAGCGCGTCCTGGATTCCTGCCATGCGCTGATGAACTACGGCGTAGACCGTTACAAGCGCCCCTACCCCATCTCTGCCGCCACGGAAGCGCAGCGCCAGCAGGAACGTGAGACGCTGTTGCAACAGCAGGTCTCCGAACTGTGGAAAACGTTTCCCGAAATGCAGCCCGGCATCCGGCGCCGAAAGCAGGCCCAGCGCTATCCGGCCGAGCCGCAGGAAAACCTGCTTTACTTCATTGAGAAGAACGCACCGCTGCTGGAGCCATGGCAACGCGAGATCGTCCGCATCGTGCGCAAGATGGCGCAGTATTTCTATCCGCAGCGGCAGACCAAGGTCATGAACGAAGGCTGGGCCACCTTCTGGCACTACACCCTGCTCAACGATCTGTACGATGAAGGCCTGATTACCGAAGGCGCCATGCTGGAATTCCTGCAAAGCCACTCACAGGTGGTGTACCAGCCGCCCTTCGACAGCCAGTGGTACAGCGGCATCAACCCGTACGCGCTCGGTTTCGCCATGTTCCGCGATATCCGCCGTATCTGCGAGGCCCCCACCGAGGAAGACCGGCGCTGGTTCCCCGACATCGCCGGCAGCGACTGGCTGAAGACACTCAAGTTCGCCATGCAGAGCTTCAAGGATGAGAGTTTTATTCAGCAGTTTCTCTCGCCCAGAGTGATCCGCGACATGAAACTGTTCGCCGTGCTGGATGACGACCATGAAGATCATCTTGAAATCCGCGCCATCCACGATGACGCAGGCTACCAGACCGTGCGGCAACTGCTCTCCGAGCAATACAACCTGAGCATCCATGAGCCGAATATCCAGGTCTTTGATGCCGACATCCGTGGCGACCGTTCCCTTACCCTGCAACACATCCGGCAGGATCGCCGCCCACTGGCCCGCGACCGCGCCCACGATGTGATGCGCCACCTGTATCGGTTATGGCAGTTCGACGTGCACCTGGAAAGCATTGAGGACGGGCGCGTGGTGGAACGGCTCTCCATCCCGCCCAAAGAGGACAGCGCCCCCCAGGAGCAGTAGGGTGGGTAGAGCCAAAGGCGAAACCCACCGAGACCATGCCGCACACTGCTCCCACAAAACCATCGAAACTACCTACTTCCGAGGCAAGGTAGTTTCGATGGTTTTGCGGGAGTGATTAACGGGCATGGACGTGGTGGGTTTCGCCGTTGGCTCTACCCACCCTACGGCACTGAACAGATTTAAAGCAGCGTGCTCAGCCGCTCGCGGATCACTTGCTGGCAATCCGAGATGATCTGCTGCACCAGTTCCTCGCAGGACGGAATGCTGTGGATCAGGCCCTGCACCATGCCGGACGTCCAGATACCGTAATCCACGTCGCCTTCGCTGAGCGCCACCTTGCCACGGGTACCGGCCACCATGTCGCGGATCATCTCGAAATCCAGATCCTTGCCGGCTTCCTGCTCGATCTCGCGCACTTTCACCGCCACCGCATTCCTGTGCACGCGCGCGGTGTTGCGCAGCGGCCGGAAGATCAGCGCGGTATCCAGCTCGGACGCGGCGACGATGGCCTGCTTGATGTTGTCATGGATCGGCGCTTCTTTCGTGGCCATAAAGCGCGTTCCCATGTTGATGCCGTCCGCCCCCAGCGCAAGGCACGCCGCCATCTGCGCGCCGGTACCAATCCCGCCCGACGCCAGCATCGGAATCTTCAGCTTCGCCGCCGCCGCCGGCAGCAACACCAGATTGGGAATATCGTCTTCGCCCGGATGACCGGCGCACTCGAACCCGTCCACACTCACTGCGGCCACGCCAATGCTTTCCGCTTTCAGCGCATGACGCACGGATGTGCACTTGTGCACCACCTGCACACCGTATTCCTTGAACAGCGGCATGAACGGCTCCGGATTGCGGCCCGCCGTTTCCACCACCTTGATACCGGCCTCGCAGGCCACGCGGGCGTATTCTTCATACGGCACGGGCTTGATGGTCGGCAGGATGGTCAGGTTGACCCCGAAAGGCTGGTCGGTCATTTCCCGGCAGCGGCGAATCTCGCGCTCCAGGTCTTCCGGCGTCGGCTGCGTCAGCGCGGTGATGATGCCCAGCGCACCGGCGTTGGAGACCGCCGC
Source organism: Alcanivorax sp. S71-1-4 (assembly GCF_009846755.1). GTDB lineage: Bacteria > Pseudomonadota > Gammaproteobacteria > Pseudomonadales > Alcanivoracaceae > Isoalcanivorax. Next base: position 38,371 of record NZ_AQOR01000003.1, read on the forward strand.
CGCCAGTTCGGCATAGCCGACGTTCTGCATGCCGCCCTGTACGATCGGATAGCGGGTGCCCAGCAGTTCGGTGATTCTCGTTTTCATGCGTCAGTGCTCCTGTTGCTGCGTCACGGGACTACAATCCCGGGACTACAGCATGCCGGCCAATGCAGGGGCAATGGCCGGATGACTCACACGCATAGGCCAGAATGTCTGTTCACGGCTCCACCACCGGCGCACGACGCATGCCACGGCGATCCCCGTACAGATACGCCCCCAGCGCCACCACGATCAGCCCTGCGCCGACCAGCATGGACAGCGCCGGCTGCTCGCCGTTGAGCCACATGCCCAGCCCCAGCGCCAGCACCGGTGTCATCAGCGTAATCAGCGCCACCGTGGCCGCCGGCAAACGCGACAGCACCAGGTAGTAACACAGGAACCCCAGCAACGAGCCGAACAGCGACAGATACAGCACCGCCCACAGGCCACGCGCCGTCAGCGGGACCGCTGTCGGTTCACCGCTGAGCAGCCACATGACCACAAAACAGGGCAGGCTCAGGATCAGCGCGCCGAGCGTCTGGTTCAGCGGCGGCTGCCCCGCCGCCGCCCGCTGCACGGCAATGGCACTGCCGCAAAACAGGCACACGCCACCAAACAGCATCAGCACCGCCACCAGCCGGCCACCGCCCACCAGCGCGTCGCTGAAAATCACCGCCAGCCCGATCACCCCGATCACGCAGCCGGCCCAGTGCCAGCCACGCAGGCGCACCGAGCCCGGCAGGCATTGCAGCATCAGCCCGGACAGCAGCGGCGCCAGCCCGTACATCACCGACATCAGCCCCGAGGGCACACTCGCGGACGCGCGATAGGTCAGCGCCATGGCGCCGAACACCCCCGGCACGGCCGCGAGGTACCCCAGCAGCGCACGCCGGTGCCAGCGCATGCGGCCCCCGCTGCACCAGAGCAGCAGAATGCCCAGGGCAGTCGCGATCAGCATGCGCAGCATCAGGCTGCCGGCGGCGGCGCCGCCTTCGGCGCTCCATTTGATTGCCAGGGGTGTGGTGGCCCAGACGAGCACCACGGTGAAATAAGCCAGGCCGGTCGACATAGAGATGTTCCTGTAACGGCGAAAGGACAATGAAATGTCCCGACCCGTATAACGAAAAAAGCCGCAGGGTCGGAACGACGCTGCGGCTTCTGATTGACGGGATGCGTTAACCGGATCGCAGCAGGGGCTTGCGCCAGGCGCGTGCCACGCGCACCGGCATGCCGACCGCCACGCGCGCGCGCACCGCCACGGCCTTGGCCGGGGCAGCGTGTGCAGTTTGCGGTTTGCGGGCTAACGTCATCATGCGAACATGATGCGCAGATGAGCGTCCGGGTGCAATCACACAATGCAGCAGCAACAGGTTTTTCTGGTCGGTGGCGCAGTGCGCGATGACATGCTCGGCCTCGCGGTCCATGAACGGGACTGGGTCGTGGTCGGGAGCACACCGGAAGAGATGGTGAACAGGGGATTCCGGCCGGTGGGTCGCGACTTCCCGGTGTTCCTGCATCCCAGGACCGGCGAGGAATACGCTCTGGCGCGTACCGAACGCAAGGCCGGCGTCGGCTACCACGGCTTTACCTTCAATGCCTCGCCCGAGGTGACACTGGAAGAAGACCTCGCGCGCCGCGACCTGACCATCAATGCCATGGCCCGCGCACAGGGCGGCCGGCTGATCGACCCCTACCACGGCCAGCGTGATCTCAAGGCCCGCCGCCTGCGCCACGTCTCCGACGCGTTCGCCGAAGACCCGCTGCGGGTGCTGCGCGTGGCCCGCTTCGCCGCCCGTTTCCACTGGCTCGGTTTTACCATCGCCGACGAGACGCTGGGACTGATGCGCCAGCTGAGCACCCCGGAAGAGCTGCTCGCTCTGTCACCGGAACGTATCTGGAAAGAAACAGAAAAGGCACTGAACGAACGCGACCCGCAGGTGTATTTTCAGACACTGGAAGCCTGTGGCGCGCTGGCGGTGATTTTCCCCGAGCTGGCCGCCCTGCGCGGCGTGCCGCAACCGGCCGCCCACCACCCGGAAGTGGACACCCTGATTCATCAGTACCTGGCGCTGGCGCAGGCGGCCCGCATGGACCTGCCCGGCCTGGCACGCTTTGCCGTGCTGGTGCATGACCTGGGCAAGGGCGACACACCGCCGGCCGAGTGGCCCCGCCATATCGCCCATGAAGCACGCGGCGGCACGCCGGTGAGCCGGCTGTGTGCCAGATTGAAAGTGCCGGCCGAGTTCCGCGAGCTGGGCCTGCTGACCGCGACCTGGCACACGCATTGCCACCGCGCACTGGCACTTCGCCCCGGCACGGTCTGGAAACTGCTGCGGGCACTGGACTACCCGCGCCGCCCGGAACGCCTGCGGCTGTTTGTGGCGGCCTGCGAAGCCGACGCGCGCGGTCGCGAGGGCTTTGCCGAGCGCGACTATCCGCAGGCGGCCTACCTGCTCGGCGCGGCAGCCGCCAGCGACAGCGTGGACGTCCAGGCACTGCGGGATCAGGGCTTTGAAGGCAAGGCACTGGGCGAAGCCATTGAGCATGCCCGCATCAAGGCCATCGAGGAGTATCGGAGACAATGGCAAAAGTCGCACTGATCACGGGCGCGGCACGGCGCATCGGCGCGGAAATTACGCGCACCCTGCACCAGCATGGTTTTCACGTCATCATCCACTGCCGCCGCAGCACCACCGACGCCGCCGACCTGGCGGTGGAGCTGAACCGGTTGCGCCCGGATTCCGCCCGCGTCCTCAGCGCCAACCTCAACGACCCGGCCGCCGTGCGCGAGCTCGGCGCCGCCGCCCAGAGCCAATGGGGCCATGTGGATGTGCTGGTCAACAACGCCTCGAGCTTTTATCCCACGCCACTGGACAGTGCGACCGATGACGACTGGGACGCACTGCTGCACAGCAACCTGCGCGCGCCCTTCATTCTGATACAGACCCTGGCCGAGACCCTGCGTGCACAGCGTGGCGCCGTGGTCAATCTGATCGACGTTTACGCCGAAAAACCGCTGGCCGGACACTCGCTTTATTGCATCGCCAAAGCCGGCCTGGCCACGCTGACGCGTTCACTGGCGCGGGAACTGGGGCCGCATGTACGCATCAACGGCATCTCGCCCGGCCCGATCCTGTGGCCGGAAGCCGGCCAGGGCAATCAGCAGGACATTCTGGACGCCACAGCGCTCGGTCGCTGCGGCACCCCGGCAGACATCGCCGGTGCCGTGGCCTGGCTGGCGCTGGATGCCCCCTATGTCACCGGGCAGATTCTGGCCGTGGACGGCGGACGCTCGCTGGCGTTTCAGGGCGGCTAGCCCAACGCCCTCGGGCCTCTGCAGATGCATCAACTGTCGTCGGCACACCGCCCTTTCACACGTCGAGCCCCCTCTCTTGCGGTATGTGGATAGCGCCAGCGAGACCGCCCCCCTATAAACCACAGCCACTATCAGCTTTGGGGGCATACACATCATGACAACCATCCAGCCTCGCACCACGAGGTTCAGCGCAACACTATTGGGCATCACTTTAGGCGCCACATTGACCGCCTGTGGTGGCGGCAGTGGCAGCCACGGCGGCGGTGGCGGCGACGAGGCCACACTTCCACTGAGCACGGAGAACCGCGCCCTGGCATTCAGGTCCGTGACCCTGGATCTCTGGAGCACGCTGAATATCGCGCATTTTATCCCCGACGGGGCCTTCGGCTGGCTGGCAGACCAGTGCGACGAGCACAGCGATCTGCAAGAGCCTGATGAAAATTCACGCACCGTCAGCTTCACGCAATGCGCGATCACCGACGGCAACGAGACCCCCACACGGACCGACTATACCGCGGCCCTGGTGGACGGCATGCTCTCACAACACTACGACAGCGAATCCGGCCTCAGGACAGACACGTTCTCCCGATACGCGTCCAGAAACCTCGGTTCCTATGAAGAAATGGAAGAGGCAGGCGGCCCGGTGTTCTACCATCAGGGCTGGGACACACTGTTCGAAGCAGAAGGCAGTGTCACCCAGGCCAACGACCGCACGCACTTTTCCATTGAGCAGGCTGCCTTGCGGTACCTGGATACCACCACGCAGATCGATGCCGGTGTGGAGCTTGAAGGCGACTACACGCTCCAGGAATACCTTATCAGCGACTTTCACCTGGACAGCAGCGACGTCCTGATCCTGATGATCAACCAGTTCGACACGGCCGGCCATGTGGTACGCCGGGTGGGCGATGACCTGCTGGCACTCGAATTCACCACCGTCACGGCGCTGGAACGCACGATCACGAGCCATCCCTGCTTCACCCATGGCGAGTTGCACATGACCGATGGCCATGGCAACGCCCTGAACATCCTGTTCTCCAACAATGAAGTGACCTTCATGCTGAACGGTGTCGCGGACACCATCACATGCGAGACCTTTGCCAACGAGATGGCACTTTAAGTCTCCGCCAGCGTGCCCCGGATCAGAACGCCTGTTCTGACCGGGCCACACCGGCATCAGCGCCTGCCAGCCGGATGACGACCCGGTGCCTGCAGATCAGACAGAAAAAAATCCCGTACAGACCAGACTGCATTTTATTTTTTGGGGGTATCACACCATGACATCACGGCATAATGATGCAATCATTCTTCACCCTGCGCTGCTCAGCGTCCTGGTGGCTGCCAGCCTGACCGCCTGCGGCGGTGGAAACAGCCGTCATAACGGCGGCGGCAGCGACATCCCGACACTGCCCCTTACCGAAGAAAACCGGTTTCAGGCGATCGGCAGTTTCCTCTCCATATTTCCAGCACAGCTCGATATGCTGAATGTCATTGCGGAGGACGCGATCGACGCCAGCGGCTGGCCTTTCACCGTCTGCGACCCTTCGTCCTACACGGTCACGGAAACGCCAACGTCTGCCTCCGTGACCTATCACCATTGCTCATCAAGCAATACGGAAGAAGAGCTCGAGAGCAGCAGCCCCTGGCGTGCGCAATCTGCCTTGTCGGTCCATGGCACGGCAGCCTTGCCGAACCTCCACGCCGGCATGCCGGACGCTGCCTTTGATACATTTCAGGTGCACTCCTCCAGCACCTACGAGGAATGGCTGCTCCCCGTGAACGGCACGCCACTGCCTGACGCGGACTACCTGGAAGAACAGGCACTGACATTCACCGTTGACGGCAACTTTGTCTACGACAGCACTGCGCCGAGCATCACCTCGGACTTTCTCACCGTCAGCTACAGCCAGACCGGGCGCAGCCTCGAACAAGGGGAAGTCGTCGACAGCCTGGATCAACAGCTCCAGTACACGCTCCGCGACATGCTGTTCACACCCACCGCCTTCCAGATGTCGCTTACGCTCCACGAAGGCCATGGCGACCTGACCACCGATATCGTCATGCAACAGATCATGCCCTACATAACCGATCCCGGCGCCTGCCTGAGGATGGGGGAGCTGCAGTGGACCGACACCGAGGGCAATGTCATGGGCGTGCTCTTCAGCGGCCCCCAGGACGTCACCATCACATTTAATGGCAACGCCACTACCTACCCCTGTGCGGAATACATGACCGCCGTTGCTCCGTACATCATCAAGGCAGGTCTCTGAGCCTCTCCCTCGCGCAGCAGCGGCGGCAGCGCGGCTGCTGCGCGGCTTCAACAAAGCCCGTGCTGTGTATCACAGGAAAATCACGGCTCTGGATGGCAAGCACTCAGCGGCAGGGATGGGCGAAGCCGGATAAAGTGCCGTTTCAGACTCCCTGATCCGGTCGCGAGCGCCCGCCATCCATGACCAGGTAGCCCGCTGACGTACACGCTGCACCCATTACGGGCACTGTAACAGACAGGCTCAGAGGGGCGGGTCGTTTATATCCAGCTCTGCTGCGAACGCAGCACAACTCATGGTGGAGGCCACGCCATTCAGCGTTAAGGTAACCTCATTCCCGGAAAAGTAAGCGGAAAGAGCGTTGTTCTGGTTGTCCGTCAGCAGCAGTTCACCACTTTCGAAGCAAGGGCGGCTGCTGCTGGTGCTGACCAGCGGAGTGGCAATGATAAAATCAAGCGACAGGATGTCGTCTGCAATGTAATGAATGACGTGCCCCTGGCCGTTGAACGTGTTGTTGCTGCTGGTGATGTGGCTGCTGCTTTCCAGTTGGAAATCGGCCAGTCGGAACTCAGCGTCATTGTTCTCGCCTTCGGAGCCACTATTGTTGGTGTAATGGTAGTTGTCAATGAAGACCAGATGGGCCTGATCTGCCGAAAAGTATCTTTGATCAGTGGAAAAGGTAAAGTCCCCGTCGGTGCGAGCACCATACTGCCATTCTTCATGGTATGAGATGTCGTCCTGATCGAATTCCTGATAGATACCCGTTTCCAGGAACGAGAAGTTGCTGGAATGTGTGATCACATGTTGCAGTGTTTCATCGTCTTGCCACGTCATTGAGCCGTTGACAATCAGCGTGTTCCGGTCAGCCCATGTGCTTCCGTTGTTCTCTGACTCCTGTCTGCATTCGGTAAAAGTGATGCTGCGTGATGTGGTGTCCTGCTCTTGCAGATCACTGGTGTCAGGGCATCGTGTTGCAAGCCAGTCGAAGGCGTCCGCGGCGACATAGCGTTGCATGTTCAGGGCATGCCATAGATCGTGCGTGACTGACTTGATGGCCTGGAACTGGGTGTCGGCGCTTAGCGGGAGTGCGGCGGAGGATGAGCCGTTGCCGCCGCTGCTGCTGCCGCCACAGGCGGCCAGGGAAATGGCCAGGCCAGTGCCCATGAGTGTGCCGAGAGCACGGCGAGCGTGCAGTGTGTTGTTGATGCTTGACATATGAAATTCCCCGAAAAATAGATGTGGCTTTTATGTGTTTTTGTGCCATCCGTTTGAGGTAAAACGGCCTGATATGTCATCAGGGAAGGCAGGAAAAAAAGGGGGCTGCCCGGCGCTTGATGGAGCCGGGCAGGCCGCGGGCTCTCGGATTACAGCATGATGGGAAGTGCGCCGCTGGCTTCGAGCCAGTCATGGAAGTCGGAGCAGTCTTCAAAATTTTGCTGCACGCCATTGATCGTGACGAGGGCGCCGCCTTCGTGGAAACGGACATTGACGCTTGAGTTGCTGGCTTCGATGGTCATATCGCCTGCGGTGCAGTCATAAGCAATGCCTTCATGCGTGGTGACGGCAAGGTTAATGTGCAGCGGTGCGCTGAAGCGCAGGCCACCATCATAGTGTTGCAGGTCACCCAGGCCCGCGTCGTCGCGTTCGATAGCGCTGAAATCCCGGGCCTGCAGGGCAAACGTATAGGACTGGGTCTGGCCGTCCTCGTTAATTGTTTGAGTCATGGAGAAAGAGATATTCGACGCAGGGACAGTGTAGTTTTGCATCTCAAGGCTGATCACACCGTTGGCGCGTGCATCGGTGCTGAGTGAGTTTGCGCCGGAGGTTTGCGAACCCTCGATGCTGAAGTTTCGGTAATCAAACAGCAGTACAGAAGGGCTTTCCTGGTGTGTGTCGGCACTGATGGACAGCGCGCCGTCAAGGAGGACTTCGAGGTCTTGTTCTGGTGACAGGGCGCACTGGGTTGCTGTGAGAGAAATCGGAGAGCCCGGCGGGGGCGGGCCACTGAGATCGCCGGCGGTGTTGATAGAGCCGCTGTTCTGGCAGTCTTCTTCTGCAGCGAGGTAGCTGAACATGGACGTGGCCATCATGGCAGACATGGGCAGCATCTCCCTTGTCATCAGTACGCTCAGGATGACGGTAGCAGCATTGTCAGCGTCGATTTGCACGCCGGGGTTTGACGAACCGCCACTGCTGCCGCCACATGCGGTCAGTGCGGCGCACAGTGTGAGGGTCAGTGGTACGGCAAGCCCAAGCGGCTTGATCTGCATTGTCATGAATCGGTTCCCCAGAATCTGGTGTGGCTTTATTTTTGGTGTGGTGTTGTACAGGTGGAGGCCTTGGCATCCGGGCAATAGACGCACTGCGGTGCGTTACTGCGCAGTGGTGAGAATTGTACGGTCGTTTTGTGTGACAGTGTATCCATAATTCTTAGCACATCGTCCAGGCAAATATATTGTGAGTGAGCGAAGGTAGCCGGCGTGCCACAGGTGTGGCGAACATCACAATTTTCGGATCAACCGCCCTGCAATGCCAATGAACGCTCTCCGTCCACGGCCAGTATCTGCCCGGTGACATCGGAGGCCTCCAGCGCCCAGCCAGGCCACGGCACCTGTAATGTCTGCGCCGGCCTTTACAGGGCGGCAGAAACGCCATTCGGCATCACCCATCACAAGCGCGTATTCGCAGCATCACTTGCGTGAGCCACATGCCATGCTTCATGTCACATATTTCGGACGTTCTGCTAACATATGTCGGTGAATGTTGCCTTCCGTGGGCGATATCATAGTTCTCTGCCGGCCCGTCCTGGTCGCGCACAATAATGATGTTGAGTACTGCCTTTTCTTTTTTGGGGGAAACACCATGATCTCTAATCACACCTGCGCCCTCGCCTGGCGCGGTCTGGCGGCGTCTGTGCTGCTGGCAAGCATTGCCCTGTCCGGCTGCGGTGGCGATTCCGGTTCTTCCCGGCAACAGTCTGCAAAACCCACGCTGGTGCTGACCGAGGACAACGCCGCCATGGTGACGGCCTATACCTTCGGTCTGGCGGGCATCCTGCCGATGCAATTGCTCAATGTGATCGGGGACGCACTGTCCTTCCATACATGCCTGAATGAAGAGGGCACCCGCTCCGCTTCGGAAACCGAACTGTCCGAGCTGGTGATCTACACGAACTGCCAGGTCGATGGCGGCGAGATGGACCCGAACAGCCTCGTGCTTGACGGCGCCATACGCCTCGACCTCGAACACAGCGACCAGGACGTGCCTGCCCGCTTTACCTTCAGTGAATACACCCATACCGGCAGCTACAATGACGGCATGAGCAGCAACAGCCAGCAGTTCGGGCTGGACGGCACGTTCCGCGTCGACGGGCTTCCGGACAGCTCGCCGATCCCGCTGATGTCGATGTCGGACGCCAACATCCGTTTCAGCGTCGCGGCCCAGTTCGATGCAGCACCTCCCAGCGTGTTCGAATGGCGCCTGAGCAATTTCAGCATTGCCGTGCAGGAACTGGGCAGCAGCCTGGGCATCACCGTCGCGGGCAATGTGTATCTCAACGCGCCGCCGCTGGATGGTCAGGTAGCCCTCGCCACGCCAGTTCCCATTGCCCTCAGCGAAAGCAACGAGTGCTACGGCCACCTCACCATCACCGGCGGCCAGGGCACCTCGCTGGATATCTTGATGACCGGCGACGGCGGTTCGATCACCCTCAATGGCGTGACCACGCCGCTGGAATCCTGTGACGAGTTCAACGACTGGCTCAGCAGCGCGATGCCGGCCTTCCAGCTCTGACTCGGCGCCCGCCGGTTCCTCCGGCGGGCCAGACACATCGGCGCGAGCCGAACGAACCTGGACACACGGATGCTTTATCAATGCCGTTAATGCATCATGCGCCCGCTGCCGCGCCAGGGACCGCACCACTCTGCGGCAACGGCATGAAAATTGCTGTGCCATCCAGAGCGTATTGACCGGCTCCGGCCTTGCCATGCGCAACAGAAAAATCATTAAACACGACAAGATGTACATCAGGGGAATCATGTTATGAAATCGATCCAGTTCAGCACACCCGTATTCCAGCGCACCGCGCTGGGCATTGCGCTGGTTGCCAGCCTGACAGCCTGTGGTGGCGACAGCAGCAGCAACCGCACAAAGACACTGACGTTGAATGAAGACACTCAATTCATGGCCATCGGCCGTTTTCTGTCTGTGTTCCCTGAAAGCCTGGACATGCTGCAGGGCATGGCAGGTATGGCCATTGAAGTGGCCGGCCCGCTCTCCGAGTGCGACCCTTCCTCTTACGAGTTAGTAGAAGAGCCACCTGCCGCGTCCATTACCTACCGCAACTGCACCGCTGAGGAGGTGGATGAGGACCTTGCGGGCAGCTCTCCATCGCGTGAGATATTTTCCTTTCATGCCTCTGGATCGGTCACGGTACCCGATACCACAGCCGGCATGCCGCACGTCACTTTTCAGGGTTTTCAGTTCGGCATTAGCGGTCTCTATGAAGAATGGGATGATCCGATCACAGGCGGCACGCCCCCTGCAGCGGACTACAAAGAGGAATATGAAGTACGATTCGCCGCAGACGGCAGCCTGATCTACGACGCCGACGCGCCCAGCATCACGGCAGACCGGCTCACCATCCAGAACCTGCTCTTGGTACGTGAAACCGAGTATGGCGAGGTACAGCCAGACGCAATAGACCAGAATGTCCGGTACACGATCAGAGACCTTCTGTATACACCCGACACACTGGAGCTCTCCATTACCTTCGCCGAGCAAGCGGGCAATCTCACCACGGATATCGTCATGCTCGAGCAGGTGTCCTTCACGTCTCCGTATGGCTGCCCTGGCGCAGGCCAGCTGGAGTGGACAGACACCAAAGGCAACGTCATGAACGTACTCTTCAGCGGCCCGCAGGACGTCACCATTACGCTGAACGGTGTCGGCACCACGTACTCCTGCGCGGATTATAGTGACGCCGTCGAGCCCTATATCATCATGATGGGTTTCTAACCTGCGTCAGACCTGCGGCTTCTGCGAGGCCGCAGGCCCCCGCTCCGCGGCTGGCACTCGTCCAGCCGCTCTCCGCACCCCGGCACTGCCCGATGGGCTCTGCGCCCACCCCGCCGGTCTTATGGCCGGGCGCCATCTGTGCTACAACCGTACACCGAACAACAAGACACCCGGCCCGACCGGGTGCACGGATTGCGGTGTCCGCACCGCTGCTGTTCACCTGACGGATACAGGATTGCCCCGTATGAACGCTACAACACACGCCCTGACCCGCTTTACCCCGCTGGCCCGCTTTACCCCGCTGGCCCTGTGCCTGGCCCTGGCCGCTTGCGGAGGGGGTTCCTCCGATGGTGGCCAGCTCGGCACCATTGACCCGATTCCGTTGCCGCTGGATGAGGATTACGCGCCGGTGGCGGCACGGCTGGCAGTGAGTTATCCCGCAGTGATTGCCACCGCCTACAGCGATCTGTTTGATCTGGTCGGCGTCATTGAGGACGAATGCGACGAGTTCCTGACAGAAACCAGCCTGGGCAACGACACCTATCGACTCGAGGTGAGCAATTGCACGGTCCAGTCCAGCACTTCGTCGCCCATCACCACCCATGAACGCATGACCAATCTGCTGCTGACCTACACGGACCAGTCCCCGGACACACGCCACATCGACATTGCCACCTTTGAAGATGACGTGGAGGACATTGACGGCTTTTTCCGTACGGTGACGCTGACACGTGCAGACGGCACGCTCACCGCCACCCTCGATGGCACGGGCAGCCTGGCACTGGCCAACACCGATGCGGGCATTACCCGGCGGATAGATGTTTACGACAGCACCAACAATCTGGTCGAAGACCAGAGCAGCCTGCAACACTTCCAGTTGCAGGATTACGACCTCGCCCTGGACGTCACACCCACGACGTCATCGGCCGCCCACAATGGCCGCCTGACCGTGTTTGTCGGCGCCATCGAAGCCTATATCGACATCGAAACCGCTGCGACGCTCGAACAGAACAACGGAGAAGACTGCCCGTATGCAGGTCAGTTGCTCGTCACCGGCAGCAATGAGGATGAAATGTCCATCCTGTTCACCGGCACAGACGTTTCGATCATGATCAATGGCAATGGCCTGGGCTATCCCGCCACCTGCGCAGAATTCATTGAATGGACTGCTGAAGACTGACACACCGGACGACCCGCTGCGCTCGCACCCTGCGGTGTGAGCGCAGCGGACACCGTTCGACACAGCCCGTCAGGCCGCGCCTTTCTGCCGGACCTCTTCCAGCGACACAAACTCATAATCCGTACTGCACACCCGCCGCGTCTCCAGCCAGTAACGCCAGGTCGCCCCCGGCCAGAGCGCAAAGTTGCGCCCATCGGCCTGCTGGTACCAGCTCGTGCAGCCCGATGTCCAGGTGGTGCCCTGCAACCGCCGCTGTACCGCCTCATTGAACGCGCGCTGCGCCGCCGGCTTCACATCCAGATAATCCGCTTCTTCAGCGTTCAGCAGGCGCATGCATTGCAGGATGTAGTTCACCTGGCATTCGATCATGAACAGGATCGAATTGTGTCCCAGCCCGGTGTTCGGCCCCACCAGCATGTACAGGTTGGGATAACCACTGACGGTGACGCCGTAATAGGCCTCCGCCGCCTCGGCCCAGTCCTGCGCCAGTGCATGCCCGGGCAAACCCGTAAGCGGGAAATCCCTCATGTAGATGCGCGGGTCCACCACAAAACCGGTACCGAGAATGAGGCAGTCCGCCGGGTGTTCCACACCATCCTCCGTCACCACGCTGTGGGCACGCACCTCACGGATGCCGGCAGTCACCAGCGACACATTGTCGCGGTTGAACATCGGATACCACTTGTTGGAGATCAGCACCCGCTTGCAGCCGAACGCATAATCCGGGGTCAGTGCGCGGGCGAGTTTCCGGTCGCGCACCTGAAAGCGGATAAAGGCGCGGCACAGGGCTTCCAGCACACGCGCCGCGCGCGGGCTGGACGCCGGCAGCACCCGCGACTCATTGCTCCAGTACAGCCGTGCCCGATGCAGCCGGCGCAGCGACGGGAAGCGCCGGAACAATGCTTTGCTGATACCGGGGTAGCCGCGCTCATCACGGGGCACCACCCAGGCCGCTGTGCGCTGGAACACCGACAGGCTTTTCACTACCGGCGCGATCTCCGGGCAATACTGGATGGCGCTGCCACCGGTGCCGATGGAAATGACCCGCTTGCCGGCAAGATCATAATCATGATCCCACTCCGCCGAGTGCATCACCTTGCCCTTGAAATCGGACAGGCCCGGGATGGCCGGGATATTCGGTACATGCAGCGGCCCCGACGCCAGCACAAAGTGACGGCATACAAAGGTGTCGCCCCGCGCCGTGCGCACCGTCCAGCGCGCCGTCGCCGCATCGAAATGCGCGGCATTCACCTCCTGATGAAAACGAATAAATGGCCGCAGCCCATACTGCTCGGTGACATCAAGTATGTACTGTTCGATTTCCCCCTGCGGTGCATAGCGTTTCGACCAGTCCGGTTTGCCCGCAAACGAGTACGAATACAGATGCGACTGCACGTCGCACCCGGCGCCCGGATAGCCATTGAAATGCCAGGCGCCGCCCACCTCGCCGGCCTTCTCAAGCACGACAAAATCATCGTGGCCCTGTTCGCGTAACCGGATCGCCATGCACAGGCCACCAAACCCGGCCCCGACGATCACGACATCCACGTGAGCAACGGGGTTTTTCGTGGAGACTTTCTTGCTCATCTGTTCCTCCGTCAGGCACGACGTGCCGGCAGGTCATTGAACGCGGCCACTTCGTCCATCAGCGCAGGCGCCAGTGCCAGAAAAGCGCGATTGTCGTGCTGCCACGGGTGAAAATCGCGCCGGAAGAAATCAGCCCAGTCCGGCAAGGCGCGCCGCAACACCCCCGGCCGGCCCACCACCAGTTGCGCTACCTGCCACCAGCCCTTGAGCCGGAACAGCCCGCCTGCCCGCGCCACCATCACCACGTAGAACGGCATGAACAAACTCCAGAACAGCAGGTTAGCCAGCAGGAACGCCGTCACCCGCAGGGCATACCCCCGCGCACCGCGCCCCACCACCTGCTCATAGGCGTCAAAGCACACCGCCTTATGCTCGGTTTCTTCCAGTGCGTGCCAGCGCCAGACCGCGGCGAAATGCGCTTCGGCGTCCGCCAGCAGCGCGTCGTTGCGCAACAGCATGTCACCCAACACCGCGGTGAGGTGTTCAAGGGCCACCGTGGTCGCAAGCTGCATGGACGGCGGCAGGCGTTTTACCGCCGCCAGCAGCCTTTCCACCACGCGCTCCATCGCCTGCACCGGCATGCCGGCCGCCTGCAACGCAGCGTTGTAGTCTTCGTGTTCGCGGGTGTGAAAACCTTCCTGGCCGATAAACGCCGAGATCTGGGCCTTCAGTGCGGCATCGGTAATCTCGTGCCGGAAATGACGCACGCTCTGGATAAAGAAACGCTCGCCTGCGGGAAAAAACAGCGACAGCGTGTTGAAGAACTGCGTGACATGCAGGCCCGCCGGATTCCAGTTCAGCACGCGGCCTTGCGGCAGTGCGAACCGGAGATTGCGCCGGACCGGATCAATCTGAATGGACATAGCCGTACCCCTTGCCAGATAGCGGAAAACGGGGACAGCTTAGGCGGAGAGAAAACCATCGAAAACGGTCACATTGGACAATGTCACCGTTTGTTGACCCAGATCAACGCCCGCACTTACGCGGGCCAGCGGAACGGCACCTGCCAGAGTTTCTGTGCCGACATGTCCAGCCGCGCCAGCAGGGCGGCGTAGGTTTCACCCAGCACCGGATGGCGCGCCTGCGGCGCCAGATCGGCCAGCGGGCGCAGCACAAAGGCATGCTTGAGGATTTCATCGCGCGGCAGCTCCACGCCATCGACCAGGCCGGTGAGGTCACCGTAGGTGAGCACATCGATGTCCAGCGTCCGGCTGGCAAATTTCTTGTCGCCACGCACCCGGCCGTGGGCCGCCTCGATATCGCGCAGCAGGCCGGCCAGTTCGCCCAGCGGCAGGCCGGTGTCGATGCGGGCCACCAGATTCAGAAAGGGTTCGCCGTCAAATCCCACCGCCTCGCTTTCGTACACGGGGCTGAGATGGACGTCGCCAAACTGCGCCGCCAGCGCATCCAGGCCGGCGCGGATATTGTGTTCACGGTCGATATTGGAGCCGAGACTCAGGTACACCCGGGTCGCTTGTGACGCCATCAGGAACGCTCACCCCGTTCGATGATCACGCCGACATCGTGCGAACCGCGCAACGCCCCCGGCTTGGACAGCCGCAGCCGCACCCAGGGCACATCGAATTCGTCCAGCACGATGGCGGCGGCTTTTTCCGCCAGCGTTTCCACCAGCTGGAATTCCGAGGTCTGGATAAAGCTGATCAGGCGCTTGCCGACCGCCTTGTAGTCCAGCGTGTTCTCAATGCTGTCGGTGGCGGCGGCACGGCGAATATCCGCCCCCATTTCCAGGTCCAGGCTCACGGTCTGGCGAATGCGGCGCTCCCAGTCGAAGATGCCGATAACGGTATCCACCTTCAGGTCGCGGATATAGACGATATCCATTTTCAATCCTTATGCGATCATGCGAAGCTTGCCGCCCAGGGAGCGCCGGCACTCGCCGCGCGCTCCGCGCAGAGCGGAGGATTATAGCCGGTGGACCTCAACACATTACAGGATGCCTGGTGGCTCACACTGTTGTTGTGTCTGGGCGCCTACCTGCTGGGCTCGATCTCCAGCGCCATTCTGGTCTGCCGCCTGTTTGGCTATCCCGACCCGCGCACCCAGGGCTCCAGCAACCCCGGCGCCACCAATGTGCTGCGCATTGCCGGCAAACCGGCGGCGGCGCTCACCCTGCTGGGCGATGTGCTCAAGGGCGTGGTCCCCGTGCTGGTCGCCGCACAGATCGGGCTGACCGCCACGGCCACCGCGCTGATCGGTTTCTGCGCCTTTCTTGGCCACCTGTTCCCGGTATTTTTCCAGCTGCGCGGCGGCAAGGGCGTGGCCACGGCCTTCGGCCTGTTGTTTGCGCTGCACTGGCCCACGGGCATCGTCACCGGCCTCACCTGGCTGGGCGTGTTCGGCGCCACGCGCATTTCTTCACTGGCGTCGATGATTGCCTTTATCGTCATGCCGGTGGCGCTCTGGTTCTGGCTGCCCGGCGCCTTCTGGCCGATGCTGCTGCTGACGCTGATCCTGCTGGCACGGCATCACAGCAATATCCGCAAACTGGTCAGCGGCCAGGAACTGGGTTTCAGAAAACCGAAATCAGACTGAGCGCGCAACCGGCGTCAGCTCGGTTAACGGCCAGCGGGCAAGCACGGCGATACCGAGATCCTGTTGCTGCTCACCACCAGCCAGCCGCAGCGCGCCGGCAAACGCAATCATGGCGCCGTTATCGGTGCACAATGCCTGGCGCGGATAACAGACCCGCACCGGCTTGTGGCCGCGCGCGGGCTTCGCCAGCGCCTCCGCCAGCCGGGCGCGCAGCCGCCGGTTGGCACTGACGCCCCCGGCCATTACCAGGGTGTCGTGGCCGGTCTGCTGCATGGCCCGGCGGCATTTGATCACCAGCGTCTCCACCACGGCTTCCTCGAAGGCACGGGCGATATCGGCGCGGTCCTGCTCGCTCAGCGCATCCTTGCCGCCGCACTCGGCGATCGTATTCAGGCAATAGGTCTTCAGGCCCGAGAAGCTGAAATCCAGCCCGGGCCGGTCGGTCATCGGCCGGGGGAAGGTAAAGCGCGCCGGGTCACCCTGCTCCGCCAGCGCACTGATGCGCGGGCCACCGGGATAGCCCAGCCCCATCATCTTGGCGGCCTTGTCGAACGCCTCACCGGCAGCATCGTCCAGCGACTCGCCCAGCAAGTGGTAGTCCCCCAGGCTGCGCGCCTCCAGCAGCAGCGTGTGGCCGCCGCTGACCAGCAACGCCACGAACGGGAACGCCGGCGGCGCGTCTTCCAGCAACGGCGCCAGCAAATGGCCTTCCATATGGTGCACCGCCACCGCCGGAATGCCCCAGCCGAACGCCAGCGAACGTGCCGCCGCCGCGCCGACCAGCAGCGCCCCGGCCAGGCCGGGGCCGGCGGTATAGGCCACACCGTCGATCTCCGCCGCCGTACAGCCGGCCTGGTCCATCACCTGCTGCACCAGCGGCAGCAGGCGCCGCACATGGTCACGGCTGGCCAGTTCCGGCACCACACCGCCGTGTTCGGCGTGCATGGCCACCTGGCTGTACAGGGCTTCCGCCAGCAGGCCGCGCGCCGTGTCGTACAGCGCCACACCGGTCTCGTCACAGCTTGTTTCTATACCCAGTACACGCATCAGGGCCTCGGGTTCAGGGGCGGGTCAGGGGGCGGATGATAGTCGCCGGCCACGCGGGGGGCCAGTTTCAGGCCCGATATCAGGCCTGCCGGGCTGCTTTGCAAATCCTCCGGGCTCCGGTAGAATGCCGCGCTCTCCGTGTCCGCACGGACATACAGAACCGAGTCCAGGGCGGTGCCCATGGGGCCGACCTGAACAACACAAGGGTAAGATTGCATGCCGCAAGTACGTGTAAAAGAAGGCGAACCGTTTGACGTGGCCCTGCGCCGTTTCAAGCGCTCCTGCGAGAAGGCCGGTGTTCTGGCCGAAGTGCGTCGTCGCGAGTTCTACGAAAAGCCGACCCAGGAACGCAAGCGCAAGCGCGCCGCCGCTGTAAAACGCCACCTGAAAAAGGTGTCGCGCGAGCAACTGCACCGCAAGCGTCTGTACTGATCGGCCACCCGGCCCTCAGACAGACCCTCTCAGGAGCGCCCCGATGAGCGACATCAAGGCCAGCCTGACCAGTGCCATGAAGGACGCCATGCGCGCCCGGGACAGCGTCCGTCTGGGCGTCATCCGCATGGCCCTGGCCGCTTTCAAGCAGGTCGAGGTGGACGAGCGCATCGAGGTCTCTGACGAGCGCGCGCTGGTGATCATGGACAAGCTGGTCAAGCAGCGCCAGGACGCCGCCACGCAATACGCCGATGCCGGCCGCCAGGAACTGGCGGATACCGAACTGGCCGAGATCGAGGTGCTGCGCGAATTCCTGCCGGCACCGCTCTCCGAGGCGGACATTGATGCCCTGATCGAGCAGGCCATCAGCGATACCGGTGCCGCCGGCATGCAGGACATGGGCAAGGTCATGGGCCAGCTCAAGCCTAAACTGCAAGGCCGTGCCGACATGGGCGCCGTCAGTGGCCGCATCAAGGCGCGCCTGAGCGCCTGATTTCCCGTTCCATTGCTTTACCTTCCTGCATACCGCCGGTGCGCTGGGCGCCCTGGCGTCGTGCCGTTACACTCTGGCTCTCATACCTGACTGCGACAGCCCATGGCACGTATTCCGGAATCCTTCATTCAGGACCTCCTGGCCCGCACCGATCTGGTCGAGCTGGTGGATGCCCGCGTCCCGCTGAAGAAGACCGGCCGCAACTACAGCGCCTGCTGCCCGTTCCACAACGAGAAGACCCCGTCGTTCACCGTCGCCCCCGACAAGCAGTTCTATTACTGCTTCGGCTGTGGCGCCAAGGGCAACGCGGTCGGCTTCCTGATGGAATACGAGCACCTGAGCTTCCCGGAAGCCGTCAAACAACTGGCCGACAAGGCCGGCGTGGAAGTGCCGCGCGAGCGTGAAGACAGCGCCGAGGACCACGCCCGCCGCGACCACCTGCAAAGCCTGTACGACCTGCTCGCCCGCGCCGACCGCTTCTACCGCCAGCAGCTGAAAAGCGCCCCGGAGCGCCAGCGCGCCGTGCATTACCTCAAGGGCCGCGGCCTCAGCGGCGAAGTCGCCGGCCGCTTCGGCCTGGGCTTTGCCCCGCCCGGCTTCGACAACCTGATCAGCAACCTGTCGCTGGACAACCATGGCCTGGAACAGGCCCTGGAAGCTGGCCTGCTGGTACGCCGCGACGACACCGGCCGCACCTACGACAAATTCCGCGACCGCATCATGTTCCCGATCCGCGACAGCCGCGGCCGCACCATCGGCTTCGGCGGGCGCCTGCTCGGCGACGGCAAACCGAAATACCTGAACTCCCCGGAAACCCCCGTGTTCCACAAGGGCCGTGAACTGTACGGCCTGTGGGAATGGCGCCAGAGCCGCGACAAGTCACCGCAACTGTTCGTCGTCGAGGGCTACATGGACGTGATCGCCATGGCCCAGCACGGCATGCCGAACGTGGTCGCCACCCTCGGCACCGCCACCACCGAAGACCACGCCCACAAGCTGTTCCGCCAGGTGGACGAGGTGGTGTTCTGCTTCGATGGCGACGACGCCGGCCGCCGCGCCGCCTGGCGGGCGCTGGAATCGGCCCTGAGCGTGCTGGAGGACGGCAAACAGGCGCGTTTCCTGTTCCTGCCCGATGGCGACGACCCGGACACCCTGATCCGCCGCGAGGGCCGCGAGAGCCTGCTGGCCCGCGCCGAGGAAGCGCCAACACTGTCCCACTTCCTGTTCAGCCACCTGGCCGAGGGCCTCAACACCGACTCCGTGGACGGCCGTGCCCGGCTGGCCCGGCTGGCCATGCCCTACATCCAGCGCACCAAAGGGGATTTCTACCGCAGCCTGCTGCGCAAGGAACTGGCCACCCGCACGCGCCTGCACGAAGACGAACTGCGCCAGCTTGAGCCGGCTGCCGCGCCGGCCCGGCCCACCGCCCCGCGCGACGCACCGGCACACAGCACACCGCCGCCGGATGACGGCTACGACTACGGCTACAGCGCCCCCCCGGAGCGCGAGCCGGACATCATACCGCCCGGCTACGGCGCCCAGACGCCCAAGCGCCGCAACAAGCCTGAAGCCCCCCGCAGCGGCACCCTGAGCCTGGCGGAGCGGCTCACCTGCGTCTTGCTGAACGTGCCCTCGCTGGTAAGCGAACACCCACTTCCGGCCGATATCGAAGAGCTGGAACTGCCCAATCTCGACCTGCTGCTGCAGGTGGCCGACCTGCTGCGCGACCAGCCGGACCTGCCGCCCGCCGCGCTGCTGGGCACCGTCATGGCCCTGGAACAGGGCGAGAGCCTTACCCGCCTGTTGCGCGAGACCCTGCGTCCGGCCATGGACGAGATCACCGCCCGCCGCTACTGGCGCGACGCCCTGAAAAAACTGGAAGTCACCCAGCTCGAGAACGCCATCGCCCGGGAACAGGCCGCCCCCGCGCCCGACATCCGCCGCCTGGCCGCCCTGAGCAAGGCCCTCAGCGACGCCCGCCTGACCCTGGCTGCGCCGCTGCACAGCCCCTCCTGAACGGTTGCAAAACTGCCCGGATGGCCCCATATCCGGTACTGCAGGAGGCGTTGCCAGCCCCCCGATCACACGCCGCCCAGCCCCTTCCCACAGGCGCTGCGACCGGTGTTCGAGTAGGCAGGGCAAAGCGCTTCCAGTATAATCCGCCGCTTGGCTAACACTCCCGCCTCACCAACCACGGGCCGCGACATGACCTCGCAGAAAGAGCAGCAGCAGTCACAGCTAAAACAGCTGATCGCTCTGGGCAAGGACCAGGGCTACCTGACCTATGCCGAAGTGAATGACCACCTGCCGGATTCGATTACCGATACCGATCAGGTGGAAGACATCATCCAGATGATCAACGACATGGGCATTCCGGTGGTGGAAAAAGCCTCCGATGCCGATCAGATCATGATGGACGAGAACGCCGACAGCACCGACGAAGTCGCTGCGGAAGAAGCCGCCGCCGTACTCGCGTCGGTGGAATCCGAGCCGGGCCGCACCACCGACCCGGTGCGCATGTACATGCGCGAAATGGGCACCGTCGAACTGCTCACCCGTGAAGGCGAAATCGAAATCGCCAAGCGCATCGAGGAAGGCATCCGCGAGGTGCTGCACGCCATGGCCTACTGGCCGGGCTCCGTGGAAGTGGTGCTGGGCGAATTCGACAAGATCACCACCGAAGAGCGTCGTATCTCCGACCTGATCGCTGGTTACCTTGACCCGAACGACGATGGCGCCGCTGCGCCATCACAGCCAACCGAGGCACAGTTCGCCGCGCGCAAGGAAGAAAAGGCCAAGGCCGATGACAGCGACGATGAAGACGGCGACGACAGCGACGACGACAGTGACGAGGACGATGGCAGCATCGATCCGGTACTGGCCGCCGAGCGCTTCAACGAACTGCGCGCACGCTGGGAAAAAGTCCAGCGCTCGCTGAAACGCAACGGCCGCGACCACGCCTCCACCGGCAAAAACCTCGAACAGATGGCAGAAATGTTCACCATGTTCAAGCTGGTGCCGCGCGTGTACGACGAACTGCTGCGCCAGGTGCGTAACACGCTGGACGTGATCCGTCGCCACGAGCGTGAAGTGATGGCGCTCGCGATCAAGCGTGGCAGCATGGACCGCAAGGATTTCATCAAGACCTTCCCCGGCAACGAGACCAACGTCGAGTGGGCCGATACCATGCTGCGCAACAAGAAGGTCAAGCTCGACCAGGATCGCTTCAACGCGGTGAAGGACGACATCCTTCGCACCCAGAAGCGCATCCTGCAGATTTCGGAAGCCGCTGGCCTGCCGGTGGCGGACATCAAGGAAATCAACCGCCGTGTTTCCATTGGCGAAGCCAAGGCCCGTCGCGCCAAGAAAGAAATGGTCGAGGCCAACCTGCGCCTGGTGATTTCCATTGCCAAGAAATACACCAACCGCGGCCTGCAGTTCCTGGACCTGATCCAGGAAGGCAACATCGGCCTGATGAAAGCCGTGGACAAGTTCGAATACCGCCGTGGCTACAAATTCTCCACCTACGCCACCTGGTGGATTCGGCAGGCCATCACCCGCTCCATCGCCGACCAGGCGCGCACCATCCGTATCCCGGTGCACATGATCGAGACGATCAACAAGATCAACCGGGTACAGCGCCAGATGCTGCAGGAAATGGGCCGCGAACCGACGCCGGAAGAACTGGGCGTGCGCCTGGAAATGCCGGAAGACAAAGTGCGCAAAGTGCTCAAGATCGCCAAGGAACCGATCTCCATGGAGACGCCCATCGGCGACGACGAGGACTCGAGCCTGGGCGATTTCATCGAAGACGCCAACATCGAATCGCCGGTGGATTCCGCCACCATGCTGGGCCTGGAAGAAGCCACCCGCGAAGTGCTGGCCAACCTCACCGCCCGCGAAGCGAAAGTGCTGCGCATGCGCTTCGGCATCGACATGAACACCGACCACACCCTCGAGGAAGTCGGCAAACAGTTTGATGTCACCCGCGAGCGTATCCGGCAGATCGAGGCCAAGGCACTGCGCAAGCTGCGGCATCCGTCGCGCAGCGAACACCTGCGCAGCTTCCTGGATGGCGATTCCTGATCAGGGGTTGCAAAAGCACAAAGGCCGCTGAATAATTCAGCGGCCTTTGTTTTATGAGCGGCCAGCCAGAGCCGCAAGCATTAAAATAGCGAAAAGCAGAATATCGAGTTTTATTTGGGCCTATAGCTCAGTTGGTTAGAGCAGGGGACTCATAATC
Source organism: Alcanivorax sp. S71-1-4 (assembly GCF_009846755.1). GTDB lineage: Bacteria > Pseudomonadota > Gammaproteobacteria > Pseudomonadales > Alcanivoracaceae > Isoalcanivorax. The sequence continues at coordinate 60,526 of NZ_AQOR01000003.1, forward strand.
CCTTGGTCCCTGGTTCGAGTCCAGGTGGGCCCACCATCTCTCTCCCCTTCCGAAGAAATCCCGCCGTGCCCAGAACACACCCCGGCTGGCAGCTTCTTCGTCTCAGACCAGCAGGAGCTGCCGTTGAATTCCAGAACTATGGCCCCGTACGGCTCGTGGAAATGAGGTTCAGCCTGACGTCCGTCTTTGCACAAAGGATAGTAGTGAGGCTTCCCCGAGGAGACACCCAATGCAGGCTCGGCAGAATAATACTCCCCAAAAGGGTCAAAGAGTTTCTGCGAGGGCCCTATCTGATCTCTTTCAAATAATGCCTACAGATAGCCACCACTTTTTCGACAACAGCCACTTTTCTTTCCGGTATTGCCAATCTTCCAACCCCGCTATCTCCATCAAACTGCTCAGGGTTCAATTCTCGGATTGCAACCCAGTGTAACCACCAGTTGTTGTGCGCTCCTCCCTCAACGTCTGCGAAGCGGTTGCTGCCATCGGGCCCCTCAACGTGCTTGCCCTCCAGGAAACGTCCCAAGCCGACCCAGAACCCGTCTCCGACATCCAGCCCCACGACCAGATGCATGCCCTGCAGTGCCTCATCCAGGACATTAACAATACGGTAAAATTGGTAGCCACTGGGCGCCTTTCCCCTTGCCCAGCCCTCATAGATTGCCCAATCAAGCTCGTTCCAGCGACTTGGAGATTTCACCCTTTCAAGACGTGGCTCACTCTCCAGCGCCTCATGTACCGCGCCAACCAAATCCTCAAGCAACCTGGCATGCAGGAAAAAAACAGAGCGGGTTAGTCTCGCCAACGCGTCTATATCACCTTGGTTGCTGGTGATGTGATCCATCAGCCCGCTACCTTTCAGCTCCCTCAAAGCTTCTTCTCGCGAGTGCACGCCGATAACCTCCATTAGAATTTCGTTGTATTGCGTCAGGATATGGTGAATGCGACTTTTCCCCTGCTCATGACACGTCCATTCCAACAGGCCAATCAGCCAGGGACGGATCTCGTCCTCGTAGCTGATGCACCGATAACCGCCTTCTTCCAGCACTGCCATATCACCGGAGCCAGCCGGGGCCGAAATCGAAATAGGTGGCGGCTCATAGCCGTCCAGTGTCAGATAAAATAAATATGATTTTGCGGCCGGGGCAGCCTGGGATTCGAGTACTTGGCGATAGCGCCACAGTTGAGCCTCTTGGTCGGCTGCGTACAGTTTATTCTCTATCACTACACAACAACCGGGTAGCTGTATCATCAAGTCCACCCGACCATACTCGGGAAAAGATCGCTCGCGCCAGACTCGGGCACGATCTGCGTTGGCGGGGTCGATATCCAGCGTGGCCAAGAAACGGGCCAGTGGCTCATCCCCCATACCGTGGCTTCCTTGGGGGTCCAACAACCATCCTAGTAACGGGGTGTGCAAGCGAACCTCGTCATGCACCGCGAAAAGCAGCTTTAGAAGATTAGGTTCTTCTATACATGACATCACCCGGAGGCGCTGATACAAGTCGGATTCCCAAAACCAAGAAAGGGCATTTCCGTGCTCACTCAACCTCAAACTCCTTCGCATCAGGCTCCAGATTATGCCGCCAACGTTGCAGTCATTAATGAACAAGAAAGAAATTCATAAAACACTCAGACACTGACGTTTATCCGAGCTAAGATTTATTACTACAATTATTTTTTCACACCTAAAAAAAGCAAAGTCGATCCAACGAGATACGTTTTAAATACGGATTTAATAAACGCAAATAAAACCATTTCCTTTACTTTGGCTCATTCTAAAAAGGCGGCCACTGACGCGCCGTATGCACCACGTTCAGAATCCGAACCTGTTGCCCTGAAACGTCATACACAAGCATATAGCCGGGATGAACAACCAGCTCCCGGGTACCCGGAACGCGACCAAGCCGCCCGCTGTCGGGATAATCCACAAGCTGTGCAGCTTTCCCGGAAAATATTTCATCCAGCGTCAGTGCCGCCAGCGGGTTGTCTGGCTCAATGTAATCATAAATATCATCCCGGTCCTGAATGGCTTCTGGCGTCCAGAACAGCACCATCATTCAGACGAGCCCATACGGGCGCGTGTAGCGGCTCGGCGCGCCGCAAACCGGGCCTCGACGTCCGCCGCCGGGATCAGGCTGCCCGCTTCCCCAGAAGTCCGTGATTGTTCGACCTTGGCAATCAACCATGCGTCGTAATCCGGCGCCTCCTGTTGCGCCACGTAGCTGCGCATAAAATCACGCAGGAGCTGCGCCCCGGTACGGTCATGGCCCTTGGCTGCATTGGCAAAGGCGGCTTTCAACTCTTCATCGACCCGAAAAGTGAAGGTAGCGTCACTCACGACATTCTCCTGATGTGTTACATGGTAATTGCAGGGTAGCACAAGAGGCTCATAGTGCGAATATCCAGAAGCACAACCAATCCAACAAATTGATTTAAAAGGATAATTCTTATTTCAGATCAAGAGCGGCATACCGCCGCATTATCAGACTCCGGCCCAGCTTGACTGCGCCAGCTGGAGACCCCGACGCTGCTATTGACCATCAGGCAGAACATCGCCCTACACACAAAGATATTTTTTAAGAGAGGGATGTACAGAATCAGTCGTCAAGCTCCACAACCTCGGCCCGACCCTTCAGGAACTCGCGCATGAACAGCGAGGTGAGAAAAGGCAGAACCAATCAATCCAGAATAAACCCCAACTGCCGCGCCTTCAGCACCGCCTGCGTCCGGTTATCACAGTCAAACAACCCCAGCAGATCCGACACATATTCCCTCACCGTCGCCGGCGAAATATTCAACTGCGCCGCGATCTCCTTGTTCGGCAGCCCCAGCGACAACAACTCCAGCGTAGCAAGCTGACGCGGTGACAACATCACATGGCCGGTATGCGCCTGCCCACCCACAATCACCATCTCGCCGTCCATGATGTCCCGCAACGCTTTGATCATTGCTGCCTTGGTACTGGTCTTGGCAATAAAGCTGTCGGCGCCAAGCTGGAGCATCTGCTGGATGCTGGCGTGGTGATCGACGGTGGAGATCACCACCAGCGGCAGTGCCGGGTAGCGGGTCTTGATCTCTCTGAGGCCATTGAGGCCGGTGGTGCCGGGAAGATGGATATCAAACAGCACCAGCGCAATATCCTGATGCGTGGCCAGGGCCACCTTGGCGGCGTCGAAGTCGGCGGCCTCGATGACCTGAATATCGGGGAAGGCGTCATGCAGCAGCAGGCGCAGGCCGTCCCGGTATAGCGCGTGGTCTTCGGTTATCAGTACCTTGGCGGTCATGGGTCGGGCTCATGCTGGCCGGGGTTGCGGGGCGCGCCTTAACACCGGGCACGCGCAAGGAACGTATCACGTCCACCACCCGAGCGGCGTGTTTACGTTGGCATATCCAGGCTCATCGGTGACTGACGCCGCCGGGCGGCCACATTCAGCAACGCCCGCAACTGGGACGGCAGAAGCTGTGGGGATACCCCGATCCACTGCGCTGGCAACGCCGCGTCTGTGGCGCACACACAGGCTGCCACTAGGTCCTGGGCCAGCCGCTGCACAGCGTCCGCAGGCAGCGCTGTCTGTGTGAGCGCGGCGGCGTCGCAGAGCAGTACGGCGGCGGGCCAGCCGGATTGCCATGCCTCGTCCACGGAACGGAACACCGAGACCTGGCATTGCCAGCTCTGCAGGCGTGCAGACAACGCATCCCTGAGTGCATCGTCCTGGATAACCAGGCTCACCTTCAATGCGCTGTCGCCCTGGTCCGCCGCTGCTGACCGTGGCAACGCCGGGTCTGCCAACACCGGCACGCTCAGGGTAAACGTGCTGCCCTGGCCGGGTCTGGAGATCACGTTCACAGGGTACCCCAACAGTTCAGCGATATGCCTGACGATGGACAGGCCGATGCCGGCCCCTTCGGTTTTCTGCGGCACGTCGGCAGCGCGGTGGTAGATATCAAAGATATGCTGCCGTGCGCTGTCGTCCATGCCGCAGCCCGTATCCAGCACCTGGATGGCGACCTCGCGGCCGCGCCGGCGACAACCCACCACGACACGCCCGGTGTCGGTATATTTCACAGCGTTGGAAACCAGGTTGCGCAACATGCGATCAAGCAGCATCGGGTCGCTGAATACTGTCGCGGAGCAGGGGTGGAACCTCAGTTCAATGCCCTTCTCTCTCGCCAGCACCCGGTACTCGTTCTGCAGGCGCGCAAACAGGTCATTGAGCTGAACGGCCTTCAACTCGGGCCGGATCGCACCGGATTCCAGTTTGCTCAGGTCCATGATCGACTTGAAAGATTCGCTCATCTGACGGTGCGTATTCTTCAGCCGGTAGAGTATTTTCTTGCCGTCCAGCCCCTGGACATGCGGCTGCAAGTGCTCCAGAAAGATACTCATGGAATTGAGCGGCTGGCTCAGGTCATGGCTGCTCTGCGCAATAAAACGCGACTTTGACTGGCTGAGGTATTCGGCCCTGACCTTTTCATCGCGCAAGGCACGCACGCGCAGGATCAGCGCCACGGCGTGCAGCAGCATGTGCAATATCTGGATATAGAGCACATGAAGCATCTTGTAGGATTCAGTCACTTCCTGAAACGCCCGGGACGCCCCCTGCGTGACCAGCACCACTTGCAGCATCGAAAGCACCACCGGGAACCAGCCGAGCAGATAAATAAAGTAGTAGCTGCCTTCGCGGCGCACTTTGGCCACGCCCGAGCCAAGAATCACCAGCGACACCACCAGATAATCCAGCACGTACAGGCGCACTTTGGCTTCCATGGGCAATGCAGTGGCGAGCAGGCAGATCACCAACGTCAACAGCGCCGCGCCGGCAAACGCCTGAAACCACCGCCCGGAGGCACGGTTGATGCGGAGAAAACTGCCGGCGAAGGCCAGTTGTGTCATCAGGGTGGAAGAGACCAGCCACCAGAACCAGTCCGTCTCGATATACGCCGATTGCCATATCAGCGCCGGGATGCTGCTGTGTCCCAGGTAATAAACGAGCATCAGCAGTGACGACAGCGCGCCCCAGAAAAAGGCCACTTCCGACATCAGCAACCAGCAGACCAGCCCCAGCACGACCAGGCCCAGGATGACGCCTATGGCCACCTTGAAAGCAAGGTCCAGGTGCATGGCCCAGGCCGCATACTGCTGCCCGCTCATCAACCCGATGTAGGGATGCCAGGTGCCGCGCCGGGCGTTCAGTTCAACGACCACCAGATAGGATTTGCCGGCTTGCAGGCTGAGGTTCACCGCCCGGCCGAGGGTGTTGATATCCGTCGGGTCGCCATAGCCCCCGTTGCCGAATCGCTGCACGACCTGACCCTCGTCGCTCCGGACCAGCACGCCCGATTGCCGGAAACCGAAATTGCTGATGTGGAGCATCCAGTCGCTGGTCTCGGTCAGGTTGACGACGCGGGTATAGAGCCAGTATCGGCCGTGTTGCCTGAAATCCGGGGACAGGCCAAAGCGCTCGCCCGCCGGCACGGTATCGGGAGCCTTGTCCAGCGCCAGGCCTTCCGGCGCGGGAATGAAGCCTGAGGAATACACATTGGAGATAAGAGGGTAACGGTTGTCCGGCCCGGTGAGTTCGATGGCGTGAAATGCCGTAGCGGCCTGCGCGACGCGCAGCCCGGCGAGCACCATCACCAGGCAGACGATCAGAAACGTGCCCGCCGAAAAACCGCGCTCCGCCCCGCACGATAGTGGTCGATTCATGCAGTCTTCCTGTGACCAGGCCGGCCTGACAACCGGCGCTGGATGCCGTCACCGGCTGAACGACGCCCCAGCACGCCCCCGAATCGCCCATAATGCCTCACACGACGGTCTGTTGCGTACCCCGACATCTGTCGGGTACTGCCTGTTGCGCCCTGTAGCAGTGATCACATTGATCCGATGGAGTGAGAGCAAGACAAGGCAGACCGGCGTGCTGGCCCACACTGACGCACGCCGGCCGTTTGATGGCGATGGATGCCGACTGCTGCGCCGGCCGGGTTCGCGTTCTGGCCAGGTTGCGTGCTGCATCAGGGCGGGCCATCTGGCTCGCCCGGTCGCACAGGTTTGCCGCAGGCTTACAACAGCAGACGTGTCAGCAACAGCAACACCAGTGCCGCCACCAGCAGCAGGGCCGCATACAGCAGGTAAAGATGCAGGCACAGCCATAGCAGTATCAGTGCGAGCAGCGCCAGCAACACTGCCGCCAGCACCAGGTACCCGCGCCGTTTCCGGACCAGCCCGGCTACTGTCAGGACCAGCGCCACCACGATGACCAGTGCGGCCAGCCAGTGCAGCCAACAGGCTGCCCGTTCGCTGAGATCACAGGCGGCTGTCCCCGTGGGGGTGTAGGGTAGGTCGTCCTCACCATCCGGTATCCCGTCGCCATCGCTGTCGGGATCCAGGCGGTTGTCGAGGCCGTCACCGTCTATATCACCACGCGGTTCCTCGCCATCCGGGATGCCGTCGTTGTCACTGTCCGGGTCGACGACGTTATCGAGTCCATCGCCGTCGGCATCGCGCAGCGGATCACGTTCGCTGCCGTTGTCGGGCGCGTCGGGATCGTACAGCTCTTCACCGTCGGGAATGCCATCGTTGTCGCTGTCCCGGTCCAGATGATTGGGAATGCCGTCACCGTCTGCATCACCCTGCACTTCGTCTTCGTCGGCCAACCCGTCACCGTCCTGGTCGCCGGTCTGTATCAGCGGCACGGACAGATCGACGCTGCTGAACGCCGGCCCGGAACAGTCGTCGCCGGGGTAATGGCTGCTGGCCTCCCAGGTGCCGCCTTCCACCGCCACGTAGGCATCCTCGAAGCAACCGTACTCATCCGTCATCACTTCCCGGTAGACCGGATTGCCTGCCGGGTCCCGGTACCGCACGGTGACCATTTCGTTCGGTCGTGGAGGCTGCGTGCACCCCATGGCGCTGAGGATGGCGCATTGTTCAGGCATCTTCTCTGCGTCCAGCAACAACCCCATGCCCGCCAGCGCCGCCCTGGCTTCGGCATTCTGCCCGTCCTGATATGCGCTCGCGGCCTGTGGCCGGAAGCGTTTCCCGCAATCCCGGACACTGGTGTCCAGCGTCATGTCGGTACGGCGTCGCAAGCCCACGCTGACCGTCGTGCCACCGACCGGCACCAGTGTGTCGCCACGGGGCATCCAGGCCGTGACATGGATATCGTGATCGGCGCAGACAGGCGCGTCGTCATTCGGCCGGAGATCCAGCCGCCCCAGATAGCGCTCGCCCGGTGCGACCAGACGCTTGGTGTCTGCAAACTGCTTGTGCCAGTCCGCCGGGATACCGTCTTCGCGGAAGTAGAACAGTTGCGGCTGTGCCTGTTCATTGACGATCTGGAAGTCGAACGCCACCGGCGTATACGGGCTCGCGGTGTCGCTGGTGACCACACGCAGGTTCTGCTGCGCCTTGTCGTTGCTGGCATCGGTATCGTTGACCTGACGCCGGATCTCGACGCGCACGCAGTTATGTTCATCGTCTGCGCCGTCCGGCGTCCAGACGAAGAAGACATCGCGGTATTCCCCCGAGGGAATGCTGCCGATAAAACGGATCGCCCGTTCATCGAAACTGCCCTCGCCTCCCACCGTGTGGTACGGCTCGGACATCAGGAATTTGACTTCCACATCGTAGGCGGTGGCCGGGCCGCTGTTATGGACGCGCACATAGATACGATTCTGTTCGTCGGCAATCGGCTGCTCTTCCCCCGGCCCGGTCGACAATTGCACGGTCTGGTCATACGGGGCATAGCCGTCGCCATCGCGCTGGTTGTCCACCCAGATGTCCGGGCTGGTCCAGTGCGGGTCGCCACGGCGCACGTAGAGATCGTATTTATCCGGCGGCGGATCATAATCCACATCGATCAGATAACCGTCGTTATCGGGCAGCCTGTCCAGCACATCGATATCAATCCCTGTACCTGCCGGCTGAAGGCTGCCGCCCACGGCCAGCGCAGCGTCGTTGATGTGATCGGTGGAAGGCGTGCCGTCGCGCACCAGCACCGGTGCTTCGCCCTGGGGAATGAGGCGGTTGGCGTAATACACCAGCACACCGTCGGCCGGCACCGGGTCGGTTTCCGCCAGCGCCGGGCTGCGCGCCTCGATCCAGTAGAAATGATGTTCGGATTCCAGTGTGGTGGCGCCCTCGGTGAGCCCGATGGCCACGGCGGCAATCTGGTCGGTGTCGATTTCTGCCTGATAGTGCAGCGGGATCGGCGGCTCGCCTTCGCGCTCTGTGCCGGACGGCGGTCGCTGGATATAGAGCACACGTCCGCCACGGGACGTGACCCAGGTGGCTTTTTCCTTGGACCAGACCAGCGGGTGCGCACCGTCAAATGGCCGCGCCATATTGTCCCAGTGATCCGCCGTGTGCGTCAGCAGGCTGTCGACTTCGTCGTGGACGTACAGGTCTTCCAGCAGCAATTGATGCGACAGGCCGTGGGCATACTGCATGGTATTGTTGTCCGGCCCCTGCACGGACACCGACAGGAAGCGGGTTTCACCCGCCGCGTCATAGGGCCAGAGGCCGGTCGTGGCCCAGTCACGCTGGAAGGCCGGGTCGTTGACGACGATCACCACACGATCGATATCGTCTGCGGCCTCCGCCGTCGCGCCGTCCAGGACGGCTGGCTCTGCCGTGATGAGTTTGTCGAGCACCTCTTCGGCCATTTCCACCAGCAGGTTGCGGCGGCTGTCCTGATAGTGCGCACTGTCATGATCAAGCGCCACCGGGCCGCGATACAGCGGCACCACTGTGGTCTGGCCGTAGCTGACGCGTTCGATCCAGGCCGCCGCACCGGTCATGCGGGTTTCGATCATTGCCTGATCGGCGCTGCCGCCGATGCCGCTGAAATCCGCGCGCACTACCAGCGTGTTCTGCTCACCGATCGGGAACGGGCCGCGTGAAACCGTAACCGGTCGCAGTGCAATATTGTTGTTCTGCCTGACCTGCGCCAGCCCCGGCGCGGAGACGGACGGGTCGTGCAGGTTGAGCAGGCGTACCGCGAGATGCACACCTCCGTCTCCGGCCTCGACATCCTCCGGTGCCGGGGGGCGCCACACCAGCGGGCCCACCACGGTCATGCTGTCCTGGGTCATCTGCCGGCCTGCAATCGTCGGCAGATACAGCCGGTTATCCGGCGTGTTGGACGAGGACGAGGCATAGGCGCTATAGAAACCGCTGTCATGCCAGTCGTCGGGGAATGCCAGCGGCGAAGCCGGGTCTGCCCAGAACAGGCGCGCGGTCACATTGGTGATCGGCTGCTCGCCCCGATTACGGACCGCCAGGTACAGATAATTGTTTTCGTCGAAGCGTGGCTGCTGAAAGGCATAGCTGTTGAGGCCGGCGCTGAGCGCGGCGTCCAGGTCGATGTCCGGATGGTGACGCACAAGAATATCCGGCGACGACAGCAGATAGCCGCCGTCCGATGGCTGCACGCCGTCGTCGCCGACGTAATCGCGCACATAGGCATCGAACGGCGGTGTATAGCCTGCCCCGGGGTACAGCACCACGCGATGCTGCGTGGCATCCAGGGCCAGCACCCGGCCCTCACCATCCAGTGCGATTTTCTGCAGCGCATCGAACAGGGGCGCACCGCCGAGATGACGATAAAAATCGCCGCTGTCCTCCAGCACGACAATACGGTGGTTATCCGTGTCCGCGACATAGACACGGCCGTCATCACCGACGGCCACATCGCGGGGGTAACGAAACTGCGCGCTGCCGGTGCCAAAATGACCCAGCGCTGTCTGGGCACCCCCGCCAGCCGGCAGCCGCAGCACGCGGCTGTTGCCGGTATCCGCCAACCACAAGTCGCCGGCAGTGGTCACATCCAGCCCGTAGGGATTGTTCCAGTCCGCGCCGTCGCGCCAGACAGCCCAGCTGTCGTCATCGGCGCTGTCCGCCACCAGCACCCGGTTGTTACCGGAATCCAGCAGGTAGACCGTGCCGTCTTCGGCCACGGCAATATCGCGGGGCATGAGAATGGCGCGGCCGTCCACGGTGGTGCCCGCGCTGGCGAATGCCGCGTCGTGGCTGTAGCTGTCGGCGCCGCTGTCGTAACGAAACAACTGCACCTGGCCGGCCAACGCATCGACGACAAACACATTGCCGTCGGCATCCACCGCCACACCCTGTGGCTCACGAAACGCGCCCGCCGCCGTCGCGTCTGCGTTATAACCGAATTCGTGCCAGGTGTAGGGGCCGGGGAAATCGGCAAGGCTGGTATAGCGGATACGGTGGCTGCCGGTGTCCGCAATCAGCAGACGTTCCCGCGCCGCGTCCACGGCCATGCCGGTGGGCACCGTCAGGGCGTCGCCGATGATGAAAGGCGGGCCATATTCCAGATCGTCCGCCTGGGCCAGCGGCGCGGCCAGCAACAGCCCCGCCAGAAACCCCAGCATCCGGACAACGCCGGACATTCCCTGTCCGCAATGCGAAATCATGCGCGTGCTCTCCCTGTCAGTTCTGCGGTGTCTTTCCGGCGTCTGTGCCTACCGGATTGTTGCGGTAGAACGCCCGCGCTTTCCGCACGATGTCGTCGTCCGCCGTGGCACCGTCTTTTTCCGGCACACGGTTCAACACCGCGCGCCACCGGGACGCGGTACCGAAATGTTCGGCGTCGGTCAGCAGGCGCTCGGCGTAGGTGGCGGCATTGAGGTAATCCGGCTGCGTCGTCGGGGCGCCGGATTTTTCGCTGTGCAGGCTGGCCGGCGGGTTGTCGATCAGCGTCACGCTGCGCATCAGCGCCTGCAGGCTGTTTTCGCCCGGCATGCGCCCGAGAATCTGCAGCAGGTCGTGCTGGCGAAACGCACGCGCCCGGCCCGGAAACGCCTTGTCGCTGGCGGTGGCTTCCACCGCCATCATGACCGCCTGCACCGACGCCGGGTTATCAATCGCCACCAGCGCATCCACCATGCGCTGGTTTGCCTGCGGCGCCTGCCCGGCCAGGGGCGGCCGCAACAACCAGTACTCCCAGGCCAGCCGGTAGGCTTCCGTTGCCTCCGCCGCCGACAAGGGCGGCGCTGCGGGTGCGCGCGCAGCCGGCTCGGCCACTGCTGTCAGGTAGCGTTCGCGCAAGGCGTCATAGCGGGCGGGAGCATCACGCCGGTCAGCGGCGATCAGCAGCAGTTTCGCTGCCTCCGAGCGGTACTCCTGCGCCCGCGCCTGCGCGACCAGATCGGCGGATGCCAGCTTCGCCATCTCGCCCAGCGCGGCGTCAAATGCCTCGCCCTGTTTCGCCCGGCCCGCCACATCATGCGGCGGCAGGCTGGCCGCCTCACGCAGCACTGCGTTGATCCGCGACGCTGCGGCCACGATATTTTCCGGCCACGGCATCTCCGGCTCCTGCGCCACGGCAACCGACATCATCAGTGTGGCCAGCCACACCAGGCCACATAAATGCATGCATCGCTTCATGGCTGATTACTCCACCAGTCGAGCCCGTAAGGCTGGCGCACCACGTTCGAACCGCAGTGCACTTCGCCATCCAGACGGTGATACAGGTCCCAGTCGTCGACATATTCCACATTCGGCAACAGGCCACGCATCAGTGCCTCAAAAATATCGTCGCCGCTGCCGACATCCCGCGCGCCGAACTGGCGCGGGAAATAGTAATGGCCGTTGACAGGCTGGAAGTTCGGAGCGCCCGGTGTAAAGGCAACGCTGAAACGTCCTGCGTCAAAGCCGGCCCGGGCGCCCACATACAGGGTCGGCACTTCGATATACGCCAAGGGTGCGCCGGCCGCAGCGTCCATCGCGTTGATGACATCCTGAATCTTGTTCTGCACCGTAATGAGGTTGAAGTCGTGCATTTCGGTATCATCCAGCACTTCTTCCACCGTAATAAACGCCGGGGCCGGGGCCCTCCAGAGCCGCGTGTCTTCCACCAGCACATACTTGTCGCCGCTCTGCGGCTGCGCGAACCATCCCATCTGGGAAGGTGGCGCGGTGCGGATGACATTTTCATAGGCATTCGGATCGCCCGAGCCATCCGGCAGCAGTTTCGCAAACGTGTTCCAGACCCGGCCGATCTCGATAAAACCGTTACCCAGCGTGGTGATTTCCGCCACCTGCCCGCGTGCACCGGAACCGCTGGCGTCATCGTTATAGATACGCACATACCCCCAGCCTGCGCCGGTATGGTCCACACCGGTTTCCAGCCGTTGCGGATCAATACTGTCTGCGGAGGCAGCACCGTCTTCCGGCGCTGCCCCCATGGCAAACAGCACAGACCGGCCACGGTCCGCCACCGGGACGGTTTGCAGCTGCGCCCAGGCTTCTGCCGGGCTGGCCACGATCACTTCGCCGTCGACCATCGAGAAGCCGAATATTTCGTCGACATGGCTCACGCTCAGCCAGGCGGTAGGCACTTCAAACGGAGGCTGTACTTCCTGCGAGGCGAAGAAGTCGAACAGCGCATCCGAGCGCGTATCACCGACGACAATGCGACCGAGCGGGAATGCCGGTGTAGGCGGCAGCAACTCGACGTTGCCGCCGTAATCGCCCGCGCCGCCACCCACGTCCACGCCCATCTGGAAAATGGCGAAATCCGGCCCGAGCAGACGTGTCTGCATCCAGGGCGGCTGCGGCCCCGGTGGATTACGCCTGTAAGGCAGGCGCAGGCCGGCCTGCACCTTGGCACCACCCGGGCGCTCGTAGTAGCCCATTTCGCCGTGGTCCTGGAACCACTGCGAGGCCCCCTCGGCCAGGCCCACCGCCTGCATCTGCGTGGAATGATCCAGCCCGACGTAGCCGGCGTCCGCCGAGGCGGTTTCCCGGAAACTGGCGTTACCCGGGGTGTCCAGCACCCACACCGATTCCGACGGCTGTGAGTGCGGCAGCATGATCCAGGGTGCCACCTTCATGCGGATCTGGTCGCTTTCCACGACCGCACCACCGTCACGCAACTCCAGCGTGAAATCGATTTCACCATCGAACGGGTTCACGGCGGACATGCCGACAAAACGGAAAAACATGCCTTCCAGCCCGAACGTGACATCGCCACCGGGGCCGCCCCCGACGAAGTCCGGCGACCCGGGATCCACCCACCGGGTAATATCCAGCTCCAGCGGTGGCGCCGGATCGCCCACACGCCCGCCCAGCGCGCCCCAGATGGCTGTCTCGCCGGCGCTGATCTGCTTGAACACATGCACGGACTCAATGTCTTCCTGCTCCGCAGCCCGCAGGAACACTTTCACCGATGGCGGCAATGAAGTGCCCGGATTGCGGATCACAAACGGCGTAATGTCCGCTTCATCCGCCGCACCGTTGATCTCGAAGTCTTCGTGCACCGGGTCGCCGGCATCGTCGAAATGCACCGCATCGGGGATCGGCCGGCCGGCGGCGGTACGACCGCCATCGCGGTCAAGGTTCACGGCGAAGACAGCGCCCCGCGTCTTGACCCAGGCGTCTTCGCCAGTGTCATCCGCCACGTCGTCGATCAGGCCGTCCCGCGAGGTATCTGCATCCAGATCAAGCCGCAGTATCTTGACGGTATGCTCGGCACTTTCACCCAGCACGCCGCCGCCACGCAGCGCGCGCAACAGGATGCGGTAATCGCCTGCCGGCACCAGATCGCCGACATGGTCGGTGCCATTCCATGACAAGGTGCCCGAGGCCACCGTCCCCAGACTGCCTTCCGCCACCACGACATCCGACGCGTCCAGTGCTTCCCAGGCAACATCGTCCAGCGTGGCGCCCCCGTCGATCTGATATTCGACCTGCACCTGGTCGCTGCCATCCGCCAGGTTTTCCCGCACGACATAATCCGACGAGCCCGGCAGTATGGACGGCTCCGCCACGGCGATGAGGATGGCGTTGTTTTCCCGGTCACTGATGCCGTGCGGCGTCATCGCCATGTCCACCAGATCAATGTCGATGCTGTAGCGGCCGGGCCTGGGCCGCTGCCCGGCGCTGCCCCGGCCGTCCCACTTGAATTCCATGCTGCCACCGTGCAGAACGCTGATGACATTCGGGTCATGGGCGGTATAGAACGGCACCACCGGATCGCTTTCGTGGAATATCCGCAAGCGCGCGAACAGCCCGCCGACGAACAGCGGGTTGTCATAGACCAGGGAATCCACGTGGTAGTAGATCAGCACATCGGTCCGGTCGGTAAAGTCCTCCACGTGCGGCATCATTTCCAGCGGGAAGTCCACGCACACCAGGCTGTCGCAACTGCCGAGGCTGACATACGCCTGCGCATTGCCGGTCTTCGGCACGCTGTCATCGTCCGTGACGGCCAGCCCGATTTCGTAGTAGCCGAGACACACCAGCGACGGCGAATCCCCGGCGGCATAGAGCTCGAAATCCACCGCGTCGGGCCCGGACGGCGCACTGCCCGGTATGCAACCCGGCGGCACACGCGGCACGCTCCAGGCGTAGTCAGTAATGCCGAGGCCAAAGTCCGGCGTCTCGCCCAGCAGCACGTTGTCGTAATCCATACTCAGCAGACCACTGAGCTTCACGTCGCTGCCCAGCACACCGGCACCGTCCACCGTATAGCGGGAGAACGGCGGCATGATCCATACCCAGGGCGGACCGCCCTCATCAATGACCGACAACTGGAACGTGGCGGCGTCGGTATTGCCTTCGCCATCTTCCACTTCGAGCTGGAACAACCAGTCACCCGCCACCAAGTCGCCGGGGCCGATGGTCAGCGTCGCACCTTCCGCCGGCAACCCCAGTGCGTCATCCACCCGGCCGGGCAGATACTCCAACGGTGCGTCATAGGGCACATCCAGCAAGGTCCAGGTGTGGCGGACGATACCCGGCGAAAGCCCGGAAGGCAGGCCGCCGTCCAGTGTGTCGTGGCAGCGGTAGGCATCGCTTTCACAGGGCGAATCCGGATCCACAGAATCCTCCCCGCTGAGCGTGACCGGGAACGACAATGAGCCCACCGTGGACGGCCCGGTGATCTCCGCCTCCGGCAACCCGTCCACCAACACACTGAATTCCTCCGTGACCTCTTCCTGCCACGGCGGCAATTCATCATCGGTGACCGTCAGGCGGAACACCCAGGTCCCGGCATCGGCGGCGTCGGTGGACATGATCAGCAACGGCAGCTGATGAAAATCTTCCTGGACCATCAGTGTCGACGATTGCGGCGCCTGGATGATGCCCCATTTGAATTCAAGACCGCCGCCCTCGGCGTTGTCGGGGTCGTCCACTTCCGTGGTTTCTATCTGAAGATCGAAACCGGCATCGATTTCTTCATCACCGATCAGGTTGATGTCCGGTGGCAGGTTGTTGACCAGCAGCGAAATGGTGTCGGTATCTTCCTCGCCCTCGTCGTCGATAGCCGTGCAGCGGAAGGCCCATTCGCCGATGTCACCTTCTTCGGTCAGAAAGGACAGCGACGAACCGTTGACGATATTCCCCGCGGCATACTGTCCACCGGGTGGTGCAGCCAGCACCTCCCATTGGAAATCAAGGCTGCCGCCGTCCACATCGTTCGCGGGACTGACAGTCACCTCAAGCGTCTCCAGTGCATTGATATCCGCTCCCGAGACAGTGATATCCGGCGGGCTACCGATCACACGGAAGGAGGCGGTACGGGAGTGGGTCGAGCCACGCGGATCCTCGACGGTCAGCCGAACACTCCAGTCTTCCTGTGGCAGATAGTTGTCATCGAACGGGGCATGGACCGTGCTGCCGGAAAAGTCGCTGGTCGAACCGTCCGGGGCAGTCAGGCGCCAACGATACACCAGCGCGCTCCGGTGCCCGGGGTCCTGATCCGTGGAGGACGTACCATCGAAGGTAATCGAAAAACCTTCATGCCCCAGTTGCAGATCCGAGTCAGACAATGACAGCCTGGCTTCAGGACGATGATTGGTACAGGTTGCCTCCACGATATTGCCGATCAGTGAACTCAGCTCCGGCGCTGACGCGGAGATCGCCTCGCTGAGCGGCGGGCCGCCCGCCGAGTTGGCAATGCTGGACAGCACACCGGACCCCGCACCGATGAAAACCAGCCGCGACACAACATCCCCGCCGGACAACGCCGCTGCGGCGCTGCCGGAACTGGCGTACGAGGAGACATCCTCGCCATCCGTCATGATGACACCCAGGCGCAAATTGCTGCTGCTTCGTGTTCTCAGCGCCGCCGCCGCGTTAATGATCGCATCGTACACCGCTGTGCCGTCGCAGCTATCGATAGGCCCTGACAGATTGGCCACGACATTGCCCGGCGATTGCCAGCCCGTTGAAAGATAGGGCGCCGCGCAAAAAGTAAACGCCTGCGCTTCATCAAGGGTGGCACTGGCATCAACCGCCTGTACCACCTCAATCGCAAAGTCCCGTGCCAGAGCCAGCCGGCTGACGCCGGGCAACACCTCCGCCAACATGCTGGGCGACACATCCATACCAATCAGCAGCGAGACATCCTTGCGCTCGACACACTCCGCCACCGCGTGCGGAACAGTGCTGGCAGCCATGGCCGCCAGCACTGTCACCACAAGCCTCTGCATACCATGCGAAAGAAAGAGGCGCGTCATGGTGCACCTCCGTCTCGCTCATCATCCGACCTAATCTGGTGACTCGGTGGTGCCCGATAGAGCGCGCCCGGCAACACAGGCTGCCCGGACACCTTGCCAGGCAAGGTGTTTTCCTGGACTCGCAGAACCGGCGCACGTGCAGCAGCATGCATGCCCGGCACATCTTGCCTGTCCGTCTCCACGGCGAGGTCAGCTTGCGCCCTCAGCGCAAGCAAACGGGCGGACATCGCCTGCACTTCCCGTTGGCGCTGCAAATGCACTGCGGCCCGTGCCGGCGGGATTGCCGCCTCTGCCGGTCGGGCATCCTGGCGCACCACCCAGACACCGTCTTCACTGACGATCGGCCCCACCAGGCTACCCACCGGTGAGCCAGCCAGCGCGTGATAAATCTGCGGATACCGCGACGGGCTGACACCCCCCAGACGCCCTTGGCGCCGGGCAGACTCATGATCGGAATAACGGGAGGCAGCCACGGCCAGCGATATCTCGCCGGCTGCCAGCCGGGCCTTGAGTTTTTGCGCACGGGCTTCTGCCTGCCGCCACGCGGCCTCGTCGCCATCGCGCGGCACGGACACCAGCACACCACTGGCCGCCACGGCATTCGTGTCCCGCACACTGCGTTGTCTTGCCAGCCAGGTAGCCACCTCTTCGGCCGTAACAGGTGGCTGGGATGCCGCCACCATGGCGCGCAGCAACACGCTGAGTTGCGCAACGTTTTGTTGCGCCGGCTTTTCCGCATCCGTTGCTGCGACCGCGCGCTGCGTGTTTTCCGCCTCGGCAGTCTGCGCGACGAGGAATTCGTCCACTAACTGCCGCCGGGCCAGTTCACGCAAACGCAACGGGTCCACGCCACCGGTGTGATGAGCACGCAACAACGCAACGCGCGCATCCACTTGCGAACGGGTAATGACCTGCTGATTGACACGTGCGTACACAGCGGAAGATGCCGTCGCAGTGTCCTGCGCGGCGGATTGGACAGCGGGCTGCTCCGGCGTATCCGGAGAACACGCCAGCATGCCCAGGGTGCAACAGAGCACCACGGCAATATGCCTAGACATCCTTGTCTACCTCCCCGTTGAGGAGTTTCAGATTGTGAGAATACTGATCGTCCGAAAACCGATCCCGAGGCGAAAGACTTAACGCCTTTTTTGAGCCGGGTGCAACCGTACCGCCCGGCACAACCCAACCAGCTAACCGGAACCTGCAGGTTTCACCAGACCATCAGCCAGACCATCAGAATAAGCCACTGTAACTAAAACCAAATTCGCCGAAACTAAAAATGCACCATGGTGCTTTTCTATTTCGGCGTGAAGAAATCTTCACACAGCCATCGTGGCCATTATGTTATCGTGACCGCCTGTTCATGGACGCCGGATACACCCTGATCCGTCCCGGATTACATATCGGTACAGGAATCCCATGAATCGGCATTCAGCGAACAAGTGTGCTCAGAATCACGATATAAGCGGCATATCGGCGTTTATTTCCTGTTGCCATTTATCGCCAGACAGCTATGATATCAATTCAATATCAAGCAAATGAATCCATGCTTGGGCACGGGCTCATTCAGACTGACGCAAGGCAACACGACACAGGAAGTGGTTTGTCAATTAGGTGTGCCGGGATTTTAAGGCGCAACGCTGATTGTCACTTCATGCGTCATGTCACATAACGTGAAGGGTTTTACCTGATTATTACAGAAAGCCTTACCGAATAGCCGGATATATATCTATTCTTCAACTATCTCCAGTGCTATTCCCTTGAAAAAGACCGCCGGGGAACGCGGACACAGACAGGCTGCATGGTTCGGCGCCTGTCTGGTCTGATCGCTAATTCATACAGACCGAAAAAATATGGCTATTGTTCTGGACCGTCTGACCGTCAAACAGCTTCAGGAAGTGATCGCGGACGCTGAAGTGCTGTTAAAAAAACGCCGCGAGCAACAGGCCCGCGCCGAAGCCGAAGCCCGCAAACCAGCCCCTGTCGACACACCGCACCGGGCACCTGCCATCCAGTATCGCGTTCGCCCCTCGGCACGGGACTGATTTGGCATTACCCTGTGCAGCATCCTGTCGAGGAGACTGCACATGGACAATTTCAACCGCCACACTGATGACTTCGCCACTTGCGGGCAGATCACGGCAGCGGACATTCCCGCACTCAAGGCGCAGGGTTTCCGCACGCTGATCAACAACCGTCCGGATCAGGAAGGTGGCCCGTCGCAACCCGAGAGCGCCGCGCTGGCCGAAGCCGCCACGGCCGCCGGGCTGCACTATATCTACCTCCCCGTCATCAGCGGCCAGATCACCGATGAGCAGGCCGCAACCATGCGCCGTGCGCTGGACAGCGCGGAGTATCCCGTGCTCGCGTTCTGCCGCTCGGGGGCACGTTCCACCCAACTCTGGAACATGGCTCTGTCGCAGTAATCCATTCACCCCGCGCGGTGTTGCGCGCGGGGTGACATCCGTCCGCAGACGCCCTAGCCTATGCGGATGACTATACATACGGACAGTATTTCTTCCGATACCTCTCCCGCCCTGCCGGCCCCCGCCGCGCTGGATGATCCGTATTATTACCTGCATAACTTCCACACCGCCCTGGACTGGGTGGGCACGCGCTATGCCGATCTGCTGGGTACAGAAGAGCAGGCATTCATTGGCTGTTTTGCGACGCTGCCGCGACCGGCGCAAGCGTTGCTGGTACGCATGGTCATGCGCAAGGGCACGCTGTTCCGGATCGGCAAACTGCGCTATCCCGAGATCGGTGACATTCCCGCCGCCATGGCCGCACTGTGCGCAACGAACTGGGTGATCGACGACCCGGACATTTCCCTGACGGACCTGTTTTCCGTGCTGACGCGCCCCGAATTACAGCGGGCATTCGGCAAGCACCTGCCCGCCGGCCGCAAGGCGGAACAACTCGCGGCGCTGGCGGCGGACGAACCGGCAGCACGCCCGTTATCGCGCTGGGCACCCTCGCTGCACGACACCCTGTACGCACTGACCATCATGCCGCTGTGCGACCGGCTGCGGCTGATGTTCTTCGGCAATCTGCACCAGGACTGGTCAGAGTTCGTGCTCGCGGAGCTCGGTGTCTACCGCTATGAAACCGTGCCGGTGGACCAGCACTCCCGCGCGTTCCACGATGCCGCCGATATTGACCTTGGACTGCGCCTGCACGCCTGCCGCGAGGCGCTGGACGCGGGCACACCGGTGGCCGACGTGCTGGCACAACTGCCGCAGGGCGACGCAGGGACCGACTGGCTGCAGGCACGCCGTGAGCGCCTGTTGTTCCGGCTTGGACAGCAGGCGGAAAAAGATCAGGATTTTGATACCGCACTGGCGATTTATCCCGCCTGCCGATGGCCCGGCGCCCGGGCGCGGCATATCCGGGTGCTGGAACGTTGCGGCCATGACCGTGATGCACTGACACTGGCGCGGCACGCCTGGCAACAACCAGAGAACGATGCCGAGCAGCAACAACTGACACGCATGATGCCGCGCCTGCAACGCCGCCTTGGCGAACCGGTCGAGCGCACCGCCCGGCCAGCGCCGCCGGCAGAGCAGGTGTTGATACTGCCCCGCCCGGACGTACCGCAACCGGTGGAATATGTGGTGCGCGATCATCTGCACAGCGATGACGCGCCCGTGTACTACGTCGAGAACACCTTGATCACCGGCCTGTTCGGCCTGCTGTGCTGGCAGGCCCTGTTCACCCCCTTGCCCGGCGCGTTCTTTCACCCGTTTCATCATGCGCCGGCCGATTTGCTGCAAGCGGATTTCTATCCGCGCCGGCAAGCGCTGTTCGACGCCGCCCTGGCCGAGCTGGACGACACCCGCTGGCGCGAGACCATACGCCGGCATTTTCATGAAAAATCGGGGATACAGAATCCCTTTGTATTTTGGGGCGCGCTGGACGCCACATTGCTTGAACAGGCGCTGGCCTGCCTGCCGCCCGCGCATCTCGCACTCTGGTTCCGGCGCCTGCTGCGGGATATTCGGGCGCACCGCGCCGGCATGCCGGACCTGATCCGCTTCTACCCCGATGAACACCGCTACGACATGATCGAGGTAAAAGGCCCCGGTGATCGCCTGCAGGACAACCAGCGACGCTGGCTTGCGTTCTGCGCCGAACATCGCATGCCGGTGAGCGTCTGTTACCTGCGCTGGGCGGATGACACATGAACGCACCGCGCTACACCGTGGCCGTGCGCAGCCTGTGCGAGTTCACCGCGAAGACCGGCGACATCGACCTGCGTTTTACGCCCTCGCCGTCGGCACAGGAAGGCATGCTCGGTCACCAGGCCGTGGCCGCGCGACGGCCGCCGCATTACGAGACGGAAATAACACTGGAAGCGCCGTTCGGCTGCCTTCTGGTACGTGGCCGCGCGGACGGCTATGACGCCGAACGGAACCAGCTTGAAGAAATCAAGACGCACCGCGGCGACCTGTCCCGCGTGCCGGACAATCACCGCGCACTGCACCGGGCACAACTGTATCTGTACGGCGCCATGCTGTGCGAGGCGCGCAATCTGGCGTCGCTGACCGTGGCACTGGTCTACTTCGATGTCAGCACCCAGCAGGAAACCGTGTTCCGCGAGCAGATGACGCGGGATGATTTACAGGCCATATTTTCTGACCACTGTGCGCGCTTTCTGCGCTGGGCCGAGCAGGAACTCCGTCATCGCGAACGGCGGGACGACGCGCTGCGTGCGCTGGCATTTCCGTATCCGTTTCGCACCGGACAACGGCCCCTGGCGGAACAGGTCTACCGCACCTTCGATCGCGGCCGCGCCCTGCTTGCGCAGGCCCCGACCGGCATCGGCAAAACCCTGGGCACACTGTTCCCGGCCCTGAAAGCCCTGCCCACGCAACCGCTGGACAAGCTGTACTTTCTCACCGCCAAGACGCCGGGCCGGCAACTGGCGCTGGATGCGGTCCACACACTCACGGAGCACAGCGAGACCCTGCCGCTGCGCACCCTGGAACTGGTGGCACGCGAGAAGCGCTGCGAATATCCCGGCAAGGCCTGCCACGGCGATGCCTGCCCGCTGGCCCGTGGCTTTTATGATCGGCTGCCGGCGGCACGGCAGGCGGCGGTCGAAGCCGGTTTTCTGGACCAGTCTCGCCTGCGCGAGATCGCACTGGCGCATGAGGTGTGCCCCTATTACCTCGGGCAGGAACTCGCCCGCTGGTGCGACCTGATCGTCGGTGACTACAACTACTATTTCGATTTCAACGCACTGCTGCATGGCCTGACACAGCAAAACAGCTGGCGTGCCGGCCTGCTGGTCGACGAAGCACACAATCTGGTCGAGCGCGCACGCGGCATGTACAGCGTCATGCTGCCGCAGGCACGCCTGGAAGCCCTGCTGCACGAAGCCCCCGCCACACTGCGTCGCCCGCTCGCCGGGGTACTGCATCAATGGCAACGGATGAACACGCAGCACTGGTCACCGGACGACGGGCAGACCACGCAATATCGTGTCCTGAACGAACCGCCGGAAGAACTGCTCAATGCATTGCAAGGCGCCGTGTACGCCATCAGCGAACACCGCAATGCGCACCCCACCCAACAACATGCCGCGCTACTGGATTTCTATTTTGACGCCAGCAAATTCTGCCGTGTCGCCGAACTGGCGGACGGCTGTTTCATGACAGACCTGACCCTGACACGCGGCCAGCCCACCCGGCTGGATGACCCCGACGGCCTGCAGGGTGATCTGTGCCTGCGCAACCTGGTGCCGGCGCCACTGCTGGCAACGCGCTTCGGCACCGCACATGCCAGCGTGCTGTTTTCTGCCACCCTCAGCCCTGACCGGTACTACCGCGACCTGCTCGGCCTGCCGGCCGACACACCCTGGGTGGATATCCCGGCGCCGTTCAGTGCCAGCCAGTTGCAGGTGGCCATCGTGCCCTGCTCCACCCGCTTCCGGCATCGTGCGCGTTCGGTCAAACCGATTACCGATCTGATCGCCCGGCAGTTTACCGAGCGCCCCGGCAACTACCTGGCGTTCTTTTCCAGCTTCGATTATCTGGAGCAAGTGGCCAGTGCATTGCATCGCCGGCACCCTGACATTCCCCTGTCCAAACAGGCACGGCGCATGAACGAACCGGAACGGCAGGCGTTTCTCGACCGGTTTACCCTGCGCAGCCAGCAGATAGGATTCGCCGTGCTCGGCGGCGCCTTCGGCGAAGGCATTGACCTGCCCGGCAGCCGGCTGATCGGCACTTTCATTGCCACGCTGGGGATGCCGCAATTAAATCCGGTCAATGAACAGATGCGCGAACGCCTGCAGGCCTTGTTTGGTGACGGCACGCCCGGCCAGGATATAGGGCATGACTATACGTACCATTACCCCGGCCTCCAGAAAGTGGTGCAGGCGGCCGGCCGGGTGATCCGTACACCGCAGGATACCGGCGTGGTGTACCTGATCGATGACCGCTTCAGCCACCCCGGCACACGTGCGCTGCTGCCCGCCTGGTGGGCATTGTCCAGTCCGCGTGGTTGAAACTGTCACAATGAATCGCATATCCTGCTTCAGACGTTTGGAGCGCAACACACCATGATCACTTTACGTACCACATCGCTGACGCAGATCGCCGCCCCGGTGGCCGGTGCGCGGCCGTGCGTGTCGTCTCCGAACAGCTATTTCTACGGGTATTGGTTTAGCCACTGGCGCGCCTGATACCCGCACAGGCGCCCAGCACACGGGACGCCTGACGGATGCAACACTTGAAAACCCCCGGTCGGCTTCCCGCCCGGGGGTTTTTCGTTTCCGGGCCTGGTGGGCAGCACAACGACGACACAGCATGAATAAGGACAGGACATGAACGCATCACTTCCCGCCCGCGCCGCCACACCCGCGCAGAGCCAGCGCCTGCCGGGCACCGCCGAACTGAAGGCGGCCCTGCCGGTGGAGCCATCGCTGGCGCTGCGCATCAACCAGCACCGCCAGGCCATCCGTGCCGTGCTGCACGGTGAGGACGACCGCCTGCTGGTGGTAGTCGGCCCCTGCTCGATTCACGATCCGGAGGCGGCCCTGGAGTACGCTGCGCGCCTGGCACCACTGGCCGAGGCGGTCAGTGACACACTGCTGGTGGTCATGCGCGCCTACGTGGAGAAGCCGCGGACTACCGTGGGCTGGAAGGGCCTGCTGTACGATCCGCACCTGGATGGCAGCCACGACATGGCCACCGGGCTGCACACGGCACGCACACTGATGCGCGACATTGCGCACCTGGGGCTGCCGCTGGCGACAGAAATTCTGCATCCGATGGCCGCCGGCTATCTGGACGACCTGCTGAGCTGGGCCGCCATCGGCGCACGCACCACGGAGTCACAGATTCATCGCGAACTGGTCAGTGGTCTGGGCCTGCCGGCCGGTTTCAAGAACGGCACCGACGGGGGTGTGGCCGTCGCCGTGGACGCGATCCGCTCCGCCGCCGCCTCGCACCAGCATTTCGGTGTCGACAGCCACGGCCATCCGGCGGTGATCCGTTCCACCGGCAACCCGGACACGCATCTGGTGCTGCGCGGCGGGCGGCACGGGCCGAACTATTCGGCAGAGTCTGTGCGCGCGGCGCGCGAGGCGCTGGAAAACGCGGGCCTGGCACCGCGCATCATGGTCGATTGCAGCCATGCCAACAGCAGCAAGGATCATCGTCGCCAGGCGCTGGTGCTGAACGATGTGCTGGCACAACGACGTGCGGGAGATCGCTCGCTGATCGGTGTGATGCTGGAAAGTCATTTGCAGGAAGGCAACCAGCCCATGGGTGAATCCCTGCGCTACGGCGTGTCGATTACGGATGCCTGTATGGGTTGGGAGGAGACTGAGCGTTTGTTGATGGAGGAAGGGCGGTAGGGTGGGTAGAGCCAAAGGCGAAACCCACCGTGTCCATGCAGCACACTGCTCGCACGAAACCATCGAAACTACCTACCTCCGAGGCAGGGCAGTTTCGATGGTTTTGCGGGAGTGATTAACGGGCATGGACCTGGTGGGTTTCGCCTTTGGCTCTACCCACCCTACTTCACACCTTCTTTTTTCAGTTTGTTCTTCAAGCGCCAGTCCATCAGGCGGAACAGCGGCTGGGTGAAGCGCGTGGCCGGCCCGGGCACAGCCGCCAGCACCACACTGCCCAGATTACCCAGCGCACTGCTGACACGTGCAGGGCGTTTTTCGACGGCACGGATCAGCCAGTCGGCTGCCCCGTCGCTGTCCATCATGCGCATGTGTTTATAAATACTGGTCTTGTTCGACATGGGCGTGCGCACCATCGGAAAGTGCACCACGGTCACATCGATGCCCTGACGGCCCAGTTCGGCCTGCAGTGAACGCGAAAACGATTCCAGCGCAGATTTGCTGGCCAGGTACGCCGAGAACAACGGAATCGGCACCTGCGTCGACAGTGTCGAGATATTCACCACCTGCCCGTGGCCCTGGGCCAGCATGCGCGGCAACAGTTTCAGCGTCAGGCTGACGGCACCCAGGTAATTGATCTGCATGGTGCGCTGGTAATCATGCAGCCGGTCCAGCGCCTCGACGATGGGCCGGCGGATGGAGCGGGCGGCGTTGTTGATCAGCACGTCCACGCGCGCGTGCTCGGCCAGGATGGCGTCCGCACAGGCAGCGGCTTCGTCTTCCACCGTCAGGTCGGCAGGATAGATCCACGCTTCACCGCCGGCGAGCTGAATCGCCTGCTGCACCTCGCGCAATTGGGTTTCGTTGCGCGCCACCAGGCACAGGCGCGCGCCGGCACGGGCCATTTTTTTCGCGGCCACGGCGCCGATGCCACTGGAAGAACCGGTGAGTACGATGGTCTTGCCACGCAGACGGGACATGCGCTGCTCTCCGCTGTTGTGCTGTCGGCCCTCACCCTACGGCGCGTCATGGCGGCTGTATTGACCATTCACGCCGTGGCGTCAGTCGGCCAGTTGCTCGATCAGGATGCGGTGGAAGGCTGCCGGCGCCTGAACCTGTGGCGAGTGGCCCCACTCCGGAAACAGCATCAGCGCCGCATCGGGAATACGGGCCGCCGCCTCACGTGCCAGCACCGGATAATTGCCCAGCGCACGACGTGCCGCTTCCGGCGCGCTGGCCTTGCCGACGGCAGTGTTGTCCTGCTCGCCGATCAGCAACAGCGTCGGCACTCTGAGACGCGGAAATTCGTAATAGACGGGTTGGGTCAGGATCATGTCGTAGGTCAGCGCCGACAGCCAAGCCACCCGCTCCCGGCCGGGGCCGGCGAACATGCCCGCCTGCATGGTTACCCAGCGGTCAAATTCCGGCCGCCATTCGCCGGCGTAATAGGTCGCCTGCTGATAGCGACGCATGCCCTCGGCATTGCTGCGCAGCTCACCTTCATACCACGCCTGCACGTCGCGATACGGCACGCCTTTCGCCAGCCAGTCTTCCAGGCCAATCGGGTTCAGCAGCACCAGCCGCGACACCCGCTGCGGGTACATCAGCGCGTACCGGGTGGCGAGCATGCCACCCATGGAGTGGCCCATGATCAGGTGTTCCTTGATGTCCAGGCTGTCGAGCAGCGCGCGGGTATTGGCAGCCAGTTGATGAAAACTGAACTGGTAATGGGCCGGCTTGGCCGATTTGCAGAAACCGATCTGGTCCGGTGCGATCACCCGGTAACCGGCGCCGGCCAGCGCCTCAATGGTGCCTTCCCAGGTGGCGGCGCAGAAGTTCTTGCCGTGCAGCAGCACCACCGTCTGGCCGTTGGCGTCGTCCGGCTGTACGTCCAGGTAGGCCATGCGCAACGACTGCTGCTGGGAATCGAATTCAAAATAGCGCACCGGGTACGGGTAATCGAAACCTTCCAGCGCCACGCCGTATTCCGGCGTCTTGTCCGCCAGCGCCGACCAGGACAAGCCCAGCAGCACAATGCCCAGCCATCGTTGCAACATGGTCCACCTTCTCACATCTGTTCAGGTTCACGGACCATAGCACGCGCCACCGGCCGTCTCAGCCGGCAAACCATGACAGCGGGCTGTGGCGCATGGCCGCACCGGCGATGTAGAGAAACACCAGCACGGCCGCCAGCATCGCCCAGCCGTTGCGGCGCCGGATCGCCACTGCACCGAGGCCGATATAGAACACCAGCCCGATCAGCTTGGCCGCCAGCCAGGGGGTGTCGTGCGGCGAAACACGCAGGGTCATCATCAGCGCCACGCCCGCCAGCAACAGTGCCGTGTCGATGACATGCGGGCTGATCCGCACCCAGCGGCGTTGCAGCAGCGCACTGCCCTGAAGCGCCCAGGCAGCGCGCGTGACAAAGAACAGCAGGCTCACGGCGGCGAGCGTCATGTGCAGCATTTTCAGGTGCAGGTACTCCATCGGGCGAAACTCCAGAATGATCGGGGCGGGTCACTATAGCGGGCAGGTCGCGCCGCGTCAGGATGGCGGCGAGTGCTTCCCGGTACAGGAAGGAAGTGATAGGGTAAGGAATCCTTACCTTCCGGGAGACAGCACATGCTGGCCAAGATGACTGCCAAGAACCAGCTCACACTGCCCAAGGCGGCGGTGGAAGCGGCGGGCAATCCAGAGTATTTCGAGATAGAAGTGCGTGCCGGGCAATTGCTGCTCACGCCCGTGCGCCTGCAACGGGCGGATGCCGTGCGGGCACGCCTGGCCGAGTTGTCGCTCACCGAGGATGACCTGGCCGACGCCGTGGCCTGGGCACGCCGGGCGGCGGCGCCGGCCCGTGAAGTGGCGGAACCCGCCGCTCCTTATGGCAAGGCCAGGCCGGCCAGGCCCCGCAAACCCCGCCCATGATGCGCACGGCGACGCCTCGCTGGGTGCTCGACACCAACGTGGTGCTGTCGGCGCTGATCCGCCCCGGCGGCGTCAGCGGCCGGCTGCGGCTGGCCTGGCAGGCGGTGCTGTTCGTGCCGCTGGTCAGCCGCGCGACCACGCTGGAACTGATCCGTGTGCTGGCGTACCCCAAGTTCCGCCTGGACGAGGATGCACAGCACGACCTGCTGGCGGACTACCTGCCCTGGGCCGAACCCGTCACCCCGCCCGCAATCCTGCCACCCACCCCACACTGCCGCGACAGGGATGACGTGCCGTTTCTGCAACTGGCCGTCATGGCGCAGGCCAATGCACTGGTCACGGGTGACCGCGATCTGCTGGTGCTGGGTGACGACGCGCCCTGCCCGCTGCTGACACCGGCCGAGGCCGTGGCGCAGCTTTCACGCTGAAGCCCCGGGCGGGTACCGGCCAGATACTGTCGCGGCGCCCCGGCCCCCGGCGGCACGTCACAGGACGGACCCGGCCAACGCCGGAATGTGCGATGATCTCAGTCCGTGGCCAACGCCATCTTTCTGCCTGATGGCTGTTTTGCAGGACTTTAAGGAGCGCATCATGACGATTCCCGTTTTCGGCCTGGGTACTTTCCGCCTCAAGGGGCAGCAGGTGATCGACGCCGTGCGCATGGGCCTGGAGCTCGGCTACCGCCATATCGATACCGCCCAGATCTATGGCAACGAGGCCGACATCGGCAAGGCCCTCCGCGCCAGTGGCATTGCGCGCGAGGATCTGTTCATCACCACCAAGGTCTGGACCACGCAGTTGGCCGGCGACAACCTGATCACCAGCCTGGAAGAAAGCCTGGAAAAACTCGGCCTGGACCAGGTGGACCTGGCGCTGATCCACTGGCCGGTGCCCGAGGCGCAAGTGCCGCTGGCGGAGTACATGACGTCACTGCTGGAAGCACGCCAGCAACACCTGGCCCGGCACATCGGCGTGTCCAACTTCACCATTGCGCAGATGGAACAGGCCATTGACGCGATCGGCACGGACAACATCGCCACCAATCAGGTGGAGATTCATCCGTTCCTGCAGAACCGCAAGGTGGTGGATTTCGCCAGCCGGCACAGCATTCCCCTCACCGCCTACATGCCGCTGGCCTACGGCAAGGTGATGGAAGATGAAACGCTGCAGCGCATCGCCACGGCACATCACGCCACCCCCGCACAGATCACGCTGGCGTGGCTGCTGCAGCAGGGGTTCGTGGTCATCCCCTCCTCGACCCGGCGCGAGCACCTGAAGGCCAACCTCGAGGCCCGCAAGATCACGCTGACCGGCGAGGAAATGCAGGCCATCGCCGCGCTGGACCGTGGCGAGCGGCTGGCCAACCCGGATTTCGCGCCTGAATGGGACTGAGCCCAGCCGGCTTCGATGTCGAGACCGACAGCCAGAACTGGCTGCCGGGTGTGCAGAGTGTCTGATCCAGACCGCCGCTGCCGGCTGGCAGCGGAGTGCTGCGTCACTCAGAACAGCGGGTACGCCACGCTGCCTTCGTCCTCCAGCTTGCCGCGCTCGTCAAAGGTGATGAAGCGGCCGTCACGGTACACCTCGCCCTTGATCCGGTATGTGCAGACATTGTCGGCACCCGGCTCCAGACACAGCACGTCCAGCCGCGTCGCCGGCGATGACAGCATGTTCTCGCTCCACCAGAGCTCCACGGCATACCCGCCGCGCGGCGTGGGAATGCCCGCAGCGGCATTGCTGCCGAACATCTGCACAAAGTTGTACTGGTCGTCCAGCAGGCTGATGATCACCCGGTCATCCTGATTCTCGCCGTCGTCCACCAGGGTCAGCACGGAACTGTCGGCCAGCAGGACCTGCAAGGTGGTGTCCGACACCAGCGCCTCGTGCGCCGGCGAGGAGATCCGCACCCGATAATGGCCAGCCTGCATCAGCAGCGGCAACTGGAATGCCAGACGATGCCGGTCACGGAACACCGGCTGCAACGCCAGGACCGGAGCGCCGCCGGTTTCCGGCACCAGCTCCACGCGCAGGTCCGCACGTTGATAGCTGTCCAGGTTTTCCCCAACCACGGTCGCTGACGCCCCGCCGCGCACCATACTGCTTTCAAAACCGATCAGCCGTGCAGTGCTGCGCCAGGTGGCCTTCAGCCCCGGGATCGGCAAGCGGCTGCCGGGAAAAGCACTGAACTGGCTGCCCGGCACTTCCAGTGACACCGTCACGCTGCCGCTGCGCAGCGGTTGCATCAGCGGCACCAGTTCCGTGAACGGCACGCGCAGTTCATACCAGGGCCAGTCCTGCGGCACGCCCTTGTGCGCGGCACTCAGCGGCATACGCACCGTGTTGCGACCATCGGTGATCACCAGTGTCGGGAAAAAGGCATCGTCGCCTTCCCGGGCAATGGTGTTGCCGTAGAGCCGCAGCGCATTGGCGGGCAGATTCGCATCGATGGCGTTGTCCGGCAGCGGCGTGCTGACACTGGTCAATGCAGCACGGGGCACCACATTAAAGACCACCTTGCGCGGCATGATGGCGACTTCCCAGCCCTGATAGACACGGTTCAGCACACTCGCCATACGCAGCGGCACCGCGGCGGTTTCCGCCACTTCACCGAGCACATGGCTGACATTGCTGGCGAACAGCGTGCGTGCCTCACCGGTGAGCGAACTCAGGCAACGCTCGATGCGGAAATCCGTCGCGGCACCACGCAGCACATCCAGCACATACTTGAGCACGGTTTCCCGGAAAATGTTCTGCACGTCGGTCACCGAACCGGCGGCGTGCACCTTGTTGTGAAAATCCACCACCATCAGCATGAAGCCGGGCACCTGTCCGCCCTGGCTGCCGATCAGGTTGCGCGTAATACAGGTGCTTGCCGTGGGCGGCACCGCCACGCCGGAAAGCTCCGTGATCAGCTCCAGCACCACACGCTCGATCAGGGTGCGGCCCAGCAGTGAATTGGCCAGTCTTTCTTCTTCCGCGGTCAACGCCGAACGGGTGCCCAGGCCGAGCGCGCCGAGCAGCACTTCCACATTGCAGGGTTTCATGTGGCACAGCGGCACGCCGCCGCTGTCGACCAGATAGGCCATCGAGGCGATGTTCAGCATGCCGAAGCCGGCGCCGCCGATCAGGCCGGGGTCCAGCGCGTCCTTGATATGCCGGCTCAGTACCTCGCCGCTGCGCGCATCGACCACGCGCGCGCTGGCGACGAACGCCGCATCGTTTTCCAGGCAAATATCCGAAGGCCAGAGACCGGCAGGCCGGGTGATGTGTTCGAACCCGCCGCACACCAGCAGGTTGTTGATCACGCCGAGCGTCACATTCTGATACGACGCACGGCCCGGCAGCGCGCGGTGGTTGATGACGTCGATGGTCGGTTCATACAGCGAGCCGCCCGCCATGATGGCGTCGAGCATGTCCTGCGCCCAGCTGCTGCGCGCCTGCACCAGCCCGGCCGTGGCCGGCGCCGGGCTGGCCACGGCAGCGTCGGCCACCTCGCTGAATCCTTGCTGCACGCGCAACAGGGCCGCGCTGTCTCCCTGCAGGGCTTGCGTCAGGTCATCGTGCAGCGCTGGCGCACTGCTGGCCACGGCGTCCAGGCGCGCGCGCACGGACGGCCACTGCGGCCCGGCGGAGGACGACAGGCGCGGCTGCCGCCACAACCAGTGCTGCAGGGTGCTGTGCGCGCCGAGGACAACGCCGGGCTGGTCCGGCCAGATCAGCCCCTGCACCGCCACCGGCCGGTCGCGATGCACCATCACCACCGTTTGCGGCATGCCTGCGGGCACCCACACGGTCTGCGCTGCACCGGCAGAAAGCAGCACGTCGCCCACTGCACCCTGCCAGCCTTCGCCGAGGGACATGTCCAAGGTGACGGTCGCCGCGCGCAGCACCGGCAGTGCGGCGCTGTAACGGTTGCCCTGATCATCCTGCCAGTGCAGCACATCGCCGGCCGGCAAGGCCGGTAGCGTCAGGCTGAGCAGCCCGTCGCCCAGCAGGCTGAACGGCAACCGTTGCGATCCCAGCGACAGGCGTGTGATGCGCTGCAGGTGTTCGCCGGACAGCGTCACCGTGTCCCCGGCGTACAGCGCGGACGCCGGCACCCGGATCAACGGCGCGTTCGCGGCCACGCTGCGCAGCCGCTGTGGCGACGAGCGATAGTCACCGGCCACCAGTGTCACCGACGCGGACAGCATTTCCGGCACCTGTGTCTGGATACGCCCGTGGCTGTCCGGTTGCACCGGTTGCGCGTGCACACCCTGCGCATGATGCCAGAGCAGAAACCAGGGGCCGCCGTAGAAACTGGTGCCCGTTGTCTCCAGCGCCAGCGGCGCGCCGGCAATGGCGATATTGTCCCAGCCACCCTGTTCGCGGGGCGCGTACACCGCCGTGATCGCCAGCACCGGCGCCTCCACGGCGGTGAACTGCAACGGTTGTGCGGGTGCAGGGTCCAGTGCATCCGGCAGGCCATCGCCGTCGGTATCCGCCGGCAGCGTTTCGACAAACGCCTCGCGCGCACCGAATGCCGGCGTGTTCACCAGCTCTGCGGTCTCCGGCAAGGGACTCTGCGCGCCACTGCCTTGCCCCCCCTCACCACCGCCACCGCAGGCACTCAGCAGCCACAGCATCGTCAGGGCAGGGACCAGCGCCCGGCACAGGCATCGCACGCTCATGGCGCCTCCTCAATGGTCAGTTCCACCGGCAATTGCACGGTGTTGCCGGTGTCGTCACTGACCGGCACGGTGAAGACACGGGTGCCCACCACCGGCACACCGTCGAAGCGAAAATACAGCGAATCGAAGGTGCCCTCCGGGGTGCGGTTGAAGAACAGTTGCTGCTCCAGCGCCAGCAGCCCGTAGCAACTGACGTTATCCAGATACGGCGACAGCGCATCCTGCTGCACGGCCACCAGCGCACATTCGCCTTCGGCACCGACCGGCTGTGTCAGCAGCAAGTCGTTGCGATAGGACACCATCAGGCCCGGCGCCGAGTAACGGCCCGCCAGATAGGTCGCCACCTGTTGCAGCACGCCGGTGTCCGGTGCCAGGCGGAACACGCCAAAGCGCACCGTGTCGCTGAGCTCCGGATCCGCACTTTCCACCGCGATATCCAGATGCAGGTAAAGGTCACCGTTGTGCCGCACGATCGGCGGGATCTGATAGCGCTCGATCTCCGAGGGAAGCTGCGGCGGGCCAAATGCCTGTGCCTGTGACGCGCCGGCCTGCCAGCGATACAGTTGCAACGTGCCCGCCTGCGTGGCCACGGCCAGCAGCATGCCTTGCGCGTCCACATACGCCGTGTGCGCGCCGGCGCCGGCGGGCACGGTCAGCAACAGTGTGTCGCTGTCGTTATCCGCAAGACGCCAGAGCTGGTATTCGCCGCTGAGTGCCTGCCCCAGCACCAGCACATCGTCCCCGACGCCCCACATGCCTTGCAGCTGAATCGCCGCCGGCGCACTCCAGCGCAGCGCCAGCGTCGGGTCGGCGTTGCCGGCGGAGCAGTACAGGTTCGACGCCGACAGCACGCACACCGAATCCGTGCGCTGCGCGCGCAGACTGTTATAGCGATCGCAGAACAGGCTCGTCTGCGTCAGCGTCCGGGTCGCCGCCTCCACGATCAACAGGTTGTCGGTGTACGGGCAGCCGTAGAAATTGCCGCTGCTCTGGTCCACCACCGCAGAGGAAACGCTGGTGCCCAGCGGCACGACGATGCTGGTCACCGGCTGCCCTTCGCGCAGCATGAACAGGCGCGTTTCGGAGGGCCCTTCCGCCGGGAAGGTTGTGCTGTCGAAATACGCCAGCGGCTGCGTTGCACTGCCTTGCAGATCGGAGATGGTGACCTCCGCCGGCGTGCTGTAGCGCGCTTCAGTGTCTGCTCCCGGCAGCCAGGTGTAGACGGTGAACGGATCGCCGAAATTCACGCCCATATCCAGAAATACCACGCCGTCTTCACCGAACGGGCGCAGGTCGCGCGCGCGATTCTGCGACAAGGGCACGTCTCCCACGAACGGCGTGACATGCAGCGTTCCGGCGTCCCGCGCCAGCGTCGCCCCTTCCGGCTGTTGCGGCGCCCCCACCGACAACGGCTGCCCGTCCGGCTCGCTGACATACGCCAGCAACTGGCTGTCGGCGATGGTGAGTGTCTCCCCCTGCATCACCGAGAAGCGTGCCGTGCCGGTGACCACGGGCGCATCATCCACAGGCAATACCGTGACGCGCACCAGGGCGCTGTCGGACTGACCACCGCCATTGGTGACCGTCACGCGGAAATCCAGCACGGTCTCCGTCAGCACCACTGGCGCGGTAAACCCGGCCACCGCCGTGCCGGCATTGCTGAGCGCCACCGCCGGACCATCGAGCTGAGTCCAGGCATAGCTCAATGTGCCGCCCGCCGGGTCCGTGCTCGGTGACGCATCCAGCATGGCCGGCTGACGTTCGTTAACACTGACGTTCTCCGCCAGCACCTGCGCGCGCGGGCCGTCATCACCGGGCGGCACGGTGTGCACGATGACGTAGCCGGGGCCAAGCACGTCCGCCCCCTGCACGTCTCGCAACACCAGACGGAAACTGGCTTCGCCAGCACCGCCCAGCAGCGTCACCGGCACCAGCATCAATTGCTGGCCCGCCGTGAAATACAGGGTGCCGCTGAGGGCCTCGAAGTGTTCACCCTCGGCACCGGTATCGCCCTGGCCGGACAGCACCTGATACTCGATCGTCACCGGGCCATTGGCCGGCCGGTCCAGTGTCAGCGCAATCAGCAATACCTGCTGCCCGCCGGGACGCGTCACGGTGAGGGTCTCTTCCAGCAGCACACGCGGCGGGCGCGGGGTGCCCAGGCAGGCATCCAGAGGATCGCGCGGGCAACTGTCGAGGCTGTCGATGTCGCCATCGCCGTCGGTGTCGGCCTGCCAGGGCAGCGTATGCAGACGCCACGGGCGAGAATCGATTTCATCCATGTTGGCCAGCGCATCGCCGTCACTGTCGGCACTGCCGTCAAGCAACGTCGCGTCGGCGGCGATTTCCGTCCGGGCGTCGGCCGACAGGCCAAGCCGCAGGCGATAGCGGCGCGCGCGGTCCGCCGTGTTCCAGGCCAGCAACTGGCTTTCGGTGTAGTACTGCGGGCATTCCGCGATAAACGCCGCCCATTCCTGCGAGTCGGCCTGTAGCCGTGCGAATTCGCTGTCGCTGATAAAACAGCCGGCCTGATCAAGCGCGGTACTCTGCAACAGACGACGGTCCAGCCAGCCGGTGGTGTCCTGTCCCGGCGGGACGGTGCCGAGTGTCTGCACCACAAAATCAATATCCGCCTGTGGCAGGGTGTCGCTTTGCGACAGGTATTCCACCACGCCCTCGATGCGGTGCGTTGCATCCAGCGTGGCCAGTTCTGCATCAAACTCGCGCAGCCAGGTTTGCGGCGTGCGCGGGTCACCCAGACGGACCGGCGCGGGCGCGCCACGCAGGCGGGCTTCCATCGACAGCACCTGTTCCAGCATCAACAACGGAAAGCTGTCTTCATCACTCAGCGTGACCACCGGAGACTGCACCAGGTTGCTGCGCAGCCACAGAATGAAGGCGGCTTTCCATTCCTCCGCTGTCTGCCAGGCGCCCGCGGCGTCGGGCGGGAATGCCAGCGGCGTGCGGTCTGCCACACGCGGCAGAAACGCAAGCTGGATGGTGCGGGTAACGCCGTCTTCGGACTCGGTGAGGTGGGCACCGCGCAGCAACGCCCCGTCACCGGCAGGCAAACGCATCGGTGGCAATCCACCCGCCTGCATGGCGGCGTCGGCAGCAGCGCGCAACCGCAACGTGGCGATCTGGCTGTCACTCAGGCCGGCGAGATCCAGGTCGGCTTGCGTGATCAGCGTGTCTGCCTGCCAGCCCGCGTCGCCGGACAGTGACGCGGCGGTGAGTTCATCCGGCCGCTGTACCGGGCTGCCCGACGGCACATATTCCACCTCGTACAGACGGCGCGCGGCGGGGAACGCCTTGTAACGCAGAATGGCCTGGCGACCGGCCGCGCTGGCCGGGTCCACATCGGGCAACACCACGTCGACGTCGAACGCCGGTGTGCCACGCCAGAGTTCGTCGATGTCGCTCCAGCCATCGTTGTCGCTGTCCAGTGGCGGTGACACTGCCGTCGCATCCCGCAGCCACAGGTCGAACAGCGTCCAGCCGTCTGCGGCAGAGGGCGCCAGCCAGTCATCGTTGAGCGGGTCCAGGCCGGCGGCCAGTGCGACCAGATCAGGCAGCCCGTCGCCGTTGGTGTCGCGGCGCTCGCCATCGGGGTGCGTGCTGGCCAGCGTCAGCGTACGTTGCTGGCTGGCCAGCAACTGGTTGCCGCTGTCACGCAGCTCCACATCGATGTCATAGGTGTTGTCACGAATCAGGAAAAACCGTTCGACCAACTGACCGTTCACGACATGTTGCTCGTCCGCCGCCGTCAGGGTGCGCACAGACCAGGCGGCGCCGTTGATGCGCCAGCGCAACTGGTTGCCGGTGGCAATGCCGTCACTTTCCACGGCCATCTGCACGGCAACGGTGCCATCGAATTGCCCGCTGGCCGGCAACACGCGCAAGCGTGCCGGGCCACCGCCATCACCGAGATTGAACTCCGCCGCCTGCAAGCCGATCAGCGACACGGACGGTTGCCACGATGTCATCCGCTCGGAGCTGTTCGGCAAGCCATTCACCAGCGCCTGGTATGGTGAACTGACCGGGTACACCGGCCCGCCCTGGCCGAGATAATTCGCCAGCCAGTCACCGGCGCTGAAGCTGGTGACCTGGCCGGTCTGGGGGTTCACCAGCCAGAGGTTGGGGTTGCTGCCCTCAAACAGCGGGCTGGCCCTGGCCACCAGTGCGCTACCCAGCAGGACGAGGCAGAACAACAGGCGCGGCATCATGGCGTCACTCCATTGTTGGCCACCGGCAGCTGCGAGTCACCGGCGTTGATCCAGTCCGTGGCGCGCCAGCGCAGCGGGCGCTGGTGCGTGTCGAAATACACCACCTGATAACGGTAGGCATGGCCGGGCGAAGGCGGATTGCGATCCAGGAACACCAGATCCACTTCCTGATAGGCGTCATCACGCGCATAGACCCAGAGGTAAGGATCGTTGAGCACAAACAGCCGGCCCTTGCTGAAAACGCCGAGGTCATCCCAGTGCACGTAATCGATACGCGGCGACACCTGCACCACATCCGACAGCTGGCCATCCGGCGCGCGCGCCTGGCGGTAGACAATGAAGCCGGTGCGTGACTGCATGGCGGCCTGCATCGCGTGCCAGGACCCTTCAAAACATTGCAGGCTGGCCACGTAGGCATCGCCCTCGCCGGTCATGTTGCCGACGCCCACGTGAGTGTCCTGCACGGAGCAGTCCGGTGTGTACGCCAGCATCCCCAGATGAATCGCCAGTGCCCCGGATACCGGGCTGATCTGGCGCGTGCGCACGGCGCTGAAATCCATCGCCGCCAGCGGTTCGCCCTGCGGCACGGCAGGAATCTGCGGCCACGGCAGCCACTGCGTCAGCGGTGCCGCCGGGCTGAGACGCTCGCTGCACAGCGGCGCGCTCCAGCCTGAGCGGGGTGCCTCCCCCACTGTCGTGCCGACACCGTAGGTCCGCAGGCGCACGCACCATTGTTCGCGCGCCACAGTGCGCGGCGGCACATCAAGCCGCAGTTGCTGCTCCCCGCCGCCGTCGAGCGATACCGCCGGCACGTTTTCCCGCAGCGGTGCCAGGCCCGCCGGCTCAACGCGGGTCAGCTCCACTTCCACCATCGACTGCCGCTGCGCCGGCACGCGCCAGCCGATCGCCATGCTGTCGTCGATCGGCGTCAGGGTCAGCGGCTGTGGCGCGGACGGCGCTGCCTGTGCGGGCTGCGCCGGAATCAGGCGGCAACCCAGCTGCGTGGTGGCAGAAATATTATTGTTGGCGTCATGGGTGACGGCGTAGCCACAGAACTCGCCGCGCTCGTGCACAAACGTCTGGCTCTCCGGTGTGGCGGTACCGCAACTGGACGCCACCCGTGTGCTCTCGCCATCGACCTGCTGGAACAGGCTGCTGCACG
Organism: Alcanivorax sp. S71-1-4; assembly: GCF_009846755.1. Lineage (GTDB taxonomy): Bacteria > Pseudomonadota > Gammaproteobacteria > Pseudomonadales > Alcanivoracaceae > Isoalcanivorax. The sequence goes on from NZ_AQOR01000003.1 coordinate 97,864, forward strand.
TGCCCGGCGGGCTCTGGACCGTGATGTTGAGCGGGCCGTGCACGACCCCTTCCGGCGCCGGCGCCGGTTGCAGGCACTGCACCGGTTTCAGGGTCAGCGTGCCGCTGCCGCACAGGTCCACCGACGCATCCAGGGGCGCCTCGCAGGCCAGCTCGCCCTCTTCGGGATCGGCGGGGTACTGGATTGAACGGCTGCCGCCGGCGCAGGCCTGCGGAAAAGTATCGGCGCGGCAGAAACCGGCATTGCTGCTGACCAGCGTTTTGCTGGACACCGGGAACTGCACGCCGTTGCAACGCAAGCCGAAGCTGCCGTAGCGGTTTACCTCGTCTGCGAATTGCCAGGCGCCCTCGCTGCTGTATTCGGCCTCGCAACCACACACTGCCAGTTCCGGCTGTGTCACGCTCACGCTGGGCGCCGCCGGCAGGTCGCGCACGGGGAACAGCACACGCACCGGCTCACTCAGAAAACTCAGGCGCCCGCCGTTGGCCACGGTGGCCAGGCGGTACCAGTACACTTCGCCACGGTCATTGCCGGGCGTGGTGTCCACTACCTGCACATGCTGCGCGCCGGAGGGCAGCGTCACCGTCTGGAAGATGGCATTGACGCGCGCGCCGCCAGGGCTTTCGGCAGCCAGGCATTGCGCGTTGGCCGGGCGTTCGTCGGCATCGGCAAAGCCGTCGCCGTCGCTGTCGCGAAAGGCGTTTGCCTGGTCAGCATCGTCGAAACGGTAAAGCAGATACTGGTCGATTTTCAGTGCCACGCTGCGGCGCGGCGTGGTGGCGCAGTCTTCGTTGCTGCCGACAAATTCCAGTACACCGCGCGTCTCCGCCTCGGCGGTATTGCAGAATCGCTTGCCCTGCCCGAAGGCGCGCATATAACTGTCCAGTGTGATCTGCGGGAAACGCAGTTCGGCACGGCGCGGCTGGCTGTTTTCATTCAGCCAGACATCCAGGTTCCACGGCGCCGGTGGACGCGACAGATCCGGGATGCGCACCAGCGCGCCGGACGTCGGGCCGAAGTGGCCGGCAAAATCACGCGGCACCAGATAGTAGGCGCGCAGGTCGCCGGGGCGCAGCCCGGCCTGGCGCAGCGTCACCTGGGTTTCCAGCCATTCAGCCGTGCTGAGGTTGTCGTCGGGGGTGACGGTGATCAGCGTCTCGTTGATTTTTTCCAGGTCCGCAAACAGGACCTGGCCACGGCCGTCATGGGGCAGCCCTGCCGCTTCCGCCGCGAGATCGCGCGCCGGCACGGCGGTGGTATTGCCCGGCAGGTTCTGCCGGCTGCGATACAGGTCAAACCCGCTGATGAACAACTGGTTGGCCACACGGTCGGCCATGTTGCCGCCACCCGGCGCGTTCCAGTTCAACGCCACCGAATAGTGATCCTTCATGTCCGGCGCGTCGCAGGCGGACAGAAAAATCTGGCCGAACTGACGTGCGGACAGCACGCGTTGCGGTTGCGCCGTATTCACTTGTACCAACCCCACGCGACGTTCTTCGCCACCGGCATTGACCGCGCGCAACTCGTACTCAAACACGCCGTTGCCGGGCTGGTCCCGGTATGCCCGATAGCGGGCCATGGCGATATTGAAATCATTACGCGAGGCCAGCATGGCCCAGAACGGATCACTCAGCAGACGTTGCTGGATCACGCTCGCGTATTCAGCACCGGAAAAATCCGCGCGGCGGTCATCGCGCACGGCTTCTTCCTTGAGCAACGCCACCGTTTCCAGCAGCCGCCGCTGCTGGGCCGGCCCCTGATAGAGCGCATTGATGTCGGCCACCGGACGCACGCCCTGGGTCGGGAACACCTGCAACAGCGTGCCATCGCGGTACAGCCGCAGGCTGGTGATGTCCGCCGGCATGCTGCCTTCCAGAAGATCCCAGCGCAGGTAAACTTGCTCGCTGCCCTGCCCGCTCTGGCTCAGTGAAGCCGCCGGCCCGGATTTGGCAATGAGATAAAACTGACTTTCCGCCAACGCCACGCCAGGGAGGCAGAGCAGTGCGGCGACCAGCAGTGAACAACAACGCAACATCCCTGTTCCCCTTTAATGAACCGCACTGACGGACAGGTCGAGGATCGACCAGCCGTTGACATAACCCGCCTGGAAACGCGCATCCGCCGTCGCGCACCAGGAGTCCTTGCGGCTGCGTTCCACCGAGGTCCAGCCAGCCGGTTCACAGGCGCCGACACCGGCGACCCCGAACCCTTCACCGACAAACGTGAAATCACCGTCGGTATTGATCTGGCCGAGCGCACGGATCTGGCCACGCAGCGCACCGATGCAACCCACCTTGCCGTAGGCGCCGCCACCGACCAGGCCGCCCAGCGTCAGCGGCGGGCCGGCCAGCAGCCAGGCGCCGATATCGGCAGCCGCGCCAATGGTGAGCGGGCAACCGCTGGTCCAGACCGGGATCGACGCCGCGCCACGCACATAGGCGCCGGCAAAACCGCTGGGCGGCAGCGGAATGAACTGCGCCACCTGCGGGTCCAGCGACATCAGCACATCCTGATTGCAGGTGCGGCCCACCAGGAACGCCACCTCTGCCTGGATGTCACTGAACACCGCACCCGCCGAGGCACCGAGATAAACCTCGCGGTCACCGATACCGGCGGCGAACGCCGGGTCGTAAATCACGAACTCGGTAAAACCGATATCACCCTGCGTGGCCAGGCCGCCGAACACGCCGCGCGGTGTCAGCGCGTACACGCCACTGCCGCCTTCCAGCGTGAAACCGAGGTAGATTTTTTTCATGGTGATTTTGGATGTGCCGACAGTGGCGGGGATGTTCATCGCCGAGACCGTCACATCGAGACGGCTTTCGGTGTCACTGCCGCCACACACCGCGCTTTTGTCGCTGGCACTCCAGCTCACGGCATCCAGCGCGGCACCGAAGGTATTGCCGGGCTCACCGTCGGTGGCCGGTCCCATGGTCCATTCGGCACCGATGTGCGCGCGCTCCAGTTCTTCGCCGGCAATCACGCCGTAGCCATCCAGCCCGGCGCTGTTCAGCGGCAGGCCACGCACGGTGGCCGAGGCGTCAGCCAGCACGGCGTTGATTTCGTTTTCCACGGTGGACAGTGCGGTACGCACCGCCAGGTTGGCCTGGTCGGTGAGTTGCAGCGCCACTTCGTTGACCTTGCGGTTCACTTCCACCAGTTCCCGGTTCACCGCTATGCGCAATTGCGTCACTGGCGGCGAAGCCATCACCAGGCTGACCAGATGCCGGCGCATCTGGTCGGCACTGAGATTGGCCAGCGGCAGGCGCTCGTCCAGCAGGCCACGCAGTTCACTGCGCACCAGATTGCGGCGCTGTTGCAGCGTCTGCCGCAACGGCGTGAACGCAAAGCGGAACACATCGGTTTCGCTGGCGCTGTCTGCCACCAGCACGTCGATGCGGTTGTTGCTCAGCCGTTGCAGGTTGGTTTCCAGTTCGGCCAGGATCAGCGCGCCCGGTTTGTCGGCCGGCCCGTCGGCCAGCTGTGTCTTGAGGTCTGTGAGAATCTGCTTCACGTCCGCCAGCGGCGCAAGCAAGGTCTGTTCGGCTGCGCTGAGCAGGCTGGCGAAATTGTCGAGCTGTATCGACACCGTATTCAGCCCGGCGCGCACCGTCGCCACCTGGGTGCCAATGTCCGTCATCAATGCCTGCGCATCGGTGAGCACCTGCCCGGCACCGCTGCCACAGAGATTGCTGCGCAACGTCTGCTCGGCGCTGTCCAGTCGCGTGCCAATTTGCTCCGCAGCGGCGCTGATATCCCGTTGCGCCTGGGCCAGGCCATCACGCACGGCGGGATCGGCAGCCACCAGGTTCACCAGTAGCGGCAGCACCTCGCTGCCCTGCAACAGGTTCACCACCGCCCGCAGGTCCGCCACATGCCCCAGCGCCGTGCCCAGGTAACCGCTGGCTTCGCTGCCCAGCCCGCTGCCGGCCATGCACTGGCTTTCCAGCACGTCGGTGGCGCGTTCGAGCACGGCCATCACTTCACCGCGCGCGCGGTCGACCCGGTCCAGCGGCGCCGCCACTTTCTGCAACAGCGCACGCGCCTCGCTCACCGCCGCGTCCGTCGGCACGAACAGGGTTTCGATCCGCGCACGGGCGGTGTCGGCCAGCGCATGGGCAGTGTCCACGGCACTGATCAGTGGCGCAGACGGCGACTGGCCTGCACCCAGGGCCAGCAATTGCGATTCCACTCGTTCCAGTTCGGCACGCAGCGCCTGTTCGCGGCGCACCAGTTCGTCGTCGAGCGGATCGAACAGTTGATCATCCAGCCGTTGCAGCAATTGCTCGGGGAAGCTGCGCACTTCCGCCAGCCCGTCCGCCAGCGTCTCCACCGGGTCCTGCTGATCCGGTGTCAGCGGAGCGGCCGCTTCACCCAGGCGGGTGATGGCCTCCAGCAGTGCTTTCTCCATGGCCTTGTCCAGGCCACGTGACGCCAGTTCGTTGACACGTCTCAGTTGCCGGCTGATGCCGCCCAGCGTCGGTGCAATGACCGGCTGCCGGATCAACCCGGCGCTGACCAGCAGTTGATCCACTTTTTCCAGCCCGTCCGGGTCGGTCAGGTCGACCTGGAAGCGCAGGTTTTTCAGCCGGGTGAAATCGGCGCTGGCACCGAACGATAACTTGGTCCGTTGCGGCTGGATAAAATCGATCCCGGCGCCCGCTTCCAGCACGAACAGATCCTGCTCCCAGCGGCGGCCATTGAATTGCGCCACGGCGCTCAGGCTGTCGGGCGCGGCGTAGTACACCGGCAGGCCAAAACCGAAGCCGGTGTTGCCCCACTCATAGCGGGCCTGCAGATCCAGCGCGCTGTCTTCGGCGATGTCGGCCAGCAGTGCATCGTTGGTCTGCCGTGCGCGGCTGCCACTGACGGCCGGGGTGTCGCCCAGCAGGCTGCCCGGCGGCAGAATCACGCTGGATTCCGCCACCGGCAGGTTGCCCTGCCACCGGTTGGCCACGCGCAGTTCTGCCTGCAGGCTGTGCCAGAACGGCAGCGCCACGCGGCCCTCCAGCAACAGCACGCCATAGTCCTGCGACGGACCGCTGACCGGCAGCGGCGGCGGCAGCGTGCCGCCGGTCACCGCCACCGGGAAGCCCGCGTCGTCGCCACGCGCGTCCAGACGATACTGGTCCTGCGGCAGCACGGCGGAGCGCAGCGGCGTCCCGTCACCCTGCCAGGTGATGTCCAGCAACAGGGGTTTGTTCAGCGCGGCGAAATCCGCTTCCTGGCGCAGGGTCAGGCGCTGGTCGGCGGCCACGCATTGCGCACTGGCGCTGCCGTCGGGATGGGTGAATGCCAGATCAAACAGGCGGGTGGCGGCACGCCAGCCGGCCAGTGCGCAGCCTGCGCCACATTGTTCCGCCGCCAGGCGCGCCTGGCCGAAGCGGCCACTGCAACTGATATCCAGGTTGGCGAATTGCACGTCGAAGCCCGCCTGCCCCGGCAGGGCGATACCACCATCCACCCAGTTGTAGGCGTCCGGGACATTGTCCGTCATGCGCACAGCAAAACGGTCGAACGCGAACGGGTAACCGTACAGCGCGATGCTGTCGCCCAGCACTGCCGGGTCGGCATTGAAGACGCCGGTGATGCCGGCATTGCGAATCACGTATTTGCTCGCCAGGTGGCCGTCCAGCGACAGCGCGTCCGGCCCGATGTCCAGCCGCAGCGGCTGACCGGCCAGGCTCTCGCCCTCACCCACCACCGGTTGGCCGGTGTTCGACGCGTAGGTCTCCGGCCCCACCGTGATGCCCGGCGCGGCAAAGTTGCCCTGCCGATAGGCATCGGTCTCCGGCAGAAAACGCTGGTGCGAGAGCGGCGCGGCGCGGCGGTGCGCCATCAGGTGATGTACCGCCGGGGCGTTGTCCGGCATCACCACGCCGGGCAACAGCAACGTGGCGCTATCGCCTGCCTGCAAGTCCTGCGGGCGAGCCCAGGCGAAGCCGTCGGCGCGGGCGCCCCAGGCGGGGCTGTCGCTCTGGTTGCCCACCGCCACGCGGGCGTGCAGGGTGCCGTCACGGTCGCTGTGCGCCGTGCCGCTGACGCGGTATTCGCGCACCGCACGGCGCAGGCAATCGGCCTCCACACAGTCGGCGTTCTGGGGCAGCACAAACGACAGCGCGATGTCCGTGTCCTGCAGACGACCGCCACGCACCGGCACCGTGAACGGCTGCCAGCTCAGTTGTCCCGCCGGCCAGCCTGTCGGACCGGAACCGGCACTCAGGGCGGTGTCGCTGTGGAGGCCGTCGGCATACAGCCACAAGGCCCCCGCCCCACCCTGACTGAACGGCGCGGCATTGGAGGGCATGCCGCCGGTGGCGCGCGGATCATTCGGTGACAGCACCGGCGCGTTCAGGCTCACCACCTGGTCGTAATCCACCCGGATGCCCTGGGCGGTGAGCGCGGCGCCGGTGATACGGTAGGCAAAGGGCAGGTGTTCGGCATGCAGCAGCATGCGCAACGGCGCGCCCTGGCCGTTGTAACCGGGCAGCAGCAGTTCGGCCGCCTGCCCCATGCGCATCCAGTTGGGCGGCTGCGGGGTGGTGGCGAACAGGTTCGCCACATCGATTTCCAGCAGCGCGCGGTGCCAGCGCGGCAGCGGCAATGGTGCCTGGGACAGGTCTATCTCCCCTTCGCTCACCACCAGCGCCAGACCATCGCCTTCGTCGTCGATCTCTACGCAGACCGGGCCGCTGAGTTCGCCGTCCAGGGTCTGGCCACCCACCGACACGCTGTAGAGATAGTGTCCGTCCACCGCGTAATGCTCGGGATTGGCACAGCCATTGCTGCCCGGCGGGAACAGGAACTGTGCGCCCCCCACCAGAGCCAGTGACTGGTCACCAAAGCGGATGTCGTCCGGCAGCGGCAATGGCAACGGCATGTCGACGTCCGCCGCGACGCTCTCGCGTCCGGCGACACTCGCCAGCAAACGCACCTGCCAGCCGGCACGCCAGGCGTCCAGCAGAAACGGTGTCAGCGCGTCACCCTGCAAGGACGCCTGCAGGGTCGCCACCGGACTCACCGACTGCGAGGCGGCCAACACCTGTTCTGCCGGGTACAGGTAATCCCCCAGCGGCGTGCGCGCCCTTTCTTCGCCGTCGCCGTCTTCCGCCAGCAACGTCAGCGCGATATGCCAGTCGCGGCCGGCAGCAGCGCAACCGTCGCAGTCATCCTGCAACCCCAGCGCCAGCGCCATGACCACGGGCCGGTCGGCCACAAAGCCGATCAACGGCGGCAGGGCCTCGCTGCAGGCCAGCACGTCGAGGTCCGCCACCGGGGTATCCACGCCGATAAAACAGCCCGCCACCAGCGACAACGGGCTGTCGGCCACGGCGCCGCTGCCGAAGGGCACGCCGTCGGTGAGCGTGACCCGGGCGCTGCTCTGCGCCAGGGCGACCTCCTGCGACGGATCACGCAGGGTGACGGTGAAATACTCGGCGCCTTCATCGCGGGCATCGATCAGCACCGGCACGGTGACCCGGGTTTCACGCTCGCCATTCGCGAACACCACCGGGTAACTGCCGTCGACAAAATCAAAACCGGCCAGCGCGGTGCCGGCGGTGGCATCCAGCGTGGCCGTCAGCGGCAGCAGGCTGGCGCCGTTGCGGCGGACGGTAATCTGCGCGCGGGCCTCGGATTCGAACAGGGCCATGCCGGCCACCGACAGGGTCGGGCCCGGCGGCTGGAACCAGCCACACAGGGGGTCACACAGCCAGACGGTGTGCTGCTCGATCAGCTCGACCGACGGCAGATTGCTGATCACGCCAGCCTGGTGCATCAGTTCCAGCAGGTAACGGGCATCCATGCCGGCAAACACGTCCAGGACCTGTTCCGGCGGCACGCCCTGCTTCAAGGCGGCCTTGATCGCATCCAGCCCGGCCGGCATCCGGCCCGTCTCGCGCGGCAACTGCATCACCGCGCCGGACACCAGCAGCAACTGCAGCGCCGGATCATCCAGGCTGGCGCCGGCGGGCAGTGCATTGAGGTCGAGCCTGCCCGGGTCCTGTTCCGGCGGCAGGCCGACGGCTTGCATCACCTGGCGCTCGCCCTGTTTGATCTGTGTCGCCAGCGGCATGCCGTCCTGCAATGAGCCCTGCAGCATCTGGCTGGCAAAATCGGTGAAGAGATTGACGTTCTGCGGCTGGCCATCGGCCAGCGTGAGGGCGGTGATCGGGTTGGCGAGTTCAACCTGTTCGCCCGTGGTTTCGTCGATGAACTGCCCGGAGGCCTCGATCAGGACCGGCTGGCCACTGGGCGCCTGGAAACTGAAACGCCCCCCGTCCTGCACGTCGACCGGCATCGGCTCGCCAACGCCCTGCCCCGGCGTGAAGGGGAATGCCTGCACCCGCATCTGCATGAACGGGCCTTTCTGCACCACGCCACTCACCGTGACCTGGCGTTCGCCACCATCGCGGCTGCCCCCTCCGCCCCCGCAGGCGCTCAACAGCAAGGCGGTGGCGACCAGCGCGCACAACGGACGAAGCAGGACAGGACGCCCGGCACGGGCGGCTGATTCGGACATGGTAAAGGTTCCTTCCTTTGATCCCCGGGCGATGATCAGGCGCGGTGAGCGCGGCATGGCGCCCGCCTGATCAACGGGTCTGCGCTGATATTAGGTTGCCCGCAGGCCACCTCACAGCCCCGAAACCGGGTGTGTCCCGCGAATTCGGGACAACCCGCAGGCCCTGCCCGGATGAGCGGCAAAGGAAAGGTCAGATGAGAGACAGAAGAAAGGTCCATCACGGATCAGCAGCTGCCCGAACGCCCCTCCTGACGCACTGAGCTGTAGGGTGGGTAGAGCCAACGGCGAAACCCACCGAGCCCAAGCAGCACACTCCTCCCACAAAATCATCAAAACCACCTGACTCCCAAGCCGGGCAATTTCGATACCATCAAAAAAAACTGACGTCGGGTGATTTCGATATCATCGAAACAACCTGACTCCCTCAAGCCGGGTGGTTTCGATGGTTTTGCGGGAGTGATTAACGGGCATGGACACGGTGGGTTTCGCCGTTGGCTCTACCCACCCTACCGCCCCACCCACACGACGCTGGCGGCCGTCAGGGCGTTTCGCCAAGCGGTGCCGTGGCGCCTTCCTCGCGCAGCATGCGCAGGATGCCGCTGCGCAGGCGAACAAAGGCGGGCGCACTGTACAGCGCCTCGGGTTCGTCCGGTTTTTCCGCCGGTGGCATCAGGATGTCGCGCACGCGGCCCGGATGCCGGGACAGACAGACAATCTTGTCCGCCAGGTACAGCGCTTCGTCCACATCGTGCGTAACGATCAGCACGCTCATGCCTTCGCGCCGTACCACATCCAGCAGCAGCCGCTGCATTTGCCAGCGGGTTTCGGAATCCAGCGCGCCGAACGGCTCGTCCATCAGCAGCAGGTCCGGGCCGTTCGCCAGCGTGCGGGCAATCGCCACACGCTGGCGCATACCGCCGGACAGCTCGTCCGGGTAGCGGTCGGCAAACGGTGTCAGCTTCACCCGTTCCAGAAAATAGTCCACGGTGCCTTCACGCAACGCCAGCGTCGAGCCGGTGACTTTTAAACCGTAGGCCACGTTCTCGCGCACCGTGAGCCAGGGAAAACAGGTGTAGCTCTGGAACACCAGCCCGCGATCCCGGCCCGGCCCGGTGACTTCGCGGCCGGACAGCACGATGCTGCCGTCACTGGGTTGTTCAAGCCCTGCGACCATGCGCAGCACGGTAGACTTGCCACAACCGGACGGCCCCAGCAGCGCGCACACTTCGCCGGGCAATACCCGGAACGAGACATCGTCCACTGCCGTCACGACGCTGCCGCGCCGGGCGGTGAACACTTTACTCAGCCCTTCTACCCGCAGTTCGCGCCGGGCCACCGGCGCGCTGTGGAGACGGGACGCAGCATAGGCATTCATGCGACCTCCTGCGCCGGCGAAACTATTCGCCGGCCACTGCGGTAAGCGGACGGAAATCGATACCGGCTTCCGGCGCCTGGATATCGCTGATCAGGCCGAATTTCTGCCACCATTCGCTGGTCAGCGCCCAGTGATCGCGAATCTGGCCATGCTTCAGGCCCAGCGGCGGTTCGCCTTCCATCACGCCCATCAGGCGTGCCGCCTGCGGCAGATCCAGCACGGCGATGCCGCCTTCATGCGGCTCGCCAGTGGTGCCGATAACCGCCTCCACATCCGCCACCGGAAAACGCAACGCACCAGCAATGATGCGGTTGGCTTCTTCCGGATTTTCCTTCCAGAAATCCACGGCGGCAAAGTAGGCCTGCATGGCCAGTTTCGCGGCCTCAGGCCGTTGGCTGATAAACGTCTCGGTCATGTACATGCCATCGCCCAGCAACGCCTGTTCCTGCCAGTAGGGTTCCAGCGAACTGGCCACCACGCGCGAGCCTTTCAGGTTGGCCAGCACCTGGCTGCCGAACGGTTCCCAGTATTCGCCCGCCGCCGCCGTGCCACCCACCAGCGCACCGACGGCATCGTCCATGATCAGGTTGACGAATGTCACCTGATCAATGGCCACCCCGTTATCCTCCAGCCAGATGCCCATGAAAATCTGCGACAGGCCACCCTCCATCACCGCGACCTGTTCGCCGATCAGATCCTGCGGCGATGACACCTGCGGCCCGACGATAATCTTGTCTGTGCCATAAGACGGATTGGTATAGGCCACCAGTTTCACCGGCGAACCCTGCGACGCGGCAATCGGGCCGTATTCCACTGTGCTGGAAGTAATGTCCAGACGCCCCGCGCTCATCATCGCAAAGCTGTCGTACGGGTCTTCGATGATGCTGATATCCAGGTCCAGCTCCGGCACCAGATTTTTTTCCCTGGCGATAAACCAGAAGCCGTAACCCGGCCAGGAAAACAGCGACACGGATACACTTTCTTTTGCGCTGGCCGTCACCGTGACACCGCACAGCAGCATCGCCAGACACATCAGGGTCAGTTTTTTCATGGTGCTCTCCTCGCGCGCGGGCAGGCCCGCGTTATTGAATGCGTGCTCATTGACGGCGCTGACGCAGGTAGGGAAACACCCACCAGTGCAGCGCCCGGAAAAGCAGGTCCAGCAGCAGGCCCAGCAAACCGATCACCAGGATGCCGGCCATGATGTCGTCCACCCGCACAAAGCGGCGCGCACGCATCATCATGGCGCCGATGCCGTCGGTGGCGGCGACGATTTCTGCGATCACCAGATAGGTCCAGGACACCGCCAGCATCTGCCGCAATGTATCGACAATGGCCGGCAGCGCGGCAGGCACCACCACCGTCCAGAGTGTGGCGCGCCGCGTGGCACCGAGTGTCTTGGCGGTTTCGATCAGGTCCACCCGCACGGCACGGGTGTTGTCCATGACCAGCGTGATCAGGAACCACACCACGCCCAGGCACAACAGCGCGATTTTCTGTGCCTCACCGGTGCCCAGCCACATCAGCAACAGCGGAATAAACGACGGCGCCGGCAGATACCGGAACGGTGACACCAGCGCGTTGCCGAACGCAGCCACCACCGGGAACGCACCCATCAACACCCCCAGCGGCACGGCAAGGCTTGCCGCAATGGCGAAGCTGATCAGGATGCGCGTCAGGCTGGCGCGGATATCGCTCAAAAACTGTTGCTCGGTCAGCAACCGGTACAGCGCGCTGAACACGTCGGTCGGCGCCGGGAAAAGCTGCTCCGGGGCGATGCCGGCACGGGCCAGCATCTGCCAGGCCGCCAGGAACAATCCCCAGGCCAGCACGCCCAGCGCGACGCGCCCGCGCCAGCTCAGCGTGCGCTGGAAATCGAACAGCGGTGTGCGCCAGCGGGTATCCTGACGTGCGCGGTCCGGCAAGGCGGTGGCAGGCAGGCTCGATGTCATGCTCGTGTCCTGTGTCGCTGAAACGGATGTATCCGGGCTGCTGCAACATCAGTGCCAGCGGGCGCCGCCATATTTTCGAAATAATACGAGTAAAACTGCATGTTTTTGACTCCAGCGAAGGTTCCGCCGCGCGGAGCATGACGCACACTGGTGCGGCGCGCCCCGCACTGGTGCAGCCTCAGAATGCCGTCAGGAATGACGCGCCGGTCGACCCGACCACGGTGCCGTCACGCCAGCGGCGAGCCACCTCGGCGGGATCTTCCTCTGCGGCATCGAGCAACACCCGGTCCATGCGCCGGCGATGGAAACTCAGCAGTTGCGCTTTCAGCGGCACGACCATGCGCCGGTCGTCGCCATAGGTGTCAAAATGCAGCGCCCGCAACCGGTACCAGGGAGCGGTCGGTCGGGTGTGGTGCGCGTTGTGGTAGCCGAAGTTCAGCGTCAGCCAGTCGATGGCCGGCAGGTTCGCGGCGATCGGGTTGCTGTAGGTGTGGGTGTCTTCATATTCCCGGTCGCCCTTGTGGCGGATCAGGTCCGGGTTGTCATCCAGCGCCAGCACATATTCATAGCTGTGCTGAAAGGCATCCATGAAACGCAGCACCATCAGGAACAGCCCGTACGCCACCAGATACAGTACCCAAGCCTGCCAGCTGTACCAGAACAGTAGCGCGGCCAGTGTCCAGCGTACGGCGGCGACACCCACCACGCGCAGACGTTGCGATTTCTTTGCCTCGAACACGAACGGCGCGACGATCAGCATGGCGTGCATCATGATGTCCACCACCGGGATATAGGCCCATTCCAGCGCGCGGGTGAGTGCCAGCATGCGCGGGTGGCGCAGCAGCCAGCCGCGATAATCCAGCGCAATCACGTCGGCATTGTCGACATGGTGGCGCATGTGTTTGTGGCGCAGGTCTTCGTAGGTGCCGTAGCACCCGCCGGTCAGCCAGTTCAGTGCGCGGCCAAGCCGGGCGTTGTGTTTTGCCGACAGGAACACGGTGTTGTGGGCGCATTCGTGAATCATGTAGCCGGCGATCACCATGGCGTGCGCCAGCCACAATGTACCGGCCATTTTCCAGGGCCAGCTGGCGAACAGGATCAGCGCAAAGCCGGCGAGGTAACCGCCGAAGGCATACACCACCGCCAGGGTGTGCGGCCAGAAGCCATCGTCATAACGCAGGTATCGGGTCGTCATGCCTGCCTCCCGCCTACACGGCTTCATCGAGTGCCTGCACGGCGCGGAAGTGTTCGCGCTCGGTGTCGGCAATCCAGGTATTCACCTGCCACAGGTCCGCCACTGGCGCGCCGGTGAAGGGCAACTGATGCAGGTAACCGTCGGGGCCGAACTCCGGTGTCAGGGTCGTGGTACGGTAGCCGCGCCGGCGCTGGGCGGCCCAGATCTGTCCCCAGCAGCGCTGGTGCGAAGCCAGCGCCTCGGCGTACTCCGGCGCCGCCGGGTGCGGCACCTGGGGCCCCTGGTCGTAACCGACCCGGGCGTGGATGTGGTGGGCATGTTCAGCGGCCAGTGCAATCGCGTCCGGCTCGCTGTCCATCAGCCGTTCGGCCACCACGCACCAGTGGCTGAAATCGCAGGTGAGCTTCAGGTCCGGCAGTGCATCCAGAATCTCCATGCTGCGCCACGGATTGAACAGCGAGCGGCCACGGTGGGTCTCGAAACTGATGGTCAGCCCATGCTTGTCCGCCAGCGCCATCGCCCCGCGAAAGAAATCCAGTGAGCGGGCCAGCGGCCAGGCGTCGCAACCGCCCAGGCAGTTGACGAACACGGGCGCCAGCACCCGGCTACGCCGCAGCGCGGCGTCGAGGCTGTCCAGATGTTGCACCAATGTGGCGCACCGCTGCGGCACATAACTGCCGGCGGTACAGATTTCGGCGATCCAGGGCAGGCGCCCGGCTGTCCCGTCCAGCGCTCCGGCCAGCGCATCCAGTTCCGCCCCGGTCACCGGGACCGCGCATTCAACGCCCTGGAAGCCCGCCGCCAACGCCTGCTGCACCGCGTCGGCGTAGCTGCCGCCATGTCCCCATAGCGTTTTATAAAGCTGTAACTGCATGATGTTCTCCCTGTCTTGCACAATCATTTGCATGCAATTTTGCATGCACTTATCATGCCAGAAGGGTCCGGAGTGACAGCCCTGCTGCGCCGCAAAGCCAGTGCCGCCGGGCGCGGAGGGCTTGCCATCGCGGCAAAGCATGGGATGATATGCGCCATTGTTACAGCGACAGCGCGCACCGGTTCATCCGATGCAGGATGCAGTGACCGCTCAGGGGGAAAGAGTGAAGGTCCGGAAAAAAAAGCACAGCGACAGGAAGCGCCGTCATTTCGTTGTGGCACTGACCAGCAGTGACCAGTACTGGGGTGAGCTGTTCGGCGACAATATCTTCTACGATCTGAACTATTCCGACCTGTTCACCCGCATGTGGCTCAATGCCGACAAGGCCTACCGCAAGACCGACCTGTATGCCTTCATGCCCAAGGTCAGCCAGCGCACGGCGGCCAAGTACCTGCAGCAGGCCATCGACCGCGGGCTGCTGATCGAGAAACAGGACGACGAGGATCGCCGCTCGCGCCGCATCACCATGTCCAGTGACTTGCGCCAGCGCATCGAGATGTACCTGGACTATTCCATCAGCGCCTTCGAGCCCCCCGCCAACGGTTGATCCCGCCGTGCCCGGGCTTCACAGATGTCCTTCAGAAGAGTAACTTTCGAAGGAAGAATGTGATGGGGGTCACACGGCATGCAGACCTACAGAATAATAGCGGTCACCGCCATTCTGCTGGGCGCCAGCTCGTCCACTCTGGCGGAATCCGCCGATCAACAGCTGTTCAGCCAGGTTTACCCCGAGGGCGGCAGCACGCTCTACTGCCAGAGCCCGTTCGCCGCCGGCGCCAGCACGCAGATCGACCGCCTCTACCCCGACCGGCAGCTCGAGCAGCACTTCCGCTGCAGCAACAGCATTACCTGCCGGCGCACGCCGGGCTATCTCACGGCGCACAACGACCTCCACCAGATGTTCCCGATCGAACGCCGCGCCGACCTGGACCGGCGCGGCGCCCTGATCGGCGAGACCCGCACCAGCGGCAACGCCCATGCGTGCGGCTACCGGCTGACCTTCCAGACCTTCGAGCCGCCCGACCACGCCAAGGGCGATGTCGCCCGCGCCATGCTGTACATGCACACGCAGCATGGCCTGCCCTTGGTGGGCACGCTGGAGATGTATCAGCGCTGGAATGAACTGGACCCGCCGGATGACGTGGAGCGCGCCCGGAATGATCGCATTGAAACGGCGCAGGGGCAGCGCAACCCGTACATCGATGCCCCCGAGACGGTCAAGGAAATCACCCTGACGCTGCCGGATCTGTTTTAACGCACCGGAGGAGGGTACGTAGGGTGGGTAGAGCCAAAGGCGAAACCCCCCGGGTCCATGCCCGTTAATCACTCCCGCAAAGTCATCGAAATCACCCGGCTTGGGAGGTGGGTGGTTTCGATGATTCTGTGCGAGCAGTGCGCAACATGGTCCCGGTGGGTTTCGCCTTTGGCTCTACCCACCCTACCAACGCAGATCAGAAATCTTCTGCTGCCAAGGTCATCATGGTGCGGCTGCCTGCCTGCATCTGTTTGAGCAGGGTTTCAGCGCGGGGCAGCAGGCGCTCGAAGAAGAAGCGGCCCACCACCTGCTTGCCCTGGCCGAACTTGTCGTCACGGCCGGCGGCGACCAGCATCATGCGCGCCCACAGCCAGGCGTAGGTGACCAGGCCGAACAGGTCCAGATATTCCACCGCCAGGGCGTTGACCGCGTCGGGATCATTGCCGGCCTGGGCCAGCAGTGTCGCGGTGCCTTCCTCCAGCAGCGCCAGCGCATTTTCCAGCGGCGCTTTCACCTCGGCCAGCGCCGGCTGGTCCGCCACGCCGGCGAGCCACTCACGCACTTCCGCCACGAACGCGGCGGCGGATTGGCCGCCATTGCGCGCCACTTTACGGCCGGCCAGATCCAGCGCCTGAATGCCGTTGGTGCCTTCGTAGATCTGCGCGATACGCGCGTCCCGCACGAACTGCTCCATGCCCCATTCGCGAATATAACCATGGCCGCCGAACACCTGCTGGCCGATCACGCAGGTTTCCAGACCCCGGTCAGTGAAGAAGGCTTTCGCCACCGGCGTCAGCAGCGCCACGCGGTCTTCGGCATGCGCTTTGGCGGCAGCGTCGTCGGAAAATTTGGCGATATCCAGCTGCATGCCCAGGTACGCAGACAGCGCACGGCCGCCTTCGTTGAGCGCGCGCATGGTCATCAGCATGCGGCGTACGTCACCGTGCACGATGATCGGGTCGGCATTGCCGGCCGGATTCTGCGCGCCGGTGGCGGCACGGCCCTGCAAACGGTCGCGGGCGTATTCCACCGCGCTCTGGTAGGCAATCTCGCCCAGGCCCAGCCCTTGCAGGCCGATGGAGACGCGCTCGTAGTTCATCATGGTGAACATGCAGGCCAGACCCTGGTTGGCTTCGCCGATCAGCCAGCCTTTGGCGCCGTCGAAGTTCATCACGCAGGTGGCGGAGCCCTTGATGCCCATTTTATGTTCGATGGAACCGCACGCCACGCCGTTGCGCTCACCGATGCTGCCATCTTCATTGACCAGGAATTTCGGCACCAGGAACAGCGAGATGCCCTTGCTGCCTGCCGGCGCGTCCGGCAGTTTTGCCAGCACCAGGTGAATGATGTTGTCGTTGAAATCGTGCTCGCCGCCGGTGATGAAAATCTTGGTGCCGGTGACGGCGTAGCTGCCGTCCGCCTGCGGCTCTGCTTTCGTGCGCAGAATGCCCAGGTCGGTGCCGCTGTGCGGTTCGGTCAGGCACATGGTGCCGGACCATTCGCCGGAGTAGATTTTCGGCAGGTAAGTGTTTTTCAGCTCTTCGGAGGCATGCGCGTCCAGGCACAGACAGGCGCCATTGGACAGCAGCGTGTACAGCGCCAGCGAGGTGTTGCCGCTGTGCATCATTTCCTCGAACAGCACCGCCAGCATTTTCGGCATGCCCTGGCCACCGTATTCCGGGTTGCCGGAGAGCGCGGTCCAGCCGTTCTCGGCCATCATGCGGAAAGCTTCCTTGAAGCCCTTCGGCGTGGTGACCACGGTATCGTGCCAGGTGCAGCCTTCTTCGTCGCCGCTACGGTTGAGCGGCAGCATCACGCCTTCCACCATCTTGCCGGCTTCTTCCAGCACGGCGTCGGCCAGGTCGCGGCTCACTTCTGCCGTGGCCGGCATGCTGGCCCAGAGGGTTTCGGCATCGAATACGTCGTGCAGGATGAAACGCATGTCATCCAGGGGTGCCTTGTACGTTGCCATGTCTTTCTCCGCAAAAATGCTGTCAGTGACTTTCAGGTCATGGGCCTGAAACAACAATGCCCACCAGAGGCGGGCATTGTCGTGATCGGTGCAGGCGACCGCCTCAGAACGCGAAGTGTGCCTCGTCCAGTTCCATCAGGCAGTCCAGGCCACCTTCGATGGCGCCTTTATGGCCTGCGGTACGCGGCAGGATGCGTTTGAAGTAGAACCGCGCGGTGGCGATCTTGGCCTTGTAGAAATCTTCTTCGCTGGTGCCTTCGGCCAGTTTGCGCTGGGCCACCTCGGCCATCGCTGCCCAGAAGTACGCCAGCGTGATATAGCCGGAGTACATCAGGTAATCGACGGACGCTGCACCGACGTTTTCGATGTTCTGCATCGCCTGGGCGCCGATGGACATGGTCAGGTCGCCCCATTCCTTGTTCAGGCGGGTCAGCGGCTCGACAAATTCCTGCATGCCCTGGTTGTCGACGTTGGTCTGGCAGAACTTGTGGATGATCTTGGTCCAGTTGCGCAGTGCAGCGCCCTGTGTCTGCAGCACTTTGCGGCCGAGCAGGTCGAGTGCCTGGATGCCGGTGGTGCCTTCGTACAGGGTGGAGATGCGTGCGTCACGCACGTTCTGTTCCATGCCCCACTCGCGGATGAAGCCGTGGCCACCGTAAATCTGTACGCCATGGTTGGCCGCTTCCAGACCGGCTTCGGTCAGGAACGCCTTGGCGATCGGGGTCAGCAGCGCCATCAGGCCGTCGGCCTCTTTGCGCTCTTCTTCGGACTTGGCTTTCTGGACCACGTCGCCCAGTTGCGCGGTGAAGTACACCAGCGCCCGGCCGCCTTCAGCGAACGCTTTCGCGGTCAGCAGCATGCGGCGTACGTCCGGGTGCACAATGATCGGGTCCGCCGGGCCATCCGGGTTTTTCGGGCCGGACAGGGCGCGCATGGCAAGACGGTCACGGGCATAGGCCAGACCACCCTGGAAGCCGATCTCGGCGTGGGCCACGCCCTGGATCGCGGTGCCCAGACGGGCAAAGTTCATGAAGGTGAACATGGCGTGCAGGCCCTTGTTCTCCGGCCCGATCAGGTAGCCCTTGGCACCGTCGAAGTTCATCACACAGGTGGCGGACGCCTTGATGCCCATCTTGTGCTCGATGGAACCACAGGCGACACCATTGCGCTCGCCCAGGCTGCCGTCGGCGTTCACCAGGAACTTCGGCACGATGAACAGGGAAATACCCTTGGTGCCGGCCGGTGCACCCGGCAGGCGCGCCAGCACGATGTGAATGATGTTGTCCGCCATATCGTGTTCGCCGGCGGAAATGAAAATCTTGGTGCCGGAGATGGCGTAGGAGCCATCGGCTTGCGGCTCGGCCTTGGACTTCAGGATGCCCAGGTCGGAACCACAGTGCGGCTCGGTCAGGCACATGGTGCCGGTCCACTCGCCGCTGATCAGCTTCGGCAGGTAGGTGTCTTTCTGTTCCGGGGTGCCGTGCTCTTCGATCGTGGCCACCGCACCGTGGGACAGGCCCGGATACATGCTCCAGGACCAGTTGGCGGAGCCGGTCATTTCGGAAATCGCGATACCGGCGGAAGAAGGCAGGCCCTGGCCGCCGTACTCGACGTGGCCGCCCATGGCCGGCCAGCCGCCTTCGACGTACTTGGCGTAGGCTTCCTTGAAGCCTTTCGGGGTGGTGACCACACCGTTGTCGAAGTGGCAGCCTTCCTCGTCACCGGAGCGGTTCAGCGGCGACAGCTCGTTGGCGGAGAATTTCGCGCCTTCTTCCAGGAAAGCGTCGATCAGTTCGCCATTCACTTCTTCCAGACCGAGGTTGGCGTAGTGCTCGTCCAGGTTCAGCAGCTCGTGCAACACGAAACGCATGTCGCGCACGGGGGCTTTGTATTCAGGCATGACGACCTCCGGGAAACAGGGTATTCAGATAAAAATCCGGGCATGGCGCCGCAGGTGCTCAAAAAACACTCAGCGCGCTGATGGGCGCCAATGTTAGCGCTGCACCAGTGCCCGTCCCACCAGTATTTGTGACCCGCGAGTCAAACAGGCGTTTGAAACCAGTGTTTGGCAGCGGTTCGGGTATACTGCGCCGCAACCGCATCAACAACGCATGAAGGACGCTCGCATGCTGGACAAAGAACTGCTCGATATTCTCGTCTGCCCGGTCAGCAAGGCACCGCTGATCTGGCAGGAAAGCACCGGCGAACTGGTCTGCAAGGCAAACGGCCTGGCCTATCCGGTGCGCGACGGCATTCCGGTACTGCTGGCCGAGGAAGCCCGCACACTGGACGACGAGGAACTGCGCCGCCTGTAGCCCTTTGCATGACGCAGGCCACGGCCAACAAATCTTTAACAACATTACCCACTCTGCTGTTGCAGAATGTCCGGCATGTCGCGTCGCGCGCGGCATCCGCACCCGCCCAGCCATGTCACAAGGAGCGTCCATGCGCGGTCACGCCCTCATCTCCCTTGCCCTGCTGCTGAGCGTCAGTGCCGTTCACGCCGAAATCATCGCCCCGCCCGCCCCTGATCCCGAGCAGACGCTGGCCCCGGAGACCGAGCAAGCCGGTGACACCCAGCCCATGGACGAACAGGACGCCTGCCTGCTGCGCGCGGTACGCAACGCGCCGGTGGACACACCGCTGTCGACCCTGAAGGAATGGTGCGGCCACGACACGCCGTCCGGCCGCCAGCGCAACGAAGACGCCCTGCGAGACCGGCTGTTGCTGGAAGAGAACTCGCAGTTCAACCCGTTCGTGATGACCCCGCACCGCCGCAACTACATCATGCCGATGAGCTACTGGTCGAACCGCCAGTGGAATGACCCGACCAAGAACGACAGCGAACTCAACCCGTACGAAGTGAAGTTCCAGTTGTCCATCAAGATGCCGCTGGTCACGCAGGTGCTGGACTACTACAACGTGTATTTCGCCTACACGCAGGTCAGCTTTTTCCAGGTCTACAACAAGGAGCAGTCACGGCCATTCCGGGAAACCAACTACATGCCGGAGCTGTTCGTCACCCGCACGGTGGACTGGCAGTTCGGGCCGGTGGATTCCGAGCTGATCAGCTTTGGCTATGTGCACCAGTCCAACGGCCAGGACGTGCCCACCTCGCGCGGCTGGGACCGGCTGTTCGGCAGCTATGTGGCCCGCACCGGGCAGTATTACTGGCAACTGATGGGCTGGTACCGCTTTCCCGAGAACAAGAAGGATGACCCGATGTCGCCGCGCGGCGACGACAACCCGGACATCGAAAAATACATGGGCAACTTCGAACTCACCGTGGCGCGCCCGTTCGGCAATCACGTGGTGGAGGTGATGCTGCGCAACAACCTGCGCCGTGGCGAAAACCGGGGTGCCGGGCAAATCGACTATACCTTCCCCATTTCCAGCCGCTTCAAGGGCATTTTCCAGGTCTTTACCGGCTACGGGGATTCACTGATCAACTACGACGACTACGAAAACCGTGTGAGCCTCGGCGTGCTGCTGACCGACACTCTGTGAAAGAAAAAAGGAACCCCGCCGGCCCGCCGAACCGGCGGGCCGCATCACGGTCTGCCTGAACATGCCTCACACTGACCGGAGACCCGATTCATGCCGCTACGCCTCGTGACCCTGCTGTGCCTGTCCCTGCTGCTCGGTGCCTGCGCCAGCCTGCGCAATGCCGAGCCGCCGGAGGTGACACTCTCCAACGTTGAGCTGCTGGGCATCACCATGCTGGAGCAGGAATGGGCGCTGACGCTGCGCGCCCGCAACCCGAATGACTTTCCGCTGACGCTGCGCTCGCTGGATTATCAGGTGTTCCTGGAAGGCCAGCCGTTCGGCCGTGGCCTGACCAATGCGGAAGTCACCGTGCCGGCCATGGGCGATGCGCTGGTGCAGACACGGGTGGTGACCGGGCTGTTCGAGACGCTGCGGCAACTGCAGAAGCTCGACTACAAATCCGGCCAGCCGCTGCATTACCGCATTGAGGGTGCCGCGCGGGTCAGCGGCAGCCCGCTGCCGCTGAAGTTTGATCACGAAGGCGAGATCGGGTTGCCGGCGCCGTAAATCAGGGCAAGGGCCGGGCCAGCATCGTCACAAGATTAATGGCGTCGTCTTGCTGTTCGTGCAGGTAGCGGACCCGCAGGGAGACCTCGTAGACCATTTGTCGCATGCCCATACCCGGCGTCACCTCGGCTACCACGCCAGAGGAAGTGCCTGCCCCCCGGGTAATCGGGGCCGCGTCGTTACCCAGCGCAGCGTCCTCTCGCATCACGTAGTCGGCCTCCACGATCTGCATCCAGCCATAACCCAGCGACGCGCCCAGCTCTGCGGCACGATATTCCGCCAGCGGCCGCAACCGGGTGCGATCGCCGCTGCGCCAGCTTTCAAACGAGATGCGGTATTCGGTATCACTCAGGCGGGTATCCTGGTAGCCGAACGGTTCATTGCCGGATTGCGGGCGATAAATGGACTGGCAACCGCACAACAGCATGGCTGTCAGCAGGGCGCAGAGTGTTCTTGTCATCATGAAACCCCCGATCAGAAGCGTGCATGATCACGGCATATCATGATGAGATCAATCATGGCATTCCGTCAGTACCAGAGCGTCACCACGAACGACGTCACCAGCGCATCGAAGCTGTACAGCGGTTCCTGCCCCGCCGTGGTATTCACCCGCAGATCGCGAAAATCCCGATAGTCATATTCATAACGGTCCAGCCCGAGCTGCACGCCGAAGCGCTCCGCCCAGCGCAGGCTGTCCAAACGCTGCTGGTAGCTCACCGAGACGCCGTAGGAACGCGAATTGAAGCTGCTCATTTCCTTGTCGCGTGCCATGAAGTTCTGCGCATCCTGGTAGGGGAACAGATCGCTGTAGAAATCCGCCGCTTCCTGACGGTACTGGCGCACGCGCAACTCCAGCAGCCAGTGCTGGTACAGCGGCTGCACGAAGGCCAGGCTCCAGTCGCGCGCCTCGATGCCCCAGGAATCCTCGAACCAGCGGTGCTCGGCGTGCAGCGCGGCGCGCCAGGGCAGGTAATAACTGGCCCGCAGCGCCCAGGCTTCGCTGGTGCGGGTGCCGGGGTAGACTTCCGGCTGGTAGGCATAACCGGTGGGCGTGAGGAAACGCACCGAGCGGTACGGGTTGTTCAGGTAACCGCTGTCGGTGATCAGCTCGTGGCCGAGGCTCACGATCAGGTCGCGCGTGAGCACCTGGCTCAGCCCCACCTTGTAGCTGCGCCGGCTCAGGTCCTCGCTGAAGGCACGGTCGCCACGGCGGCGCACTTCGTCATCGCCCTGGGCGTAGCTGAATGACACCGTGGTCAGGTCGCCGAAGAAATCCTGGCTGACACTGAAATACGCGGTGCGGCCAATATAGTCATCTTCGTCGCTGGCATTGATGCCGACGGAATAAATGGTTTTCCCGGTCAGGTAATCAACGCCGATGGATTTCTCAATGCGCTCTTCCGTGTAGGGGCTGGCGGTGGTGACCACATCCACCGAGGCACCGCTGACCTGATCAACATAGTAGTTGGCATTCACCGAGACTTTTTCGGCGAAGTTCTTGCGCACCAGCACCGACGGCCCCTTGATGTCCATGCCGCCGCCGTCGTAGCGGTGATACAGCACGTCCAGCCGTTCTTCCGCCAGCACCGCTGCCTGGGCGGCCACGGGCAGCCACAGCAACAGCCAGACCAGAGGCTTCAACTGCATCCGCAACCTCCCCCGGCACCATCTTCCGCGCCACGGGCGCGCTCGCGGGATTCATGCACATGCTTGAGATAGGCGGACGCCGCCGGGCTGCGGTCGCGGCTCATGATCGGGTCCGCCAGCCGGGCGCGCTCGTAGGGCTGCACCCAGGGCTGTACGGCGCAACCGGTGAGCAGTAACAGGCACAGCACAGGCAGGACGGCTTTCATGCAGTGGCTCCCGGGTTATTCCAGCACCAGTGCGCGCAGCTTTTCGGCGTAGATTTTTTCTTCGCCGCTGCGATAGCCCCGGTGCAGGTAACGTACATTGCCGTCACGGTCGATCAGCACCGTGCTGGGCATGGCATCCACTTCCCAGGCCTTGCTCAGTGAGCCCTGCGGATCGAACAGGATCGGGAAATCCACCGGGATACGCGCCAGCAAGGCTTCCGCATCGGCGGTATTTTCATCGACGTTGACGCCCAGCAGTTCGAAACCGTAGTCGCGGTATTCTTCGTAAAGGTCGTCCAGCTGCGGCATTTCCTGACGGCACGGGCCGCACCAGGAGGCCCAGAAATTCACCATCACCACCTGCCCCTGCAATTCGCTCAGGCGGATGTTCTCGCCGCTGCGGCTTTTCAGTGTGAAATCCGGTGCCGGCACCACGTCCGCCACGGCGCTTTCGCAAGCCACGGCCAGGACGATGGCCGCGCAGCCACGTGTGATCATCTGACGTATCGACATGTTTCCCCCTTCGTGCTTTTTCTTGTCGTGTTCCGTACTAAAAAAACCCGCCCAGCCCCAGCGTCCATTCCAGATTGTGCGTGGTCTTGTTGCGGCCGGTGATATCCAGTTCAAACAGGTGATCACGCATTTCCATCCGCAGTGTGAGCCAGTCGGCCAGAATCAGGCGATAACCCGCACCCAGGCTGAGCGTGAAGTGATCATCGCCGGCAAAACGTGTCGAACCGGCCCCACCCAGCAGGTAAAACGCGCTGTTATAGGCACGCCGTGAGCCGAGAAAGGCTTCGCCCGGCAGCAGTTGATAACCCACCGAGAAGTTGTAGTAGCGGAAATCCCGCTCATCGCCTTCCAGCAGCGACACCCCCGGATTGAGCGTCTCGAAACTGCTGTCGCCGGCTTTCGCCTGCGCCACCGCCGCTTCGAAAAACACATCCTCGGACAGGTGATAGCCCAGCCGTGCGCCGACCAGCCCGCTGCTGCCAAAGTCCTCGATATTGATCAGGCCGCCGTAGAGGCCGATCTCGATATTGCTGCCCTCGATCTGCGCTTCACTGACCCGCCGCGTGGTGACCTCCGGTGACAGGTCACCGGGCACCTGGGCCAGGGCCGGCACGGTGGTCAGCGCCAGCGCGGCGCTCAGAACAGCACACTGAATCCGGTTCGCCATTGTTCCAGCTCTTCGTTGTCATCCTGGGTGGTGAGAAACACGTAATGCCGGTATTCCGCGCGCCAGACGAACCCGCGCGTGAGCCAGAGCCGCAGGCCGGCGCCGGCATGCACCGAACGCTCACTGCGGTCACTGGACTGGACCAGCACCGTGCGCGGATCCACTTCCACACGGCCACCACCGACCAGCACATACGGCGATAACCGGCGGTGTGGCAGAAACTGGTTCATCAGCGACACATCCAGCAACCGGCGGCTGGCAAAATCACTGTTGGCTTCTGTCCATGACAGCGCGAGCTGGAAGCGGTCGGTAAAGGCCCAGCCGGCCTGCACACTCAATGCCGTGGTGCGGTCCAGCTCGCCGACCAAGACACCAAATTCCGCATGGGGTTTGAAAAAATCCGCCAGCTCGCGCTCTTCCAGCGCCACATAATCGCCGGTGTCATCCAGCGTACGCGCCAGTTGCGCACGGCTGACCCAGCCCTGATGGCCACGCGGTGCACGGACTTCAATCCACTGCGTGCGGCGTTTCAGCAAGGCGATCTGTTGCCCCTGCTCCACCACATGGAACACGGGATAGCCACGCCCCGGCCCGGTGCGCAGTTCGATAAAGGGATCGGCCACCGTGACCGTCAGTGTGTCGCCCGACACCACCGCCGGCAGCAGGCACAGCAGGAAAAAAAGACCACGCCAGCCACTCATGTCTGCGGCACCTCGAACGGGTCGTTGTAATACTGGCCGCCACCATCCAGCCACTCGCTGAGCAGGCGTATTTCTTCCGGGCTGAGCCAGCCCGCGTGGCTGCCGCCACTGGCGAACGGCAGGAAAAAGCGCGCGCTGCCACGGGCGTTGCCGGGGTTCATGCGCTGGCCGAGCTGTACCGGGACCATCACCGGAATCGGGTCGCCGTTTTCATCCAGCCGCAGTTCGCCCTCTTCATCCACTTCGTACACGGGCTGGCCGTTTTCAATAAGCGGCACCAGCAATTCCACCAGGGCACCGTCCTGCAGGGTCAGTTCGGTGTCGGGGAACAGCAGTTCGCGGTAGCTGGTCATGTGCAGGGGCTGCTGGCCGGAGGCATCGCCGGTCAGTTCCAGCTGTGCCGGCGCCACCTGCAACTGGCTCATGGCGTCGCGGCGCGTATGGCAGCCTGAACAGGTCACGTCCACCAGCGTGCCGTTGTCGTCCACTTCGCGCGGCAGGTCCCACAGCGGCTGGATATGGTTCGGATAGTGAATGATGGCGCGGCACAAGGTGCTCCAGTCGGCCAGGCAGTCCTCGGTGGCCGGCGCCGGCGTGGCCAGGGCGTCGTAGCCCAGGCGCAGCGGATCGTCCACGGCGCGCACGGCCGGGTCGGTCCAGATGTCGACATAGTCCGGGTCGGGGCGCAGCGCCTGGTCCTGCGGCAGCAGGCGCGCGCGCACCTGGGCCATGGTTTCGCCGGCATCGGCAAACAGCGCCGGATCGGTGTTCGGGAACGGCAGGCCGGTCACCGGCGCGCCGTCGTTCAACGGCGCCGGCACGGCATCAAAGCGGCCATGGGGCACGGCGCTGTTGGGCGCGTGGCAACCGTTGCATTGCAGCGTTTCACCGGGGCGCACTGTCAGCCAGTTCCCGTGCCGGTTGCCGAGCGCCTGGCCCGCAGCATCCACCAGCTGGATGTCCAGCGGTACGTTGGCGGGCACGATGGCGCGCACCGAGCCGTCCGGCTCCACCGGCACATAGCCGAGGATTTCGCGCATGCCGAACGCGGCACTGCGGCCGAAGGCAGCGCCCGGCACCTCGACCACATCATCGTCCGGGATCAGCACCGCCTTGCTGACGCGCAGGAAACGCACATTGCGTTGCGCAGCCGTCATCAGCGCCGGGTCGCGATAATCCGCCAGCGTGTCGATACCCGTGGGGCGGGCGCCCTGCACAGTGAAGGCGCCATCCATATCGAACACGGAACGGATATCCAGCACGCCGCTGAGCTGTTCGAACAGCAGCGGGTCCAGCCCGGCACCGGGTTGCCCGTCGGCGAGCACCGGCGGCAACGAGCGCGGCGCCATGACTGCCACGTCGCTGATGATGCGCTCCGCCTGCGGCAGCACGACGGGACGCTGGGTGCCGCTGACACGATCAAAAATCCACAGGCCATAGGCCGGCGGGGCTTCTTCAGCCTCCGGGTTTGCCAGCACATCGTCGTCGCAGGCTCGCAGGCTGTTGCCCACCTGCGCCCGGCACGGCGACCAGGCCACCAGATAGCGGTCGGTGCCATCAAACAGCGGCGCCAGCGCGGCCACGCGCCCGCCGGCGGAGAGTGTTTCCATGGTCGGCGCCAGCGGCAGGCCCAGCACCTCGGTTTCGGCACCGTCAGCACTTTCGCCCGGCAGTGGCTGCGAGGCGCGCTGAAAACGCTGGACGGCCAGCCGGCGCGGCACACCGGCCCAGCCGCCGCCGTTTTCGCGCGCCATCACCAGCAGGTCGCCATTCGGCAACCAGCGCGGGCGGGTGAATTGCAGGCCATCCGGGTCCGGGTTCTGGCGGTCGCTGCCGTACAGCAATCCGGTGGCCGTGCCGTCCGGGTGCAGGGCAAAGAAATCCAGGCTGTTGCGGTTCTGCTTGTTGTCCCAGCGCAGCGTCAGCACACGGCCGTCGTCCATCACCATGGGCGCGAGATCGTGGCTGGGATTGAAACTGATCTGGCGCAGTTCGGTGCCGTCGGCATTCATCACATGCAGCGCCACGGCAAATTCGCGCCGCGTTTCTTCCAATGGCGCGAACTGCGGCTTGCCTTCATCGAGCAGCCGCGCACGGGCCTGCCGCTGGCGGGTGGAGACGAACAGGATGCGACCGTCCGGCAGGTAGCGTGGCGCCAGGTCCTGGCCTTCCTCGGCGATCAGGTCGTTGCCGATCACCCGGCGCAGTTGCTGGCTGTCGACGTCATATTCCCAGATATTCCAGGTCGGCTGCTCGTCGTCATCGGCGTTGGGAATTTCCGGTGCGCGCAGCGCGAACAGCAGACGGCGGCCATCGAAGCTCACGGACAGGTCGCGGATGTCGACCGGGCCATCGAACAGGTTTGCAGTGAGCACCCGCTCACGGGCATTCGGTGAGGCAAGGTCTCGCAGATGCAGCACGGCGCCGGGCAGGAACGCCGCCGGCTCGCGCAGCACGGGCGACAACGGCGCACCGTCGTCATCCAGTGCCTCGCCACGGCTGACATACGCCACCGGCCGGTCCAGCAGCGCCACATCACCGCTACCACCGTCACCACTGCCACCCAGATCACAGCCCGACAGCCACAGCGCAGCCGCCAGCATCATGCCGGCACGGATCAACCGAGGTGTAAACGTTTCCCCTGACACGGTCTCTGATCGCCCCCGAACCCTGCTTGTCATGATCGACCGCCCGTTTCCCCGACGGGCGGTCAGACCGCCAGTATCAACAACTTTGCATTGTAAATCTGGGCGGCGGTTCACTATACGGGGGTGCATCAGTAGCGCAAACCCGCGTTGCCGGGCCGTTATAGTGGGTGCCGGAACGACAACAAAGACCACAGACGTTCGCCGCAATGGCGGGCTGCGACCTCGTCGGGGGGATGAGGGGATGAAACGAATCAAACGCGTCACTGCACTGATGCTGTGCCTGGGTGGCCTTGTGGCTGCCAGCGAGGCAGCGGCGAATGCGCGTGACCAGGCGCAACGGATGCACAATCGGCTGACCGGCACACCCGCCTCAGACGCGCTGCTGACCACCATGGCCAACCTGATCGACACCGGGCAGGCCCGCGAGGCTGCGCTGATGGCGACCGGGCAGGACGGCTTCTACAACGTGGTGCTGAAGAACTTCGCCACACCCTGGACCAATCGCGAGCGCGACGTGTTCGCGCCGCTGAACGATTACACCGCCACTGTCATCGGGCTGGTGCGCGATGATCGCGACTTCCGCCAGGTCCTGTACGCCGATGTGGTCTACACCGGTGACCAGGGCGAACTCAGCGCACTCGGCCACACCAATGTGCCGGCGCCATCGGGCACCAGCAACGCGCACTTTGAAGCCATGGAAGCCGCCCATGTGCCGCTGCAGCAAGTACTCACCCCGCGCTCGCAATCGGCGCTGTATGGCCTGCCCGCTGACGCCACCGCCGGCATCATGACCAGCCGCGCTGCCGCGAAGTCGTTTTTCTACGCCGGCACCAACCGCGCCATGCTGCGCTTTACCCTGATGAACCACCTCTGCCACGACCTGGAACAACTCAAGGACGCCACCCGGCCGGCCGACCGCATTCGCCAGGACATCACCCGCAGCCCCGGCGGCGACAGCCGCATCTTCCTGAACAACTGCATCGCCTGCCACGCGGGGATGGACCCGATGGCCGGCGCCTTCGCCTACTACAACTGGAGTGGCCCGGAAGGCTCACCGGCCGGCGAGATCCTGTACAACCGCGAAGGCCAGACCGACCCCGCCACCGGCACCCGTGTGCAGGCGAAGTCCCGCATCAACGCGAACAATTTCATCCACGGTTTTGAAACCGGCGACGATACCTGGCTCAACTACTGGCGCGAGGGCCAGAACGCTGTGCTCGGCTGGGACGGCAGCCTGCCCGGTCACGGACAGGGCGCAAAAAGTCTTGGCCAGGAACTCGCCCACAGCGAGGCGTTCGCCACCTGCCAGGCAGAGAAGACGTTCCGCACCGTGTGCCTGCGCAGCCCCGCGTCCACGGCAGACCTGTCGCAGGTCGAGAGCATGCGCGCCGCGTTCAGCGCCAACGGCCACCGGTTGCGCGACCTGTTCGTCGACGCCGCCGTCTACTGCATGGGGGACTGAGCAATGCGCCATTTACGACTGGGCCTGCCCCTGCTGCTGCTTGTGCTCGCCGGCTGCGGTGGCAGCGGCGGCAGTGGTGCGCCGGTGACACAAAACCCGCCGCCGAACAATGACGATGACGTGAACTACACCGGCCCGGTGGCCCGCACCAGCGATGTGGTCGCGTTCAAGCTCAATGTGTGGGACAACTTGGTGCGTGCCGACCGCTGTGGCGCCTGCCACGGCACCGGGGGCCAGGCCCCCTCCTTTGTACGCGACGACGACATCAACCTGGCCTACACCGCTGCCAACGGCGTGGTGAACCTGCGCCAGCCGGGCAATTCGCAGATGGTCAGCAAGATTCGCGGCGGCCACCACTGCTGGATCGGCAATGACAACATCGCAGCCAATGCCTGCGCGGACCAGATCACGGTATGGATCGACAATTGGGCTGGCCAGAGCATCGACGGCAATGCCGGCGAAGTGGAGTTTGTGCCGCCACCGATTCGTGATCCGGGCAGCAGCCGTACTTTCCCGGCCTCCGCCGCCCTGTTCGAGCAACACCTGCACCCGATCCTCGCCGCGCATTGCAGCGAGTGCCATGTGCCGAACGCCGCCGGCACACCGATCTCGCCCTATTTTGCCGCCAGCGACGTGGACAACGCCTACAAGGCGGTGCAGAACAGCGTCAACCTGGATAACCCGGACGGCTCGCGGCTGGTGGCACGGTTGCGCGAGGATTTGCACAACTGCTGGAGCGTCTGTGGGGATGACGCCATCGTGCTGCGCGACGCCATCATCGCCATGGCCGAAGGCATTCCGGTCAGCGAGCCGGACACGGCGCTGGTACTGAGCAAGGCACTGCGGCTGGACGACGGCATTCTCGCCGCCAGTGGCGGCCGCCATGACGCCAACGTGATCGCCCGCTATGAATTCCGCAGCGGCACCGGCAATACCGCATTCGACAATAGCGGCGTGGAGCCGCAACTGAACCTGACGCTCTCCGGCGATGTGGAATGGGTCGGTGGCTGGGGCATCCGCATCAACAGCGGCAAAGCGCAGGGCAACACCGCTGCCAGCCGCAAGCTCAGCGACCTGATCACCGGCAGCGGCGAATTCACGCTGGAAGCCTGGGTGATCCCGGCCACCACCGGACAGGAAAACGCGCACATCGTCAGCTACGCGGCCGGCGCCGATGCGCGCAATCTGACCTTGAGCCAGCAACAGTCGAGTTACGGTTTTGCGCTGCGCCACAACAACACCAATGCCAACGGCGAGCCGTTGCTGGACAGCCCGGCGGAAAGCCTGCAAGCCAGCCTGCAACACGTCGTGCTGACGTTTGATGCGGTCAATGGCCGGCGCCTGTATATCAACGGCACCGACACAGGCATCACCGACCCGGTGGCGCCCTCGGCACTGGAAAGCTGGAACGACACCTACGCGCTGGTGCTGGGCAACGAAGCCTCCGGCAACCGTCTCTGGCAGGGCGTGATCCGGTTTGTCGCGGTGCACAACCGCGCGCTCAACGCCACCCAGATTGCACAGAACTTCGCCGCCGGCGTGGGCGAGCGCTTTTATCTGCTGTTCAGCATCGGCGAGCTGATCAACACGCCGGAATCCTACATCGGTTTTGAAGTCTCGCGGTTCGACAATTATGCCTACCTGTTTGCCGAGCCGTTCTTCATCAATCTGGACAACACGGCACCGCCGGCCACCACGTTGCAGGGCCTGCGCGTCGGCATCAACGGCCGCGAAATCACCGTCGGCCAGACCTGGCGCCAGCTCGACACGGAAATCGGCGGCCCTGGCTACACCGGCGGGGTGCAGCCCCTGTCGCGGCTGGGCACCATCATCGCGCTCGATGTCGGCCAGGAGCAGGATGAATTCTTCCTGTCGTTCGCCCGGCTGGGCAGCCACACCCACGTCTACACCGAGCCCACTCCCGTGCCGATTCCGAAAGTACCGGCGGCGCCGCAGCCGGATATCGGCGTGCGCACCTTCGATGAAATCAACGCCACCATGAGCACGCTCACTGGCGTACCCGCCACCTGGGGCGATGTGCCGGAAACCTTCTCACTGGTGCGGCAGCAGTTGCCGATCAGTGACGGTTTCGGCGGCTTCCTCACCGCACACCAGATCGGCGTGGCGCAGTTGGCGATTGAATACTGCAATGCTCTGGTGGAAGCCGAGATGGCGGGCAATGCCGCCATCGCGCCGCTGTTCACCGGCTTCGACTATCACGCCAACGCGCAATCAATCAGCGATCAGGACTGGCAGGACCAGATCATCACCCCGCTGCTTGAGCGCATGCTCGGCACCGGGCTGGATTCGCAGCCGGCCCACGCCAGCGTACGCACCGAACTGACGCAGTTGCTGCTGTCCACCGGCGACGTGAAACCGGTCAGCGCCCCCGACGGTGTGCCCGACGGCCTGGCCCGCTGCAATGGCGCCTGCCCCGCCGGGCAGACTCAAACCGCGGTGAAAGCCGCCTGCGCCGCTGCCCTCGGCGGCGCCACCATGCTGATCAAATAACGGAGGCCAGGATGAGACGCTTACCGCCACTGCATCCGGACATGCCGCTGACGCGGCTGCACCATGGCCGGCCAATGACCCGGCGTGACTTTCTCGCGCGCGGCCTGCTGCGCGGCGCCGGGCTGGTCAGCAGCCTGGGCGTGTTCAGTCTGTTCAGTAATCCGCGCGCGGCCATGGCCGCGCTCGCGCCCGATCTGGAAAACCTGAAGGCCGGCTGCGGCATTCAGGTGGCCGGTGCCGGCAAAATTCCTTTCATCTGCTTCGATCTGGCTGGCGGCGCCAGCATGGCCGGCTCGAACGTGCTGGTGGGCCGCGAAGGCGGGCAGGAGGCGTTTCTCTCTGCTGCCGGCTATTCGATGCAGGGCCTGCCGGGCAACATGCTACCGTCACTGGGCAGCCCGTTCATTGATCGCAGCCTGGGCCTGGCCTTCCATACCGACTCCGGCTTTTTGCAGGGCATTCTGGAAAAAACCAGCGCCGGTGCCCGCGCCGGCACCAACGGCTGCGTGATCCCGGCCCGTTCGGAAAACGACACCGCCAACAATCCGCACAACCCGCTGTACGGCATCTTCAAGGCCGGCGCCAACGGCGAACTGCTGGCGCTGGCGGGCTCCTCCAGTTCCGATTCCGGCGGCAACTCCATGGCGCCCGCCTGGCTGATCGACCCGAGCGTGCGGCCGACCAAGGTGGACCGCCCTTCGGATGTCACTGGCCTGGTCAATACCGGCAAGCTGGTCGGCCTGCTGGACCAGTCCGATGCCGTAGCAGTGATGGAAGCGGTGGCACGTATCAGCCACAGCAAACTCGGCCAGGTGGATACCGCCGTGACCCAGGATGCCGTGCTGAAAGAGCTGATGCGCTGCGGGTATATCGAAGCGGCGGATATCACCGACCGCTACGGGGATCCGTCCGCGCTGAACCCGGTGCTGGATACACACATCGTCGGCGAGGGCGGTATTTTTACCGAAGCCGAATTCAACAGTGACAGCGAATTCCGCAAAACCGCGTCGATCATGAAACTGGTCATCGGCGGTTATGCAGGCGCTGGCTGCGTCACCATCGGCGGCTACGATTACCACACCGGCGAACGCGGCACCGGCGAGCTGCGCGACCTTCGCGCCGGCCGGTGCATGGGCGCCTGCCTGGAATATGCCGCACGCATGGGCACGCCGCTGATGCTGTACGTGTTCAGTGACGGCTCGGTGTCGAGCAATGGCCGCATCGACGATTCCATCAATGGCCGGGGCAAAGGCGAATGGACCGGCGACAGCAGTGGCACGGCGGCGTCGTTCTTTCTGGTCTACAATCCTGGCGGGCGGCCGCAACTGCTCGGCGGTTC
Organism: Alcanivorax sp. S71-1-4; assembly: GCF_009846755.1. Taxonomy (GTDB): domain Bacteria; phylum Pseudomonadota; class Gammaproteobacteria; order Pseudomonadales; family Alcanivoracaceae; genus Isoalcanivorax. Next base: position 130,815 of record NZ_AQOR01000003.1, read on the forward strand.
GCCGGATGAACAGGCACGTCACCAGCAGCTTGGCTGGATGCGCGCCAACGGGTCGGTGGAAACCGCCAGTTCGCCGGCCGCCAACAACGTCAATCTGCTGGTGGAAACCGTGTTGCTGAACTACATGGCCTTGCATGGCGAGGCCGGCATGTTCCCCGGCCGCTTCCCGCTGCACAGCCTGGGCAACGCCACCATGATGGAACGCCTGACGGCTTTCCAGCCGATTGTCTGACGCCGCTGACGGATGGAGCAACGCGTGCCACGACTGCTGCTGACCTGCCTGCTGTCACTGTGCTGGCTGGCCGCCGACGCACACGCCGACTGGGTGCAGGCGCAGTGGAACGTGATGGGCACCCGCGCCACGCTGGAGTTCTGGCCTGGCGAGCAGGACAGCCGCGATACCGTGGCACTGATCCAGGCGGAGTTTGATCGCATCAATGGGCAGTATTCGCCCTGGCGGGAAGGCAGCGAGCTGTATCGGGTCAACCACACGGCCACGCACACCTCCGTCACGCTGTCGGAAGAATTTGCGCAACTGATCGAGACGTCGCGTTACTACACCACCCTGACGGACGGCGCCTTCGACATCAGCTTTGCCAGCGTCGGCCACCTGTACGACTATCGCGCCGGCATCGCACCGGATGACGACACCCTGGCCCATGCCAGGGACGGCGTCGGCATGGACAAGGTCACGCTGGATGAACAGCGCCGGCTACGTCTGCACCATCCGGCCACGCGCATTGATCTCGGCGGCATCGCCAAGGGGTACGCCATTGACCGCGCCGTGGCCATCCTGCGGCAGGCGGGCGTACGCCATGCGTATGTCAGCCTCGGTGGCGACAGCTACGTACTCGGCGACCGGCGCGGGCGCGCCTGGCAGGTCGGTATCCGCCATCCACGCCTCGAGGAAGCGGTGGCGATTTCCCTGCCCCTGGCGGATATCGCCGTCTCCACGTCCGGCGACTACGAACGTTTCTTTATCCGCGACGGGGAGCATGTGCATCACATCCTCAGCCCGGCCAGCGGCAAGCCGGCCGGTGAACTGGTCAGCGTCACCGTGCTGGCCGAGCGCGGTATCGATGCCGACGCCCTGTCCACCAGCCTGTTCGTGCTGGGGCGGGAACAGGGCCTGGCACTGGCGAATCGGCTGCCGGGCATTTCGGCCATCCTGATCGACCGGCACGGCGAAGTGTTTTATTCGGACGATCTGATGGCCCCGTAGCTGCGGCGGCTGTCTTTCCCCGACCCGCAACAGGTACACTGCGGCCTTGATCCACAACCTGCCCCTACGCATGACTGCACACCCGGTTCTGGTCTTCGATTCCGGTGTCGGTGGCCTGAGCGTCGCCGCGGAAATCCGTCGCCGTTTGCCGACCCAGCCGCTGCATTATCTGATGGACAGTGCCGGCTTTCCCTACGGCACCAAGGATGACGCCACCCTGACCGCCCGGGTGGTGCAGGTGTGCCGTGACGCCGTGGCGGCACAACAGCCGCGCATGCTGGTGGTGGCCTGCAATACCGCCAGCACGCTGGCGCTGCCGGCGTTGCGCGAGGCGCTCGCCATTCCCGTGGTGGGCGTGGTGCCGGCACTGAAAGTCGCGGCCAGCGCCTGCCCCGGCGGCGAGATCGGCCTGCTGGCCACGCCCGCCACCGTGAACCGTCCCTATACCGACAACCTGATTCGCGAATTCGCCGCCGGCTGTCGCGTCCGCCGACTCGGCAGCCGCGAGTTGGTGCAGTGGGCGGAAGACTGGGTTGCGTCAGGCCGCGCGCCGGATGGCCTGTTCGCCCACCTGGATGGCTGGCTGACGCAACCGGCCCCGGTCAGTCATGTGGTGCTGGGCTGCACGCATTTCCCGCTGCTGCGGCCGATGCTGGAGCGGCTGTGGCCGTCGGTAACCTGGGTGGATTCCGGCGAGGCGATTGCACGCCGGGTGGCGCAGTTGCTCGGTGACGACGTACCCGCCACAGGCCACCCCGAAGCGCAGCTGTTCTGGACAGGCGAGCGCGCCCCCGCAGACGGCGTAGCGCGATACCTGACTGCGCTTTAACGTTGCCGGCCGTCACAAGAGCGCCGTAGGGTGGGTAGAGCCAACGGCGAAACCCACCACGCCCATGCCGCACACTGCTCGCACAAAAACAGCGAAACTACCGACCTCCGCAAAAGGAAATTTCAGCCATTTCGCAACCCCGAACTGCTCACCTTCGTAAAAGGCCGTTTTCGGTAATGCTTCAAATCGGAAATGCCGGCCTGTGGAGAGGGCAGTTTCGATGATTTTGCGGGAGTGAATAACAGGCATGGACACGGTGGGTTTCGCCGTTGGCTCTGCCCACCCTACCGCGCAGCGCGCGCTTGTACATCACTCAGCGCCATCCAGGCCTGCGCCGCCAGCCCGTTCAGCCGCGGGCGTTCGCGCGCAATCCACTCCAGCGCCAGCGTTTCAATCGCGGCCTGCTGGCGTTGCATCAACTGTTCGCCACGGGCGTCCAGTTCATCCACGGCCTGGGTCAGGTCGGTGAGTGCGCTGCGCCACTGGGCCAGCCGGCCACTGTCGTCGGTGGCGGCGCGCGCGACGCGCCCGCGCAGGGCATCGGTATCCTGCAATAGCCGCTGCGCTTCATTCAGCACCTTGCGGTGCTGCCACTGGCGCGGCACCTGATCATCCTGCAGATCCCAGGCCAGAAGCCCTTCGTAGAAGGCCAGTTTTTCGCGCACGTTCGGTCGCACCCGGTCGCCCCATTTTTCCGCCAGGGCACGCGCTTCTGTCAGGGCCGCCAACAGCCGCGTTTCCTGTTCATCGCCCAAAGCACGCCAGTCGTTATCCAGCACCGCCGCATCCAGACGCTCGAACAGATGCTGAAGCTGCTGGTCCAGCCGCGCCGCGTCCACCTCTGCCAGCAGCGCGTGGGCCTGGGGCACCCGTTCCTGATGGCGCGTTTCGTGCGCGGCAAGCAGTTGCTCCATGGCCGGCAGCGCGGCGCGCCAGCGCGTCAGCAGGCGGCGCTGGCGCAGCAGTTCGTGATAATTGCGCCAGGCAGAGTGGAAGGCATGCGAGGCAAACAGCGCACGAAACGAGACGAAACTGTCCGCGCGCTCTGGCACCAGCGGCGGCAACGGGTCCATCGCCGTGCTCCAGGGCACCTCGCCGAGCAGTTCGGTGAACCAGTCACCGGCACGGATCTGTTCAGACAGCGTTCCCAGGTAACGATAGTGTGCGGTGTAACCCTCGATGGCGTTGCGATAACCCTGTTCGGCGGCGGCGTAGTCACCCAGGTCTTCATACACACCGGGCAGCAACAACGCACCTTCCTGCACCGGTTCATACTGCATCGGCCGTGCCACCAGCTGTTGCAACGAACCGAGTGCGCGCGCCGGCGCCCCCTGATCCAGCGCTGCGCGCGCGTGCAGCAACAGCGACAGTTCTGCATACGGCCCGTCGAGCCGCGCAAAGCCCATGTAGTAGGCAGCCTGCTGCGGCTCGCCCTGGCGCAGGTGGTGCACCCCCAGCGCCAGCAGGGCACGGTCCTTGATGGCATTGATTTCCGCATCGCCGGGCGGCAAGGCGGTCAGTTCGCGCAATGACAGCAGGCCAGCCTCGCCCTGCCCGGCGTTGATGCGGCTCACCGCCAGGTTGTATTTGAGGTAGGCATTCAGGCGGCTGCCGGCGTCCAGTTGGGCGAGTGCCGCCAGCGTCTCGTCGTAGCGCCCCAGCCGCATCAGGATGCGGGTGCGCAAGGCATGATAGTGCTCACGCAGATCGTCCGGCACCTGCGTGACGCGCTGATCAAGCAGGGCCAGCGCCTGCGCAGGCCGGGCGCGTCGATAGTACAGTTCGGCCAGATGTATCCAGATGCGCGTCGACAGGGACGGATCGATGTCTTCCGTGAGCAGGGCATCAAACAGCACCTCGGCGTCCTGCGGCATGTCGTAGGCGATATACAGCACACCCAGCATCACCCGTGCCCGATCCCGTTGGGTCGGCAGGGCGTTGCTGTCCAGCGCCACCAGCGTGGTGGTCAGCGCCGCGAAATACTGCTGCTGGAAATAGTCGTAGAGGATCTGCCCGTAGGCCGGGTCTTCGACGCGGTGGGGCGCGTGCAGCGGCGTCGCCGGCGCGACAGCCGGCCACATCACGAGCAGCAGCAATGACAGGACGCGGCGCATCACTGCCAGTTGCGGAAGACGATATTGGGTTGCTGCGCCGCCGCATCATCTTCCAGGCGCACCTGGATATAGTGCTGGCCGCTGGCCTTCTCGAACGTCAGCGTGCCGGCGCGGCGAATTTCACGGCCGTTCGGGCCGATGCCGGTGACAAAGGCGGTGAGTTCATGCTCGCCATTGCGCAGGTTGGTGGTGTGCAGCCGCTGCACTGCGCCGTTTCTGAGCGCGCGAATTTCGCGTTCGGTATAGAGGTGGCTCACCAGGGTGTCGCCGTCCAGCTTCAGCGTGACCGCGTCCGGCGTGAAAAAGCGGCCCACATCCAGAGAGAGAAACAGCGTCACGCGCGTGTCGGCGGGGAACAGCAGTTCCTCCTCCATCAGCAGCATACGCTTGTTGATATCCAGTATGTCGCGCCGGAACTGCGCGCTGTCGTCGCTCAGTTCGCCGGCCACGGCCACGCCGCTGCACAGCAGCAACACCGCACACAGCAGGCGGCGCCATAAAGTCAGGCTCACGATGATTCCCCAATCAGGCGTTCCCCAGTGATACCGAATCTAGCACGGGCGCCCGACGCCTGGCGCGCACCCGGTCACAGCCCTGCACGGGCATGGCGGGCAAAGGCGCCGGGTGTGATGCCGGTCCAGCGGCGAAACGCATGGATAAAGCTGGCCACTTCGGCGTAGCCCAGCCGGGCCGCCACCTCTTCCACGTTAAAGCCCCCGGCCCGCAGCATCTCTTCCGCCAGGGTCTGGCGGACTTCCTCCACCAGCGCGCGGAAGCTGGTGTCCTGGGCCTCAAGTTGCCGGCGCAGGGTACGGGAGCTGACGTGCAGTGCCCGGGCCACCTGCTCCATGTCCGGCATGTTGGCCGCCGACGCTAGCAACTGCTCGCGCACCTGCCCGGCAAGACCGGCGCGGGCGCGGCGGCGGGCCAGCAGGTCGCGGCACTGGGCTTCGCACAACCGGCGCGTATGGCTGTTGGCCTGCGGGAGCGGCAGGTCCAGCAGGCGAGCATCGAACGCGGCCATGTCCAGCGGCTGGCTGAACATCGGCATGATGCTGAAAATCTGTTCATACGGCGTCAGGTCGGCCGGGGCCGCATGACGGAAACAGACGCGCCGCTGCGGCAGCGGCGTATCGAACAACTCTCGCTGGAGCGTGGCGATGGCGGCCGCGTCGCGCTCCAGCAGAAACACGCGCACATCCTCTGGCAGGTGGCTGCCGTCCAGACGCAGGCGCGCCTCCCCGCCGGCCTCTTCCAGCCAGATGCGGGCAAAGGCGAAAGTCAGGTCCAGATAGTGGATGCCGAGTTCCACCGCACTGCGCAGGCTGGGGCTGCTGACCAGGCCAAAGCCCCAGATACCATAGCTGGTCAGGTGGTACCGCTGCCCGGCCAGCACGCCAGGGCCGGGGCCGCTGCCGATCTGCGCGACCAGATTGCGGACCAGATGCAGTTCTTGCCCGGCAGTAATCTCGGCCAGCGGATCGCCCAGCAGCGCGTCGGTGAGCCCGGTGTCACGCAGGCAGGTCGCCACAGGGACGCCCAGCTCCTCACCAAGCTGACAAAGCAGTTGTACCGAGGCGGTGCCACGCCGCGCCTGAAGATCCATGATGCCACTCGACCGGATGTCCGAAAATCACAATCTAATGGCCGCTGCGGCCATAAACAAGCCGCCCGGCCTGCACTAGCATCCCCAGCATCAGGGACTGTGATCGGGATATGTCATGCAGAACACATTTGAAGTGGCCATCATCGGCGCCGGCTTTGGCGGCCTGGGCATGGCCATCAACCTCAAGAAAGCGGGCCGGGAGTCGCTGGTGCTGCTGGAAAAGGCCGATGACGTCGGCGGCTGCTGGCGTGAGAACAGCTACCCGGGCGCCGCCTGCGATGTGCCCTCGTACCTGTATTCCTATTCCTTCGAGCGCAAGCCGGACTGGTCGCGGCGCTTCGCCCCGCAGGCGGAAATCTTCGATTACCTCAGGCATTGTGCGCGCAAGTATGACCTGTACCGGCATATCCGCTTCGGCACCGAAGTGGCCGGCGCCCGCTTCGATGAGACGGCGGGCCTGTGGCGTATCGAGACCCACGGTGGCGAGACGGTCAGCGCCCGTTACCTGATCACCGCCACGGGCCAGCTCAATCGCCCGGCCATTCCCCACCTGCCTGGCATCGACCACTTCCAGGGCCCGGCCTTTCATTCGGCACAGTGGCGTCACGACCTCGACCTGACCGGAAAAAAGGTTGCCGTCATCGGCACCGGCGCCAGCGCGATCCAGTTCGTACCGGCCATTGCGCCGCAGGTCAGCCGGCTAACGCTGTTCCAGCGCTCCGCGCCCTATGTGATCCCCAAGGCCGACCGCCCCTACACACGGCTGGAAAAAGCCCTGATCGCACGCTCACCGCTGCTCCAGAAAATCAGCCGTGGCGGCATTTATTCGCTGTACGAAACCCGCGTGCTCGGTTTCACCGCGCTACAGCAAATATTGACCCTGTACACCCGCAAGGCCCGCTCGCTGATGCACAGGCACATCAAGGACCCGGTGTTGCGCCGCAAGCTGACCCCGGATTATCCGATCGGCTGCAAACGGGTGCTGATCTCCAACGACTATTATCCGGCGCTGGCCCGCGACAATGTCGAAGTGATCGATACCGGTATCGAGTGCATCACCGCCACCGGCGTGCGGACCCGCGACGGCGCCGAGCATCCTGCCGAGGTGCTGATCTACGGCACCGGCTTCCAGGCCACCGAGTTCCTGTCACCAATGCAGATCACCGGCCGCGACGGCATTGAACTGAACCAGGCCTGGCGCGATGGCGCCGAAGCCTACCTGGGCATCACCGTGCACGGTTTTCCGAACCTGTTCATGCTGTACGGCCCGAACACGAACCTCGGCCACAGCTCGATCGTCTATATGCTGGAAAGCCAGATCCAGTATGTGATGGACAGCCTCAGGACGATGGACGAACGCAACGCGCGCTCACTGGAAGTGCACGAGGCGTCACAACAGGTCTTCAATCTGGCGTTGCAGCAGCAGATCCGCAACACCGTCTGGGACAAGGGCTGCACAAGCTGGTACAAGACCGACAGCGGCAAAAACACCAATAACTGGCCGGGCTTCACCTTCCGCTACCGGCAACTGACGAGACGGATCAATCCGGATGACTACCACTTTACTGCCCGCTGACACCCGGCGCGGCCAGCAACTGGCGGCGGCGGCGCTGCGGCTGGCGCTGCGCACGCTGGTCAAACCGATGTTCCACCCGGCAGTGCCGGTCACGATGCTGCGCCGCGGCCTGCGGCTGTCGGCGCTGACCACCCTGACCGCGCGCGGCGTCGAGCGCAGCGCAGTATCGCTCGACGGTGTCCCGGCCGAATACCTGCGTGTCCGCGACAGCGAACCTGCCCGGGCACTGCTGTACCTGCACGGCGGCGCTTACGTGGTCGGCGGCCCCGGCACCCACCGGGCGCTGACCAGCCATCTGGCGCAGATCAGCGGGGCGGGGGTGTTCGTAGCCGATTACCGGCTGGCACCGGAGCATCCGTTCCCGGCGGCACAGGACGACGCCGTGACGGCCTACCAGGGCCTGCTGGCGCAGGGCTATGCGCCGGAGAACATCCTCATCGGCGGCGACTCTGCCGGCGGCGGGCTGACGCTTTCCACGGCACTGCGCCTGCGCGACAGCGGCCTGCCCCTGCCAGCCGGCCTGATCCTGATTTCGCCCTGGGCGGACCTCACACACCCGGCCGCGCAGCATGCCCGGCAGCCGGATGAGGTGATGCTGAGCTGGCGCACGCTGGAGCACGCTGCCGACCTGTACGCGCCGGCCCGGCGCGAACTGCCGTATGTCTCGCCGCTGCGCGCCGACCTGCGCGGCCTGCCGCCGTGCCTGACCATTGGCGCCACCGATGAAATCCTGGCCGACGACACCTTGCGGCTTACCGAGGCGCTGGCCAGCGCCGGCGTCGCACACCACACCGTGATCTACCAGACCATGTGGCACGTCTTTGCCGTGCACGCGGGTGTCCTCAGCAGCGCTGACGACGCCATCGCGCGCATGGCGGCCTTTATTCAACGGGGACTGCAATGAGCAACAGCATTCTGATCACCGGTGCCGCTTCCGGCATCGGCCTGGCCACCGCGCAACTGTTCCACCAGAAGGGCTGGCGCGTGGGCTTGCTGGATATCAATCACCGCGATCTGGAGCGCATCGCGGGCGGCCTGCGCGGCACCGACGGCGCGCCGGCCTGGCACCGGGCGCTGGATGTCAGCGACAGCGAGGCGGCACAGGCCGCGGTGGATGATTTCGCCCGGGATCATGGGCTGAGGGTGCTGTTCAATTGCGCCGGCATCCTGCGCACCGGGCATTTCGATGACGTACCGCTGGCCGAGCACGAACAGACCCTGCGCATCAATGTGCTCGGCCTGATCATCATGACCCGTGCCGCCCTGCCCTGGCTGAAACAGGCCGAGCGCCCCGTGGTGATCAACATGAGTTCCGCCTCGGCCGTGCACGGCATCCCGCACCTGGCCAGCTATTCTGCCTCCAAGTTTGCGGTACGCGGGCTGACCGAGGCGCTGAACCTGGAATGGCGCGAGCAGGGCATCCACGTCTGCGACCTGATGCCGCCGTTCGTGAACACGCCAATGCTGTCACAACAGGCGTTCATCCCGCCGGTGCTGCGCAAGCTGGGCGTCAACATGGGCCCGGAGAAAGTCGCCCGCGCAGCCTGGCGGGCAGTGGACAGCAAGGCGGTGCATCACGCCATCGGCCTGCAGTTCAACGGGCTGGTCACGATGGAGAAGCTGGCGCCGAAGGCGGTGACACGGCAGTTGATCGGCTGGTTGAGCCGCTGACGGCGCGCCTCAGCCCGGCGGCCAGCTGAATGGCCGGCCACCCAGCACATGGATGTGCAGATGAAACACCGTCTGGCTGGCACCGGCGCCGTTGTTCACGTTCAGGCGAAAATCGGTCAGCCCCTGTTCCGCCGCCACCTGGTTCGCCACCAGCAGCAGGTGACCCAGCAGTGACTGGTCGTCCTGTGTGGCATCAGAAAGCTTTGGGATCGGCTTTTTCGGGATCACCAGAAAGTGCGTCGGAGCCTGCGGATTGACGTCTGCGAAGGCCAGCGCCTGGTCGTCTTCGTACAGGATGTTGGCCGGAATCTCCCGGCTGATGATCTTGGAAAAAATGGTATCGGCCATTGCCCGGTCTCACTGCGGAAAAAAGGATCCGGCGTGCCGCCCGCCCTGCCAGGGCCACCGCACGCCACGGGAGGATCACCTTAATCCAGCGCCACCGGCATGGCCAGTGTCTACGAGCCGTCACTGCCGGCGTGGCACGGTTCACACCTGTAACGTTAATAATCAACAAATCGCCCGACGGTAGGATGAGCCGGCTGGCCGCAACTGTCATAATATCCGCCGCTTTATTCTCGTGGTGACGACCGACAAGCAGGCAGACATGGCAACCCTCTTCGTAGATAACCTGACAGTGCTCGATTTCTCCTACCTGCACGGCAAACGCGGCATGGTGGGCGAATCCTGGATCGTTGATCTGGAACTGACCGGCGATCTCGACGATCAGGGCATGGTGTTCGACTTTGGCCTGATCAAGAAAGCCGTGAAACGGGCTGTGGACGCCACCGTGGACCACAAGCTGGTGGTACCCGCCGACAGCGATCACCTGGTGTCCGGCCAGCCGGGCGGTGACGTCAATCTGGAGTGGGTCTATCAGGGCGGCACCCTGCGCATGAAGGCGCCCGAGTGCAGCACCGTGTTCCTGCCAGGCTCGGAGGTCACCAAAAGCACCCTGACCCTGTTCCTGCTGGATATCGTCCAGCCCGTGCTGCCCGCCAACGTGCGCGAGCTGGTGCTGACGCTGCGCGAAGAAGATATCGGCACCGCACCGAGCTACCACTACTCCCACGGCCTGAAGAAACACGACGGCAACTGCCAGCGCATCGCCCACGGCCACCGTTCCTGCATCCAGATTTTCGAGAACGGCCGTCGCAGCCGCTATTGGGAGAAACTCTGGGCCGACCGCTGGGAAGATATCTACATCGGCACCCGCGAAGACCTGGAAGGCACCTATTACATTGATGAAGTGCCACACCACCGCTTCCGCTATGAAGCCGAGCAGGGCCTGTTCGAGCTGCTGATCCCCGAGGATCACTGCTACCTGATCGACACCGACTCCACCGTGGAGCACCTGGCCGAGCACATCGCCCGCCAGCTCGCCGACGAGGCGCCCGGCAAGCACTTTCGCGTGCGTGCCTTTGAAGGGGTGGCGAAAGGGGCGCTGGCGGAAGCAGGGTCGCTGGGGCCAAGGGGGCCGGTGGGTTGAGAAGCCGACCGAACGCTTAGCGTCACCCGCTCAAATATCCTGTTCGCGCTCGTCCGGGTCCTCGCGCAGGATATTCCCGGCCTCTTCCTGAATCAGCTTGCGCAGCCAGCGGTGCGCCGCGTTGTGATGCAGCAGCGGTGACCAGGCCATCTTCAGTTCAAAACGCGGAATCACGAACGGCGGGTCCTTGATCACCAGCCGGGGGTTCTGGGCCTGCATGCGCGCCACCCGGCTTGGCAGCGTCGCCACCAGGTCGTTGTTCATCGCCAGCAACGCCGGCATCTGATAGTGCCGGGTAAAGATGGAGATGCGCCGGGTCTTGCCGATCCGCGCCAGCGCCTGGTCGATCCAGCCCAGCCCACCGAGTTTCTCCGGGTTCATGCCGAAGCCGACACCAAAGCCGGTCTTGGACACCCAGATGTGCTGGGCACTGAGGTAGGCATCCAGATTGAAATCCCGCGCCAGCGGGTTGCCACGGTTCAGCAGGCAGGAGAAATAGTCCTTCCACAGGGTGACCTGATGGAAGGAACGGGGAATCTCGTTGAAGCGGTTGATCGCCAGGTCCACCCTGCCCTGCTCCATGTCGGCATAGCTGACGTCGGAGGGCGTCAGAAAGTCGAGCACCACATTCGGCGCCTCCAGCCGCAGGCGGCGCACCAGATGTGGCACCAGCGTCGCTTCGGCGTAGTCACTGGTCATGATGCGGAACACCCGGCGGCTGCTGTCGGGCAGGAATTCTTCGTCCGGGGTCAGCATCGCCTCTGTCTGCGCGAGCACCTGACGCACCAGCGGCTGCAGCTCCAGCGCCCGCTCAGTGGGGTTCATGCCATTGGAGGTGCGGATCAGCAGCGGGTCCCCGAACAGTTCCCGCAGACGCTTGAGGCCGTTGCTCATGGCCGGCTGGGAGATGCCGAGCTGGTCGGCGGCACGGGTGACGTTCAGCTCGCGCAGCAGAACATCGAGATACTTAAGCAGGTTGAGATCAACGCGACCTATGTTCATGATGGAACTCTCTGGACGGGCTTGCCGGCAGGGCTTCCTGCCAGTCATTCGTTCTGTGAATGAGAATGCCGAGATTATAATCAGGGCGAATTATGTCACTTGCCCCGGCACAGGTCACTTGACCCGTCAGGCCGCGTCAGCCGGTGGAATCCGCCCTCGGGCTTGGCCCCGGAGACGCCGCCAGAATGCGCTGCAGCCACACCATGATGCTAATCAGTACTGAGGCACGCTCCTGTTTGGGGTGTAGTATCATCGGGTTGGCATGCAGCACAGACTGCTATCATTATGATATTTAAGTGTTTTTGTCGGGAGGATGGAGTGTGATGGACAACAGAAAGGCATCCGTACAAACAAGACAAGAAGTGGAAAAATTCGTGGTGCGCCTGCCGAAAGGCATTCGCGGCATGATCTCGGAAATTTCCCGTATCAACCATCGCAGCATGAATTCGGAAATTGTTGCACGACTGGAAGAAAGTCTGGGCCTGTCGGCGCCGGTAGATGGCGTCAGCGAAGCCCCGCCGGAGCTGTACGCCGTCAATGGCGATCATCCGCGTCCGGACATGCAACTGACCGACGAACAGACTGCCGCCCAGCAGGAAGAACGTCTGCTCGAGCGCTTCCGTCGTCTTTCCGGCGACCGTCGTCGCGCATTGCTGGAACTGCTGCGCTGATCCAGCGGGCAACCGCTTCAGTGCTTCACCAAGGCTGGCCAACAGGCCAGCCTTTTTATGTCATGCGTGCCGATACCTGATGATTGTCTCCCGTCTCAACCAGTCGATCAGCGAAAGCGCACATTTTTCTCGCCACAATGCGCCCATGGTCGGCGTCCTTGGTCTGGTGAGCTTTCCGCTTTACTACTTCATCTGGCAGTTTGTCTTCCCGCAGCCGTATGAAAGCGTGTGGCTGCGTATCGGCGGCGTGCTGGTCTGTATCCCGCTGCTGTTCTATCGCCTGTGGCCGGCACGCATGCAGCGCTATTTTGCCGGCTACTGGGTCTTTGCCCTGAGCTACGCCCTGCCGTTCTTCTTTACCTACATGCTGTTGCGCAACGACCTGTCGCTGGTCTGGAGCATGAGTACCATGGCGGCGCTGTTCATGCTGGTGCTGGCCGTGTACGACTGGCTGCTGGTGATCTGCATTGCCGTACTCGGCTCGTTGCTGGGCTGGATGGCTTTCCTGCTGACGGCAGACAGCGCCGCTGCCTTTTCCGCCTACATGCAGCAATTGCCGATCTACGCGTTTGTGGTCATAGCCGGCAGCATCTTCAACTACACCGCGAATATGGTGAAGGAAGAAAAACTCAACGCCCACGCCGCCATTGGCCGCAATATCGCCCACGAGCTGCGTACGCCCCTGTCAGGCATGAAAGGCGCCACCTCCGGCCTGGTCCAATACCTGCCGCACCTGGTCACAGCACACCGCGCGGCCATGGAAGCCGGCCTGGACGTGCGCCGTATTCGCAGCACACGCCTGGACCAGCTCAGCGACGCGGCCAACCGTATCCAGGAAGAGATCGACTTTTCCCATACCATCATCGACATGCTGTTGCTCAGTGCCGGGCAGACCACCATCAAGCAGGACAACTTCCGCAATCACTCGATCAACGACACGATCCGCCGGGCGCTGGAACGGTACCCGTTCAAATCCGAGCGCGAGCGGCATCTGGTACAGTGGCAGGAAGGCGAGGACTTTGAATATTATGGGTCTGACCTTCTGGTGACGCATGTGCTGTTCAACCTGACCAAGAACGCCCTGCACAGTGTCATCAGCGCCGGCAAGGGTGTGATCCACATCAGCAGCAGCCGCGGCGTGGACACCAACCGGCTGATTTTCATGGACACCGGGCCGGGCATTCCGCGCGCCCAGGTGAAACATATCTTCGACTACTTTTACACGTCGAAAACCGTTGATCAGGGTACCGGGCTCGGGCTGTCATTCTGCCGGCTGGTGATGCAGAGCCTGCACGGCGGCATCCGCTGCGAGTCCAGGCTCGGCGAATACACACTGTTCGAATTGTCTTTTCCCCGGGGTCGCTAATCATGTTGAAGCCTGTCATTCAGCCCTATTTTCACCCCACCACCGTGGTGATGGTGGATGACAACGAACGGTTTCTCGATAATTTCAGCCTGCAGCTGGATGAGAAACTGGCCTGCGTCTTTTATTCCTCGGCGGTGGAATGTCTGGCGATGCTCAACGGCCGTGCCAAGCGCACGCCGCTGGACCAGCGCTGCTTCTCCTACTACCAGCAGCCGTCCAATACCGCTTCGAACCGGGTGATCCGGCTGGACCTGACTCTGATCGAGCAGGAGATCAGCAACCCGGAGCGCTTCCGCGACATTTCCGTGGTGGTGGTCGACTACGACATGCCGGAGATGACCGGCCTGGAGTTCTGCCAGCGCATTCGCAACCACCGCATCAAGAAAATCCTGCTGACCGGCGTGGCGGACGAAAAGATCGCCGTGGAAGCCTTCAATGCCGGCATCATTGATCACTTCATGATGAAGAGCGATCCGCAGATCACGATGCGCATCAACAAGACCATCAATGACCTGCAGCGGCGTTACTTCTCCGAGATTTCCTCGCTGATCCAGAGCACGCTGGCACTGGAAGCGCCAGACTTCCTCTACGATGGCGACTTCATCCGCTATTTCTTCGATCTGGTCACCCGGCACCATGTCGCCGAGTACTACTACGTCGAAGACCCCACCGGTTTTCTGATGGTGAGCGAAACCGGCCAGCTCTGGCGCCTGGTGGTCTACAGCGAAACCGACCTGCAACGCACCCTGTTCAACCTGCGCGGCCTGAAGCCGCCGGCGGCTCTGATGAAACGCATTTCGTCCGGCAAGGCGGTGCCGTGGCTGTGGGCATCACCGGACGAATTCGACGAGGACGAGGATTTCTTCTGGGACGATTACGTCCATGCAGCGACGCGGGTCAGTGGCGAGCAGACCTGGTTCTGTGCGCTGGTGGAAAGCCCACCGGCAGACATTGAATACGACAGCGAGACCTCCAGCTACATGGCGTACCTGGAAGAACTCGACAAGCAGTAAGCCCTTCAGCATAGCTCTGCCGCCCGAACTGCGGCGGCCGGACCCAGGGAAAGTGCCCGGAAAAGCCGAGGCTTTTCCAGGCCTTCCCTGGCTCAGGCCCGGGGTCTATCAGCCGACAGCACGCTGACGTGCGCCCACGTCACGGTGCAGACGCCGGGTCGACGCCCAGTCCCACATACCCACTTCATCACGAATCTCCGCGCACACATCAAGCACATGCCCGACCTGATTGAGCGTCAGGCCGGCGTTGATGCTCAGGCGAATCATCGAGCGGTTCTTGGCGGTCGCGGGGGCACAGAACACCGAGCCGAACACGTCGCGCTCCTCCAGCGCCTCGCGCAGTTTCAGGGTCAGGTTCTCCGGCCCGGCTTCCAGCGAGATGATCTGCGACTGGCTGGCCGAGACGTTGTAGCCCAGTTCGGTCAGACCGTTGCGCAGGAAATCAGCGTTCATCCGCATTGCCTCACGCCGCCAGCCATCACGAATGATGATATCCAGCGTTTTGTCGAGACCGGCGATTTCATACGGCAGCAGGCAGGAACTGAAAATCGCGGTTCGCGCGGTGCACCAGAAGTACTCCTCGAAGGTCTTGCTGCAGAGGATAATGCCGGCACGCCCGGAAAACGCCTTGGCCAGGCTGGCCGTCACAAAATGCACCCGGTCATTCAGACCATATTCGCGCACCATGCCACTGCCAAACGGCCCATGCGTCCCCAGAGAGTGGGATTCATCGACGATGATCAGGCAGCCGAATTCGGTGGCCACATCCACCACCCCCTCCAGCTCGCACAGCGCGCCCATGGTGCTGTACACCGAGTCCACGCAGACGATGCCCTGGCCGTACGTCTTCAGCTGCCGCCGCAGGTGCTCCAGGTCGTTATGGCGGAATGGCCGCACCTGGGCGCCGGCGCTGATCACCCCTTCCCACATGGAAGCGTGGGCGTTCATATCCATGTAGACCGGCACGCCGTCGCTCGCCAGTACCTGGATCAGCCCGACATTGGCGGCGTACCCGGACTGCGCCAGGATCGACGATTCATAGCCGGTGTAATCCGCCATGCGCCGCTCGAACCGGCGCTGGTGGTTGTCACCGCGCAGGAACGAACCGGACATCAGCACGCTTTGGGTATCGCCCAGCAGACAGTCCACCTGCGCCTTCACGATTTCCTCGTGTCCGGCAATGCTCAGATAGTCGTTGCTCAACAACTGGATCGACTGCCGGTCAGGAATGCGACCCCGGAGGATATGCTTGCCCCCCCACAGCTTCCCCCACCGCTCCAGGAAAAATTCATCCATACGGCGTTTCAGAAAATCCGGCATCTCGGCGATTTTCGTCTGTACGGACAGTTCGTTGAGTTTGATATTCATGCATTTGTCTCCGATTAATACTGATTTGGTTTATCAGCAACACGTCATGGCTTGCTGATGGCAGAACGTGACGCGCTATGTTTGTTTTTTCACGCCACGTTTCTAAGATAGAGCAAAGGTGATGGCTCTTTTACATCCGCTGATATCGAACGAATGTGAGGCAAAGGCTGCAAAAAACAGGTCAGATATCGGCCTGATATCAAGCTGATTGTCTTTTGATACCCAGGGATTTTTTTGTTTTTGAGGATCGCGAGAGAACGCCGCAACACGCAGCATAAAAACCACTTTTCGACGATGTTTTTCTGACAGAGAAATTTCTCCGCACAGCAAAACCTGAATGCCATTCAGCGGTCATGTGTAAACTCTATGACCGTTCACTGCCCCGCCATCGGGCAGGGAGGCCGGAACAGGGCAGCGTCTCTTTCGGCCACCATGATTGCAGAATGCCGTCACAGCCTGTCGGCCAGCCGCGCCCGGCAACTGGTGGCGGCCTGCCCGCCGGTGGTAATCTATTGAGCCGCAAGGGGTTGTTTGCGCTACCCGGGACCCACCGGGACGTCAGGGGCAGGGATGAACAGTCAGCAGGCAGTACAAGAAGACCAGTCATTACCCAATGGACGCGACCTGGCCCTGCCGTGGCACCTGACGTTGCCGGCACGGCTGGAAAGCGCCTTCCGTGAACAGTTCCGCGACGATGCCGCCCGGCTGATCCCCGCTGCCACCATTCTGATGCTACTGGTGTATCTCGTGGCCTTTGTGGTCGAGCACCATGTGGCCCCGCAAGCCACCGAGATCAGTTGGCGGCCGCGTCTGCTGGCGGCCATGGCGACAGTCGGGGTGCTGCTGGCAAGCCGCCATGCCCTGCGCTGGCTGCAACCGGCAGTGGCCGGCATGGCACTGGTGTCGGCCTGCATCCACCTGTACCTGGGGCTCAAGGTCGACCATCCGCTGCAGGATGCCTACTTCTATGTCCCGTTCCTGGCCATCCTGTTGCTCGGCAGCCTGTTTCGCATTCAGCTCTACTGGGCGTTGCCCACCAGCCTGGCCATCCTCGGTGCGCTGGCGGCGACCCTGTTTGGCCTCAGCCACCTCAGCTATGCCGAAGCACTGGTGATTACCGCTTTTACTACCTGCGCCACGGTCATGAGCCTGTTCGGCCAGTATTTCTTTGAGCGTCTGCAAAGGCAGCATTTCCTTTCCGACCGGGTACTGCATCTGCACCGCAGCGAACTGCATGCCGCCAACCGGTCCCTGGAAAGCCAGGCCACCGAGGATGGCCTGACCGGCGCCGTCAACCGGCGAGGCATGGACGTGCGCCTGAGCAACCTGCTGCACAATATGCAGCACCAGGCGCGCGGCGCCCCGGACAGCGTTGCCGTGCTGCTGTTCGATATCGACTACTTCAAGCAATACAACGACACCTATGGCCACCAGGCCGGTGATGAATGCCTGAAAGCGGTCGCCGAGGTGCCCAAGGCCATGGTGCAGCGGGCCACCGACTTCGTCGCCCGCTACGGCGGCGAGGAGTTCGTGATCGTGCTCGGCGGCACCCGGTTGCGAGACGCGCTGGTGTTTGCCGAACGCATGCGCGCCCGCATCGAACGGCTCGGCATCCCGCACCGCAATTCAAAAAGCAACAGCGTGGTCACCATCAGTATCGGCGTGGCCTGTACCGCCGAAGGCGTCGACTCCGCAGAGCAACTGATCCACCTGGCCGACGAAGCGCTCTATCAGGCCAAGGGCGCCGGCCGCAACCGTGTCGCCTGCGTCGATGAAGACGGTTCGGTAAGGGTGCTCTCTCCATGACGACACTGCCCGGGAAGGCCCCTGCGCAGCACCGCCCAGCCCCCGACACGCCGGTGGCACAACTCGACCGCCTTAACGCCTTGCTGCACCGCCCTCTCTGGCAACTGCGCTTCCCGACCAGCCTGGAACAGGCCTTCTGGCATCGCCAGCACGCAGCCCAGGTGCTGGCCACCCGGATCGGTGTCCTGGTGGCGATCCCCTTGTATGCCATCACCACGCTGATTGAATGGCGCACAGACCTGGACCTGCTGCGTATCACCCTGCCGGCGCGGGCGCTGGTGACCGGCGTGTTGCTGCTGGTGGGCCTGCTGCTGAGTTGCACCCTGGCCCGTCGCCATGTGGCACTCATGGTGCCGCTGGTGGTCCTGCTGATGAACGGGTTGCAACTGTATATCTGCCGTTTCAGCGCGCCGGTTTACCAGACCATGACGCTGCTGTGGATGCTGCTGCCGCTGACGTTCATGAGCACCGTGTCGCGCGTGCCTTTTCGCTGTGCGCTGACCGTGGCGCTGGGTTCGGCCGGCGGTTTTCTGGTCTGCGCCGTCGGTTTCTCGGCCCTGCAGGGCATGCAGCTTTACCACACCACGTTTTTCTTTCTCTCGTTCATCCTGATCCTGCTGCTGAGCCATTTCTTCAACGAGCGGTTGCAGCGCCAGCGTTTCCTGCAGGCCAGCCTGCTGAACCTGCACCGGCGGGGCCTGTATCCGTCCCTGGACCCCGGCCAGCCGGACGTGCTGCAACCGGACCAGGAACTTGGCGTGGTCAGCCGCACCGCACTGGATCAGCGGCTGCGCAACCACTTTGCCTATCATCAGCCGCCACGTGTCGCTGTGGTGATCTGCACGCTGGATCACTTCGACGCACTGGAGGCCACCTACAGCCAACAGGAAGCGCTGTTCTGCCTGGCCACCGTGGCACGCACCGCGCAACGGATCGTGGCAAGCAGCGGCGACTTCGTGGCCCGGCGCGGCGACCGTTCGCTGGCACTGGTGCTGGAAGGAGGCAATGGTTTCGATGCCCTGCACCTGGCCGAGCGGCTGCGCCGGCAGGTGGAGGCGATGGGCATTCCGCACTTCGGCAGCCCGCACCAGATCGTGACGCTCAGTTGTGGCGTGGCGGCTGCGGAGGGCCTGCGGGAACCCAGTGCGGATTCACTGCTGCAGGCCGCCGACCAGGCGCTGTCACACGCGCTGGCAGCCGGCGGCAATCGCAGCGAAGCACACCGGCCGGGGAACCGGTGAATCCCTCCCCGGTGGCGCCCTCAGCGTGATGGCATGGGGCCGACCACCGTGGTCGGGTCCAGCCGCTCCTGGAACCAGTTGATGCGCCAGTCCAGATGGGGGCCGGTCGCGCGTCCGGTCGCGCCGACACGGGCGACGGCCTGCCCCTGTGTCACCTCATCGCCTGCCTGCACCAGCATTTCGCTCAGATGAATGAACGTGGTCGAGACACCGTAGCCGTGGTCTATGATCAGGGTGCCGCCGGAATAGAACATGTCGTCATGCACCAGCGTCACCACGCCGCTCGCCGGCGCCACCACCGGCGTCCCGGTGGGCGCGGCGATGTCCAGGCCCAGGTGCGGGCTGCCGGGCACACCGTTGTAGACACGCTGGCTGCCGTACACACCACTGATGCGGCCGGTCAGCGGCCAGATGAAATCGCCGGCGAAAAAATCCAGCCTGCTGTCGGTGTCACGCGCCTTGCGCACCTGCGCCGTTTCTTCCCGGATGCGCGCCAGCACTTCCGGTGGTGGCGGGTCCACCGTGCGTTGCGGCACCCCCTCAATGCGCTGGATATTCCATTCCCGCGGCGACAGCGGCAGACGGACCTGTTCTTCGCGCGCGCCCCGCTTCAGCCGCAACACCGCCTCGCCCTCTGCGTCGCGCCCGAAGCCGAACGGCACCTGGCCCGCCGGGCTGACACGCAATGGCGTATCGCCCAGCCACACCTGCGTACCCGGCACCACCTCCGCCCGTAGCAGGGCGCCGGGCGCCGGGTCACCATGCAAGGTGATCAGCAGGGAATCCGCCGCCTGGGCGGCCACAGACAACAACAGACACAGACTACAGATAAGAACTCGCATCACTCACATCCAGTTGCGCCGGGTCGAGGATCTGGCGCGCATAGTCTTCCCAGACCCGGGCGCGGACAAACAGTTCATACAGCCCCGCGTCGATATGCCGGGCATCGCGCATGCGTCGCAGGATACCCAGCGCTTCGGAAATTTTCATCGGTGACTTGTAAGGGCGGTCGTGCGCAGTGAGCGCCTCGAACACATCAGCGATCGCCATCATCCGCGCCGGCAGCGACATCTGCTCGCCGGTCAGGCCACGCGGAAAACCCGTGCCGTCGATACGCTCGTGATGGCCGCCAGCGTATTCCGGCACCCGGCGCAGCTTGCGCGGGAACGGCAGTGATTCGAGCATGTCCAGCGTGACCTGGATATGGTTGTTGATGACGTCCCGTTCAGCAGGTGTCAGCGTACCCCTGACGATACACAGCGTGGCCACCTCCTCATCACTGAGCAGCGGTTGCAGCACACCGTCGGCATCACGCCACTCGCGCATGGCGATCTCGCGGACGCGCTGCTGGTCGGCCTCGGCCATGCGCTCGCTGCCGACATTGATGCGGCGCAAGAACGCCAGTTCGTCTGCCAGCGTTTCCAGCGTACGTGCCAGCACCGCTGTCAGGGTCTCTTCTGCCTGCGGCGCCGCCGCCACGGCGGCAGCGCACTCCGCCTGATACTGCGCGCGCAGCACGGCAAAGCGCGTCGCCACCTGCTCAATGCGGTCATGCAGGGTGTGCAGCTTGGTGGATTTGTCCAGCACCGAGTCCGGCGTGGTCAGCTTGCCACAATCATGCAGCCAGGCGGCCACACGCAGTTCATACCACTCATCGTCGTTCAGGCTGAAGTCAGCGTAGCGCTGCTGGTCCTCGCAGGCGGCCCGGGCCAGCAGTTCGGTCAGCAACGGCACCCGCTGGCAGTGGCCGGAGGTGTGCGAGCTTTTCTCGTCCACGGCGCGCGCAATCACCTTGATAAAGGCATCGAGCAACTGCTCCATCTCCTGCACCAGCAGCACATTATGCAGGGCGATGGCGGCGTAATTGGCCACGCCGGAGACCAGCGCCAGAAGACGCGGCGGGAAATCCGTCACTTCACCGGTCTCGCCGTCCCGGGCATTGAACAGCTGCAACACGCCGAGCACTTCGCGACCATGATTGAGCAGTGGCACCACCAGGCTGTTCTCCACCTGATCACGCATGTCCGGCGGCACCCCCGCCAGTTCGCCCGGCTGTGGACCGACCAGCACTTCGCCGCTGAGCACCGCGCGGGCAGCAGGATGCGAGCTGCCTGCGCCCACCGGCACCGGCGCCGCCGTGACCGGCACACCGCCTGCGCCCCCCTGGCAGAGCACCAGGGCCGGCCAGCGCAGCAGCACGCACTCCAGTTGCGGTGCGCGCCCGCCGGCACCGTCGTCCAGCAGATACAACATGCCGCCGTCCGCCTGCGCCAGCAGGCGTGCTTCGTCGAGAATCACCTCACACAGGCGCAGCGTGTCACGCTGCATGGTGATGCGCTGCGCGACACGCAAAAGACGCTGATAATGCTGCGGGCTGAACTGGTCCATGACGCCATCCTGGGCTGTAACTCGGGGCAGAATAGCCCCGGCATCAGGGGGCGCATAGCATCGCTTTGTTACTGCATGAGGGCAGCATGTAACCCTGCTGGCACCCTGCCAGCGCAGGCACTTTCCTTGGGAACCCCTGAATAGCTCCCCGGCATTTCTGGCTTTCCGGGCGGCTTGCGAACAAGGCGCAATTTTGAAGGCATAGCGTGCTACGTCGAGAAATTGCAACGCAGTGCGCAAGCCGCCCGGAAAGCCCCAAAGGGCGAGCGCTAGAGCATGCCCTGCCTGCGTTGCGCCGCTTGCCAAGGGCTACGGCCATTGGCGGCACGTCGCGCCTTGCCAGGACACGCTCTAGCGCTCGCAGAAGTGCCGGGGAGCTATTCAGGGGTTCCCTTGCAGCCCCCCGGCTGATTGCCTACCATCAGCCGGCTATCCAACCCTATTAGCCACAAGCCGACGACCTGATCCCATGAGCATAGCGTACCGGCTGCCCGACGGGGCGGCCCTGGAATTTGAGCAGCCCGTGTCCGGCAGCGAGATCGCCGAACGCATCAGTAAAAAGCTGGCCAAACAGGCCCTGGCCGTAAAAGTGGATGGCCAGTTGCGGGACGTCTATCTGACCGTCCCGGCGGGCGCCACCGTCCAGATCATCACCCGTGAGGACGCCGATGCGCTGGAGCTGATCCGCCACGATGCCGCACACGTCATGGCCGAAGCCGTGCAGGAACTGTTCCCCGGCACCCAGGTCACCATCGGCCCGACCATCGAAAATGGCTTCTATTACGACTTCCACCGCGAGCAGCCGTTCACGCCGGAGGACCTCAAGGCCATCGAGAAGCGCATGCAGGATATCGTGCGCCGCAACGAAGAGATCCGCCGCGAAGTCTGGGACCGCGATGAGGCCATCGCCTTCTTCCTGGAAAAGGGCGAGACCTTCAAGGCCGAGATCATTCGCGAGCTGCCGGCAGGCGAGGACGTCAGCCTGTACCGCCAGGGCGACTTCATCGACCTGTGCCGTGGCCCGCACCTGCCCGCCACCAGCAAGCTCGGCGACGGCTTCAAGCTGACCAAAGTCGCCGGCGCCTACTGGCGCGGCGACAGCAACAATGCGCAACTGCAGCGCATCTACGGCACCGCCTGGCGCGACAAGAACGAGCTGAACGATCACTTGAAACAGCTTGAGGAAGCCGCCAAGCGCGACCACCGCAAGCTGGGCCGCGAGATGGACCTGTTCCACCAGCAGGAAGAAGCCCCCGGCATGGTGTTCTGGCACCCGCGCGGCTGGGCCATCTGGCAGAAGGTCGAGCAGTATGTGCGGCAGGTGTACCGCCAGAGCGGCTATCAGGAAGTGCGCGGGCCGCAGATCATGGACGTGAGCCTGTGGAAAAAATCCGGCCACTGGGACAACTACCAGGACAATATGTTCTTCACCGAGTCCGAGAAGCGCATCTACGCGGTGAAGCCGATGAACTGCCCGGGCCATGTGCAGATCTACAACGCTGCGCTGCACAGCTACCGTGACCTGCCGATCCGCTACGCGGAATTCGGCGGCTGCCACCGCAATGAGCCGTCCGGCGCGCTGCACGGCATCATGCGGGTACGCGCCTTCACCCAGGACGACGGCCATATTTTCTGTACCGAAGAACAGGTGCAGGAAGAAGTCACCGCCTTCCACCAGCAAGCCATGCAGGTGTACGCGAATTTCGGCTTCGAGAATATTTCCGTGAAGCTGGCACTGCGGCCGGAAAAACGCATCGGCACCGATGAGGCCTGGGACAAGGCCGAAGCCGGCCTGCGCGCCGCACTGGCCAGCGCCGGGGTGGAATGGGAAGAAATGCCGGGCGAAGGCGCCTTCTACGGGCCAAAGATCGAGTATCACCTGAAGGATTCCATCGGCCGCTCCTGGCAGATGGGCACCGTGCAGTTCGATCCGATGATGCCGGAGCGGCTGGACGCCGAGTACGTGGATGAGCACTCCCAGCGCAAGCGCCCGATCATGCTGCACCGCGCCATCCTCGGCTCCATGGAGCGTTTCATCGGCATCCTGATCGAACACCACGCCGGCCACCTGCCACTGTGGCTGGCGCCGGTGCCGGTGGTCATCGCCACCATCACCAATGCGGCCGACGATTACGCCTATCGCGTCAAGGCCGATCTGGAAGCCGCTGGCGTACGGGTGGAAATGGACCTGCGCAACGAGAAGATCGGCTACAAGGTGCGCGAGCACTCGTCCATGAAAGTGCCGGTGATCTTCGTCATCGGCGAGCAGGAAGCAAGCGACGAGAAGGTGGCGATTCGCCGCCTGGGCAGCCGCGACACCGAGGTCGTGAGCCTGGCCGAGGCGATCACACTGATGCAGGACGGCACCCGCACACCGGGTTGAGGACATCATGTTCAAGGACAACGAGCAGCAACCAAACGGTTTCACCCTGCCGCTGGCGCAGGCGCTGGATCACCTGCGCTGGAACGAAGCAGGCCTGGTGCCTGCCATCGCCCGCCAGCATGACACCGGCGAAGTGCTGATGATGGCCTGGATGAACCGCGAGGCGCTGGAGGACACCCTGCGCACCGGCCGCGTGTGCTATTACTCACGCTCACGCGGCGGCCTGTGGCGCAAGGGGGAATCCTCCGGCCAGACACAGACACTGATCGAGCTGCGCATCGACTGCGACGGCGACACCGTGCTGGTGAACGTGGACCAGACCGGCCCGGCCTGCCACACCGGCCGCCGCGACTGCTTCTACTGGCGCGCCGACGGCGAGCAACTGGTGCTCGACAAGGCCCCGCTCATCGACCCTGCTGACCTGTACCCGGACAAACACTGACCGCCATGCCGACACTGACCCTGCACAACACGCTTTCCGGCCGGAAAGAAATCTTTACCCCGATCGACCCGGAGCGGATCACGCTGTATGTGTGCGGCCCCACCGTCTACAACTATGTGCATATCGGCAACGCACGCCCGGTGGTGGCGTTCGACGTGCTGTTCCGGCTGTTGCAGCGCCTGTATCCGCAGGTCGTGTATGCCCGCAACATTACCGATATCGACGACAAGATCATCAACGCCGCCCGCGACAACGGCGAACCGATCAGCGCGCTGACCGCACGTTTCACCGAGGCGTTCGAGCAGGACATGGCCGCACTGAACGCGCTGCCACCGACCCTCACACCGCATGCCACCGAGCACGTCGGCGACATGATCGGCATGATCGAGACACTGGTGGAAAAGGGCCACGCCTACGCGGCCGAAGGCCATGCCCTGTTCGATGTGCAGAGCATGCCCGACTACGGGCGCCTGTCGAAGCGTTCACTGGACGACATGCTGGCCGGCGCACGGGTGGAAGTGGCGCCCTATAAAAAATACCCCGGCGATTTCGTACTGTGGAAACCAAGCAGCGATGACCAGCCGGGCTGGGAATCCCCGTGGGGTCGTGGCCGCCCGGGCTGGCATATCGAGTGCTCGGCGATGATTGCGCGCCATCTCGGCCCGTTGATCGATATTCACGGTGGCGGCCAGGACCTGATCTTCCCGCACCACGAGAACGAAATCGCCCAGGGCTGCTGCGCGCACGGCACCGACTATGTGCGCTACTGGCTGCACAATGGCTATATCAATATCGACGGCGAGAAGATGTCCAAGTCGCTGGGCAATTTCCGTCTGGTGCGCGAGCTGCTGAAAGTCTACCCCGGCGAAGTGCTGCGCTTTGCCCTGCTGTCGGCGCATTACCGCTCCCCACTGAACTTCAGCGAAGAGGTGTTGCAACAGGCGCGCTCAACGCTGGACAGCCTCTATTACGCTCTGCTGGGCCGGGGAGAGCAGGTGACACCGCAGGCCGGTTACCGGTTAGCCGAAGATCATCCGGTGAACCTCGCGCTGTGCGACGACCTGAACACGCCCGAAGCGATCAGCGAACTGCACCGCATCGCCGCTGCATTGAACAAGGCCGATGACACCGACAAACCGGCACTGAAAGCGGAATTGCTGGCCGCCGCCGACCTGCTCGGCCTGCTGACGCATGAGCCGTCCGCGTGGTTCCAGCAAGGCAGTGGCGACAATGATCTGGGCAGCGAGGACATCGACGCCCTGATCACCGAACGCGCCGAAGCAAAAAAAGCCCGCGACTTCGCCCGCGCCGACGCCATCCGCCAGCAACTGGACGAGGCCGGCATCGTGCTCGAAGACACCCGCGAGGGGACGCGCTGGTCCCGCAAGATGTGACGTAGGGTGGGTAGAGCGAACGCGAAACCCACCGGGTCCGTGTCCATTATTCACTCCCGCAAAATCATCGAAACCACCCACTTCCAAAGGTGGGCAATTTCGATGCCGTAGGGTGGGTAGAGCGAATGCGAAACCCACCGGGTCCATGCCCATTATTCACTCCCGCAAAATCATCGAAACTGCCTGATTTGGGTGACAGGTAGCCTGATTTGGGTGACAGGTAGTTTCGCTGGTTTTGTGGGAGCAGTGCGGCGCATGGACATGGTGGGTTTCGCCTTTGGCTCTACCCACCCTACGGCACTTTGTCGCGGTTTTTTGGGCAAGTGAAGGTCGCGCCGTTTTTAATCGGCGGGCTTCAGGCTGTCGTAAAGCGCCATCACCTGCCGGCAGATCAGCGCCAGTTGCGACTGCACCCGGCGATGGCCCTCGTCGATGTCATCGGGAATATCCTCCAGCGCCTGCGCCAGCGTGTCCACGCGCTCACCGCCCGCCGGTAACCGCTGCCCCTGCAACAGGGCTCGCGCCATGGCGTCCAGCCAGTCCGCCAGCGTCTCCACAGCGTCGTCAATCAGTGCATCACTGGCGTGCGCCTGCAGCAGGTCACGGTGCGCGCCCAGCGCGGACAGGTAATTCAGCAGCGCGTGGGACAGCGCAAGAAAACGCAGCCCGCTTTCCACATCACCGCGCACGCCACCCGGCTCCTCCGCCATATTCGCCAGCATGGCCGCCAGGGCAGCATCGGCGTTGTGGGCCTCGCGCCGGGCAATGCGATAGTTCAGGTCGTCCCGCTTGCCAGTATCGTACTGGTGCATGATCTGCCTCAGGTAACGCCCGTGGCTGGCAAGGATCGCGGCCAGCAGGCGATCCAGCCGGCGTCCCTGCCAGTCAGGCAAAATCAGCAGCACCGCGCTGCCCGCCAGCAGGCAGCCGAGCAGCGTGTCCATCAGCCGGGGCCAGAACAGTGCATAGCCGTCGCCCACCTGATTGAAACAGAACAGCACCAGCAGCGTGATCGCCGCTGTGGCCACCCGGTAACGCCGGTGCCGCGTGGCAAAGAACAGCACACCTGCCGCCACGGCAAACAGTGCCTGCAATAGAGATGACGGGAACAGATCCAGCAACGCCCACCCCAGCGCCAGCCCGAGCAGAGTGCCTGTGACACGCTGACCGAGCCGGCGCCGCGTGGCGCCAAAACTGGGCTGGCAGACAAACAGCGTGGTCAGCAATATCCAGTAACCCTGCTCAGCATGTATCGCATGCATCAGGCCGTAGCCGGCTGGCAGGGCCAGCGCCAGCCGCACGGCGTGACGGAACACCGAGGACGCCGGTGTCAGATGGCTGCGCAAACGCGCCAGTATTTCCCGTGTCGTGCGTGGCGAATGATCCAGCAGCGTGCTGTCCTGCTCCGCCGCCAGCGCATCGGGACGGCCGGCACGGGTGAGCAGATCTTCCAGATAGGTGAGGTTGTCCATCAGCGCGCCAAGCAGCCGCAGCAGACCGCGCCGTGCCGGATCACCTTGCGACGTCAGCCACGCCATGGAGGTACGCAGGTCATCGAAGGCGGGGTTGGGCGCGGCGCCGTAATCGAACGGCTGCCGCTGTCGCAATGCGCGGCCCAGCGCTTTGCAGGCGCTGCCCTGCTGGCGCAAAACACGCTGAAAGCGAAACATCACGTCGCTGTGGAAAAAGGCTTCCGCCAGACGGTGGTAGGGATAGTGCGACGAACTGGCGCGCTCATGAATGTCCTGCGCCAGAAAATACAGTTTCAGGTAGCGATTCACACGCTGCCCGGCACGACGCCGCGCCAGCCGGTGCAGGATCACATCACGGGCATCGTTCATGGCGTCGACAACGCGCCGGTTCTGCTGTGCCAGCGCCAGCCGGTGGCTTTCCACATCCAGTTGCGTGAGGGGTTCGAACAGGCGTGACTTCAGCTTCAGGTATTCACCGAGTTCGATAAATACCCGCGACAGCACCTGTTGCACGGCCTGTTGCGTGAACAGGGCCTGCCACAGCACCGACAGCAGTCCGTACCAGGCCGCGCCGGCCAGCAGCCGCAGCGGTTCCTGCCACAGCGCCAGCGTCTCACCACCGCGCTGGTCGACACCAATCATGCTGTAGATAGACAGGATCAGTGTCGCCGAACCAATGCTCGCGTAGCGGCCACCCAGCGCACCGAGCATCACCAGCACGAAACTGGCGAGCGAGAGCGCCAGCACAAAAGGCAGCGGCCAGGGAAACAGGATTTCCACCGTCAGCGATGCCGCCGCGAAACACAGCAACGTCACCAGCAACGCGCGCAGCCGGCCGCGCCAGTTATCGTCGGTTTCCGCCAGCGCACTGGCGATGACACCGAGAAACAGGGGGATCAGCCAGTCAGGCCGCGCGGCAAAATGGCTCCAGAGCAGCGCGCCGGACAACGCCAGCAGAATACGCAGGCTGTCACCAAAGGCCTCCTGCCCCCACAGGCGCCCGAACGCGCGGCGAAACGGAGAAAGCAGAGTGGCGACATCGGGCATGGTGCAGCGTCACGGCAATCGGAAAGCGCTCACTATATCACCCCGTGACCGGCTGGACTTTTGTTACAACATATCATAACCTGCCCGGCACACTCGGCCACCTTCCCGGCCACGTCTACGACACGTCCTCATAGGGTGCATGGTGAAACCCCTGCTGCTCGGCATGATCCGGCTGTACCAGTTCCTGCTCAGTCCCTGGGTGGGCAACCAGTGCCGTTTCTACCCGACCTGCTCGGAATACGCCCGCCTGGCCATCGTGCATCACGGCAGCCTGCAGGGCAGCTGGCTGGCAACGAAACGCATCTGCCGCTGCCATCCCTGGCACCCCGGCGGCTTTGATCCGGTACCCGGCGTACCACTGCCGGACGACGCGCAACCCGAGTCACCCGACGATGCGCGCTAGAGGTCCCCTGCGCGCACTGCCCTGGCTGCTGGCGCTAATGATGGTGGTGGGCCAGGCCCACGCCGTCGTGCATGCGCTCAGCCACATCGATTTCGGCACCAGCCACTCACTGCACAGCGATCACCACAGCGACCACACGCTGCCCGGCCATGCCGGCGTGTCGCATTCCGATCTCACCTGCAAGCTCTGCGCCGCCGGCCACGCCACCCTGCCGACCGCCGCCTTGCCGCAGATTCCGCAACACGACAGCCACACCTGGTGTGCGCCACCGCGCCACCACAGCCTCGTCGCACCCCGCGAGCAATACCTCTGCCGGGACCCACCCCGCGCCGGCTGACCGCCGGCATTGCTGACCACTTCTGATCCGCGTGCCGGCGGTCGTTTCCCGTATTCCGGAAACCGACTGCACACGAGGGTAATCGCATGTTGAGCAAATACCGCCAGCTCGCGCTGGCGACGGGGACCGCGATGGTCGCCACACTGGCCTGTGCCAGCGTGCGCGCCGACGCGGAGGACACCGGCACCACACACCAGCTCGCGCCGGTGCGGGTGTCGGCCATGGCACTGGACGAAGACGCCGACAAACTGGCCGCGCCCTACAGCGTGATCGAAGAGGATGAAACGTTCCGCCGCAGCGCGGCCACACTCGGGGAGACCCTCAACGGTGAACCGGGTGTGCACGTGGACACCTTCGGCGCCGGCGCCGGCCGGCCCGTGATTCGCGGGCAGACCGCGCCACGGGTCAGTGTGCTGTCTGACGGCGCGGCGCTGGTGGATGCCTCGGCGATTTCGCCGGACCACGCCATTACCGCCGAGCCGCTGCTGGTACGCCGGGTGGAAATCCTGCGCGGCCCCTCGACGCTGCTGTATGGCGGGGGCGCCATCGGCGGTGTCGTGAATCTGCTCGACGACAAGATCCCCACCACGATGCCGGAAGACGGCGTGGATGGTTTCGTCGCTCTGCGCGGCAATACCGTCGCCAACGAGCGCGCCGGGGCCGCCGGCCTCACCGCACGCGCCAGCGAGCATCTGGCGGTGCATGTGGAAGGCGCCACCCGCGACGCCAATGACTACGAAGTGCACGGCTTCGACACGCTGCGCGTGGACGGCACCTTTGCCGAAAGTCACAACGGCAGCGCCGGGTTTTCCTGGATCACACCCAGCGGCTATATCGGCATGGCCTACAGCTACCGCAAGGACAAATACGGCCTGCCGGGACACAGCCATGCATACGAAGGCTGCCACGCCCACGGCAACAGCCTGCACTGCGATGATCATGACCACGATCACGACCACGGCCACGATCATGGCCACGATCATGATCATGCCCATGGCGTGCCCTGGGTGGATCTGGAAAGCGAACGCGTCGACCTGCGTGGCGAGTACCGGGAACCGATGGCCGGTTTCGAGCGCGTGCGGTTTCGCGCCAGCTATACCGACTATGCCCACGATGAAATCGAGGGCGGCGTGGTCGGCACCCGCTTCGAGAATCTCGGCTATGACGCCCGGGTCGAGGCCGAGCATGTGCCGCTGGCCGGCCTGCACGGTGTGATCGGGGCGCAGTATGGCTTCAGCCGGCTGACCACCGAAGGCACCGAGGCGTTCCTGCCGCAGACCGAAACCGAAACCCTCGGCGTGTTCATCCTCGAGCATTACGAACTCAACGAGCAGTGGCACTTCGAAGCTGGCGCGCGCCAGGATTACCAGAAAATCAGCCCACGCAACGATGCGGAGAACCTGCCGCATTCGCGCATGTACGGCACCTCAGCCTCGGCAGCGGCCACCTGGCAGTTCCAGCCGCGCTACAGCCTGTCGCTGTCGGCCTCCCGGTCGCAGCGGCTGCCGCATGCGCAGGAGCTGTATGCCCGCGGCGTGCACCTGGCCACCAACACCTACGAGTGCGGTCTGTTTCCGAGTGCCATGACCTGCGGCGGCGCAGCAGACGATGAGCGCATCCACGCGGAAACCTCCAACAACATTGGCCTGACGCTGCGCCGCACCATGGGCGAGCTGACCTTCAATGTCGGCGTGTTCCACAACCGCGTGAATGATTACATCTACGCCCGCACGCTGGACCAGTTCGAAGATTTCCGGCTGATCAAATACACCCAGGCCGACGCCGAATTCACCGGCGCCGAGGCGGAAGCCACCTGGTTCCTGTCAGACCAGTATTCCGTCACGGCCTTTGGCGACACGGTGCGCGCCACCTTCGTCGATGGCGGCAACCTGCCGC
Source organism: Alcanivorax sp. S71-1-4 (assembly GCF_009846755.1). Classification (GTDB taxonomy): domain Bacteria; phylum Pseudomonadota; class Gammaproteobacteria; order Pseudomonadales; family Alcanivoracaceae; genus Isoalcanivorax. The sequence goes on from NZ_AQOR01000003.1 coordinate 161,551, forward strand.
GCATCCCGGCCTACCGTGCCGGCGCACGGGTCAACCGCTACTGGGACACCCTGACCGGCGAAGTGGAGATGTATCACGTCGGCAGCCAGGACGACATTGCCGACTACGAACAACGCACACCCGGCCACAACATGCTGAACGCGTCATTGACCTGGCACCCGGCCGGCGATGATCGCTACAGCCTGTTCGTGCGCGGCACCAATTTGCTGCGCGAAAAAATCTGGCATCACAGCTCGTTCCTGGCCAACAACGTGCCGGAACCGGGTCGCAATCTCAGCGTCGGCGTCCGGCTGACGTTTTGAACCCATTGCTGTGATCAGCACACCTATCATGGAGCAGAACAGAATGAATACTTTTTCCAATGGCTTTGCGCGCCCAATGGCGCTTTCCCTCCTCGCGGCCAGCGTCGCCCTGAGCGGCTGCGGCAATGACAGCAACCCACGGCCGGGCGCCGGGGATGATCACGATCACGGCGGCCTGCGCGGCCGGCTGGTGTTCACCAACCCCGGCAGCCACGCGCACGCCTACGTGTATGATCTGGATGCTGGCGCAATGCTGCCGGACCTGCACCTGGACTATCCTGCGCACAGTATTTATACCAGCCCTGGCAACCGTTTCGCCGTCATCACCCAGCGCGACACCGGCGCCAACCCGAATCAGGTGCAGTTCGTCGACGCCGGCCTGTTCGCCCATGATGATCACATCGACGCGGTAAACCCGTCGCTGGTCAACCTGACGCTGTCCGGCGAGACCCCGGCCCACTACCGCACCGTGGAAGACCAGGCCGCACTGTTCTTCGACGGCGCCACCGCCAGCAACCGCTTCGTGCTGTTCACCGACGAAAGCCTGGAAGCCGCCAGCATCGTTGCTGCCGACAGCACCCTGGCCGCGCACCACGGCATCGCCGAGCCACGCGGCGAGTTTGTGCTGACCAGCAATGCCACCCGTGACGCCATTGAAGTGCATGAACTGCACGGCGATCACTTCCATCTGGAAGAGACACTGGCGGAACCCTGCACCGGCCTGCACGGCGGCGCCTCGCTGGAAGACTTCGCAGCGTTCGGCTGTGATGACGGCGTATTGGTCGTAGAACAGACCAGCACGGGCTTCATCGCCAGCAAGGTCACCACGCCGCTGCGCGTGACACAGGTCAGCGGCCACCATGCGCTGTCACAGTTCGCCACTTTCGCGACCGGCAATCAGGTGATGTACGCCGTGGATCCGGTCGCCGGCACCCAGCAGGAGATCGACTGGTCCAACGGCGCCGGCGCCACACGCAGCCAGCACCTGATCGACGCCCACGGCGAGCATCTGCTGGTACTCGATACCACCGGCACCTTGCACGTACTGGAAGCCGATGACTGGTCCTATAAAGGCAGCGTCGCAGTACTGGGCAACATCACTGGCGCGAAGATCGCCACCAGCGGCACGGAAGACATTGCCTACATCACGGACCCGGCCAATGAGGCAATCCTGGCCGTGGACCTGGAGACGGTAACCCTGCTGGACGATGAACGCATCGAACCCGGTTTTGCGCCGGTGGGCCTGGCCTGGACCGGCGTTGTCGAGGCGGCTGACGAACACGATCACGAGCACTGAGACTGAACGGCGAAGGGGCCTGGCCCCTTCGCCTGTGTCCGCCTGCACACCCTCGGACAGCCGGCGAGCGAGGTGCAAATGAATCCGCTACAATGCGTCGCATTCGAGATTCATGACCTCAGGAGCCACCATGAAAGCAGTCCTGCGCACCCTTGCTGTTGCCGGCCTCACCCTGGGCAGCCTCATCGCCCTCCCCGCCCAGGCGCAATCCGGTTATGTGACCATGGGCTATGTATTGAGCGACCTGGAGCCCAAGCGTGCGCGCAGCAGCGCAGACGTGGATGCGCTGCAATTCGGCTTCGGTGGCTGGTTCAACCCGGAGCAGACGTTCGCCGCCGAAGGCCGCATCGCGCTCGGCTTGGGCGATGACACCTTCACCAACCAGAACGGCATTCGTGGCAAGGTCGAGATCGACCGCTACTACGGCGGCTACCTGCGCGCCCAGTTCCCGAACACGGTACCGGTCCGCCCCTACGGCCTGGTGGGTGTTACCCGTGTGGAAACCACCGAAAAGACCAATGGCAGCCGCGGCCGCAGCTACAGCGATGTCTCGCTGGGCTTTGGTGTGGACGTGCGCCTGGACCGCAACATCTTCGTGACGCTGGAATACCTGCGCGCCACCGACAGCAGCAGCAGCGAAGTCACCAACCTGACCCTCGGCATCGGCGGTCGTTTCTGATGACCCGGGGAGACTTCCCCTACTGCCACCGCCTGCGCGTCCGCTATTCGGAAGTGGACGCGCAGAATGTGGTGTTCAATGCCCATTACCTGACCTACTTCGACGTTGCGCTGAACGAATACCTGCGCGACCTTGGCTACGACTACCATGCCCTGGTGAAACAGCAGGGGCTGGATTTTCATCTGGTGAAATCCACCGTCGAGTACCTGGCCCCGATTCATTTCGATGACGAACTGGTCATCGGCGTGCGCGCCGGCCGCCTCGGCAACAGCAGCCTGACCTGGGAGCTGGGCGTGTTTCGCCGTGACCAGGACGCCTGCCTGAGCCGCGGCGAGATCATCTGGGTGTGTGCGGCGGTAGGCACGCACAAGGCGCATCCGCTGCCGGATGAGCTGGTGCGATTGCTGTCATAACCGAAAGCGTCACGTAGGGTGGGTAGAGCGAATGCGAAACCCACCAGGTCCATGTCGCACACTGCTCGCACAAAACCAGCGAAACTACCCACCTCCATATGTAGGCAGTTTCGATGGTTTTGCGGGAGTGAATAACAGGCATGGACACGGTGGGTTTCGCATTCGCTCTACCCACCCTACTCCAACAAAAAGGAGAGCCGCAGCTCTCCTTTTTCTGGCACCGACAGCCCCCGTCGTTACGGAATCGGCAGGTAACCCCCGTCCACATTCTTGGTCACAATCGCCACCGCATTGTGTGCGTGCAGGCTTTCCAGGTGGTTCACCCGCAGCCAGAAATCCTTGTACTGCGGGTCCTGGTCCATGACCACCTGCAGGCGCCGCGCGGCATCTTCGCAGAACATCAGGTTCTGGCCGTTGAGACGGGCGAATTCCTGTTCGTCCTCGCGTTTCACTGCGGTTTGCACTGGCGTCTTCAGGGCACCCTCGATCAGGTCGATCAGGGCAGTAATCGGGAACGCGTCATCCTGCGCGTGATCCAGCAGCACCCGCACCTGGGCGATGGAGCGCTGGCTGTGCGGTGTGGCCACAATGCCCTGCTCGGTGCCGAGCCATTCGGCGGCATCTTCCGCATCAATGGTGCCCACATCACCGAACTTCTCGCGGAAGGCATCCTGGATCAGCTGGCGTGCCAGCGCAGCCGAACACGGGCAGGTGGAGGAATACGGCACTTCCACGGACAGCTCGATACGCAGGCCCTGTTCGCACAGGGTACCGGCAATGCGTACCGGGTAGCTCTTCCAGCCGGCGTACTGGCTCTTCAGCGACGGGCGCCGCACCGAGTACTCGAAGTCCAGTTCGACAAAGGCACGGCTGCTGAGGCCGTCGTGGGTGTGCAGGAAGTTCTCCAGCAGCGTGCGGATAGACGCCGTGCTGACGGAATGATCACCGAAGGTTTCTTCCAGCATCAGATACAGGCGCGACATATGAATACCGCGCGCGTTGGTGTCCGCCAGGTTCACATACGCCTGTATTCTGGAACTGATCGGACGCTCACCGTGCACACTGTCGCTGACCCGCGCCGGCAGGTGGATTTCACTCATGCCCACCCAGTCCAGCTTTGGCCCTTTATGGCGGCTGGCCATGCTGGCGACATCCGGCATGCTGTGGGGCGCTGCGTCTTCGCGTTTCATCAGGATCTCCATCTTGCACGGGCACGCCCGTGGGATGCGGCGGTCAGGGCGGCAGCCCATGACGCCTCGGGGCGGGCAAGTCTAGCAGAAAAGCCCGGGGTAATTGACCGACTTTCCGTGAGGAATATCGCCCTTCCTGTGCACCTGTGCCCGACGCTGCGCCTGGCGCAGATCTCCGCACTGTCTCTCCCGTCGTCAGGGTCGGAAGTGTAGCCGCCAGGCCCGTTCTTCAAGCGTGAAAGCCCCCTATGGCCTTCATAGCCCATCACTTTCAGTGACCACCCGTTCATTTCCTGAACACCCCACAGCGCGGGGCTTTGCGGCATAGGCGCAGCCGCCCTGACTGCCCGCGCAAAGCATTTTTACGCCTTAAATTTTGACATCTAAAGTTTCGGGCGCTATGGTTTACGCCACATCTAACGGACAGATATTCATATTTATCAACATATTAAGTATGGATATCGAGGAGCGGACGCGAAATGAGTAGCTCACGCCCTCATCACTTTTACTTACTGTCGAGAGTATCAGCGGACATGGCGAGGCATGACGAAGTGTTGATTGCATTACGCAGAATCATTCGCGCGACTGATATGTACTCGCGCCATCTGAGCAAAGTCGCCGGGCTGACGGCGCCGCAACTGCTGGTGATGCAGTCCATCGCCAACCGCGGCGAAATGACCATGGGCGATATCGCCGACGAGGTGTCTCTCAGCCAGGCCACCATCACCACCATTCTCGACCGGCTGGAGAAACGGGAGCTGATCCAGCGCACCCGTGGCTCCACCGACAAACGCCGGGTGTACGCACGTCTCACCGAGGCCGGCGCCACGCTGCTGGAGAAGGCACCGACGCCACTGCAGGAAGAGTTCATCGAGCGCTTCGCCGAGCTCAATGACTGGGAACAGTCCCTGATCCTGAGTTCGCTGCAACGCGTCGCCGCCATGATGAACGCCGGCGATATCGACGCCTCGCCGGTGCTGGATCTCGGCGCCATGGACCGGGCCCAGCCGACCGTGGATCTCAGCGACCGGCGGGCGCGCGCCACCCCGTCCAACCCCACTATTTCCGAGGCCAACAGAAAGTAAACGCTATGCTTGCAGAGAAAACGGACACCCAACAGGACCAGGACAGCACACCGCAGATCGCGCTGCGCACGCCGGAGAGTCAGGACGGCGCCCGTCTGCACAAGCTGATCAGCGAGTGCAAGCCCCTGGACGAGAACTCCACTTACTGCAACCTGCTGCAGTGCACCCATTTCGCCGACACCTGCGTGGCAGCGGAAATGGACGGTGACCTGGTCGGCTTCATCTCCGGCTACATTCCGCCGAAACAGCAGAACACGCTGTTTGTGTGGCAGGTGGCGGTGCACGAGAAAGCGCGCGGCCAGGGCCTGGCCAAGCGCATGCTGGCCGAAATCCTGAGCCGCGACGAGTGCGCCAACGTGCAGTTCATCGAAACCACCATCACGCCGGACAACGAGGCGTCATGGGGCATGTTCCGCAGCTTTGCCTATGCACGCCGCATGCCCACCGAGCAGTTCATCCTGTTCGACAGCCGGTTGCACTTTTCCGGCGAGCACAAAGATGAGCATTTGCTGCGCATTGGCCCGTTCAATCGCGACAACGCCTGATCTGCCCTGATCACGACCGCTTCACAGACCCGCGTGGCTGACGGCGGACACCGTCACCACCGTGAGCCCCGCTCACTCCGTCACATCAACGCATTGGGAGGTGCGAACCATGGACACACAGATTTTTGACCGTATTGAATCCGAAGTGCAGAGCTACGCCCGCAGTTTTCCGGTTCTGTTCAGCAAGGCCAAAGGCTCTTACCTGTATGACGAGGAAGGCCAGGCCTACCTGGACTTTCTGGCCGGCGCCGGCACGCTCAACTACGGCCACAACAATCCGGTCCTGAAAGAAAAACTGATCGCTTACCTGAGCGAGGATTACATTGTGCACGGCCTGGACATGCATACCGTGGCCAAGCGCAATTTCCTCAATATGCTCAACGACGTGATCTTCAAGCCGCGCGACATGCAATACATCGTGCAGTTCACCGGCCCGACCGGCACCAATGCCGTCGAAGCCGCACTGAAGATTGCCCGTAACATCAAGGGCCGCTCCAACATCATCACCTTCACCAACGGTTTCCATGGCGTCTCGCTCGGCTCGCTGGCCGTGACCGGCAACAGCCATCACCGCGACGCCGCCGGTGTCGAGCTCAATGGCGCCACCGTGATGCCGTACGACGGCTACATGGGCGAAGGCGTGGACACCACTGAATACATCGACAAGCAGTTGTCCGACTCCTCCAGCGGTGTCGACAAGCCCGCTGCCGTGATTGTGGAAACGGTGCAGGGCGAGGGCGGCATCAACGCAGCCAGCTTCGAGTGGCTGCGCAACCTGGAAAAGCTGTGCAAGAAGCACGACATGCTGCTGATCGTGGATGACATCCAGGCCGGCTGCGGCCGGACCGGCACCTTCTTCAGCTTTGACGAGATCGGCATCAAGCCGGACATCATCACGCTGTCCAAATCGCTCAGCGGGTATGGCCTGCCGTTCTCGGTGGTACTGATGAAGCCGGAACTGGACCAGTGGAAACCCGGCGAGCACAACGGCACCTTCCGTGGCCACAACCCGGCGTTTGTCACCGCTGCCGCTGCGCTGGATCACTTCTGGCGTGACAACACCTTCGGCAACGAAGTGAAACGCAAAGGCCGCATCATCAAGGAATACTTCAGCGCCATCGCGCAGAAGTACGGCCCGGAATGGTTCACCACCACCGGCCGCGGCATGATGCAGGGCCTGGTCTGCACCAGTGGCGAACTGGCCGACGAGATCACCACGGAGGCGTTCAAGCGCAACCTGATCATCGAGACTTCCGGCGCCGATGATCACGTGGTGAAGACCCTGTGTCCGCTGACCATCTCTGAAGAAGACCTGCGCAAGGGCTTGCAGATCGTCACCGACAGTGTCGACCAGGTGATGCAGGACAAGGCCAAGCCGAAAAAAGTCGGCGCGGTGGCCTGACGGCCCGGCAAGCCACTCAAGCACGTCAGCCGAGTTACACCGCCTCTCCCGTAACCAGCGGGCCGCGCCGGCCGGTTACCTCCCCGGGAGAGGCCCTATTCCCTGCCCGCGCCCCGTTACCGGCGCGGGCTGTTTTGCCGGAGGACCGGCACCGCCCAGAGGAGAGTTCAATGATTGTTCGTACGCTTGAAGAAACCCGCAATACGGATCGCGCCGTGCGTGCCGAGAATGGCAACTGGGAATCCGTGCGCCTGTCCCTGAAAGACGATGGCATGGGTTTCTCATTCCACATCACGACCATTTTTGCCGGCACCGAAACCCACATCTGGTATCAGAACCACTTTGAGACGGTGTATTGCATTTCCGGCGAGGGCGAAGTGGAAACACTGGATGACGGCAAGATCTGGCCCATCAAGCCAGGCACTGTGTACATCCTGAACAAGCACGACAATCATCTGTTGCGCGCCAAAACTGACATGCAACTGGCCTGCGCTTTCAACCCGCCGCTGCATGGCAAAGAGCAACACGACGAGAACGGCGTGTATGCCCTGGAAGCGGAAGCCATCGAAGGCTGATCATCACGTACGCCACAAAAAAACGGGAGCCCTGTCACCAGGCCTCCCGTTTTTTGCGTCCGGCGCCTGCTCAATTACGCCGGACGCCCTCCCTTGGTATGGTTGATCAGAATGCCAGCTTGGCGGAGAACTGGAAGCGCTCTACGTCGCCTTTGTCTCCACTTTCATTTTCCCGCTCGCCCCAGATCAGTTCGCCACCGAGTTCCAGACGCGCCACCGGCGTGTAGATCAGGTTGACGTGCGCGGTGCGGTAGGCTTTTGCGACACCGGCTGCCACGGTATCCGGGTTATCGGCTTCCACCACGGACGCGGACACACTGGAACGCCACTGATCACTCCACAGGTGACGGTACGCCAGCATGGCGCCCCAGGTATCGATCGGCTCGATGGAACCGTCGGCCTCGATTTCGCCGGAACGGAAACCGTTCAGTGCAATGTAGCGGCCGATGGCATTGCCCCCGGTCAACTGCAGGCGAATGTCGTTGCCGCGATCACCCACCGGGATCTTGCCGGAGAAGTTCACGCCGTAACCGTATTCGCTTTCACGGCTGCCGGTGCCATCACGGTAGGCCAGCTCGCGACCCATGACAGCCAGGCTGTAGTGGGCTTTACCGACAGGCATCCTGTAACGGACGATCATGTCCGGCACACGGTTATCATCGAAGGAGCTCGGGTTGCCCACCAGGCCATTGGTGTCATACAGCGTGGTAGACGGATTCTCCAGCGCGAAATCCCACTGGCCCGGGCTATAGCGAATCTGCGCCTGGCGGCCAAAGGTCGTGCCGGCCGGCCCGACGAAATCAAGCAGATCTGGCAGCGCGGCGACGTCAAAGAACGTCGTCCAGGTCTGCCCCATCAGCCAGTCGTTGAAGGTCAGGTAGGCGTGGCGGATACGCGGCGAATAGCTGTTGCTGATCCGCTCATCCCCCATGCCCTGAGTGGAGAAATCCACTTCGATATGAGTACCGAGTTTGCCGTAGTCTGTCTGCGTGGTGGTCTTCAGCCAGAAACGACTTTCCTTGGCGCTGAAATCAGTGTGGGCGCCACCGCTGTCGCCGCCAACCGGTATGGTACTGGGCACGAGATAATCATCGCCCACCGCTGACGTGGCCCGGTTGCCGTCACTGAAACGGCTGACCTGAGCGTCCAGCTTGATATAGCCGCCGATATCCACCTTGGTGCCGGATTGCAGCCTCGACTCCAGTGCGGAAATTCTTTCTTCCAGGGTTTGCGCGCTTGCAACGCTAGCGCTGAGTGCAGCCGCGAGTACGGCGAGTGACAGCCTTGTTTTCATTATTAAGTCCTCCTGAGCAGTAACCCGCACAGCGTGAACCCGCGTGAGCAAAAGGTGATATTGGCAAAAGGTCTAACATAATTGTCACAAAGCAGTTCCCCGCTGAAATGCCCTGCTGGGCCACCAATAAGAAAAAACACTGAGCCGCGCCACAAATGCCTACCAAGGTCTAATTCAGAGCCTGGACCGTGGCGCGCACACTGCAGACACGTCATGACCCCGTGACAGTCAGCTGTGCCGGATACCCCGGCCACTCCGTGTCTCCGACATGCGCTGCCGGGCACCACCATCCCTGGTACCCGCCGCATCGGGCATGGAACGAATAACAACAGGGCACGCTCAGGGAGAGCCCCTCATGTCCGCTACACACGCCGCCGTTGCGCCCAGTGATATCCAGCCTGTCGCGGTCAAGCCGCGCTTTCGCGACAGCGCCTGGATTGATGCCCCCACCTACGATGCCCTGTATGCCCGCAGCATTGAGCAGCCGGACACGTTCTGGCGGGAACAGAGCCAGCGTCTGCGCTGGCACCGCGCGCCAACACAGATCCGCGACATCAACTGGGACAGGCATGACCTGCACATCCGCTGGTTCGCCGACGGGCAACTCAACGCCGCAGACAACTGCATCGACCGCCACCTGCCCGAACAGGCCGAGCGCGTGGCGCTGTACTGGGAACCCGACACCCCCGGCGACGCGCGCGTCATCACCTACGGCGAGTTGCATCGGCAGGTCTGCAAACTGGCCAATGTGCTCAAGCACCTGGGCGTGCGCAAAGGCGACCGCGTCACCCTTTACCTGCCGATGATTCCCGAAGCGGTCTTCGCGATGCTGGCCTGCGCGCGCATCGGTGCGATTCATTCGGTGGTGTTCGGCGGCTTCTCGCCCGAGGCCCTGGCCGGTCGCATCGCCGACTGCGGCAGCTCACTGGTCATTACCGCCGATGCCGGCCTGCGTGGCGGCCGCGACATTCCCCTGAAGGCGAACGTGGACGCGGCCCTGGCCCGCCCGGAAGCCAAGGCCGCCAGCAAGGTGCTGGTGGTGCAACATACCGGCAGTGCCGTGGACTGGCATGACGGCCGCGATCTCTGGTACCACGACCTGATGGCCAGCGCAGCCGACCAGTGCGAGCCGGCCGTGATGAACGCGGAAGACCCGCTGTTCATCCTCTATACCTCCGGCTCCACCGGCAAACCGAAGGGCGTGCTGCACACCACCGGCGGCTACCTCACCTACGCCTCGCTGACCCACCAGATGGTGTTCGACTACCACCCCGACGATGTGTACTGGTGCACCGCCGACGTCGGCTGGATCACCGGCCATACTTATCTGGTCTATGGCCCGCTCGCCAACGGCGCGACCTGCGTCATGAGCGAAGGCCTGCCGAACTGGCCCGACGCCGCGCGCCTGGGCCAGATCATCGACAAGTTCAACGTCAACACGCTTTACACTGCGCCCACCGCAATACGTGCCCTGATGGCTGCCGGCGACGGACCGCTGGCGCAGAGCCGTCGTGACTCACTGAAACTGCTGGCCACCGCTGGCGAGCCCATCAACCCGGCCGCCTGGCACTGGTTCCATGACAGCGTTGGCCACGGCCGCAGCGCCGTGGTGGACACCTGGTGGCAGACCGAAACCGGCGGCGTGATGATCACACCGCTGCCGGGGGCGCACGCGACCAAGCCCGGTGCCGCCATGCGGCCCTTCTTCGGCATCCGCCCGGCGCTGGTGGACAACGAAGGCTCCCTGATCGACGGCCCCGGCGAGGGGAACCTGGTCATTCTGGACAGCTGGCCTGCACAGGCGCGCACGCTGTGGGGGGACCACCAACGCTTCATCGACACCTATTTCACCACCTTCCCCGGCACCTATTGCTCCGGCGACGGCGCGCGCCGTGACGCCGATGGCGACTACTGGATTACCGGGCGGGTGGACGACGTGATCAATGTCTCCGGCCACCGCATGGGCACAGCGGAGATCGAGAGCGCGCTGGTATCACACCCCGCGGTCGCCGAGGCGGCCGTGGTCGGCTACCCGCACGAGATCAAGGGCCAGGGGATTTACGTGTATGTCTCGCTGACCTGCGACCACAGCCCGAGCGATGAGCTGTATGCCGAGCTGAGGCAGTGGGTGCGCCGCGAGATCGGCGCCATTGCCACACCTGATCTGATCCACTGGGCGCCGGGGCTGCCGAAGACCCGCTCCGGCAAGATCATGCGCCGCATCCTGCGCAAGATCGCCGCGAACGAGCACGACAGCCTGGGCGATGTGTCCACGCTGGCCGAGCCGGCGGTAGTGCCCCAGTTGGTCGAAACCCGCATGAATCGCTGATTCTGCGTTTGTCCCCATGGGCGATATTGCCTGGACAGCTGCCATGCCGGCATGGGCACGTGACCGACCGTCACCCCGGTCACCAGCCTGGCATGGCAGCTTTTTCTTTTTTAACGTGCCTATAATCAGCCCATGGACCCGATACTGATCGCCGACGACCACCCCCTGTTCCGCGCGGCCCTGCGCCAGGCCGTGGCGGGCTGCTTTACCGATGCGCCCATCACCGAGGCTGATTCGCTGGCCGCCGTGCAGCATCTGGTCGAGGCACAGCGCAGCTTCAGCCTGTTGCTGCTGGATTTGCACATGCCGGGCACACACGGGTTCTCGGGCCTGATCTATCTGCGCGAGCAGTATCCCCAGACACCGCTGGTGGTGATCTCTGCCAGTGACGAACCGGATATCATGCAGCGCGCAGTCAATTTCGGCGCCAACGGCTTTATCCCCAAATCCACCAGCCTGGACACCATGACCGACGCGCTGAAAGCCGTGCTCAAGGGCGACACCTGGCTGCCCGTCACCGCCCGCCAGAGCAGCGCCACCGCCGCCTCGGCCAGTGAGCAGGAACTGGCCCGGCGCATCACCAGCCTCACACCGCAGCAGTTCCGGGTGCTCGGCATGCTGCTGGAAGGCATGGCCAACAAGGTGATCGCCATTGAACTGAACGTGTCCGAGGCCACGGTGAAAGCCCACATGACCGCCATCCTGCGCAAGCTCGGCGCCCGCAATCGCACCCAGGCCGTGCTGCTGCTGCGCGACATTGCCATCGACACCGCCCACGCGGAGTCCACCTCCGGCGCCTGACCCCGGGCGGCCGGCATCAGACCTGATTCAGGTCGTCATCCTTCGTTTCACGCGTCAGCACCAGGGCCGCCAGCGTCAGCAGCGCTGCCACCGCCAGGTAATAACCGACGTACTGCAGCCCATAGTGCGTGGCCAGCCAGGTGGCGATATAAGGCGCCAGCGAGGCACCGAAAATGCCGGCCATGTTGAAGGTCAGCGAGGCGCCAGTGTAGCGCACCGCGGTGGGGAACAACTCGGAGAGCACCGTGCCCAGTGGCCCGTAGGTCATGCCCATCAGCCCCAGGCCGAGCGTCAGGAACGCCACCACGCCAAACAGGCTGCCACTGCCGAACATCGGCTGGAACAGCAGCCCGAACAGGGCAATGCACGACGTCACCAGGATCAGCGTGCGACGGCGGCCATAGCGGTCTGCCGCCAGCGCCGCCACCGGGATCATCAGCGCAAAAAACAGCACCGCGAACAGCTGGATAGTGAGGAACTCATCGCGCGCATAACCCAGTTGCGAGACACCCCAGGTCAGGCTGAACACCGTCGTCAGGTAAAACAGCACGAACGTGGCCAGCGCGATCAGTGTGCCCAGCACCAGCGCGCGGGGATGGCTGCGGATCACTTCCAGCATCGGCAGCTTCACCTGCTCTTTGCGGTCCAGCGTCTGCCGGAACACCGGTGTTTCCTCGATCTGCAGGCGAATATACAGGCCAATGCCCACCAGCAGGGCACTGGCCAAAAACGGAATCCGCCAGCCCCAGCTGAAGAATTGCGCTTCGTTGAGCGTCTCGGCGAGGATCAGAAACGACAACCCGGACAACAGGAAGCCCAGTGGCGCACCCAGTTGCGGGAACATGCCATACCAGGCGCGCTTGCCCGGTGGTGCGTTCTCCGTCGCCAGCAGCACCGCGCCGCCCCATTCACCGCCCAGCCCCAGGCCCTGGCCGAAACGGCACAGCGCCAGCAGCAGCGGCGCCACCATGCCGATCTGTGCGTAAGTGGGCAGCAGGCCGATCACCACGGTAGACAGCCCCATGGTCAGCAACGCCGCCACCAGCGTCGCCTTGCGGCCGACCCGGTCACCAAAGTGACCGAACACCGCCGAACCGAGCGGCCGGGCAAAGAAGGCCAGCGCAAAAGTGGCCAGCGATTGCAGGGTGGCGGTAGTCGGGTCCGAGCCGGGGAAGAACAGCTGCGGGAATACCAGCACGGCAGCGGTGGCGTAGATATAGAAATCGTAGAACTCGATCGTGGTGCCCACCAGGCTGGCGAACAGGACGCGGGCCGGCGAGTTGATCGGGCGCTCTGCGGTGGCAGTGCTCATGTGGCGTCCCCCCAGGGGCTTGTGCGGAAAGCAGCAGATGCTGCCAGCTTCGCGCCGGCCACGCCAGCGCCGACGGCTCAGAGGCCGGTCAGCGCGTTGTACAGGGCCTGGGCATCCACCGGCTTCTGCAGGAAGCCCAGCCCCTGGTCCAGCGCCCGCTGGCGTACACGGGGGTCGTGATTGGCCGTCATCAGTACCGCCGGCACGGCATCCTCCCAGCGCGCGTCCAGCGCCGTCACCACATCAAAACCGTCTTCGTCGTCGAGTTGGTAATCCACCAGCAGCATGTCCGGGACCGTGCCGTCGGCCAGCAGCGCCTCGGCCTCGGCCAGTGAACGGGCGCAGAGCACATCACAGCCCCAGTCCCCCAGCAGCGCAGCAATGCCGGCCAGAATAGTGCTGTCGTTATCCACACACAGCAGCCGCATGCCGTCCAGGCGACGTGGCGCGAAGGACGGTGCCGGCCGCTCCACCGGACGCACGGTCTGCTCATCCGCCAGCGGCATGGTCACCGTGAACACGGTGCCCTGGCCCGGCCAGGAACGCACCGACAACTCATGCTTCAGCAGTTTGCAGATCCGCTCGGCAATGGCCAGCCCCAGGCCCAGGCCGTTGCCGTGCTGCTCACTGTTGGGCAGGCGGCGGAATTCGCGAAAGATTTCTTTCTGCTCGGCCGGGTCGATGCCGCTGCCGGTGTCCCAGACCTCGATCCGCACCGCACCGGGCAGCCGCCGGCAACCCAGCAGGATGCGCCCTTCGCGGGTATATCGCACTGCATTGGCAAGCAGGTTCTGCAGCACGCGGCGCAGCAGTTTTTCGTCGGTGTAGACCAGCGCATCGCACGGCACCCAGTCCAGCGTCAGCTGGCGGGATTCCGCCAGCACCGAGAACTCACCGGCCAGGTTCGCCAGCAGACGTTTCAAGGGCAGCGGCCGTTCGTCCACCGGCATGGCGCCGGTATCCAGGCGACTGATGTCGAGCAGATCGCTGATCAACCCTTCTGCGGCTTCAAGTGCCCCGCTGATGTTGGCCACCATTTCGCGGGCGCGCGGCACATCATCCAGTGTGTCGGCCTGCATGCGCTGCTGCAGCGACGAACAGAACAGGTGCGCCGCGTTCAGCGGTTGCATCAGGTCATGGCCGGCCGCCGCCAGGAACAGCGTCTTGCCCTGGTTTGCCCGCTGCGCTTCGGCAATGGCGTGCTGCAGGCGCTCGTTCACTTCCGACAGGCGCCGTGTGCGGTCAGCGACAATCTGCTCCAGGTTTTCGTTGATCTCCCGCAGCACCCACTCGTCGCGCTTGCGCGCGGTAATGTCGAGGAAGGTGCTGACAAAGCCGCCACCGGGCATCGGCATGCCCGAGACCTCCACCACCGTACCATTGGGCAGGACACGCTCGAAGTTGTGCGCGGACCCTTCGCGCAACAGTGTCACACGACGGCCGACCTGTTCATGCAGGTCACCTTCCCCGTAAAACCCGCGCTGGGCGTTGTAGCGGTACACATCGGCAATCGGCCGCCCCAGGCGGATCAGCCCTTCCGGGTAATCGAACAACCGCTCGTAGGCCCGGTTCCACGCGACGATATTGAGGTCGCGATCCACCACGCAGATACCCTGGGAAATGGTCTCGATGGTGGTCCGCAGCAACTGATGATTGAACTGGATCAGCTTCGACGCCTCATCCATGATGCGCGCCACTTCGTGGCGGTCGGCTTCCTGTTTCGTCAACAGCGTACCGAGCAGGATGCGGGCGGAACTGGCCCCCATGGCGCCGGCCAGCAGCCGCTCGGTGAAGCGCACCAGATGCAGCGGCGCCGGCAATTCCGGCTGCCAGAAAAACTGCTGTTTGTCAGCGTGCTCGCGGAACAGCACTTCCGCACGATAGGCCCCCAGGCAGCGGCCGGCGAGATCCAGCAGTTCCCCTTGCGTGACCAGCCCGGAGGTCCCGGCGTCACGCCACCAGTCCAGCGGCATGTCGACAAACAGCGTCGCCTGTGACTGGTCCAGTGCCGTAGGCCGCGCACGGCGCGAGACCCAGATATAGGCCAGGGTATTCAGCGACAGGCTCCAGATCACGCCATGCGCCAGCGGCGTCAGCCCTTGCAGGCCGAACAGTTGCTGTGGCCGCAGCACACCAAAACCGAGCAGCCCGTCCTGGTTCAGCATTGCCACCCATTGCGGGTCCGCAATGGCCGGCAGCAACAGACAGAACGCCCACACCACAATGCCCACCGCCAGGCCGCTCGCTGCACCGCGCACGTGGCCGCCGCGCCAGTACAGGCCGCCAAACAGCGCCGGGGCAAACTGGGCCACCGCCGCGAACGACAACAACCCGATGCTGGTCAGGCGCACGTAATCCACCATCAATTGATGGAACAGGAACGCCAGCAACAGGATCAGCACAATGGCCAGCCGCCGCAGGCTGCGCACATTGCTGCCCAGCTCTTCCAGGTCATCACGCAGGTTCACGCGACGACGCAGCCATAACGGCAACAGCACTTCGTTGGTGACCATGATCGCCACCGCGATGGTGGACACGATCACCATGCCGGTGGCGGCCGCAATGCCGCCGATAAACACCAGCAGCGTCAGCCAGGCCGGGCCTTCCATCATCGGCAGGGTAAGCACATACACGTCGGCGTAGGCTGCAAACTGCGGCTGGCGGATCAGGCCGGCCAGGGCAATCGGTATCACCAGCACGGCAAAGATGGCGAGATAGACCGGCAGCACCCAGCGCGCAGTGCGCAGGTGGCGCAAGTCGTTATTCTCCACCACTGCCGCGTGAAACTGGCGCGGCAGGCAGACAATCGCCGCCATCGCCAGCAGCATCTGCGCGACGAAATCCTGTTCGGGCCAGCCGATGGCAAACAGGTCACCGGCGAGCGACGCCACGGTCTCGTTGGTGAAGAACCCCAGCCGCCCCTCGAACACATAGAACAGACAGAACACGCCGACCGCGATATAGGCGACCAGCTTGATGAACGACTCGAAGGCCACCGCCAGCATCAACCCGGACTGGTGCTCGGTGGCGTCCAGATGACGGGTGCCGAACAGCAGCGTGAAGGCCGCCATCAGCATCGCCACCACCAGCGCACTGTCGGCCATGCCGTCCAGTTCCGCCGTGCCCGGCGCCAGCACATCGAAGGCCAGCGTGACGGCTTTCAGTTGCAGCGCAATGTAGGGCAACACGCCAATCACCGCGATCAGGGTGATCAGCATTGCCAGCCGTTGTGATTTGCCGTAGCGGGCCGCGATGAAGTCGGCAATGGAGGTAATGCGCTGCTGCTTGCCAAGCGTGATCAGCTTCAGCAACACGGTGCCACCGAGCCCGACCAGCAGGATCGGGCCGAGATAAATGGGCAGATAGCTCCAGCCCCGGTTGGCGGCTTCGCCCACCGCACCGAAGAAGGTCCAGGAAGTGCAATAGACACCCAGCCCGAAGCTGTAGGTCCAGGGATTGTTGACCAGCTTCGAGCCGCGCCGCGCCGCGCGGTCCCCCCACCAGGCGATTACGAACAGCACCAGCACATACAGCAGCGCCAGGCCACCAAGCTGTAACAGTGAGAACACCGCCCCGTCTCCGTTGTTATCTGATCAGGCACCCGCCGCCGTTCATAGTGCGGCAGAACACCTGCGCCGGGAACCCGGCATCATGCCAGCCAGATACTGCTGACCAGGCGCAACACCACGGCCAGGAACATCACCACGATGCCGGCGCGCTGCAGCTTGAACTCCGGCACCGACAGCGCCAGCCGCCGGCGCCAGAACACCAGCACCCCGTGCCAGTCGCCGGTACGGCGGACATAGCGACCGTAGGCGAACAATACCATCAGCAATCCGATCACCAGCAGCAGTACTTCCAGACGTGCAATCACGCTTGTCTCCCGTCATGTAGGTTGTTGTTCTGCGCGCGCATGGCACGAGGGGTCACAGCCAGTCAGTTCGTCGAAGCCACCGCACCGAGTTTCTTCAGCCGAAGATACATCAGCGCCGTGGTGGTGGCGTCGCCTTTTGCCGAATGACGTTCCAGCTCCGGCACGGACAATGCCTTCGCAATGGCCTCAAAGCGCAGGTCCGGCGTCACGTCCGGCTGGGTGCGGCGCAGGTAACGCTGGTACAGCGCCGACACCTCGATGGTGGCATTCGGCAGCTCAAAGCCGAAACGCGGTCGCAAGTGCCGGTTGATCACCGCCACGTCAAAGTCGATGCACCAGCCCAGCAGCGGCCGGTTGCCTATGAAATCCAGCAGCGCGACCAGGGCATCCTCTACCGACAACCCATCGCTGAGATCCATCGGCCGCAACCGGTGGATGCGAATCGAGTCACCGCTCAGCCCGGCGGGGCGCCGCAGCCGGATATCCAGTGCACTGCCGCTGAGCGCGCGCTCTTCCCGGACCGGCACCGCCGCGATGGAGACCAGTTCCGCACTGCGCGGATCCAGGCCGGTGGTCTCGCAGTCCAGAGCGATCACCTCGTCGCCCTGGTAGCGCTCGAACAGGTGCGCGTAGGCACCCTGCCCATGACGATGACGGTCCACTGCACGTCGTATCGCTTTCAGCATAATCCACTCCACTTCTTCCACGCCGTTCCGGCGTGGAGACTTCAGTATTCCAGATGAAACCGGCGCGAAAGATGCTGGCGAAAATCACTCACCACATGCAGCGCGTCACGCAGCATGTCACGCTCCAGCGACGGCAGTTTCTGCACCACCAGCAGGCTGCCCTCGCCGGGCTCGCCATCGGCCATGCGCTGCAGTTGCTGGTGCAGGCGCAGTTCGGCAAACAGCGACATCGCCTCGCCCAGGTCTTCGGCCATTTCGCGACTCAGCACACCGCTGGCGGCAAGCCGCTCCAGCCGCACAAAGGTCGAGGTGGCATCGATGCGCGCCTGCAGCGCCAGCGTGCGCACGCCATGGACAATCGGGAAAATGCCGCCTTTCTTGATATCAATGCCGTGCTGCGGCTTTTTCAATGAGCCGAACAGCGTCAGCGGCGTGGAAAACTTGAGCACACTGCGGGCAAACTGCGACAGTAGCAGCTCATCGCGACTGCACTGATCGAACAGCGCTGCGCGCACCTTGTCCAGCAGTGTCAGATCACCCGCGATGGCGTGCGCGTCCAGCATGATGGCCAGTTTCATCATGGAGGCGCCGTCGCGTAACAGGGCCCAGCGGGCGATGCGCGCACGCCAGCCGGCAACGCTGTGTACCCATTCCGGGTTGTTCACCATTACATGACCCGGGCACGGAGGGTAACCCAGCGTCAGCAGGGTATCGCTGAACCGGGCCAGCACCGGCTCGCGGTCCGGCCAGTCAACGTCATCGGCGAGGATCAGCCCGTTGTCCTGATCGGTTTTCAGTATCTGCTCGCCGCGCCCTTCACTGCCCATGACAATCAGGCAGCTCTGCGCCTGCCGCGCCGCAGGCACGACAAACCCGAACGCCTTGCTCATGATGCGACCGTTCAACGCCGCCAGCAGATCCATGGCGAAGCGCAGCTTCACCCCCTGCGCCATCAAGGCCCTGACCAGCTCGGGCAACCGTGCACTGGCCAGTGCCAACGCCTCCAGATCACCGGCTTTTTCCACTTCCAGCCCGACCACGTACGAGCGGCTGGAAAAATAACTGAGCACATCCGGCAGCTCGACCACACCCACCGGCCGCCCCTGCCGCAGCACCACCACACGTGCCACTTCATGGCGCGTCATCTTGACCAGTGCAGCAAACAGGAATTCATCCGGGGCCACCGTCACCAGCCGGTACTCGGCCACGTCGCCCAGTGCGGCACCCACATCACGACCCTGCAACACCATGGCATTGAGCATGTCGGTCTTGGTAACGATGCCCAGTTCGCCTTCGCGGAAGACCAGCACGCTGTCGGCGCGCTGTTTGTTCAATGCCCGCACCGCGTCCTGGATGGTATCGCCCGCTTCCAGCAACAGCGGCGCACGCATGCATTCCGAGACGCGAGCGAGCATGAAACCGGCCATGGTCACACCGCCTTCGCGCTGCTCTGTCAGCAAACGGCTTTTTTCCGCCAGCCGCTGGCGGAAATAATCCGCGAACGGTGCACTGGCCTCGCACAGCCTGGAAAACAGCACACCGGGAATCAGGTAGCAGAGTGTTTCCTGGTCAGCCACAAAGCGATACCGGCTGTGCCCGTTGAGCACACTGATGGCACCAAACAGATCACCATGGGTATACAGCCCGATGCGGGCCCTGGCGCTGGGCGCACTGAGGTCCAGTTCTTCCACTGCCCCCTTCTCAATCACGAAGACATGCTGGCCCACATCACCGGCATCCAGGATCACTTCGCCGCGATCGTAATAGGCAACATCCGCACCCTGGCGCAACTGCGCGAGCGCGTCGTCATCCAGCAATGAAAAAGGCAGCTGGGCGAGATCCAGACGGATCATGCAGAATCCTCAGTCTTCAAAAAGCAAAATCGGGACACCGCCCCGCGATGCCCCGTTCTTGTGTGTACCACATTCATCATCACTGTGGCATCACCGGCCCGGCGGATGCCGGGCCGGGATACGCGACTCAGTGATCCACGGCTGCACCGGCACCACGCGGAACACGGATGTCCTCGACGATGTGCTGGATGTGCTCCGGCGGTGGCGGCGTGAAGCGCGATACCGCAAACGCCACGGCAAAGTTCAGGATCATGCCCAGTGTGCCAATGCCTTCCGGCGACACACCCAGCCACCAGTGCTCGGCGGTGTTCATTTCCGGCGAGATGAACTTGAAGTAGACGATGTAGGCGAAGGTGAAGGCGAGACCCACCACCATGCCGGAGATCGCGCCCTCCTTGTTCATGCGCTTGTAGAAAATGCCCATGATGATGACCGGGAAGAAACTTGCCGCCGCCAGGCCGAACGCGAACGCAACCACCTGCGCCACGAAGCCGGGTGGATTGACCCCGAAGTAGCCGGCGATACAGATCGCCACCACTGCAGACAGACGGGCTGCCAGCAACTCCTGTTTCTCGGAGATGTTCGGCATCAGTGTTTTCTTCAGCAGGTCATGCGAGATGGCTGCGGAAATCACCAGCAGCAAGCCCGCCGCGGTAGACAGCGCCGCGGCGATGCCGCCGGCCGCCACCAGGGCGATCACCCAGGCAGGCAGGTTACCGATTTCCGGGTTGGCCAGTACGATGATGTCGCGGTCGATGTACACCTCGCCACTGTTGTCGGTCGGCGCGTTGTTCAGCAAGCGCTCACCGTGGCTGCCGCGCGCTGCCGGATCGTCATTGGCGCCGACATAGTTCGGTGCACCGGCAAACGGGTTACCGGCACGCATCTGCACCAGGCCGTCGTCGTTCTTGTCGACCCAGGCAATCAGACCGGAGTTTTCCCAGTTGTAGAACCAGGCCGGCAGTTCTTCGTAGGCCGTTTCGTTCACGGTATCGATCAGGTTGGTACGGGCAAAGGCACCCACAGCCGGTGCGGTGGTGTACAACAAGGCAATGAAGAACAGCGCCCAGCCAGCAGAAACCCGTGCATCACGTACTTTCGGCACGGTAAAGAAACGCACGATCACGTGCGGCAGGCCCGCCGTGCCACACATCAGTGCTGCGGTGATGAAAAAGATATCAATGGTGGATTTGGTGCCGTCGGTATAAGTGCCGAAGCCGAGGTCGGTCACCACCTGATCCAGCTTGTTGAGCAAATAGACACCCGTGTCATTGCCGGCACTGTCCAGCAGCGTGGCGCCGAAACCGGTCTGGGGCAGCACATGGCCCGTCATCATGATCGACAGGAAAATCGCCGGCACCAGGTAGGCGAAGATCAGCACGCAGTACTGCGCAACCTGTGTATAGGTAATCCCCTTCATGCCACCGAGTACGGCGTAGAAGAACACCACCGCCATGCCGATGATCACCCCCACATTCACATCCACTTCCAGGAAGCGGGCAAACACGATGCCGGTACCGCGCATCTGGCCGGCCACATAGGTGAAGGAGACGAACAGAACGCAGATGACCGCCACGGTCCGGGCCGTGCTTGAGTAGTACCGGTCACCGACAAAGTCCGGCACGGTGAATTTGCCGAACTTGCGCAGATAGGGCGCCAGCAGCATGGCCAGCAATACATAACCGCCAGTCCACCCCATCAGATATACCGACGCGTCATAGCCGGAATAGGCGCTGATCCCCGCCATGGAGATAAACGATGCGGCGGACATCCAGTCAGCGGCGGTGGCGGCGCCGTTGGCCAGCGGCGATACACCGCCACCGGCAATATAGAATTCCTTGGTTGACGCGGCGCGGCTCCAGATCGCGATACCGATATAGAGCGCGAATGACCCGCCAACAAAGAGATAGGTGAGCAGTTGCACATCCATGACTTATGGCCTCTCGTTATTGTTAGTGCCGGGCCTGAAGACCCGTGCAGTTGCAGCGCTGATCCGGGTCTCAGTCCTCATGTACATCGAACCTGCGGTCGAGCTTGTTCATCGACCTGGCGTACATCACGATCAGCACCAGAAAGGCATAGATCGAGCCTTGTTGCGCAAACCAGAAACCGAGCTTGAAACCGAAGAACTGAACATTGTTGAGGACATCTACCAACAGGATGCCGAAGCCATACGACACGACAAACCAGATGGCGATATAGGTGAGGATCAACCTCACATTCGCGGCCCAGTAGGCACGGGCATTTTCTTGTTTCATATGCTTACCCCTTTGCATACCTGATATGCCTGTCCACCGGATATGGACGGGTTACCCGTGAACTTAAAACAAGGGGGCAAGCGCGCACATCATGACTTTAGTCGAAGGCGTGGCGCGGAAAGGCGGGTCAGGCTAGAGGGAAGAGAGAGGGAAGAGAGAGGGAGGAAGAGAGAAGAAGAGAGAAGGACAGGCACTCAGGCGGCGTGATCCGCCGCCAGCAGCGCAAGCATTGTACGCGGATCGCGTTCACGGCGGACCCGGGCCAGCAGCGCCGCCGCCTGCGGATAATCCCGGCGCAGGTAATTGAGCCACTGTTTCACCCGGCCGGCTTCCTGGTCCGGCTTGCCGGTACCCAGCAGCATGCGCACATAGGCATCCAGATGCGGCGCGACGTCATCCCAGCCATGGCGTGTGCCGGTACGGATGGCGTGCGCCAGATACGGGTCACTGACTGCGCCGCGCCCCAGCATCAGGGCCTGGCAGCCGCTTTCCGCCTGGCAGCGGCGCGCATCTTCCGGGGTCCAGATTTCGCCGTTGGCGATCACCGGCAGGCTGACAGCCGCCTGCACGTCCTGAATGCGATCCCAGAACGCGGGCGGGCGGTAACCCTGGGCCT
This sequence comes from Alcanivorax sp. S71-1-4, assembly GCF_009846755.1. Taxonomy (GTDB): domain Bacteria; phylum Pseudomonadota; class Gammaproteobacteria; order Pseudomonadales; family Alcanivoracaceae; genus Isoalcanivorax. Next base: position 184,062 of record NZ_AQOR01000003.1, read on the forward strand.
TGGTGCGGCCATGCACTGTCAGCCAGCTCGCACCGGCCGCCGCCACGGCGCGGGCATTGTCCAGCGCCCGGGCGTCATCGGCATTGCCCAGCCGCATCTTGGCAGACACCGGGACCGCCGCCGGCACCGCGCGGCGCACGGCGGCCACCACCGCGTGCACCAGTTCCGGCTCGTCCAGCAGCACTGCACCACCGCGGTGCCGGTTCACGGTCTTGGCCGGGCAGCCGAAGTTGAGGTCGATCGCCGGCGCGCCCAGCGACACCGCCAGCGCTGCGTTCTCGGCCATACAGGCCGGGTCAGAGCCGAGCAGCTGCACATGCACCGGGGTGCCGGCACGGGTCCGCGCGCCCAGTTTCAGCTCCGGACACCAGCGATAGAACACCTTGGGCGGCAACAACAACCCGCTGACACGGACAAACTCCGTGACACACCAGTCGTAACCACCGATATCCGTGAGTACCTGACGCAACCAGAAGTCGGCCAGACCCTCCATGGGGGCAAGTATCAGTTTCATGGGGGGCGATGATAAGGCCGCCCCGGTGGAGCGGCCAGCTGAAACAAAAAACGCTGCCAATGGCAGCGTCTCGATTTGCTCGTAGCCCGTCGCTCGCGGCTCGTAGCTGGCCGAAGGCCTGAAAAGGCCCCCGTCGGGGGGTGCGGGCATGAATACCAAGGGTTTAGGAGATCTCGGGAATCCGGAATGCCCGCACGGCCGACGAGGCCCACCAATATAGCCCTGGCGAGGCTGTTCAGGAAATAGCCGCCTTATGCCGATTTGGAATGCACCCACCCGTAGCAAGCGCCCACTCACTTCGCAAGGGCCGTACAGATTGACTCTGCCCCGGCTCTCTTTTAGTGTTCTGCCCGCCACCGCCCTGGCGTGTCACAATGCCTGTCCGCCCCGCCACCGAGGAACCCGCCCGCTATGGCCGCAAAGCAGAAGCAAGCCCGCCTCGAGGATGCGCTGGCCACCCTGGAGAGTCTGGTCGAGCGCATGGAATCCGGCGAGTTGTCACTGGAGGAGTCCCTCAAGGCGTTCGAGGATGGCATCCGCCTGACCCGCGAGTGCCAGCAGGCGCTGCAACAGGCCGAGCAAAAGGTGCGTATCCTGCTGGACCAGCATCAGGACGCCGAACCACAACCCTTCAGTGATGGCGACGATGCAGACAACGCCTGATTTCACCCGCCTTGAGCAGTTCATGCAGGCGCATCGTGCGCGCCTGGAAGCGCAACTGAACCTGGCCGTGCCCGCCGACCTGGGCGCCTCCCCGCGGCTGGCCGACGCCATGCGCTACGCCGCCCTCGGCGGCGGCAAACGGATTCGCCCGGTGCTCACCTACGCCGCCTGCGCCCTGTGCGGCGGCACCGATGAGCAGGCCGACGCCCCGGCAGTGGCGGTGGAACTGATCCACGCCTACTCGCTGGTGCATGACGACCTGCCCGCAATGGACGACGATGAACTGCGCCGTGGCCGCGCCACCTGCCACATCGCCTACGACGAAGCCACCGCCATTCTGGCCGGCGATACCCTGCAGACACGCGCTTTCGAAGTGCTTGCCAGCGGCGGCGGCCACAGCGACACCGCCCGCCTGGCGATGGTGCGCACCCTGGCCCATGCCGCCGGCGCCAGCGGCATGGCGGGCGGCCAGATGCAGGACATGCAGGCCCACGGCCAGATGCTGACACTGCCGGCGCTGGAAGAAATCCACTACCTGAAGACCGGCCGGCTGATCACCGCCGCGCTGGTGATGGGCGCGCTGGCCGCCAACGCCCCGCCGCCGCTGCGCGACACCTTGCGCCAGTACGGCGACCTGATCGGGCTGGCATTCCAGATTCAGGACGATATCCTTGATGTCACCGCCGCCACCGAGCAACTGGGCAAGCCCAGCGGCTCGGATGAACGCCACGGCAAGAGCACCTTCCCCGGCCTGATCGGCCTGGAAGCCAGCCGTGACCGTGCCACTCAACTCTGCCAGCAGGCCCATGCACTGCTGGATAGCGTCGCCATGGACCGCGACGTGACCCTGCTCAAGGACCTGGCCAGCTACATCGTGGCCCGCGCACACTGACCCGACATCCGCAGGGCGGCTATAATGCCGCCCTGACATGACGCAACTTAACGCAACACAACGCAATTTGAGCCCCGCATGGCGAAGACGTTTGACGAGATACCGCTGACCCGGCCGTCCACGCCGCTTCTGGACCGCATCGACCGCCCCGCGGACCTGCGCGCCCTGCCCCGTGAGCAACTGCATCAGGTCGTGGATGAACTGCGCGCCTATCTGCTGTATGCCGTGGGCCAGTGCGGCGGGCACTTCGGTGCCGGGCTGGGCGTGGTCGAGCTGACCGTAGCGCTGCATTACCTGTTCGAGACCCCGGACGACCGGCTGGTATGGGACGTGGGCCACCAGACCTACCCACACAAGATCCTCACAGGCCGGCGCGAGCAACTGACCAGCATCCGCCAGCAGGGCGGACTGTCCGGTTTCCCCAAGCGCAGTGAATCCGACTACGACACCTTTGGCGTGGGCCACTCCTCCACCTCGATCAGCGCAGCACTGGGCATGGCGCTCGGTGCAGAGATGGCCGGCAAACAACGCCGCGCCGTGGCCGTGATCGGCGATGGCGCAATGACCGCCGGCCAGGCGTTCGAAGCGCTCAATCACGCTGCGCATACCAAATCGAACCTGCTGGTGATCCTCAACGACAACAACATGTCGATTTCCCACAACGTGGGCGGGCTGGCGAATTATTTCGCGCGTATCTGGGCGTCGAAGACCTATATCGCGCTGCGCGAAGGCGGCAAGAAAGTGCTCTCTGCGATGCCGGCGGCGTGGGATTTCCTGCGTCGCACGGAAGAGAGCATGAAGAACATGGTCAGCCCGGACGCGCTGTTTGAATCCATCGGCTTCAACTATATCGGCCCGCTGGATGGCCACGATATCGACGAGTTGCTCGACACGCTGGGCAACATCCGGGATCTCAAAGGCCCGCAGTTGCTGCACGTCTATACCACCAAGGGCAAGGGCTTCGCGCCAGCGGAAGCCGACCCGGTGGGCTACCATGCCATCAACAAGATCGAGCCGAAGAAAAAGCTCGAACAAGCGGTGCCGAAGCCTGGCCCGCAACTGAAATACCAGGATATTTTCGGCGGCTTCCTGTGCGATGCCGCTGCCCGCGATGCGCGGCTGGTGGCCATCACGCCGGCCATGTGCGAAGGCTCCGGCATGGTGGAATTCAGCCGCCGCTTCCCCGAGCGGTTCCACGATGTCGCCATCTGCGAACAACACGCGCTGACACTCGCTGCCGGCCTGGCGTGCGAAAACCAGAAACCCGTGGTGGCGATCTATTCCACGTTCCTGCAACGCGCCTATGACCAGCTGATCCACGACATCGCGCTGCAGAACCTGGACGTGACCTTCGGCATCGACCGCGCCGGCATCGTCGGCGAAGACGGGGCCACCCATGGTGGCGTGTTCGACATCGGCTATCTGCGCTGCGTGCCAAACATGATCATCGCCGCGCCGGCAGACGAAAACGAATGCCGCCAACTGCTGTACACCGCCTGGCAACACCCCGGCCCGGCAGCGGTGCGCTACCCGCGCGGCACCGGGCCCGGTGTGCCACTGGTGGATCGCTTCAACGCACTGCCCATCGGCAAGGGCCGGCAGGTCCGGTCGGGCCGCCAGGTAGCCATCCTGTCGTTCGGCGTGCTGCTGCCGGCCGCCCAGGCCGCCGCCGAGGCACTGGATGCCACCGTGGTCGACATGCGCTGGGTGAAGCCGCTGGATGAAGTGCTGATCCGCGAGCTGGCCACCACGCACAGTCTGCTGGTGACACTGGAAGATCATCAGCTGATGGCCGGTGCCGGCAGCGCGGTGAACGAGTATCTCGCCGCCAGCGCACTGACCGTGCCCGTGCTCAACCTCGGCCTGCCGGATGAATTCATCCACCACGGCAAACGCGACGTGCTGCTGGCCGGCCTGGGCCTTGATGCCACCGGTATCGAACAGAGCATCCGCGACCGACTCCTCGGGCTCGAGGCCCGTGCCGCGCGCGGCTGATCCTGCCCCTTCCATGGCGTGGCGCCATCAGGCGCCACGCTGACACCCTCTCGCGTCAATCGCCTACACCACTTTCCGCCATTGCCCGCAGCCAGCCCGCTGCGCGGCCGGGCACGCTTGTCCCCTCACCCCGCTGACGGGCCTGCTTGCCAAACGTATCTTTTTCGGTACAATGCAATGACACCACGGATCCTGACCGTCCACTTTTTCCGTACGGCTGCGGGCACGGAACCCGTCCGAGACTTCCTGCGCAACCTGCCCACAGAGGACAGGAAAGCCGTCGGCACGGACATCAAGACGGTTCAGTTCGGCTGGCCCCTGGGCATGCCGGTGGTGCGCAAGCTCGGGCACGGCCTGTGGGAAATCCGCAGCCACATCCGCGACGGTATCGTGCGTGTGTTGTTCACGGTCAGCGGATGCCAGATGGTGCTGCTGCACGGCTTCATCAAGAAGGCGCTGCGGGCGCCACGGGAGCTCGAGACCGCCCGCCAACGACTGCGGCAATTACAGCGAGGTGAGAGATGAACCGGCATATCGGCAGCAACATCGACGAGCTACTCGAAGAGGACGGCCTGCGCGAAGAGGTGGTGGCCGCCGCCATGAAGCGCGTGATCGCCTGGCAACTGGCGGACGCCATGAAGTCCCGGCGCATTTCCAAAACCGAAATGGCGCGCCGCATGCGTACCAGCCGCATGGTGGTAAACCGGCTGCTGGACGTACAGGATACCAGTGTCACGCTCGCCACCCTCGCCCGGGCCAGTGTGGCGGTCGGCATACCGATGCGTATCGAGCTGGACGTCCAGCAGGGTTGAGCGCTGTTCAGCGCGACGGCGGCACACCGTCACGGGCGGTACGGTACTGATCGAAATCCATCGGGTACTGTGCCACGCATTCGTCGTACGCGGCCGCCGTCAGTTGCTCACAGGCCCGCAGCCGGTCTGCACGAACGTTGTCATACATGCCCCGCTCGGTGCAGCCGGCAACGCCCAGCAGCGCCAGCGACAACAACACCTTTTTCATCGGCATCGCTCCCCATCCAAACCCTGTCCAGGCATACCCTGCCCGTGCGCCAGGCAAGGCGCCACAAACAAATGCCCCCGCCAGGCGCCCTCCAGCGTACGCACCGTGACCAGACACCACAACACCGCCAGCCAGGCCACCAGCACCGTGCCCATCATGTCGAAAAACGGATGCCCGAACAGCGCGCCCAGCTTCAGGGTCGCCAGCGCATACACCCCGAGCGGAAAGGTAAATGCCCACCAGCCAAGATTGAACGGCAACCCGGTACGCAGATACCTTGCGGTCACCAACACCGCCAGCAACAACCACCAGACGCCACAGCCCCACAACAGGGTCGCGGCCACCACGCCCAGCCCGTGCGCCATCGCCCCCACACTGGCAAGCCCCTGCGCGGCGAACACTGCTGGCGCCTGTTCACCCAGCACCAGCATGCCCAGCGCGCCGGTACCGATCGGCCCCAGCGCCAGCCAGCTGCTTGCCGCCATGTTCGCTGGCGGCAAGCGGTGCAATGCCATACGCAGAAACAGAATCACCAGGATGCTGAACGCCACCGGCATGGAATAGGCCCACAGCACATAGCTGGCCAGCAGCACGCGATAGCGGCTGTCCATGTCCGGCAGGTGGCCCGCCAGCAGCGCGCCGCTGACCGCCGCCACTTCGGCAGCCACCACCGGCAGCAACCAGACTGCCGTCATCTCGTCGATCCGGTGGCGTTGCCGCGTGAACATCAGATAGGGAATGCAGACCCCGCAAGCAAGTGCCATGGCCACGTCCAGCCACCAGAGTGTTTCTGCCAGCGACACGGCCGCCGCCCCCCAGCGCGGTACGCCGAACAGCAATAGCCCGTTGAGCAGGGTCGCCAGCCCCATGGGGATCGTGCCGATAAACATCGATACGGTAGCGTGCCCGAAGATGCGCCGTGCCTCCTCGAGAAACAGCACCCAGCGCGCGGCGTACAGCAGGCTGAACAGCACGAACAGCATCGCCGCCAGCCCCCACAACGCCTCCGCCAGCCGCAGCAGGGTCGCGCCGGCCCAGGGCAGTTGCGCCAGCGCCAGGGCCAGCACGCCGGTCCCCATGGTCATGGCAAACCAGTTCGGCGTGAATTGCTTGATCACTTCCCGTGGATGATGCAACCGCGCCAGCGGGCGAAAACCCGCCACGACGGCCATGATGTTGTCTGTCGCCACTTCTGCTGTCCTCTCTGCCGTGACAGGGTGAGGCACAGACTAGCGAGGCACCGTTAATCTGTTTAACGGTTAATGCGCATATACTTAAGCGGGTATACCGATAATGAATCAGCGCGCGATCACGCGATTGCGCCCGGCCGCCTTGGCCTCGTACAGCGCCTGGTCCGCACGCCGCACCAGTTCATCCGGGGAGCCGTCCTGGGTCGGCACCATGGCCGCCACGCCGATACTCAACGTCACGGTATTGGCGCAGGAAGAACGCGGGTGCGGCAGGCTGGCGGCCCGCACCGCTGCCGCCAGCAATTCGGCGCGGCTTGCCGCTTCGGCCAGCATCACGCCCGGCAGCAACAGCACGAATTCCTCGCCGCCATAACGGCCGGCCAGATCAGTGGCCCGCCGTGCCTGGGCGCGGAAAATCCCCGCCAGCACGCGCATGCAGTCGTCGCCTTCCTGGTGGCCGAAGTAGTCGTTGTAGGCTTTGAAATGATCGATGTCGGCGAACACCAGCGCCAGCGGCAGGTGCTCACGGTGCGCCCGCCCCCATTCGCGCTGCAGCGCCTGATCGAACTGGCGCCGGTTGGCCAGCCCGGTCAGGCCATCCACCAGCGCCTGCTTCTGCAACTCCTCCGCCAGCAACGCGATGTGTTCGCGATCCATCCGCAGCAGTTCCGCCTGCAGAAACACCCGCCGGCTCTGCCGCTCATCGCGATAGCAGATCACCATGCAGAGCACGCTGGCCCCCACGAACGTCGCCAGCACCAGCAGCCAGTCAATCGCCAGACCGAGGCGCGGCGCCAGGGCATAGCCCGCCGCCATCAGCGGCAACCCCACCCCCCAGCCGGCCAGCATGGCATACGGCAGGCGCAGGCTCAGGCCGAGATAGACCACCACCACGGCATAGGCGCCACCGATATAGACCAGCACGCGAAATCCGGGGTCCGTGACCAGCATCGGGTTGATGATCGACAAGGCCACTGCCAGGGCCGCCAGCGCGCACACCACCCGCTGGTAAAAACGTTCCAGCAGCTGGCTGCGCACCAGCAGACAGCCGATCAGGATCAGCAGGCCGAAACCGGAAAACACCAGGGGCCATGCACCGAGCTGACCTCTCGGCGCCACCGCCAGCGCGGCGCCGGCCATGGCCAGGTAGAGCAGCACCAGATAGCCCAGGCTGCCACGGAATACACGCAGGGCATCGGCATCGTGGTAGGCGCGATACGTCGCCTCCAGCGGTGCGGGAAAACGCAGGCGGAACCGGCTGTGATTGAGCAGGCGTTCGATCCGCTGCCGGGGAACAGCGTCTGTGGCCCGGGATGAGCGACTCTCCATGAATGCGGAATCTCGGGTGAAATAGTGCGCGACCTTGCCCACCGTGACACACGCGGCAGGACGTGTCCCGGAGCGGTCAGGCATTGTTATTGTTGGGCATCCCCAAATACCCAGCGTTCATCCCCCCCGGCACGAACCCTGCGGATGCCTTTCCCCGCTGCGCCTTCAGAGCAGCGCAAGCAGCCCCTGCAGCAGCAAGGCAGCATACACCCCCGCCACTATGTCATCCAGCATGATGCCCGTGCCGCCATGCACCCGCCGGTCCAGCCAGCCGATCGGCCAGGGCTTCACCACATCGAAGAAACGAAACAGCAGAAACCCCAGCACAACGCTGGTCAGCGACACTGGCGCCAACAGCATGGTAATCAGGAAGCCGGCAATCTCGTCCCAGACAATACCGCCGTGATCATGCACCCCCATATCCCGCGATGTGCGCCCGCACAGCCAGGGGCCAACGGCAATCACCAGCAGCGTGCCAAGCAGATAGCCCCACAGGGGCAGCTGCGCGAGCCCGTACCACACGGGCAGCGCCGCCAGCGTGCCGAAGGTGCCCGGCGCCTTCGGGGCCAGCCCGCTGCCAAAGCCGAACGCGAGAAGGTGCACGGGGTTGCGCATGCTGGGCGGACGGATCGGGGTGTCTTGCTTGTTCACGGGCGCTCCTGTCAGGGCGTGCGGAAATGATCCCAGCCGGCGGGCAATGCCGTCAGCGGCATGCCATCGCGGCCCAGGACGGAGAGGCCGGCTTCACCGCGAATGCGGCCAATCTGCACGGCGTCGCGGGGCAGGTTGAAGCCGGGCAACAGGGTAAACAGCAACAGGTAGTCATCGCCACCGGCGAGCTGAACCCGCTGCACGGCCTCCTCGCTGCCCCAGCCGGACAAGGCGTCGGAGACCGGCAACTGCGCCAGGAACAGGTCGGCGCCGACACGGCTTTCATGCAGGACATGACCAAGATCGGCCAGCAGGCCGTCCGAGATGTCGATGCAGGCACTGGCCACGCCACGCAGTTTCTCCCCCAGCGCCAGTTGCGGCTGTGGGCGGCAAAAGCGGGCGCTCAGTCGGCCATCACGGACACCGGCCTGCCACTGCGCCAACCCCGCCGCCGCCTCGCCGGGCACACCGGCGATACAGATGCGATCTCCCGGCCGCGCGCCGCTGCGCAACAGGGCGCGTCCGGTCGGCACCTCGCCGGTGACCTGCACCGTGATCATCAGTGGGCCGCGCACCGTGTCGCCGCCCACCAGGGCGATGCCAGCCTGGTCGGCCAGCGCATAGAAGCCCTCGCAGAACCCCTCCAGCCAGTCGGCAGAGGCCTCCGGCAGGGACAGGCTGAGCAGGCACCAGCGCGGCGTGGCGCCCATGGCGGCAAGGTCGGAAAGATTCACGGCCAGGCTGCGCCAGCCGATATCAGCCGCCGGCAGGTCCTCAGGGAAATGCCGGCCGCTGATCAGAGTGTCGATGCTCATCACCAGCTCGCAACCCGGCGTGGGGGCGAGCACCGCTCCATCATCGCCAGGCCCCAGCACCACGCCTGCACCGTGGCCGGCGCGCTGGCGAAAGAACTGCCGGATCAGCGCGAATTCATCCATGGCTGGGGTCACCCCGTCTCAGCGGGCTGCGATTTCCACCTGGCGGCACTTGCGCGCCACCTTGTCGAGCACACCATTGACGTACTTGAAGGAATCGTCGGCACCAAACAGCTTGGCCAGTTCGATGCCTTCGTTGATCACCACACGATACGGCACATCGATCCGGTCCAGCAGTTCGAAGGTACCGATGCGCAGGATCACTTTTTCGATCTGTGACAGCTCCTGCACCTTGCGGTCCAGGGCCGGCGCAAACAGCGCGTCGAGCTCATCGACACGCGCCGGCACACCGTGCAGCAGGGCATGAAAATAGTCCAGATCGACTTTTTTCATGTCGTTCTCGGCACGGAAATGCGCTTCGATTTCATTCAGCGGCTGCCCGGCAAGCTGCCACTGGTACAGCGCCTGCAACGCAAACCGGCGCGCCTTGCGGCGCGCCGAGGGCGAAGTGAGAGTCGTCATCAGAGTTGCTTCAGCAGGCTGACCATTTCCAGCGCGGACAGCGCCGCTTCGGCGCCCTTGTTGCCCGCCTTGGTGCCTGAACGCTCAATGGCCTGCTCGATGTTCTCCACCGTCAGCACACCAAAGGCCACCGGCACGCCGGTGCTGTTCTGGATCGCCGCGATCCCCTTGGCTGCTTCGCCCGCCACATATTCAAAGTGTGCTGTACCGCCGCGAATCACTGCGCCAAGGGCGATCAGCGCGTCGTAGTTGCCCTTGTCGGCCAGGCGCTTGACCGCCACCGGCAATTCCCAGGCACCCGGCACGCGGATAATCTCGATGTCCGTGGGCGCAATGCCGTGCCGCACCAGCGCATCCACCGCACCTTCCAGCAGCGCCTCGACGACGAAGCTGTTGAAACGGGCCACAACGATGCCGAAACGGCCGCTGACGCCGGTGAAGGTGCCTTCTATGGTCTTGATGTCTTTCATGTCGAACCCTTGCTTGCTGACGGACAACCGGCCGCACAAGCACGGCGGACGGCAAAACGGCGCCTATTGTACCGCTATAAGCGGCGTGAGTATGTACCGCTATCAGCGCCTGCCCTGTGGGTCAGAGCGTCTGTATGGGCATCCGGACAGGCTGTTCCGGTGGCAACGCCGGGAGTGGTGCGTGCTGCGGCAGCGCCGGGTCGTCCGCCAACCGGGCTGCCACCGCCTGCAGGACCGGCTCGGCGGACGCCTCATCCGGGGTCACGAACACGCCCAGCCGACGCATCACGCGCCCGAGTGTGAGGCTGCTGGAGTAACGCACGATCGGCGCGGCCAGCACCAGCCCGGCGAGAATCGGCGTCAGCCACCAGAAGAACACCGGCGCCACCCACCAGGTGAAGGCCCCCCAGACCAGCGCCACCAGGGTACCGGCCAGTGTGCGGCGCAACGCCTCGCCCCAGGGCACAGGCCGTCCTTCACGCACCTGCGTATCCCAGCTGACGTTGCGACCAAGCAGAATGCTGATCACGAACCAGGCGTGAAACACCATCATCAGGGGGGCAATCAGGATCGCGAACAGCATCTCCACCAGCGCGCCGCACAGGATCCGCCAGGCCCCACCAAAGGCCCGGCGCCGGTCCCGCAATGCAATCAGCACGCCAAGCACTTTCGGCAACAACAGCAGCGCCACCGTAATCACCACCAGCGAAATGATCAGCCCGATGCGCACAATCGGCCAGTCCGGAAACAACTGGTAGGCATTGGCAAAGTAGATTTCGCTTTGCAACGCCCGGAACACCGCATCCACGGTACTGAGCACCAGCATCAGCAACCACAGCAGCGAGGCGATATAGGCCACCGCACCAAACAGGAAATGCAGCCGGCTGACCGGGTGCAGCCCCGCTGCATTGAGCAGCCCCAGATGCTGGATATTGCCCTGCACCCAGCGCCGGTCACGCTTGGCATAATCCAGCATGTTGCTCGGCACTTCTTCATAACTGCCACCGAGATCGGCACGCAGCAATACCTGCCAGCCGGCACGGCGCAACATCGCCGCCTCGACAAAATCGTGACTGAGAATATCGCCGCCCAGCGGCGGCTTGCCAGGCAGCGACGGCAAGCCACAGTGTTCGACAAAGGCGCGCGTACGAATGATCGCGTTATGGCCCCAGTAATTGGCGGCATCCATCTGCCAGAAGCTCATGCCGGTGGCCAGCATGGGGCTGTACAGGGCAGCCGCGAACTGCACGAACCGCCCGAAAAAGGTGGTGGAGCGCACCGGTATCGGCACCGTCTGGATCAGGCCGCAACGCGGGTTGGCCTGCATCAGGCGCACCAGATCCAGCAGGCAGTCGGCGCGCATCACACTGTCGGCATCCAGCACGATCATGTGCTCGTACTGGCTGCCCCAGCGTTCACAGAAATCTTTGAGGTTGCCTACCTTGCGGCCGACATTGCGCGTGCGGCGACGGTAGAAGACCCGCTCACGCAACGACTCCGGCAACCGCTTGCACAGCGCTTGCCAGGCAGCACGTTCGGCGCCGGCAACCTGTTCGTCGGTGCTGTCACTGAGCAGGAAAAAATCGAAATGCCGCGCCTCCCCGGCCCCTTCCAGATCACGCAGCGTGGCCTCGAAACCGGCAATGACCCGGCGCGTGTCTTCGTTGTAGACCGGCATGACCAGTGCCGTGCGGGTATGAATCGGTGTCGCCGGCACCGGCGCCTGCGGTGCCAGGGTCAGCGGATCACGCCGCAGCCATTGCAGCAGAAAGCCCGCCAGCGCACTCCAGAACGACACCACGATCCAGCCGAAGGTGACTACGAACAGCAACAGGATCACTACTTCCAGCACCGTCAGGCTGTTGGCGCGCAAAATGTCCAGCATCAGCAGCGTGCCCCCGAGTGTGCTCAGGATCGCCAGCGTGAAAAACACCGGCCGGCGCCAGAGGGCGCCGGGGAAAAAAATCTGTTGCCGGGCAGCCGGCTGCATGGCGGCGGTCACCTCAGTCCACCGCATCCGGTGACCAGAGGTAGCTCCAGACTTCTGTCAGCCGCTGGCCACGCAGGCTGAGGTACAGGCGCATGTCCACCACGTCACTGTCCTGCGGATCCAGTTTGAAAATCGCCCGCCAGGTCTTGCCGTCGGGCAGGCGCTGCACATGCAGATCGCGCACTTTGCCGACGGCATGGGCAAGCTCTGCTTCCAGCGGCGCATCCGGCGACAGGCTGGCCAGTTCGCCGCCCCGAAAATCCACCACAAACTGCCGCACGCTGCGTGGCGGCGGATCGGACTGGCCGGGCACTGCGCCCCAGCCAATCCGGGTACGCAACACCGAGCCCAGTGCATGCTCGGCCACCTGGGCATCCACCGAACGCAGATGATAGGCATAGCGGCGACTTTCACCTGCCTTCATCGGTGCCTCCGGCACCCAGTAACTGACGATATTGTCGTTCACTTCCGAGTCAGTGGGGATCTCCACCAGCTCTACCCGGCCCTTGCCCCAATCGCCTTCCGGGATCACCCACAGACCAGGACGGCGTTCGTAGGCGGCCTCCATATCCTGATAATGGTCGAAGCGACGATCCCGCTGCAGCAGGCCGAAACCACGCGGGTTTTCATCCATCATGGCGGTGACACGCAGCGTGCGTGGATTATTCAGTGGCCGCCAGATCCATTCGTTCTGCCCGGTCAGCATCTGCAAGCCATCCGAATCATGTACTTCAGGCCGAAAGTCATCGACGAAACGGGTGCGGTTCTCACCGTGATGAAACATGCTGGTCAGCGGCGCAATGCCCAGCTTGGCAATATCCTTGCGCGCAAACAGGCGGGCATCGACACGCATGCCGGTGGGCGCACCGGGTTGCACCTCAAACCAGTAGGCGCCGGTCACCGACGGGCTATCCAGCAGCGCAAAAATGATCAGCCGGGTTTCGTCCGCCCGCGGCCGTACCAGCCAGAATTCACGAAAGGCAGGAAACTCCTCCCCCTGTGGTGCGGCGGTGTCCACGGCCAGCCCGCGCGCGGACAGGCCATAGGCCTGGCCCGGTCCAACAAGACGAAAATAAGAAGCGCCCTGAAACACCAGGAATTCGTCCTTGTACTCCTCGGTGTTGAGCGGGTAGTGCACCCGGAAGCCGGCATAACCCAGCGTCTCCGGCGCTTCATCCGCCAACACCGCTGCCTTGCCGTCATACCGGAAACGCGTGCGCTCAAACGGCAGCACAGCGACTTTGTTTTCTTCCACAATATTGATGCGCACCGGCTCCCGATACAGAAAACCGGGATGGAACAACTGCACTTCAAACAGGGCCTGATCGTGCCAGAGCGACTGTTCCGGTCGAAAACGGATCGAGCGATACTGCTGGTAATCCATGTTCGCCAGCACATCCGGCATGTCCGTGGAGGCCGGTTTGAAATCTTCCTGTGCCAGCTCACGGGCGCGCTCCTCGACACGCTGAAACAGGGCGCCAATGTCCACGTTGCGGTTAGAAGCCCGCACCATATCCTCGGCCCACACCTGCGGCGTCCACAGCAGGCAGCACAACAGACCGGTCATGATGTGACGAATCATTCAGACGTCTCCTCTGGCCGCACACCCGGCGGATGGCAAGGCACTGCCCCTCGGCATTCCGTTGCACGGCATTGATTGCGGACGTCCTGACGGCGCAGGCCCGGACACAGGGCTGATAGCAGGAAATGGTTGCCGGACATCATCGGGACGCAGCGAAAAACACTGCCTGAATGTAACGCAGCCCCACGCACAGACGCCGGCATGCGAGCCGGCATTTGTTAATGTTTTACGATAAAGACGGGGTTCAGTGGCGGGATGCCAGCAACTCTGCCAGCTGCGCTTCCAGGGCGCCGACACGCTCTTCCAGCAACGCCAGGCGGTCTTCGCCGGCAGGCGCAGCACGCGGCAGGGAAGCCAGCGCCTTCAGGTCCGGCTCGCCCGCCATGCGGTGCAGGTAGCGATCCTCGCGCTGGCCACTCTGGCGCGGCAATAACATCACCAGCCCTTTGCCGGCCAGCCGCGACAATTGGTGCGCCACCTGTTCAGTGTCATCAAAGGCGTGCATGCGCTGGCTGCGGGTGAACAGTTCGCTCAGTGTCTGCGGGCCGCGCAGCAACAGCAGGCCGAGCAGGACCTGCTGCGCGTGCACCAGTTCCAGGGTCTTTGCCGCGCGGTGTTCCCAGCGGTCTGCACGCGCACCGCTGACCCGGCGCACCAGCGCGCGCTTTTCGAGCTGGTGCAATGCCTGCCCTACTTCACCGGTGTCCAGTTGCATGACCGGATCGCGGCTGGTTTTCTGGTTACAGGCCACCTGCAGCGCGTTCAGTGTCAACGGATAGACTTCCGGCGTCGCGGCTTCTTTCTCGATCAGACAACCGAGCACACGGACTTCATTGTCCGTCAGCGGCGCGGCGTCCTGCGAAGCACCGGGATCATGCGGCTCGTCCATGGTGTGGCCTCTCAATACGTTTCCAACACACTTGCCACACGGCGCATCACTGCGCCGGCGGCTCCACGTATTCGACGATTTCCAGATCAAACCCGGACAACGCATTAAAGCGCATCGGCGAGCTGAGCAGGCGCATGCGACGCACCCCCAGGTCGCGCAGGATCTGCGAGCCGGTACCGATGTTGCGATAGGCCGGGCCACCGGTACGCGGCGTGCGACGCTGGCCGGAGAAGTATTCATTGACCATGGTCTGCACATCATTGGAGACGTAATCCTGGCCAAGAATGATGACCACGCCTGCCTCGTGCTGCGACACCTCTTCCAGCACACGATGCATGTTCCAGCCGGTGCGGCCATCGATCTTCGCACTCATCAGGTCACGCAGCGGATCGACGAGATGCACGCGCACCGTGGTGACGACTTCCGGCGACAGCTCACCTTTCACCAGCGCCACATGCGTCATGTCATCCACGGTATCGCGGAAGGTGACCAGGCGGAAATCGCCGTACCAGGTCGGCAGCACGTTATCGCTGACTCGCTCCACGGTTTTTTCGTGCAGCATGCGATACTCGATCAGATCGGCAATGGTGCCGATCTTGATGTTGTGTTCCTCGGCGAATTTTTCCAGATCAGGACGGCGCGCCATGGTGCCGTCTTCATTGATGATCTCGCAGATCACACCCATCGGTGCGCAGCCGGCCAGCGCCGGCAGGTCGCAGGCCGCCTCGGTGTGCCCGGCACGGTGCAGCACGCCGCCCGGTTCTGCCATCAGCGGAAAGATATGCCCCGGCTGCACAATGTCGGCCGGCTTCGCATCCGGTGCGGCGGCCGCCTGCACGGTGCGTGCGCGATCGGCGGCCGAAATGCCCGTGGTCACGCCTTCGGCGGCTTCGATGGAGACGGTGAACTTGGTGCCGAACCCGGAGCCGTTACGCTGCACCATCAACGGCAGGTTGAGCTGTTCGCACCGCTCGCGGCTCATCGGCATGCACACCAGCCCACGCGCGTACTTGATCATGAAATTGATGGCTTCCGGCGTGCAGTGCTCGGCCGCCATCAGCAGATCGCCTTCGTTTTCGCGATCCTCGTCGTCCATGAGGATGACCATGCGTCCGGCACGGATGTCGTCGATCAGTTCCTGGACTGTGTTCAATTTCATGCAATCACCTTTTCAGAAAACCGTGTTCGGCGAGGAACGCCATGGACAGGCCCTCGCCGGCGCCCGGTTCGGCCGCACGCTCACCGAGCAGCAGCCGTTCGAGATAGCGGGCAATGATATCAACTTCCAGGTTCACGCGCGTGCCGGCCTGCCAGGTGCCGATGGTGGTCATGTCCTGGGTGTGCGGGATGATGTTCAGCGAGAACACCGCGCCGCTGACGCTGTTCACCGTGAGGCTGATGCCGTCCACCGTGATCGAGCCTTTCTGGGCGATATAGCGCGCCAGTGCCGCCGGCGCCTCGATGTCGATGCGGGTGGAGCGGGCATCCGGGCGCAGGCTGCGGACGGTGCCGACGCCATCCACATGGCCGGATACCAGGTGGCCGCCAAGGCGCGTGGTCGGCGTGAGGGCCTTTTCCAGATTCACCACCGAGCCGGCCTTGAGGGCACCCAGCGAGGTCAGCGCCAGCGTCTCGCCGGACACATCGGCGGTAAACCCCCGCCCCGGCAGGCTGGTAACAGTGAGGCAGACACCGTTGACCGCGATGGAGTCACCGAGCTGGACATCGCTCAGGTCCAGCGCGCCGGTGAGCACGGTCAGCGCCACGTCGCCGCCGCGCGGTGCCAGTGACTGGATTTCACCCTTGGCTTCAATGATGCCGGTAAACATGAGGCTCTCCTCGCAGAGACGAATCAGGGCGCCTTATCGGGGCGCGAGCGCATAACACAAGCGCAGATCAACACCCACCTGGCGCGTGTCGCGCAGGGTGAGCAGGTATTTGTCGGCCATCCTGTCCAGGCCCGGCAGGGCCAGCAATGGCCGTGCCGACGAGCCAAGCAGCATCGGCGCCATGTAAACCACCAGTTCATCGACGCAGCCGGCGGCGACGAAGGCTCCGGCCAGTTCAGCGCCCGCTTCCACCAGCACTTCGTTGCAGCCACGCCCGGCCAGCTCGGCCAGCACCTGCCGGGGCGACCAGTCGCCCGCGAGTACGTCCGCCCCCGCCTCACGCAGCACCTGGGCGTGGGCGGTCTCGGCGGTGGTGAGAATCAGGCACGCTCCCTCCGCACGGATCACGGCGGCATCCACCGGGGTACGCAGCGCGCGATCCAGCACCACACGCAGCGGCTGGCGCACCGGTGTCGGGCCGTAATCGCTGAGCTGCCAGGTGGCCGGGCGCACGGTCAGGGACGGGGCGTCCGCCAGCACGGTGCCGATGCCGGTGACAATCGCCGAGGAGCGGGCACGCAGGCGCTGCACATCCTCGCGCGCCTCGGCGCCGGTAATCCATTGTGATTCCCCGGAGGCCATGGCGGTGCGGCCATCCACGCTCATGGCGAGCTTCACCCGCACCCAGGGCAGGCCCTGCTCCATGCGGCGGACAAAGCCGGGGTTCAGTGCACGGGCCGCGTCTTCCAGCACACCGCATTGCACCTCGATACCCGCCCCGCGCAAGCGTTCCAGCCCCTGGCCGGCCACCTGAGGATTCGGGTCACGCATCGCCGCCACCACGCGCGCCACCCCAGCCTCTACCAGCGCGTCCGCGCAGGGGCCGGTACGGCCCGTGTGCGAGCAGGGTTCCAGCGTGACGTAGCACGTGGCACCCCGGGCGCGGTCACCGGCAGCGGCCAGCGCGTGGCGTTCGGCATGCGGTTCGCCAGCGCGCTGGTGCCAGCCTTCGCCCACCACGTCGCCGTCACGCACCAGCACGCAACCCACGCGCGGGTTCGGGTCGGTGGTGTGCAGGCCGCGCCGCGCCAGCTGCAGGGCGCGGGTCATGTGCTGGCGGTCGGTGATGTCGGGCATGGGGACCTCGGTCTGACCGGGAGAGACGGTGGGTTTCGCTGCGCGCTACCCACCCTACCTGCGGCGGGCGGGCGGCTTGCGGCCGGCTTTTTCCAGGCGGTCGACTTCCGCACGGAAGTCGGAGATATCCTGGAAGCTGCGGTACACCGAGGCAAACCGCACATAGGCCACATCATCCAGTTGGCGCAGTTCTTCCATCACCAGCTCGCCCAGTTCGCGCGCCGGCAACTCGCGCTCGCCGGTAGCGCGCAGGCGGTGGCCGATGCGGGTGATGGAGGCTTCCAGATCTTCCATGCTGACCGGGCGCTTTTCCAGCGCGCGCAGCATGCCGGCGCGCAGCTTGGCGTCGTCGAAGGGTTCGCGGGAGCCGTCGGACTTGACGATGCGTGGCATCACCAGTTCGGCGGTCTCGAAGGTGGTAAAGCGTTCTCCGCAGGTCAGGCACTCGCGGCGCCGACGCACCTGGCCGCCATCAGCGACCAAGCGCGAATCGATCACCTTGGTTTCTTCCGCTGCACAGAACGGGCAGTGCATCCGGATTACTGCTCGTAAACCGGCAGGCGGGCGCAGATTTCGCTCACCTGGCCGCGCACCCGCTCGATCACGGACTCATCGCCCATGTTGTCGAGGATGTCGCAGATCCAGCCGGCCAGTTCGCGGCAGTCCGCTTCGGTGAAACCACGGGTGGTCACCGCCGGCGTGCCGATGCGCAGACCGGAGGTCACGAACGGCGAGCGCGGATCGTTCGGCACGGCGTTCTTGTTCACGGTGATGTGCGCACGGCCCAGCGCGGCATCTGCGTCTTTGCCGGTAATGTCCTGCTTGATCAGGCTGAGCAGGAACAGGTGGTTCTGGGTGCCGCCGGAGACGACATCGAAACCGCGGTCCACAAACACCTGCGCCATGGCCTGGGCGTTCTTGATCACCTGCTGCTGGTAGGTTTTGAAGTCGTCCGCCAGCGCTTCCTTGAAGCAAATCGCCTTGGCCGCGATGACGTGCATCAACGGGCCGCCCTGGCCGCCCGGGAACACGGCGGAATTGATTTTCTTGGCGATGTCTTCGTTGTTGGTCAGTACCAGGCCGCCACGCGGGCCGCGCAGGGTCTTGTGCGTGGTGGTGGTCACCACGTCGGCAAACGGCACCGGGTTCGGGTAGAGGCCGGCAGCCACCAGACCGGCGACGTGCGCCATGTCCACCATCAGGTAGGCGCCCACCTTATCGGCAATCTCGCGGAAACGCGGGAAATCCAGGGTCTGCGAGTAGGCAGAGAAACCGGCAATGATCATCTTCGGCTTGTGTTCCACCGCCAGGCGCTCGACCTCGTCGTAGTCGATCAGGCCAGTGTCGGTGTTAATGCCGTACTGCACGGCGTTGTAGCTTTTGCCGGAAAAGTTCGGCGCGGCCCCGTGGGTCAGGTGGCCGCCGTGGGCCAGGCTCATGCCCAGCACGGTGTCGCCCGGCGCCAGCAGGCCGAGGAATACGGCACCGTTGGCCTGGGAACCGGAATGCGGCTGCACGTTGGCGAACTGGGCACCGAACAGTTCGCAGGCGCGGTCGATGGCCAGTTGCTCAATGGTGTCGACGAATTCACAGCCACCGTAGTAACGCTTGCCGGGATAGCCTTCGGCATACTTGTTGGTCAGCACGGTGCCCTGGGCTTCAATGACCCGCGGCGAGGCATAGTTCTCCGAGGCGATCAGCTCAATGTGTGCCTCCTGGCGGCGCTCTTCGCCCTCGATGGCGGTCTGGATTTCCGGATCGAATTCCGCGATGGTCATGGTTTTGCCGAACATGGAATGCCCTTCAGGTAGCTGGCGGGAAATAAGGGAGGCGGTATTCTACCCAATTGCCGCCCCGGAAGCACTTGAGATGACCTCATCCTGATATGCAGCTTCCGCATGCGGCAGCCCCCGGCATACTCATGGAGACCCGATGGATTCAGTGACCCAGATTGCCCTCGGCAGCGCCGTGGGCCACGCCGTGCTGGGCCGCCAGGCCGGCCGCCGCGCCGCGCTCTGGGGTGCCGTCTGCGGCACTCTGCCCGATCTCGACGTGCTGGTACCCATGGCCGACCCGGTAGCCGCCTTCACCTACCACCGTTCCGCCAGCCATTCACTGATCATCCTGACGCTGATCGCGCCACTGCTGGCCTGGCTGATCCGCCGCTGCCACCGTGACCTGGCACATCTGACATGGCGCTGGCTGCTGCTGGTCTGGCTGGTCCTGGTGACCCATGTATTACTGGACGCACTCACGGTTTATGGCACGCAGCTGTTCTGGCCGCTGACCGACTACCCGGTATCCGGCTCGGTAATCTTCATCATCGACCCCCTGTATACCCTGCCGCTGCTGGTCGGGCTGGGTGTGGCGCTGTGGGCACGAGACCGCGACCGGGCCCGCCACTGGAACACCGCCGGGCTGGTGCTCAGCAGCCTGTACCTGATCTGGGCCGCCAGCGCCAAGGCCTGGGTGGACCATCGGGTGGAGCAGTATCTGGTGCGCTTCGACATGCCGCACACCCAGGTCCTGAGTGTTCCGTCGTCATTCAATACGCTGCTCTGGCGCATCGTGGTGATGGACCGCGACGGCTACTACGAAGGCTTTTATTCGCTGCTCGACGGCACCGGCGCCCCCACCTTCACGCGCCACCCCAGCCACCCGACGTTGCTGGCGGGCCAGGATGACAACTGGGCCGCGCAACGGCTGTTGTATTTCACCCACGGTTTCTGCTCGATCACCGAAACGCAGGACGGCGCGGTGGTCATCACCGACCTGCGCATGGGCATGCGGGAACAGTACGTCTTCGCCTTCCAGGTGGGCCAGCGCACCGGGGACGGCACCATCGTCCCGACCCCCAGCGTGCAACAGGACTTCAGCTACAGCTCGAGCCAGCTCGACTGGGTGTGGCAGCGGCTCTGGCGCCCCGACGCCTGATTGCCGACCACCCCCTTTCAACCCGCAGCGCTTTCGGATAGCTTAGGCCGCACCATGACGCCGCTGGTCAATTTCTGAACAGCACCGCGGCGCCCCGTCTTCCTTTACAACGCAGTCTGGCGCACAAACTCTATGTCTCAATACATCTTCACCATGGACCGGGTCGGCAAGGTCGTCCCGCCGAAGAAACACATCCTCAAGGACATCTCACTGTCGTTCTTCCCCGGCGCCAAGATCGGCGTGCTGGGCCTCAACGGCTCGGGCAAGTCCACCCTGCTGCGCATCATGGCCGGTGTCGACCAGGACTACATCGGCGAAGCCCGTCCGCAGACCGGCATCAAGATCGGCTACCTGCCGCAGGAACCGGAGCTGGACAACAGCAAGAATGTGCGCGAGATCGTCGAGGAATCCCTGGGCGAGATCCGTGGCGCCCAGCAGCGCCTGGAAGAAGTCTATGCCGCCTACGCCGAAGAAGGCGCCGACTTCGACAAGCTGGCCGAAGAACAGGCCCGCCTGGAAGCCATCATCGAAACCGCCGATGCCCACAACCTGGAGCGCAAGCTGGAAATCGCCGCCGACGCCCTGCGCCTGCCGCCGTGGGACGCGGAAGTGAAACACCTCTCCGGGGGTGAACGCCGCCGCGTGGCGCTGTGCCGGCTGATCCTGTCCGCGCCGGACATGCTGCTGCTGGACGAACCGACCAACCACCTGGATGCGGAATCCGTCGCCTGGCTGGAACGCTACCTGCACGATTTCCAGGGCACCGTGGTGGCCGTGACCCACGACCGCTACTTCCTCGACAATTCCTGCGAGTGGATTCTGGAACTCGACCGCGGCGAGGGCATTCCCTGGAAAGGCAACTACACCTCCTGGCTGGAACAGAAAGAAGCCCGTCTGGAGCAGGAAGCCAAGACCGAAAGTGCCCACCGCAAGACGGTGGAAAAAGAACTGGAATGGGTGCGGCAGAATCCAAAAGGCCGCCGCGCCAAGAACAAGGCCCGTGTCACCGCCTTCGAGGAACTGGCCAGCCAGGAATTCCAGGCGCGCAACGAAACGCAGGAACTGTATATCCCGCCCGGCCCACGCCTGGGTGAGAAAGTGTTCGAGATCAAGAATGTCTCCAAACACTTCGGTGACAAGCTGCTGTACGAAAACCTGAACATCAGCGTGCCACGCGGCGCCATCGTCGGCATCATCGGCCCCAACGGGGCCGGTAAAACAACGCTGTTTCGCATCCTTACCGGCGAACAGCAACCCGACAGCGGCACCGTTGAAACCGGCGACACCGTGCAACTGGCCTATGTGGATCAGAGCCGCGAGGACCTCAACGGCACCAAATCCGTGTGGGAAGAGATCTCCGACGGCGCCGACATCCTCAAGATCGGCAATTACGACGTGCCGTCGCGCGCCTACCTGGGCCGCTTCAACTTCAAGGGCCAGGACCAGCAGAAACGGGTCAAGGATCTCTCCGGCGGCGAACGCAACCGCCTGCACCTGGCAAAGCTGCTCAAGCAGGGCGCCAACGTGCTGCTGCTCGATGAACCGACCAACGACCTGGACGTGGAAACCCTGCGCGCACTGGAAGAAGCCCTGCTGGCCTTCCCCGGCTGCGCCGTGGTGATCTCGCACGATCGCTGGTTCCTTGATCGGGTGGCGACTCATATACTGGCGTTCGAGGGCAACTCCGAAGTGGAGTGGTTCGAAGGCAGCTACACCGAGTACGAGGAGTATCGGCGCAAAAAGTTGGGGGACGACGCTTTGCAGCCGAAACGTACACGGTACAAAAAAATCGGGGTGTAACCACCTCACCCCGCTCGACAAGAAGACCGGGTATGAAAGAAAAGCGCCGTTTCCAGCGCACGCCGTTTGATGGCGAGGCGCACCTGAGAGCGCAGGGCACGCTGTTCAATGTGGAAGTGCTCGACCTGTCGCTCAAAGGTGCGCTGATCACCCTGCCGCCGGGCGTCACCATGACGCCCGGCGAGGCCTGCGCACTGAGTCTGCTGATGGAAGACTCCGACATCCGCATCCCGCTGGAAGCGACCGTGCGCCGCACGGAACGTGACCTGGCCGGGCTGGAATTCGTGCGGATCGACGTCGACGCCATGCGGCACCTGCGCCGCCTGCTGGCGTTGCACCTGGGGCAGGATGAGATGCTCAGTGCGGATGAGGACTGAAGTGTACCTTTGTTCGTTTTTGCGGCGCCATGTGCCGCAAAAACGAACAAAGGCAAACCGGCTCAGATATGTTCCAGTGCCTCGGCCAGTGTGGAGACCGCTATCACCTGCATGCCTTCGATGGCAGTACGCGGCTTGTTCGCCCTGGCGATGATGGCCTTGCGGAAGCCGTGTTTGGCGGCTTCGGAAAGACGGTCCTGGCCCTGCGGCACCGGGCGGATCTCGCCGGACAGCCCGACCTCACCGAACACCACCAGTTCACGCGACAGGGTGCGGTCACGGAAGCTGGACACAATGGCCAGCAATAGCGCCAGATCAGCGCCGGTTTCCATCACCTTGACGCCGCCGACGACATTGGCAAACACGTCCTGATCCCCCACCTGAATGCCGCCATGGCGGTGCAGCACCGCCAGCAACATCGCCAGCCGGTTCTGTTCCAGGCCCACGCAGACACGGCGCGGGTTGCCGAAGTGGCTCTGGTCCACCAGCGCCTGCAGTTCCACCAGCAGCGGGCGGGTACCTTCCCAAACTACCGTCACCAGTGAACCGGAGGCGATGTCGTCGGCCCGGTTAAGAAAAATCGCCGACGGGTTTTTCACTTCCTTCAAGCCTTCCTGGGTCATGGCAAACACGCCCAGCTCGTTCACCGCGCCAAAGCGGTTCTTCAGGCCGCGCAAGGTGCGGAAGCGCGAATCGGTAGAACCTTCCAGCATCAATGAACAGTCAATCATGTGTTCCAGCACCTTCGGGCCGGCCAGGGTGCCGTCCTTGGTGACGTGGCCAACCAGCAGCAGCACGGTGCCGGTCTGCTTGGCGAAGCGGGTCAGCGCGGCGGCGGATTCGCGCACCTGCGCCACTGAACCCGGTGCCGATTGCAGTGCGGTGAGAAACATCACCTGGATGGAATCGATCACCAGGACTTTCGGCTTTTCCTTGCGCGCCAGATCGAGAATGCGTTCGACATCGGTTTCTGCCGCCAGCTTCAGCTGATCACGCGGCAGTTGCAGACGCTCGGCACGCATCGCCACCTGTGCAGGCGATTCTTCGCCGGTAATGTAGAGGCAGGGCTGCTGTGCCGCAAGACGACACAGGGTCTGCAATAACAGCGTGGACTTGCCCGCGCCCGGATGGCCGCCGATCAGCACCGCCGAACCCGGCACCAGACCACCACCGAGCACGCGGTCCAGCTCGCCGATGCCGGTGGTGATGCGCGGTGTTTCGGTCAGCTCGATCTGATCCAGACGCTGGACGTCAGCCAGTTCCCCCGCGTAGCCACTGCGGCTGGCCGACGCCGACGCACGTGCCGGCGTGGCCGGGTCAACAACGAATTCGCTCAACGTATTCCAGGCACCGCAGGCACTGCACTGGCCTTGCCATTTGGGATAGTCCGCACCGCATTCATTGCAGACAAAGGCGGTTTTGCGCTTGGCCATGATTCGTCCCTGTCGATCGGTCAGGTGCCGCCGGCAATAACGCGGCGCACACGCGGTGTAATCTGGCAAAACAGTGCGTAACTGATGGTGCCGCAGGCCGCCGCCACCTCGTCCACACTGACTGTGTCGCCCCACAGTTCAACCTCGTCCCCAGGCCGCGCCTGCGGGATGTCGGTCACATCGATCGTGAGCATGTCCATCGACACGCGGCCGGCGAGAGTGGTGCGCACGCCCTTCACCGCCACTGGCGTGATGCCCGGCGCGTGGCGTGGATAACCGTCACCGTAGCCTACGGCCACCACGCCGATGCGGCTCGGCCGTGTCGCCGTCCAGGCGGCACCGTAGCCAACGCTTTCTCCCGCGGGGACATCATTGACCGCGATCAGTTTTGCGCTCAGGCGTTGGGTCACGGACAGGCCGAGCGACGCCACCGTGTGCCCGGCCAGTGGCGAGCCGCCGTAGAGCATGATTCCCGGCCGCACCAGGACGCCATGGCTGTCGGGATAGCGGCATAGCCCGGCCGAATTGGCGGCGCTGAATGGCAGGCCCTGCCCGGACGCCAGTTGCTGCACCTGTTCAAGCTGGCGTGCGCTCATCACATCCTGCTGCAGGTCCGCGCAGGCGAAGTGACTCATCACGCCTGCGACCTGCACCTGCGGCAAGGCCGCCAGGCGTTTCAGCGCGCTGGCACATTGCCCCACCGGGAACCCCAGGCGGTGCATGCCGCAATCCACCTTCAGCCACACGCGCACGTCTGCAGGCAGCGTGGTCGTTTCCAGCAAGGCCAGTTGCCAGTCACTGTGCAGCACAAGTTGCACAGACTGTGCGGCGGCGGCCAGCAGTTCGTCGCGATCGAAAAACCCTTCCAGCAACAACAGCGGCTGCGTCACGCCCGCATCGCGCAACGCCTGTGCCTCCTCCATCAGCGCCACGCCGAACCCGTCCACCAGGGGGGAGAAGGTATTCGCCGCCAGCGCCAGCCCATGCCCGTACGCATTGGCCTTCACCATGGCATACACCGACGCGCCAGGCGCCAGCTCGCGCGCCCGACGGGCGTTGGCGGCCATCGCCGCCGGGCGGATTTCCAGCACGGTGCCGCGTGTCATGGGCACGTTACTCCGTCAGGCAGATGAAAAGAGGGCGCCATCGGCGATTACTCGCTGGCATATTCCTGGTAGTACTCCGGCGCAAGATCGTCGAAGCGGGTGAACTCACCGCGGAATGCCAAGCGCACTGACCCGATGGGGCCGTTCCGCTGCTTGCCGATAATGATCTCGGCAATGCCTTTTTCCTGGGTTTCCTTGTTATAGACCTCGTCCCGGTACAGGAAGATGATCAAGTCGGCGTCCTGCTCGATCGCGCCCGATTCACGCAGGTCGGACATGACCGGCCGCTTGTTCGGGCGCTGTTCCAGCGAGCGGTTGAGCTGGGAAAGTGCAATCACCGGCACGTTCAGTTCTTTGGCCAGCCCTTTCAGCGAGCGCGAAATTTCCGAGATCTCGTTGACCCGGTTGTCGCTGCCCGGCACCTGCATCAGCTGCAGGTAGTCGACCATGATCAGACCCAGTTCGCCACCGCAGTCACGTGCCACACGGCGCGCACGGGCACGCATCTCCAGCGGGCTGAGGCCACCGGTATCATCAATATAGAGTTTGCGTTCAGACAGCATCTGGATGGCAGAACTGATGCGCGGCCAGTCGTCCGGGTCCAGCTTGCCGGAACGCACATTCTGCTGGTGGATACGCCCAAGCGAGGACAGCATCCGCATCACCAGACTCTCGCCGGGCATTTCCATGGAGAACACGAGCACGGGCTTGTTGCCGTGGATTGCCACGTGTTCGCACAAGTTCATGGCGAAGGTGGTCTTGCCCATGGATGGCCGGGCGGCCACCACCACCATGTCCGACGGTTGCAGGCCGGAGGTCATCTTGTCGAGTTCTTCAAAGCCGGTGGACAGACCGGTCACCGCGCTCTTGTTGCGGTACAGCTCATCGATGCGGTCCACGGTGCTTTTCAGCAGTGCCTTGATGTCGCGTGGGCCGTTGCCCTTTTTCTGCTGTTCAGCGATTTCGAAAATGGCAGATTCGGCGCTGTCGAGAATCTCGGCGCTGGTGGCACCTTCCGGACGAAATGCCTTGTCGGCAGTACGCTGGGAAATATTGATCAACTGCCGCAGGATCGAACGCTCGCGCACAATGTCGGCGTAGGCGGAAATGTTGGCCGCACTGGGCGTGTTGCGTGTCAGTTCAGACAGATAGGCTGCGCCGCCGGCATTCTCAAGCTGGCCCAGTTGCTCCAGCGCTTCGGACACGGTGACCATGTCGCGCGGCTGGTCCTGCTCGGCAAGCTGCGCCATGACACGGAAAATCAGCCGGTGATCCTTGCGGTAAAAATCCGGCTCGCTGACCCGCTCGGACACCTGGTCCCAGGCGTCGTTGTTCAGCATCAGCCCCCCCAGGATGGCCTGTTCCGCCTCCACCGAATTGGGCGGCAGGCGCAGGGATTCCGGCAGGTGCGGGTCAAGCTGGGACGTTTCGTTCATGGGCGACGGGTGGCTCAGAATGATCAGTGGCAAGGCCGTGCAGTATCGCACAGCCGGGCGACGGATTGTCTCACCCGGTCGTCAGCACCGCAAACCACGGGCGCATCGGCGCCCCGTTGGCGCGCACTGCAGCGCCGGCAAAGGGGGTTCAGTCCATCTCACGGCCGGCCACCTGCCCGGTTGTACGCTGACCTCAGGGAGCCTCGGGAATCAGCATCAGCAGGTCGGTGACACCGGGGTCCAGCCCCTGTTGCGCCAGCAGCGTGGTCACCTGGCCACGGTGATGAGTCTGGTGATTGAAGAAATGGATCACCAGAAAAAACAGCGTCTTGTGAAAGGGCAATCCCTTGGTGTTGTGGTAAGCCAGCGGGCGGGCCAGCACGGCGTCATCGAGGGTCATGACCCACCGCTCGATCAGCTCATCCAGTTGCTGCCGTACTGCCCAGAGCGCCTGGGGGGTATCGGCCATCGGCATGGTGAGCGAGGTCGGCGTGGGCCAGGTGTCCAGTGCGGCCAGGGGCGACACTGCGCTCGCCGCAAAGCGCTTCAACCAGATCACGTCGGCGACGCACAGATGGTTCAGTGTGCCGAAAATAGAACCAAAAAAGGCGCCGCGCTCCGCCATCACGTCCGCAGGCGACATCGCCAGCACCTGCTCATAC
The DNA here is from genome assembly GCF_009846755.1 of Alcanivorax sp. S71-1-4. Classification (GTDB taxonomy): domain Bacteria; phylum Pseudomonadota; class Gammaproteobacteria; order Pseudomonadales; family Alcanivoracaceae; genus Isoalcanivorax. The sequence continues at coordinate 211,358 of NZ_AQOR01000003.1, forward strand.
AGTTTCTGGTTCATCCAGCGGTTATAGCCCGCCATCAGCCGTGCATGATCGTGCAGCGCCAATGCAGAAGGGGGAGTGGTCATGGTCTTGCTCCGTTGGTCAGCGGTTGCAGGTGCCTGTCTGTGGTGGCTGTCTGTGGTGGCGTTCCGGCTGTGTTAGACGTGCCGTTCCCCGCGCGCCCAGAGCAGGGCATCTTCCAGGCGGTCATTTCCCCAGAACATGGCGTCGCCAATGATAAACGTCGGCGCACCGAACAGCCCTTTTCGCTGCGCAGCCTCTGTCTGCTCACGCAGACGCTGCCTGTTGGGCTCGCTCTGTGCACGGTGCAACACCTCCTCTGCATCCTGCCCGAGTATCGCCAACGTGTCGGCGACCACCCCGGGCTGATCGATGTCAACGTCCTCGCCAAAGTGCAGCCACATCATGCGCCGGCAGAAATCCCCCACCCAGGGTTCTTCGCTGGCCAGCAGGGCCACGCGCAACGGCAACAGCGCGCGGCGCGGAAACACCGACGGATGTCGCCACGGCAATCCATATTTGGCACACAGCCGTGGCATGTCCTGCCTCAAGGCATACTCACCCTTGGCTTTCTGCACCACGAAGGGTGAACTGTCCCAACCCAGCGCGCGAAATACCGGACCAAGCAGAAACGGCTTCCAGGCTATGTCGACCCCCGCCTGCCGCGCCAGCGGTTCGACCCGCATGATCGCCGGGTAACTGTAATTGCTGGCGAATTCAAACCACACTTCCATTGTCGTCATGCCCGTCACTCCAGAATCACCAGACAACGCAGCTCAATGCTCTCCCGTGGCGGCACCGACGCCGGCCCCTGCGGCAGTTCAAAGGCACAATGTGGCGTAAAGCGTGAAGTACCATTGATGCGGGTATCGTACTGCTTGAACACCAGCATCTCACTGCGACGCATGGCAGAGTAGAAATACCATCGGTGCCACGGCGAATGCCGCATCAGATAGATGTCGCCGGTACGGTGCGGGTAACGGACCTCGCCCGCCACCAGGTCCACCGCCGAGACCGTGCGCGCATCGCACAGCGCCAGCGGCGCATCCAGCACCGGCTCCATCAACGGGCGCCAGAAATTCAGAATGCAGAAATGATGCACCGCCTCGCGCTCGGCCTCGTCGCCCAGCACCAGCGCGAGCCGGCGCCGCCCGGAGGCTTCTGTGTAGTCGTTGTGGATGCGCCCGTTCACCGGCGCCGCCCCCGCCTGCCGGCCACGCCCGAAATCCAGTGGCACACGCCGCTGGGGCGCCCGGCGCCGGACCAGATGATCAAACACCAGCGCACGGCGCCCGCCGGTCAACTGGCAGGCGAGTGAAGCCACTTCCGGGTAACAGCGACGGCGGATGACGTTGTCATCCTGAACATCACAGACCTCACAAGGCATGTCCAGCAAGGCGAAACCATGCCGCGCCAGCGCCGGCGGCCGCGCCAGCGTGCGGGCATCACGCACCGCCATCAGGCGGCGGTCATAACCGGCGTTTTCCCACGGTTCGCCATGGGGTGGAGGAAAGGTGTACTGCACCGGCAGTGGCGCGTTGGCCGGCAGATAACCCAGGGCAGCCTGGACTACGCCCTCCTGTGCCGGTGTGCTGATCGGGGGATGTTGCATGGTGCCGCTCCCAGGGCCGCCCGGATCGGGCGACTTCATTTCACGGCGCGGCGAGGTCAGGTTCAAACGATGTTCGAGCCCTTTTCACATTCCTTGCGGGAATGTGAAGCCATGCATCAATCCTGCATGCCGGTGGCTTCGGCAATGATCCAGTCCGCAACGGCCTGCACTGCCGGCGCAGGCTGCCCCGGTTGCCAGAGCCAGTACGCGTGCTGGCAGCCAGCAGCCACCGCCGGATCCGCCAGCAGCGCCAGACGGCCATCCGCCAGCATGTCGGCGATCAGCCCGGTGCGCCCCAGCGCCACGCCCTGACCGGCCAGGGCCGCCTGGATCATCTGGTCGTACTGGTTGAAGCGCAGCACGGCGCGGGGCCGGATTTCCCCCAGCCCCTGGGCAGCCAGCCAGGGCCGCCAGTGCAGCCAGGGGGTATCAGGGTGGTCAAATTCCAGCAGGCAGACTTCTGCCCACCGTTGCGGCGTGTCCAGCCCCGAGAGCGCAAGGGAGGGGTGCGCCACCGGCGCCAGCTGTTCCTCAAACAGGCACACCGCACCAGCCGGCGCGTCCTGCGGCGGACAGTAGCGAATGGCAAGATCGATCCCGTCCCGCGCCGGATGCTCAATCAGGCGATTGCTCGCCGCCACGCGCACATCGATATCCGGGTACCGGGCGTGCAAACGCCCCAGGCGCGGCAACAGCCACAAACCGGCCACGCCGATACTGGCTGTCACCGTCACCGGCTGCGCCAGAGCAACCGCGGCACGCCCGAGCGCTTCCTGCAACTGCAACAACGCAGCGTCGGCACTGCGAAACAACTGCTCGCCAGCGGGTGTAAAGGTAATGCTGCGGTGGCCGCGCACAAACAGCGGCGTCCCCAGTTGCGCCTCCAGCTGACGAATCTGCCGACTCACCGCTGACTGCGTCAGGCACAGTTCCTCCGCCGCGCGGGAAATGCTCATGCAACGGCCAGCGGCAACAAAGCCGCGCAGCAGATCAAGCTGAGTGAGGCGAACCAGAGGCAATGGCATGCGCGTTACCGGTGATCAGGAAGACTCACTATAGCGCGGGCGGACATAAAAAAGGTTCATCGCGCATTAGCGGGAAAGCGGGAAAGCGGGAAAGCGGGAAAGCGGGTCAATGATGATCGGCGGCCACGCAGGGTGCGCTGAGCAATGCGCAGTGCATTCGATCCAGGCGCAGTTCATTCCCGCAGGATTGGGCGGAGTATCACTCCCCAAACGGTGCGTTTCGCTTTGCTCAACGCACCCTACGCGGCGGCCGCGCCACCGGGGGAGCTCCCCGCACATAAAAAAACGCCCCGCAGAACGGGGCGTTTTTCAGAGGCACCTCACCCTGTGATCAGGCTTCTGCCACGATCACGACTTTCACGGTGGTGGTCACTTCGGCGTGCAGTTGCAGGTCGATCTCGAACTCGCCGGTATTGCGCAGTGCGCCGTTCGGCAGTTTCACTTCGGCCTTTTCCACTTCCACACCGGTCTGTGCGGTAATGGCGTCCGCGATGTCGCGGGTGCCGACGGAACCGAACAGTTTGCCTTCATCACCGGCCTTGGCACCGATGGTGATCTGGGCTTCGGCCAGCTTCTCCACACGGGCGTTGGCAGCCGCCATGGCTTCTTCTGCCTGCTTTTGCAGTTCAGCGCGGCGCTCTTCCACCACGGCCAGGTTTTCCTTGGTCGCCGGCAGGGCCTTGCCTTGCGGAATCAGGAAGTTGCGGCCATAGCCCGGACGCACGTCAACGACGGCACCGAGGTCGCCCAGGTTCTTGATCTTGTCGAGCAGAATAACTTGCATGATCTCTACCTCGCTCCGGCTCAGTTGTCGTGGGTGTCGCTATACGGCAGCAGGGCCAGATAGCGAGCCTGTTTGATGGCCTGAGCCAGCTGGCGCTGATAACGCGCGCTGGTGCCGGTGATCCGGCTCGGGACGATCTTGCCGGTTTCAGTGATATAGGCTTTCAGGGTATCCAGATCCTTGTAATCGATCCGGACAACACCTTCCGCAGTAAAGCGGCAGAACTTGCGACGGCGGAAAAAACGGGCCATTGGAAAATCTCCTCAGAATTCGGTCATTCGAAGCATTCGATGTGGCTGGCGTGCAGTTGCAACCGATCGCGCGCATCTCCCCTTGCTCCGGCGCGGGCCAGAAAGCCCTGCACCCGGATTCGCTGGCCTTCGGTGAACCCATTGCTGAGCTTTACCTGGGCCTCCCCGGTGAGCATCACGGCCATGCGGGCCTGGACCTCTCTCGGGGTGCCACCTTCCTCCTGCCGTGAGCGGTGCTCGAGCCAGAATCGTCTGGTCGGCACCCCGGCCGGGGTCAGGCGTATCGTTTCAAGGGAATGGATAACGCCGGTCAGTTCGCAGTGATTACGCTCCGGCCGCAGCGGGTGCTTCCTCCCGGCTGTCATTCGACTTGGCCAGCGGCGACGGCTCGGTAACGGCCTCGTCGCGGCGCAGAACCGCGTTACGGATCACGGCGTCGTTGAAGCGGAAGGTGTTTTCCAGCTCCGCGAGAGTCTCGCCGTCGCACTCGATGTTCATCAGAACATAGTGTGCCTTGTGGATCTTGTTGATCGGGTAAGCCAGTTGACGGCGGCCCCAGTCTTCAAGACGGTGGATGGCACCCTTGGCTTCCTTGATCATCGCGGTATAGCGCTCGATCATGGCGGGCACCTGTTCACTCTGGTCCGGGTGGACCAGGAACACGATTTCGTAGTGACGCATTGTCAGCTCCTTACGGATTGGGCAGCCTTCCGCACCAGCGGTAAGGCAAGGAGTCCCCGGGGCCAGGCCACGGGAAGGGCGGCGATTCTACACCGGGCAGCCCCCGAAACTCAAGGAGTGCCGTGCCGCCCGGCGGCCCACGGATTGCCCCAGTCGCCTCCGGCGCGTATTCTGGGCGGCGTGGCCGAAGCCACACACAACATGTACAACAAGAACAATACCGGGGATCCCCCATGTTGAAGCGACTGACACCCCTGTCTCTGCTTCTGCTCGCCAGCCTCAGCGGCACGGCCCAGGCCGTGGACTGCGACGCGCCCCTGCACCTGCCCGAACGCCCGCATCTGGAGCAGTATCAGGACTACAGCGCCTTTATCGCGGACATCATGACGTTCAAGCGCATGGAGGCTGACCAGCTCGAACACCGCCGCCTGTGCCCGACGCTCTACGGCGACACCGCCCCGGGCATGGCCACGCATCAGGAAGATCTGGTCGACGCGGTGCAGGCCGCCAGCCACCGGCAACCGTTTGACTACCAGCGCCACGCTACCTGGTACAACCGCAGCACCTCGAAGAGCTTTGTGCTCAGCCGGCTGGACGGCAACGAGATGGCGGCGGAACGGCTGCAGGCCGGCCTGGCAACACTGCAGGATGACGACGCCCGCAGCCTGCCACTGGCGGCCCTGGTACGCCTGCCGTACACCTGGCGCGGGGACAGCCAGCCCGAGGAACAGGCGCGCCAGCAGCAACTGATACGCGAGCGCAGCGTCCAGGGCGCCTACGAAGACGCCGCCTTCGGCGAGCAGCGCATCACCGACATGCTCAGCAAGCATGGCATGCGCTTTTATTTCAACCGCGCCGGTGATCTGCTGTTTGCCCAGGGCAATGTCTACTACCGCGCTGCCGCCGGCTGCGAACAGAACTGCCTGCTTCCCGATTGACCCGCCATGCGCCGCTCTGCCCTGCTGACCGCCTCGCTACTGAGCCTGACGCTCACCGGGCAGGCCGACACGGCCTCGCTACGGCCGGAGGACTACCTGCCGCCGCGGCCGCAATTGTCCGAATATCAGGATGAGAATGCCTTCGTGGCCGACCTGCTGGCCTGGCAACGGGACCGGGCCGGGGTGATCGAACGCATCGAACGTGGCGAATTGCCGCCACCCGCCGCGCCCCGCCGCAAAGACAACGACTGGCACCATGTGACTGGCCCGGAGGACATCGAGCAGGCGGTCAACAATGCGCGCGGCTACCAGCAACCGCGCTATCGGGAAAAGAAGCGCTTCAATCGCACCACTCACCTGAGCTTTCCGCTGCCGCCCTTACCGGTGGAGCAGATGGCCAATGAAGGCGTGGACCTGACGCCGGAGAAGACGCCAGATCAGTCGCGCTGAAGACGTGGCCGCGCCAGATGATAGAGCACCACCGCGCTGGCGACGGACACATTGAGGCTCTCGACCTCGCCGACCATGGGGATTTCCAGCAGGTAGTCACACTTGTCGCGGGTCAGCCGGCGCATGCCGTCACCTTCCGCGCCCATCACCACCGCCAGCGCACCGGCCGGCACGAAATCGTGCAACAACTGGCTGTGCTCATCACGTCCGGTGCCGGCCACCCAGACGCCACGATCACGCAACTGGTCCAGGGTGCGGGCCAGGTTACCCACCTCGAAATACGGCACAGCCTCAGCCGCCCCGGCGGCGCTGCGGCAGGCCACCGGCGTCAGGCCGGCAGCATTGCGGCGCGGCACGATCACACCGTCCACTCCCACAGCATCGGCCGTACGCAGACAGGCGCCGAGGTTGTGCGGATCAGTGACGCCATCCAGCACCAGCAGGAGCGGATCATGGCCAAGCTGGTCCAGATGGCGCAGCAGCGTGTGCTCATCGCCCGGGGTGCGCGGCCGGGCGCGGGCTGCCACACCCTGGTGTTGCGGCCCGGCATGTTTTTCCAGCGTCTCGCGGGCGACACGTTGTGGCCGCAGCCCAAACGCCTGCGCCTGGTCACAGAGGTGCTGCAGACGGTCTTCGCCACGCTCGGCGCGGCTGTCGAGCACAAACAGTTCCAGCACCGCCTCGGGGCGGTGCCGAAGCAGGCTTTCCACGGCGTGCAGGCCGGCAAACCAGATCGGTTTCATCGTCTTCCCATACGCGACGCGACGCGCCGCGCCTGATCGTTATTTACGGCGTGCGGGCTTGCCGCCGCTCCTCGCGGCACCCTGTTTGCTGCCCTGGGCTGCACCGGTGCTCTTGCCGCCACCCTGCTTGCCCGGCCGCGCAGCGGCTTTCTTGCCCGGGACACGTTTGTCCGGGACACGTTTGTCCGGGGCGCGCTTGCCCGAGGTACGCCCGCCCTGGTTGCCCTTGCCTTTTGCCGGCACCCCGCCGTCTTTCGGGAAACGGCCTTCGGCCAGCGCCTGGCGCACGCCCCCCTGTTTACGGCCCTGACGCGGCTGCTCCTGCGCCAGTTGCAGATCGATCTTGCGATCCTCAACGTGCACTGCGGCCACCTGCACACGCACGGCATCGCCGAGGCGGAACTGACGCCCGGAGGATTCGCCGATCAGCATGTGGCGCTTGTCGTCGTGGTGGTAATAGTCGCTATCCAGGTTGGCCACATGTACCAGACCATCGACATACAACTCGTTGATCTGCACGAACAGACCGAAGTTGGTCACACCGCTGATCACGCCTTCGAACACATCACCAATGTGCTGCTGCATGAACTGGCACTTGAGCCACTGGACCACATCGCGGGTGGCGTCATCGGCCCGGCGCTCGGTCATGGAGCAGTGCTCGCCCAGTTGCACCATGGCAGCCTGGTCATAAGGCAGGATGCGCTGGCGCGGCAGCTTCGCCAGCTTGCCCGGATTGTGGGTGTGCTTGGGCACGTCGCCACTGCGAATCAGGTAGCGGATCGCCCGGTGTACCAGCAGGTCGGGATAGCGGCGGATCGGCGAGGTGAAGTGCGTATAGGCGCCGTAGGCCAGACCGAAATGGCCCTTGTTCTCGGCGGCATAGCGCGCCTGGGTCAGTGAGCGCAGCATCACGGTCTGGATCAGAATGCGGTCAGGCCGCTCACCGATGGACGACGCCAGCTTCTGGAACACCGCCGGCTTGGCATCGCCGTCTTTTTTCGACCAGGCCAGGGTCAGGCCCAGCGGACCGAGGAAATCCTTCAGCGTCTGCAGTTTTTCCTGCTTCGGCGGCTCGTGGTTGCGGAACAGGGCCGGCAGACCGGACTGCTCGAGCAGGCGCGCGGCGCAGATGTTTGCCGCCAGCATCGCTTCCTCGATCATCATGTGCGCCACATTGCGATGCACCGGCTCGATAGCGCGAATCTTTTTCTGTTCGTCGTACAGGATGCGTGTTTCCACGGTATCGAAATCAATCGCACCGCGTTCGTCACGCCGCTTGCGCAGCGCCTGGTAGAGCGCGTGATACTCGGTCAGCATGCTGCGCAGGTCTTTGTCGAGCTCCTCACGCACAGCCTGCCCTTCCGGGCTGTCCGGCCGCTCAATGAAGGCACCGACCTTGGTATAGGTCAGGCGCTTGCGTGAGCGCATCACGCCTTCGGCAAAGGTGAAGCCAGTGATGCGGCCATTGCCGGAAATCTGCATTTCGCAGAACAGACACAGGCGGTCCACGTCCGGGTTCAGCGAGCACAGGCCGTTGGAGAGTTTCTCCGGCAGCATCGGGATCACCCGGTTGGGGAAATACACCGAGGTGCCACGGCGGTGCGCCTCTTCATCCAGTGCCGCGCCGGGCTGGACATAGTGCGACACGTCGGCAATCGCCACGATCAGCCGCCAGCCACGCCGCCAGCGGCGCTTCTCGATATAGACGGCATCGTCGAAGTCACGTGCGTCTTCACCATCGATGGTGACCAGCGGCAAATCGCGCAGGTCAACGCGGCCTTTCTTGGCCTTCTCCGCCACGGTGTCCTCGATGGCGGCGGCTTCCTGCTCCACGGCAGCCGGCCACACGAACGGGATGTCGTGGCTGCGCAACGCCACGTCCACTTCCATGCCCGGCTGATCCGGCGAGGCAATCACTTCCAGCAGCCGGGCCTGCAGGCGCGGGTCACGCTGGTCGGGGTACTGCGTGATCTCGGCACGCACATGGTCGCCTTCACGCAGGGTGAGGCCGTTCATGTCGGCAATCAGCACGTCGGTGGTAATGCGGCGGTTGGCAGGCTCTATGCCGGGCCCGGCGGAGGTGCGGATGTAGCGGCCCACGATGTCGGTATTGGCCCGCTCGATCACTTCGACAATACGCCCTTCGCGCTTACCGAAGCGGTTGCGGCCCTCGGCGCTGACCAGCACCCGGTCGCCATCCAGCACAGCCAGCATCTGGCGCGGGGAGAGAAACAGGTCTTCAGCACCCTGTTCGTCCGGGATCACAAAGCCAAAGCCATCGCGGTGTCCCTGAACGCGACCGGGAATCAGGTCCATGCGCTCGACAATGCCGTACTGGCCACGCCGGTTCTCGACCAGCTGGCCATCGCGCAACATGGCTTTCAACCGCCGGCGCAGCGCCTCGCGATCCTGTTCGTCGTCACCAACCTGCAGCAGCACTTCGAGCTGGTCACGGGTCAGCGGCCGGCCCTCGTCATTCAGCACCTGGAGGATCAGCTCCCGGCTGGCCACCGGCCGTTCATACTTCGACGCTTCGCGGGCCGCGTGCGGATCACGGTAGCGTCTGTTTTTCTTACTCATGAAATATCGTCTTTCCCTGGATAGGCCCCTCGTCGGGGGGAACGAAGGCGGCACCGGCTGGCGCCGCCCGATGAATGGATGATCATGGTACCCATAGTGGGGCCAGACCCGGCCCCACGCAACCGCGACCGTCACCGTTCACTGTGAAATTTCGCAAGAAAGGTTTGACACGGGGAAACCTTATACTAGAATACGCGCGCTTTCCGGTTGAACGTAACAACGCTCCCGGGAACGAGCCGAGGTGGTGAAATTGGTAGACACGCTAGCTTCAGGTGCTAGTGCTCGAAAGGGCGTGGAGGTTCAAGTCCTCTCCTCGGCACCAATTTCAAAAGGCTCCCTTTGGGAGCCTTTTCTGTTTCCGGGCCGGCCTGCCCACCACATCATGGCCACCCCCGTGCCACGGGCACCCTCCCAGGGACTGACCGGAGACCTCCGATGAACTCTGTCAACCCGAACACTGCGCACACCCGCCCCACACTCCGTCGCAGCCCGCTGTTGCGCGCTCTGGCCGCCCTGCTGATGGTCCTCAGCCTGCACCTGATGCCCCCTGCCGCAAGCGTGGCCCAGGCCGATAACGCCTCGATCCAGGCCATGCAGCAGGAAGAAGCAGAGCGTGCCGAACGTCGCCGCCCGATCATGATCCTGTTCCCGGCCGGCGCCGCGCTGATCACGCTGATCCTGGTACTGACCATCAAACGCCGAAAGTGAAGCGTCCGTAGGGTGGGTAGAGCCAA
>NZ_AQOR01000030.1 GCF_009846755.1 Alcanivorax sp. S71-1-4
CATTCGCTCTACCCACCCTACGGACAACCAGGTTAGGTGGCTTAACGACACGTCAGGATGACAAAAAAACGCCGGGCATTGCCCGGCGCTTTTTGTTTGCGCACCGATTACTGCTGCGGCAGTTCCGGTGTGTGGGTGGGCGGGACGCGCGGGTGGGCGACTTCCTGGTAACCGTAGGCCACCGCGATCAGCATTTCCTCGTCGAATTCCCGGCCCAGCAACTCCAGACCGACCGGCATCGCCGGGTCCAGATCGGTGGCCATGCCCGCCGGCATGGTCAGGGCCGGGAACATGGAGAACGGGCTCAGACGGTTGTTGCTGCCGGCGCTGACACTGCCACTGCCAGAGTGGATGCCGGTCATCGCCGGATAGATCAGCACGTCGAACGGTTCGCCGAGGCTGTTGCCTTCGAGGTCTTCATTGTTCAGCGCGGCCATGACACGGGCGCGCACGAACACCGGACGTTCGATGGTATTGCGATCATAGGTTTCCTGCTGGGCCTCGGTCAGGTTGTCCAGATCGTAGTTGCCGCGGGAGATCAGGCTGTTGCGATTGCGGGACAGGTAGCCTTCGCTGTCGATCAGTGCCTGGTAGTCGGTGATGTGGCCATCCATGCTGGTCGGCCAGGCGTTCAGGTAGCTTTCCAGATCGCGCTTGAACTGGTAGCTGGACAGGCTCGAGTAATTGCCCAGTACCGCACTCACTTCCGGGATCGACACTTCTTCCAGAATGGCGCCGGCAGCAGCCATCTTGTCCAGTGCGGCCTGCATCACGGTGTTGACGCTGTCATTGCTGCCGAACAGTTCACGCACCACGCCGATACGCTTGCCACGCAGGCCGTCGGCATCCAGGAAGGCGGTGTAGGTGTCGGGAATGCCGGTGACTTCCTTGTACTGTTCTTCGGAAGTGATCAGCGGCGCGTCGATTTCGAAGCTTTCGCGCTGGCCGGAGTGCGCCGACGCGTCAAAGCCCACCATGGCATCCATCATCAGTGCGCAGTCCTGCACGGTACGGCACATCGGGCCGCCGGTGTCCTGGAAGCTGGCCAGCGGCATGATGCCGTCCTGGCTCACCAGACGCAGGCTGGGACGAATGCCGACCAGACCGCCAACACTGGATGGCACACGAATGGAGCCACCGGTGTCACTGCCGGTGCCGGCAATCGCGAAGCTGGCGGCAATGGATGCCCCGGTGCCGGTGGAGGAACCGCCTGCGCTCTTGGTCAGGTCATAGGCATTTTTCACCAGACCACCGAGAGAGCTTTCGCCAGTGAAGCCAAACGCGAACTCGTCCATGTTGGCCTTGCCAATCACGATGGCACCGGCTTCGCGCAGTTTGCGCACGGTGTAGGCGTCTTCGGTGGGACGGTTATAGGCGAACGCGGTAGCGCCGCCGCTGGTGGGCATCTGTACGGTGTTGAAGTTGTCTTTCGGCAGGATCGGCACGCAGAACAGCGGCTTGTCGATGCCGGTAGCGGCCATTTCGAGATCCATCTGGCGGGCTTCGAAGATCGCCTGCGGGTTGATATTGATGACGCTGCGCATTTCCACGACGGTGCCCGGTTTGTCGTAGGCTTCGATACGGTCGATATAGCCCTGGACCACGCCTTCACAGGTGATGCCGCCCGTGCGCAGCGAAGTGTGCAGACTCTCCACCGTGGCTTCAACGAACGAGAACGGAACCGGTTCCGGTGGCGTGGACGGGCCGCCGGAGCTGGACGATGAACCCCCACAGCCGGTCATTGCGGAGGCCAGGAAGACCGAGCCGGCAAGCAGCTTGAATTTGAACATGGCGATGATCTCTGTACCGATGTCATACCGGCGCACAGCGCGCGTGCCGGCGGACAGATTGATAGCTCCCTACTGAATAGCGGCGGGCCGCAGTGAGGCCACATCCTTGAGCGCCGCATCAGGGTAAAGGCAGAAACCGTGCCAGTTTTTTTGCAGGTATATTTGCAGGCATCTTTGTTGTTGATGAATAAGGGTTTTTTGATGGCTGACTGATATCTTGCGAGCGGCCACGGGTGGCCAGGCTGTCCCACTATCGGGCAGCCGAGGGGCGGCAGGCCTCTTTATGTGGCGTGTGTGGCGTGGCAATGCGACAAAACGGGGCGTGATGGCAGCGGCAACGCTGCCCCACGTTCATCGGGGTGGGGCAGCGTGTCGGGGCAGGGCGGTGGTCAGGTGCGCCAGCGGGTGAACATCTTGCGCAGCAGGTACGGGGTCAGCTTCAGGGAACTGCCGAGCCATTCACCGGCGCTGCGCGGGAACACGAAGCGCAGGGCGTTGAGCAGGGCCTTGAACGTCGCTTCGTCAAACGGGTACCACCACAGATTGCGTTTGCTGGGCAGGATGTCCCAGTTGACGACTTTCGACTGCGTCATCTCGTGCAGCCCTTCCGGGCCGTGGGTGCGGCCGATGCCGGATTCCTTCCAGCCCCCCCAGGGCGTCTCCGACAGGCCGTGGGTGTAGAGATGGTCATTGATGGTGGTGACGCCGGTTTCCAGCCGCGCTGCCAGGGCGCGCCCGCGCCGGGTATCGCGTGTCCAGACCGACGAGGTCAGCGCCAGGTTGGAGTCGTTGGCGCGGGCCAGGGCCTCTTCTTCATTGGCCACCTTGCACACTGCCAGCAGTGGGCCGAATGTCTCGTCGCGCATGGTCAGCATGTCGTCGGTGACATCGGTGAGCAGCGTGGCCGGGTGGAACTGGCCATGCTGCGGGCCGGCCGGTTGCGATTGCGCGGCGATCTTCGCCCCTTTGGCGAGGGCGTCGTCCAGGTGTTGCTGCACGGTGCGCAGTTGCCCGGCGGTCGTCAGGCTGCCCATGTCGATATTGAAATTGTCGTGGCCGGCGCCATGCCGCAGGGCGCGGGTCTTCGCGGCCAGCAGGCGCACGAACTCGTCGTAGACCGGCGCCAGCACATAAATGCGCTCGACACCGCCGCAGGATTGCCCGGCATTCTGGTAACCGCCCCAGGCGGCGCCGTTGGCGGCCCGTTCCAGGTCGGCGTCCTCCAGCACGATCATGGCGTCATTGCCGCCCAGTTCCAGTGACAGCGGCGTCAGTGTCTCGGCGGCCTGCGCCATCAATTGCTTGCCGGCGTTCACCGAGCCTGTGAAAAACAGCTTGTTGACGCCATGCCTGAAGAACGCCGTGGCCACCTGGCTGCCGGAGCCGACCACATGCTGGAACAGCCCGTCCGGCAGGTCGCCGGCGGCGACGATCTCTTCAATCGCCTTGCCTACGGCGGGCGTTGCGGCGGCCACTTTCAGCAGGATGGCATTGCCGGCCATCAGGCCCATGACGATCTCGCCGAACGGGATCGACAGCGGGTAATTCCAGGGGCTGATGATGCCCACCACTCCCAGCGGTACATGCATCATCTGCGTGCGCTTGTTGAAGAACAGCAGGTTGCCGCCGCCACGCATTTTGGGTTTCAGCACCCTGGCGGCGTTTTTCGCATACCAGTTGCAGGCCAGGGCACAGGGCAGCACTTCGGTGGCCAGGGCATCGGTGCGGGTTTTGCCGTTGCTGCGGCTCACGGTCAGCGACAGCGTCTCGGCATGCTCGACGATGTAGCGGCGCATGCGCTGGATATGTTCTGCGCGCTGTTTGAAGCTTTTCGCGGCCCACTGGGCCTGCGCGCGGCGTGCAGCGGCCAGCATGTCGGGCATGCGGCGCAGATCGGTTTCCTCGATGTGGAAGAAGCATTCCCCGGTGGCCGGGTTGATGTCTTCCACGCGCTTGGGCGTGGGTGTCTCGACGGCATTCATGGCGGCAGTCCTTTTTTATTCGGGCAAGGCGAATCTCAGAGCACGAATGTGAACATAAAAGAAGGCAGCGAGCTACTGGCGGCGAGCAGGGTGGTGGTGACGGAGGGGCGGGTGGTCAGGGTGGAGTGCCGGGGCTGTGGTGGGTTTCGCTTTGCTCAACGCCACCCCACCGGTGCTTGGCGTGGGCTCCCGGCCCGCCGTTGCACTGCTCCGGTGGTGCTATTCATCCACCCACTGCCACCGCAGCGGCTCGCCGAAATCGTCATAGATCAGCTTGCGGCGGGGGGCGCGGCGGGCCTTGATGCGGGGCGGCTTCTGGCGGCGTGCCTGCTTGCGCGCCTCGATCGTGGCAATCACGTGATTCAGTGGTACGCGGGGTGGGGTTGCCGTGGCGTCGCCGGCTGGTGCCTGGCGCGGGGTGAAATGCTGGTGCCGCCAGTCGCCGCCGGCGGGGGCGCCAGAGGCCCCGTTGGGGACCTGGCGAATATGGCCGCCCCGCGACAGGAACTCGTCGATCTGCCGTTGCAATTGATCGCGTTGCCGGGCTTTAAAGGACATTTCCTTTGGCGACTTGGGCATCACTCCCACACTCTGCGGTAGCACAGGGGAGTCATCATACACCGCGCGGCAGAGGAAGGTCAGGGCAGCAGCCGGCCCAGGATGTGCTGGTAGATCGCCACCAGTTGCCCTAGCTCGTTCACCGGCGTGCACTCGTCGATCTTGTGAATGCTGGCATTGACCGGCCCCAGTTCCAGCACCTGCGCGCCGGTGGGCGCAATGAAACGGCCGTCGGAGGTGCCGCCGCTGGTGGACAGGGTGGCTTCCCGGCCCGTGACCGTGTGGATGGCCGCCACGGCGGCATCCACCAGCGCGCCGCGCGGGGTCAGGAAGGGTTCACCGGAGAGTGTCCAGGTGAGGCGGTATTCCAGTCCGTGCCGGTCGAGGATCGCCTGGGTGCGCTGCTTGAGTTCGTCGGCGGTCAGTTCGGTGGAGAAGCGGAAATTGAACACCACTTCGCAGGTGCCGGGCACCACATTGGTGGCGCCGGTGCCGGCGTTGATGTTGGAGATCTGGAAGCTGGTCGCGGGGAAGAACGCGTTGCCTTCGTCCCACTGCTGCGCCACCAGTTCGGCCAGCGCCGGCGCGGCGAGGTGGATCGGGTTCTTCACCAGATGGGGGTAGGCCACGTGCCCCTGCACGCCCTGGACCACCAGCACGCCGCCGAGGGAACCGCGGCGGCCGTTCTTGATCACGTCGCCCACGGCGTCGGTGGAGGACGGCTCGCCCACCAGACACCAGTCGATCTTTTCGTGACGGGCTTCGAGTGTCTCCACCACTTTTACGGTGCCATGGGTGGAGGGGCCTTCCTCGTCAGAGGTGATCAGCCAGGCGATGCTGCCGCTGTGCGCCGGCCGTTCGGCGATGAAGTCTTCCACCGCGACCAGGAAGGCGGCGATGGAGGATTTCATGTCCGCCGCACCACGGCCATACAGCAGGCCGTCGCGTATCTCCGGCACGAACGGGTCCGAGGACCACGCCTTGAGGTCGCCGGTGGGCACCACGTCGGTATGGCCGGCAAAGGCCAGCAGGGGGCCTTGTTCGCCGCGTCGCGCCCACAGGTTGTCGACCTCGCCGAAACGCAGGTGCTCGCACTGGAAGCCCAGGTGCTCGAGCTTCTCCGCCAGCCATTGCTGGCAGCCGGCATCGTCGGGGGTGACGGAGGCGCGGGCGATCAGTTCCTCTGCGTAGGCCAGGACGCGTGCTTGCTGGGACATAGGCGAATCTTCTCTCGCTGGCTACCGGATCAAGGTTCAGGGCTTCGTTGTTCAGCGTCAGACGTCCGACGTCAGACGCTTAAAGCCCAGGGCACGGCCTCCCCGCACCCACACCACTCAATTGTGCTTGTGCAACTCTTCATTCAGCGCAATCGCGCTCTTGTTGGTCAGGCATTCCACTGCGCCGGTCAGCGAGTTGCGGCGGAACAGCAGGTCGCTCTGGCCAGCCAGTTCGCGCGCCTTGGCGGTGCGTACCTGTTCGCCTTTCTCGTCGAGCAGGTTCACCTTGGTGCCCGCGGTGATGTACAGGCCCGACTCGATGGTGCAGCGGTCACCCAGCGGAATGCCGGTGCCGGCGTTGGCGCCGAGCAGGCAGTCTTCGCCCAGTGAGATGATGATGTTGCCGCCGCCGGAGAGCGTGCCCATGGTGGAGGCGCCACCGCCGATATCGGAGCCGCGCCCGACGAAGACGCCGGCGGAGATGCGGCCTTCGATCATGCCCGGGCCTTCGGTGCCGGCGTTAAAGTTGATAAACCCTTCGTGCATGATGGTGGTGCCTTCGCCCACGTAGGCGCCCAGGCGCACACGCGCAGTGTCGGCAATGCGGACGCCGCCGGGCACCACGTAATCGGTCATGCGCGGGAACTTGTCCACCGAGAACACGCTCAGCAGGCGGCCGTCCAGGCGCGCCAGCAGTTGTTTTTCCGGCAGTTCGTCCAGGTCTATCGCGCCGTCACTGGTCCAGGCCACGTTCGGCAACAGCGGGAAAATACCGCTGAGATTGACGGCATGCGGCCGCACCAGGCGATGCGAAAGCAAATGCAGCTTCAGGTAGGCTTCCGGTGTCGAGGAGGGGGCGGCGTCGGTTTCCAGCACCGTGATCACCAGCGGCTGGTCGGATTCCTGAAACGCCACGGCGTAGCTGGCCTGTTCTTCATGGCCGGCTTCCCGCCAGGCGCGGGCCAATTGACCGACCTGCCGGTGGCTCAGTGACAGCGCCACGTTGCCGCCTTCGTAATCCAGTGTCTCGCGCACGGCGTCGACCAGTGCCGCGTCGGGGTGCAGCACGGGGGCCGGGTAATAGACTTCCAGCCATGCCTCGTCGCGGTTCTGCGTACCGCAGCCCAGGGCCAGGGCGAATACCTTGCTCATGATTTTCCCTTGGTCGGTGTGATTGGGCGCCATTATGCCAGTTAGGGCTGCCGGGCTGTAGGGTGCGTTGAGTAAAGCGAAACGCACCGTTCGGAGAGTGACTTCCTGCCAAGCCTGTGAGAGTGAAACCGGGCTTGGGCATGGTGCGTTTCGCTTTGCTCAACGCACCCTACCGCCTCCCAAGGCTAGTTTCTCGCGTGCAGCCGGTCAGCCCATTCTTCCGGGTCGAAGCCGAGCAACAGCACCTTGCTGTCGAATTCCACCAGCGGGCGGCGGATCATCGACGGGTTGGCCACGGCGGCAGCCGCGGCGCCGGAGGCGGTCATGTTGTCGCGCTCGGCCTCGGGCAGTTTGCGCCACGTGGTGCCGCGGCGGTTGATGACCTGTTCCCAGCCAAGCTGCTGGATCCACGCCTTGACCTGCGTGGCAGAGACTCCGGCCTTTTTATAG
This sequence comes from Alcanivorax sp. S71-1-4, assembly GCF_009846755.1. GTDB lineage: Bacteria > Pseudomonadota > Gammaproteobacteria > Pseudomonadales > Alcanivoracaceae > Isoalcanivorax. The sequence goes on from NZ_AQOR01000030.1 coordinate 7,150, forward strand.
TCGTGAAAGTCGTACTCGATGCCATGCTGGTCGAGCCAGGTGAAGGCTTTTTTCATGGTGTCGCAGGCCTTGATGCCGTACACGGTCACTCGCATCAGTGTGTCTCCCTGTGTCGTTCAGTCGCGTTGCAGGAAGGTGCGAATACGCTCGGCACCTTCGATGCATTCATCCAGCGTGGCCACCAGTGCCATGCGCACACGGCCCGCACCGGGGTTCAGGCCGTTTACTTCCCGTGAGAGGTAACTGCCGGGCAGGACAGTGACGTTTTGCGTGCGTTTCAGTTCGCGGGCGAAGTCTTCATCACTGCCCGGGGTGCGGGGCCACAGATAAAAACCGGCCTCAGGCGCCTGGACGTCCATGACGTCACCGAGAATGTCGAGCACGGCGGCGAATTTCTGCTGGTACAGGCGACGGTTTTCGATCACGTGGGCTTCGTCGTTCCAGGCCACGATGCTGGCCAGCTGGTGGTGAATCGACATGGCGCAGCCGTGGTAGGTGCGATAGCGCAGAAAGCCGGCCAGCAGGCTCGCGTCACCGGCCACAAACCCGGAGCGCATGCCGGGCAGGTTGGACCGCTTGGACAACGAGTGGAACACCACGCAGCGGCTGTAATCGGTGCGGCCCATTTCTGCGCAGGCCTGTAACAGCCCCGGCGGCGGGGTGTCGGCATAGATTTCCGAATAGCACTCGTCCGAGGCGATGATGAAATCATGTTCGTCCGCGAGCCGTACCAGTTTCTGCAGGGTCGGCACGTCCAGCAGGGCGCCGGTGGGGTTGCCGGGTGAGCAGATATACAGCAACTGGCAACGCTGCCAGGTGTCGGCACTGACGGCGTCGAAATCCGGTTGCAGGCCGTTTTCCGCCACGCAGGGCAGGTACACCGGCTCCCCGCCGGCGAGCAGCGCGGCGCCTTCGTAGATCTGATAAAAGGGGTTGGGCATCAGCACCAGTGGCGCACGGCTGCGATCCAGCATTGCCTGGGCAAAGGCGAACAGCGCTTCGCGGGTGCCGGAGACCGGCAGCACCTGCGCCGCCGCCAGCGACGGCAGCTGGAAACGGCGTTCCAGCCAGCCGCGAATGGCGGCGTTCAGCTCGGGCAGGCCGGCGGTGGTCGGGTAACGCGACAACGCTGCGGTGTTGTCCTGCAATGCCTGCTGCACGATAGCCGGAGCCGGATGTTGCGGCTCGCCGATGGACAGGGCAATGTGCGGCATCGACGGGGTGTCGAGATGCTGGAACAGCTTTGCCAGCTTTTCGAACGGATACGGGTGCAATCGGTTCAGATCAGGGTTCATCAGGTCGCTCTTTTATTGTGCTTGCGTGATCAGATCGAGAGGCCGCCGGCAGGCGTGACCTGATCGCGGCTGGTGTCATCCAGCTCTTCCTTCAAACGCTGTTGCAGCCGCTGGCACAGGTCCGGGTCGGTCACCGGGCCGCCGTCTTTCTGCGTGATGAAGAACACGTCTTCCACCCGCTCGCCAAGCGTGGCGATGCGTGCATTCTGCAGCAGCAGGTCGAATTCCATGAACATGCGGCCGATGCGGGCCAGCAGGCCGGGGCGGTCCAGCGTCTGCACGTCCACGACAGTGCGGTCGTTGACGATGTCGTTGCTGATGATGACCTGCGTCGGCACGCGGAAATGCTTGTGCCGGCGCGGCATGCGCCGTTGCACGATGTTGCCGAACTGGCTCGGGTCACGCAGTGCCTGGGTCAGTGTCTCGCGGATGGCCTGCAGGCGCGGGTAGTCGTTGCCGATCGGCGTGCCGTGTTCGTCGAGCACGATGTATGTGTCGAGGCTGAAACTGTCTGCGGAGGTGATAATGCGCGCGTCCATGATGGTCAAGTTCAACTGGTCCAGCGCGTTCACCGTGGCGGCGAACAGGTTCTCGGTGTCCGGCGTGTAGACGAAGATCTGGGTGCCGCCTTCGTACTGGCCGCCACTGCTTTCGCGCACCAGCACCAGTGGCTCGTCCGGGTTGTCGCGGGTGAGCATGGCTTCGGTGTGCCAGGCGATGTCGCGGGCATTCTCGCGCAGGAAGTATTCGTCGCCGATGCCGGACCACAACTTCTCGATGTTCTCCACCGGAATCTGTCGCTGTTCCAGCAGTTTCATGGCTTCATGGCGGGTGTCGTCGATCCAGTCCTGCTTGTCGATCGGGTTGTTCAGCCCACGCCGCAGGGCGCGCTTGGTTTCTGTGTAGAGCTGGCGCAGCAGTGAATCGCGCCAGGAGTTCCACAGCGCCGGGTTGGTGGCGTTGATGTCCGAGACGGTCAGCACATAGAGATAATCCAGATGCACCAGGTCGCCCACCTGACGGGCAAACTCCATCACCACGTCCGGGTCGGCGATGTCCTTGCGCTGTGCGGTCACCGACATGACCAGGTGGCTGCGTACCAGCCAGGCGACCAGCTTGGCATCCCAGTTGGTCAGGCCGTGGCGCTGGCAGAAGGCAATCGCATCGTCGGCACCCAGTTCGGAGTGGTCGCCGCCGCGGCCTTTGGCAATGTCGTGGTAGAGGCCGGCGATATACAGCAGCTCCGGTTTCGGCAGCCGGTAGAACACATCACAGGCGAGCGGGAATTTCTCGCGTGTTTCTTCATAGCGCAGGCGGCGCATGTTTTTCACCACCAGCAGGGTGTGCGCGTCCACCGTATAAATATGAAACAGGTCGTACTGCATCATGCCGATGATGCGGCCGAACTCGGGCAGGTAGCGGCCCAGGATACCGTAGCGCTTCATGCGCCGCAGTTGCGACCACAGCTTGTGTGGCGAGCGGATCAGCTGCATGAACAGCGCGGTGTGCTGCGGGTCGTTGCGGTAGGCGTCGTCGATCAGCCGGCGTTTGTCGATGCAGTCACGCATGGTGGTGGCGCGCACGCCTTTCAGTTCCGGGTGCTGGGCCAGCACCACGAACATTTCCAGCAGGGCGGACGGGTGGTCGGTGAAGACGTTCTCGTGCGTGACTTCCAGGTAATCGTTGTGGATCTGGAAGCGGCGGTTCAGCGGGCGTACTTCGTGTGGCTTGTCCGCCTGCAGGATTGCCTCATCGAACAGTTGCAGCAGCATCTCGTTGAGCACCGAGAGTGCCAGCGCCACGCGGTAGAACTCTTTCATGAACAGCTCCACCGCCAGGTTGGCGTTGGAGTCTTCATGGCCGAGCAGGGCGGCGACCTGGCGCTGATAATCGAACAGCAGGCGGTTTTCGTTGCGGCCGCTGAGGGTGTGCAGTGCCCAGCGCACCTCGAACAGGAAATCCTCGCAGCGGCGCAGGGCGGCGTATTCCCGCTCGGTCAGGAAATCCAGTGCGACCAGTTTTTCCAGATTGCTGGCTTTGTCGCGCGGGTAGAAATGCCGCTTTGCCACCCAGCCGACCATCTGCAGATCGCGCAGGCCGCCGGGCGCGTTCTTGATGTCCGGCTCCAGGTTGTATTCGGTGTCGTTGTGCTTGCGGTGGCGGCTGGTCTGTTCGTGCCACTTGGCGGCGAAGAATGCCGGGGTGGGCCAGATATGTTCCGGACCGGTGCGTTCGGCCAGTTGCTCACGCAGACGGTCGTCGCCGGCCAGGGTGCGCGATTCCATGACGTTGGTGGCGACGGTGATGTCGTCGCGCGCCAGCAGCAGGCATTCCTCCAGCGTGCGCACGCTGTGGCCGATTTCCAGGCCGGTGTCCCAGAGGAAGGCAATGAAGCTTTCCAGTTGGCCGCACAGCGACTGTGCCGGGCTGCCGTCCAGCAGGATCAGCAGGTCCACGTCGGAGTGCGGGTGCAGTTCACCGCGCCCATAGCCGCCTACCGCCAGCAATGCCTGGCCTGGCTGGTCGGCCAGCCCGAACAGCTGCCAGGCAGCCTGCAGCACGCGGTCGACCAGCGCGGCGCGGCCGCGCACCAGCTCGCGGATCGGTGTGGCGGGGAAGGCCGCATCAAGCCGGGCCTGGCCGGCGGCCAGCAGTTCGCGGGCCTGTTTGCCGGGCACTTTGCTGCTGCGCAGGGCGGCCAGCGCCTCGGCCGGGGTGAAATCGGGTTCGAAGGTCATGAAGTCGCTCTGGTTTGTCACGCAACGGTGTGGCCGCGCCGTCCGGTCCCGGGGTCAGCCCAGGTCAGTTTCTTCCCGGCGTCGGGTCAGCACATCGAAGCCATCACGGGTGACGGCAAGCGTGTGCTCCCACTGGGCGGACAGCTTGTGGTCCTTGGTCACCACCGTCCAGCCGTCCGGCAGCAGCTTGGTGTGCGGCTTGCCGGCGTTGATCATTGGCTCGATGGTGAACACCATGCCTTCTTCAAGAACCATGCCAGTGCCGGGCTTGCCATAGTGCAGCACCTGCGGCTCCTCGTGGAAGACCTTGCCGATGCCGTGGCCGCAGTACTCGCGCACCACCGAGAAGCGGTGTGATTCGGCGTGCTGCTGGATGGCGTGGCCGATATCGCCCAGGCGCACGCCCGGACGGACCATCTCGATGCCCTTCATCATGCACTCGCGGGTCACTTCCACCAGCCGCTGGGCCAGCACCGAGGGTTCCCCGACAAAGAACATCTTGCTGGTATCACCGTGCCAGCCGTCCTTGATGACGGTGACGTCGATATTGATGATGTCGCCTTTCTTCAGCACCTTCTTGTCATTCGGAATGCCGTGGCAGATGACGTGGTTGACCGAGGTGCAGACGGACTTCGGGAAGCCCCGGTAGCCAAGGCAGGCAGGGATCACCTGCTGGGTGTTCACCATATAGTCATGGCAGATGCGGTCCAGTTCCTCGGTGGTGACGCCGGGACGGACGTGCTGGCCGATCATGTCCAGCACTTCGCCTGCCAGGCGGCCAGCTTCGCGCATCTGCTCGATATCTTCCGGGGTTTTCAGGGTCACGGTCATGATGCTGGGAAGAACTCCTGCTAGATCAGGGGGTTGGCCGGATGCTGTCGGGCCGGGTCAGTCAGGTTTCAGCGCCGCGCCGATTGTTGCGCCCGCATGATCGTGGTATAAAGCGCGCGCCCTGGCCGGCCGCAGGGGTACGCATTGTACCCGCTGGGGGCGAGCCAAGGGAAATCCACACATGTTCCGTCACATGGCCCTGGGTGCCCCCGCAATTCGTGGGGTTGGGTCATGAGGGAACATGGAGGCCCAACCCGAACCGGAGAACATCAGATGCCTAACGTCACCATGCGCGACATGCTCAAGGCGGGCGTTCACTTTGGTCACCAGACCCGTTTCTGGAACCCGAAGATGAAGCCCTTCATTTTTGGCGCGCGCAACAAGATTCACATCGTCAACCTGGAAAAGACCCTGCCGCTGTTCACCGACGCCCTGACGTTCGTAAACAGACTGGCGTCCAGCAATAACAAGATTCTGTTCGTGGGCACCAAGCGTGCCGCGCAGAAAGTGATTGCTGAAGAAGCCACCCGTTGCGGTATGCCGTATGTCGACCACCGCTGGCTCGGCGGCATGCTGACCAACTGGAAGACTATCCGCCAGTCGATCAAGCGCTACCGCGACCTGGAAGCCCAGGCTGCCGACGGCACCTTCGACAAGCTGACCAAGAAAGAAGCGCTGATGCGCCGCCGCGAGATGGACAAGCTGGAACGCTCCATCGGTGGTATCAAGGACATGGGCGGTCTGCCGGATGCCCTGTTCGTGATCGACGTGGACCACGAAGACATCGCCGTTCAGGAAGCTCGCAAGCTGGGCATCCCGGTGATCGCCGTGGTCGACACCAACAGCAACCCGGACGGTGTGGACTACATCATCCCGGGCAACGATGACGCCATCCGCGCCATCCAGCTGTACGTGCAGGCGGTTGCCGACGCAATCCTCGAAGGCCGTGAATACGCGGCCACCCAGGCGCCGGGCGCCGCTGACAGCGACGGCTTCGTGGAAGTCGACGAAGCTGCCAGCTAAGCACGTCCCCGCCTGAACGCGGGGCCCGTGAACACGGTGCCCCGCATTCAATTTTCCGATCCGGCCGGCCCGTGCCGTATCCGGCCGACCGGATCCGCTGACTATGAGGTTGGATCATGGCTGCTGTAACAGCTGCGCTGGTAAAAGAACTGCGTGAACGCACTGGCCTCGGCATGATGGAGTGCAAAAAGGCACTGGTCGAAGCCGAGGGCGATATCGAACGGGCCATTGATGACCTGCGTAAATCAGGTCAGGCCAAGGCCGCCAAGAAAGCCGGCCGTACCGCCGCTGAAGGCACCGTGGCCGTGGCGATCTCCGCCGACGGCAAGACCGGTGTGCTGGTGGAAATCAACTCCGAAACCGATTTCGTCGCCCGCGACGACAACTTCCTGACCTTCGCCGGCAAAGTGGCCGACGCCGCGCTGGCGGCTGAAGAAGCGGACGTGGCCGGTATCGCCGCACTGCAACTGGCGGACGGCAGCACCGTTGAAACCGCCCGTGAAGCGCTGATCCAGAAAATCGGCGAGAACATCCAGGTGCGTCGTGCCGCCGTGCTGAAAAGCAGCGGCCGCGTGGGTGCCTATGTGCACGGTGGCAAGATCGGTGTGCTGGTCGACCTGACCGGTGGCGATGAAGCGCTGGGCAAGGATGTGGCCATGCACGTCGCGGCCGTGGCGCCGAGCGTGGTGCGCCCGGAAGAACTGCCGGAAGCCGAGCTGGAGCGCGAAAAGAGCATCATTCGTGCGCAGCCGGACATGGCAGGCAAGCCGGAAGAGATCGTTGAGAAAATGGTCGGTGGCCGCATCCAGAAATTCCTCAAAGAGGTGAGCCTGGTCGAGCAGCCGTTCGTCAAGAACCCGGAGGTCACCGTTGGCAAGCTGGCAAAAGCCGGCGGTGCTGACATCGTGTCTTTCGTGCGTCTGGTAGTGGGCGAAGGCATCGAGAAGGAAGAAACCGATTTCGCTGCTGAGGTCATGGCTCAGGTCAACAAGAGCTGATTTCTGCAGTGCATTTCGCAAAGCGCCTTGCCGGTCTGCCGGCGAGGCGTTTTTGTACCTGCCACCCGGGCGTGTGTGCCGGGCAGGCATGGCACTGTGTGCCGCAATGGCGCATTATTCACCGCGATGCAACAGGCGGTGACCAGGCTCGGGGCAAAACCGGTGAACAATCCCGGTGTGACGTGGTCCGAGCGGCATCCCGATGACAGATGGTTCAGGCCCTGAATGATGAAGAGCGGTGGAGAATCTGACATGTCCAGTACAAGCAAAGACCGGTCGCCGCGTTACAAGCGCATCCTGCTGAAACTCAGTGGCGAGGCGCTGGCGGGCAATGAAGGCTTCGGTATAGATCCGGCGGTGCTGGACGCCATGTCGCTGGAGATCGGCCAACTGGTGGGTATCGGTGTCCAGGTAGGCCTGGTGATTGGCGGTGGCAACCTGTTCCGTGGTGCGGCACTGCAGACCGCCGGTCTGGACCGGGTCGCCGGTGACCACATGGGCATGCTGGCGACAGTGATGAATGGCCTGGCGCTGCGTGACGCGCTGGAGCGCTCCAACATCCGTACCCGGCTGATGTCCGCGATCCCGATGAGTGGTGTGGTCGAGCATTACGATCACCGTAACGCGATCCGCTATCTGAAGAACGGTGAGGTGGTGATTTTCTGTGCCGGCACCGGTAACCCCTTCTTTACCACCGATTCCGCTGCCTGCCTGCGCGGTATCGAGATCAACGCCGACGTGGTGCTCAAGGCCACCAAGGTGGACGGTGTCTACGACAGTGACCCGGTGAAAAACCCGAACGCAATCAAGTATGATCGCCTGACCTATGACGATGTGCTGGCCAGCAAACTGGGCGTGATGGACCTGACCGCCATCTGCCTGTGCCAGGACCACAACATGCCGCTGCGGGTGTTCAACATGAACAAGCAGGGCGCGCTGCTGAACCTGATGCTCGGTGGCAGCGAAGGGACGCTGGTGGAAGCCGGCCGTACCGAAAGCGCATGAAGGGCCGCCTGCGGGCGGCAAAAAAAGCCCCGCTCCGGGGTTTTTCAACATCAGAACAAGCGAGGAATGCACGGTGATCGACGATATCAAGAAAGATGCCGAAAGCCGCATGAAGAAAAGCCTTGAGGCGCTGGAAACGGCCCTCAAGCGCGTGCGCACCGGGCGTGCCCACCCGAGCCTGCTGGACACCATCAGCGTGCCCTATTACGGCTCGGACACGCCGCTGTCGCAACTGGCCAATATCTCGGTGGAAGAAGGCCGCACCCTGCTGGTGTCGCCGTTCGACAAGCAGCTGGTGCCGGAGATCGAGCGCGCCATCCTGAAATCCGACCTGGGCCTGAACCCGTCCACCGCCGGCACGGTGATCCGGCTGCCCTTGCCGCCGCTGACCGAGGAAACCCGGCGTGATCTGGTGAAAGTGGTGCGCGGTGAAGGCGAGCAGGCCAAGGTGTCGATCCGTAACATCCGCCGCGACGCCAACGGTGACCTCAAGGACCTGCTCAAAGAGAAGGAAGTCTCCGAGGACGACGCGCGCCGGGGCGAGGAAGCGATCCAGCAACTCACCGACCGCATGGTGGGTGAAGTGGACAAGCTGCTGAAGACCAAAGAAGAAGACTTGATGTCGATGTAACCTGCCGCCGGCGGCGCCGAACGGGCCGGGGCAACCCGGTGCGGCGGAGTCCGCCCCGGTGCAGGCTGTCGACAGACATCGGTACTTGCCGGGCTGCAGTCAGCCCGGTTTTGTTTAGGGCCTGTGAGATTGCAGGGCCAGGATGAGCACCATGCAGGACAACCGATCAAAGGCCCCGGACATTGATTCCGTGAAGGCGTCCGGCGTACCGCGCCACGTGGCGATCATCATGGACGGCAACAATCGCTGGGCGCGCCGCCGCGGGCTGCCCGGGCACGAAGGGCATCGTGCCGGTGAAAGAGCGGTGCAATCGGTGATCAGCGGCTGCGCCCGCCGGGGGGTGGAGGTGCTGACCCTGTTCGCCTTCAGTTCCGAAAACTGGCGCCGCCCGGAAGACGAGGTGCGGCAGCTGATGAGCCTGTTCCTCGAGGCCCTGGGCGACCGGGTCCGCGAACTGCACGAACACCGCATCCGCCTGCGCTTCATTGGTGAGCGCAGTGCGTTCAGCACGCCACTGCAACAGGGCATGGCCGCCGCTGAGCAACTTACCGCTGACAATAAAGGCATGGTGCTGGCCATCGCGGTCAACTACGGTGGCCAGTGGGATGTCACCCAGGCCGCCCGGCGTCTGGCGGAAGACGTGGCCGCCGGCCGCCGGCAGGCGGCGGATATCGACGAACCTGCTGTCCAGGCCTATCTGGCGCTGGGGGACCTGCCGCCACCGGATCTGCTGATCCGCACGGGCGGCGAATGCCGCCTGAGCAATTTCCTGCTCTGGCAGGCGGCCTATAGCGAGCTGTTCTTCAGCCCGTTGCTGTGGCCGGATTTCAATGAACAGGCGCTGGCCGAGGCCTTGCAGGACTATGCGGGCCGGCAACGCCGTTTCGGCCGCAGTGGCGAACAGGTGGCCGGCCCGGACGAGGACACAACATGCTGAAATTGCGGGTTATCACCGCACTGATACTGCTGCCCATCGTGCTGGGCGCAGTGTTCCTGCTCGACCGGGCCGCGTTTGCCCTGGTGGCGGGTGCGTTCTTCCTTGCCGCCGGCTGGGAATGGTCGGCGCTGATCGGCCGCCTGACCCTGCCACTGCGGGTGCTGTGGGTGGTGTCGCTGGCGGCCCTGATGGCGCTGGCGGAATGGGCCCAGCCGTTGTGGCTGTACGCCTGGATGCCGCTGTGGTGGCTGCTGGCACTGGGGCTGGTGGTGACTTTCCCGGCCACGGCGGGCGCCTGGGCGCGGGCACCGATCATGGTGCTGATGGGTTACCTGCTGCTGGTGCCGTCCTGGGCGGCGGTGGTGCATGTCCAGAGTATTGGCGCGCTGGGCCTGGCCGGGCCCTGGGCGCTGCTGTACCTGCTGGTGTGGGTCTGGGCGGCGGACACCGGCGCCTATTTTGCCGGCCGGGCGCTCGGCCGCCACAAGCTGGCGCCCAGGGTCAGCCCCGGCAAGACGGTGGAAGGGCTGGTGGGCGGCCTGTTGCTGGCGCTGGCGGTGGCCGCCATCGTGCCGCACCTGTTCCCGGTTACCGGCACGCTCTACAAGGTGCTGCTGGTGGCGGGCCTGACCGTATTGGCTTCGGTGCTGGGCGACCTGTTCGAGAGCATGGTCAAGCGCCAGCGCGGGGTGAAGGACAGCGGCACCATGCTGCCGGGCCATGGCGGCATGCTGGACCGCATCGACAGTGTCACCGCAGCACTGCCCGTGGCGCTGGCGGCCCTGACCTGGGCGGACCTGCCCGGAGGGCTGTAACCCGTGGCCGGTTCGCCGCAACAGCTCACCCTGCTGGGGGCCACCGGCAGCATCGGCACCCAGACACTGGCGGTACTGGCCCTGCACCCGGCCCGCTATCGGGTGTACGCGCTGACCGCCGGCTCGCAGTGGCAGGCGCTGGCAGCGCAATGTGAAACCTGGCAGCCCCGCTACGCGGTGCTGGCGGACGCGCAGGCCGCGCTATCACTTCGGAACCATCTTCAGGCGCTTGGGTCACAGACCGAAGTGCTCGCCGGGGAGGCTGCCCTGGCCCAGGTCGCAGCGGCCGACGAGGTGGACACCGTGGTGGCGGCGATTGTCGGCGCCGCCGGCGTGCGGCCGACGCTGGCCGCCGTCCGCGCCGGCAAGCGCGTGCTGCTGGCGAACAAGGAAGCACTGGTGGTGACCGGGCAGCTGTTCATGGACGCCGTTACCGCCTCCGGCGCGTCATTGCTGCCGGTGGATTCGGAACACAACGCGATCTTTCAGTGTCTGCCTGCCTGCACGCCGGGGCAGAACGCCCGGCTCGCCGGGGTGCGCAAGCTGTTGCTGACTGCCTCCGGCGGCCCGTTCCGGACCTTCACGGCAGAGCAACTGGCGACCGTGACGCCGGAGCAGGCGGTGCGCCATCCGAACTGGAACATGGGGCCGAAAATCTCGGTGGATTCCGCCACCCTGATGAACAAGGGCCTGGAGCTGATCGAAGCCTGCTGGCTGTTCTCGGTGCCGCCGTCGCTGATCGACGTGGTGGTGCACCCGCAGAGCGTGCTGCATTCGATGGTGGAATACGACGACGGTTCGGTGCTGGCGCAATTGGGCACACCGGACATGAAAACGCCGATCGCCTGTGCCCTGTCCTGGCCGGAGCGGATAGACTCAGGCGCCCGGCGGCTGGATTTTACCCGTCTGGCGGGGCTGGATTTCGAGGCGCCGGACGAAACCCGCTTCCCCTGCCTGCGGTTGGCACGGGAAGCCATGCAGGCCGGTGGTACTGCCACGGCGGTACTGAACGCGGCCAACGAAGTGGCGGTGGCGGCCTTCCTGGATCGGCGCCTGGATTTCCCCGGTATTCCGGTGGTGGTGGCAGAGACGCTCGCCCGCGTGGCGGCTCCCGCCTGTACCGATGTGGACGCGGTGATGGCGGTGGATGCCGCCGCACGCAGGGTGGCGACAGCGCAACTCGCCGCCAGGACATGAGTAGCAGGGCAGCAGGGCAGGGACAGGCGTGACAATGACAATTCGGGTATCGGCATGCTGATGACACTGCTGGCGTTTGCGGTCACGATCCTGATCATCGTGGCCATTCATGAATACGGGCATTACCTGAGCATGCGCGCCTTTGGCGTGCACGTGCTGACCTTCTCGATCGGTTTCGGCCCCCGCCTGTTCAGTTGGCGCAGCAAGGGCGGCACCGATTTCGTCCTCTCCGCCATTCCGCTGGGTGGCTACGTGAAGCCGCTGGATCGCCGTGACTGCGAGATACAGCCCGGCGAAGAGGCGCAGGAATTCTCCGCCAAACCCGCCTGGCAGCGTGTGATCACCTACGCTGCCGGGCCTGCCGCCAACCTGTTGCTGGCCATCCTGATCTACTGGGTGGTGCTGATGGGGGGGCAGAGTGGCGTGGCGCCGGTGATCGGCGAGGTGGCCGATGGCTCACCCGCGGCCAGCGCCGGCCTGCGCCCCGGCGATGAACTGGTACGGCTGGGCGAGCGCAGTGTGCAGACCTGGGAGCAGTTCGGCATGGCCATGCTTGGCCATGTGGGCGAGCGCGGCACCGTGCCGCTGACCGTGCTGGGCAGCGACGGCAACGAACGTGCCGTCGACCTGCCGATGGCGGCCTGGTCCGCCGACCCGGAACAGCCGTTACTGCCGGTGCTGGGCGTGACGCCCCGCCCGATCCCGGCGCTGGTCGGCAAGGTCAGCGACGACAGCGCCGCAGAGGCCGCCGGACTGCGCGAAGGGGATCAGGTCACGCAGGTGGAGGGCCAGCCGATTGCCAGCTGGACGCAATGGGTGGAGGCAGTCCAGGCTGCCCCCGGCCGGCCGCTGGCGCTGACGGTACAGCGCGATGGCCGCGATGTGTCGCTGACACTGACGCCCAGGGCGGTGCCGGGCGACAACGGCGACATCGGCCAGGCCGGCGTGCGTGCTGGTGGCCTGCGCGAGATTCACTATGGTCCGCTGGAAGCGATTCCGGCCGCGGCCTCGCGCCTGTGGCAACAGACCAGTATGATCTTCGCCGCGGTGGGCAAGATGCTCACCGGCGAGCTGTCCGTGAAGACGCTGGGCGGGCCGATCACGATTGCCCAGGCGGCCGGTGAAACCGCTGCCATTGGCCTGGCCACGTTCCTGATGTTCCTGGCGTTCTTCAGTATCAGCCTGGGGGTGATCAACCTGCTGCCGATTCCGATGCTGGATGGTGGCTGGATCATGTTCGGGCTGATTGAGATGATTCGTGGCAAAGCGTTGCCCGAACGGTTTTTGATGGTGGCCCAGAGCGTCGGCATGATGCTGGTGTTCGGGCTGATGTGTGTCGCGGTGTTCAACGACCTGATGCGGCAGTTTGCATGATAGTCGGGGGTGTTTTGCGAGCCTGGTCCTGCTGTTTCATTGTCAGCCTGCTGTTGTGTGTGGCAGGTGTTGCCTCGGCCAATGAGCCATTCCGTGTCAGCGATATCCGGGTGGAGGGTCTGCAACGGTTGCCGGTAGAGCGCGTCTATGCGGCGTTGCCGATCCAGTCCGGTGATCTGGTCAGTACCCGCGAAGTCGCCGAGGCGGTGCGCCGTCTGTACGGCTCCGGTGATTTCGAGGATGTGCAGATCGGCCGCGATGGCGATCAGTTGGTGGTCGTGGTATCTGAACGGCCGTCGATTTCGAGCCTGGAGATCAAGGGCAACAAATCCATCGACGAGGACAACCTGCGCAAGGGCCTGCGTGACGCCGGCCTGGCCGAAGGCGAAGTGTTCCGCCGTTCGACGCTGGAGGCGATCACCGGCGAGCTGCAGCGCCAGTATGTGGCCCAGGGCCGCTACGACGCGCAGGTGGACACCGAGGCGGTGCCGCTGCCGCGTAACCGGGTCGCGCTGCATATCAATATCTACGAAGGCAGCCCGGCCAGCATTCGCGATATCAACATCGTCGGCAACACCGTGTTCAGCGACGACGAGCTGCGTGATGTGTTCGAGCTGCGGCCGCGCGGCTGGTGGCCGTTCGGCAGCAAGCATCGCTATTCCCGGGAGCGCCTGTCCGGCGACCTGGAGCGGCTGCGTTCCTACTACCTCGACCGGGGTTATATCAACTTCTCGATGGAATCCACCCAGGTGGCGGTCACGCCGGACCGCAGCCAGGTGTACATCACCATCAACGTGGACGAAGGCAAACGCTACCGTGTTGGCGAAGTGAAGCTGGCCGGTGACCTGGTGGTGGACGAAGAGGACCTGCGCCCCCTGCTGGTGATTCGTTCCGGTGAGGTGTTTTCGCAGCAGCGCGCGACCCAGACCGGCGAACTGTTGACCCGTCGCCTTGGCAACGAGGGCTATACCTTTGCCCAGGTGAACGATTTTCCGGAAGTGAACGAGGACGACGAGACGGTGGACATCACCTTCTACGTCGACCCGGGCCGCAAGGTGTATGTCCGCCGGGTCAATTTCAGCGGCAACATCAAGACCCAGGACGAGGTGCTGCGCCGCGAGCTGCGCCAGTTCGAAGGCGCGCCGGCCAATACCGCACTGATCGACCTGTCCCGCGAGCGTCTGCAACGGCTGGGCTATTTTGCCCTGGTGGATGCCGACACCCCGCGTGTGGTCGGTGCTGAAGATCTGGTGGACGTGAACTACACCGTGGAAGAGCAGCCATCCGGTTCCATCGGTGCCAACGTCGGTTATTCCGAGGCCAGCGGTTTCATCTTCGGGGCCAGCATCAGCCAGAACAACTTCATGGGCACGGGCAACCGGGTATCGTTTGCCTTGTCGCGCAGTGACATCCGTGACAGCTACAGCTTCTCGCACTTCAATCCGTACTACACGCTGGACGGTGTCAGCCGTGGTTTCAGCCTGTACTACTCGAAGATTGATTTCAGCGAGGTGGACGTGGCGTCCTACGCTGCCGACCGTATCGGTGCCTCGGTCAACTACGGTTACCCGATTTCCGAATACTCGCGTCTGGATTTTGGCTTCGGCTACGACAACGTGGACATTACCGTGGGTGATTTCGTCGCTGTCGATATCTACCGTTTCCTGGAATCGGAAGGCAACAAGTTCAACCTGTACAAGGGCAACATCTCGCTGCGTACCAGCACCCTCAACCGCGGCATCATGCCGGACCGTGGCTGGTCGCAGACCGTCGGTCTGGAAGTGGCGGTACCGGGCAGTGACTACACCTTCTACAAGCTGTCCTGGGATGGCGAACGCTACTTCCCGATCAGCCGTCGCTGGACGCTGCGGACCCGCGCGGATGTCGGCTATGGCGACGGCTACGGCGACAATCAGGCACTGCCGTTCTTCGAGAACTATTACGCAGGGGGCATCGGTTCCGTGCGCGGGTATGAATCGCGCAGCCTGGGCCCGCGTTCTGACGCGCTCACCTTCGTCGATATCTGCAATCAGAACCCGGCCAACTGTACCCGTGACCCGGACCCGGATCCGCTTGGCGGCAACCTGTTGGTGGAGGGCAGCCTGGAGCTGATCTTCCCGACGCCGTTTGCGCCGGAAAGCCGTAACGTTCGCACGTTCTTTTTTGTCGATGGTGGCCAGGTCTTCCAGACCGAAACCATCAACAACATGTATGAGTTCGATGCCGGTGAAATACGGTATGCTACCGGCATCGGCCTGACCTGGCTGACGGCCATCGGCCCGCTCAGCTTCAACTTTGCCCGGCCGTTGAACCGGCAATCCGGCGACGATACGGAATTCTTCCAGTTCTCGCTGGGCCAAGTCTTCTAGGAGCAGATGTATGAAAACAATGAAAACCGTGCTGTTCGCTGTCCTGATGGTTCCGATGTTCGCACTGGCGGACAAGATCGCCGTGGTCGACCCGATGCAGGCGATCATCGAGACCGAGGAAGTGAAAAGCCGCAACGCCACGCTGGAATCCTCCCTGGAAGCGGACAGCCAGCGGCTGCGCAAGCTGCGTGACGACATCACCAAAGTGGAAGAGCGCCTGCAGCGTGACGGCATGACCATGAGCAGCGAAGAGCGCAACCGGCTGACCGACGAGCGTGAAACCAAGGGCTTTGAATTCCAGTCGCTGCAGCAGTCCCTGCAGCGTCGTGTCAATTCCGACCGCCAGGAACTGATCGAGCAGATGGAGCCGAAGGTGCTCAAGGCGATTGAAGAAATCTCCAACGAGATGGGCCTGGACATGGTCATCAGTGCACAGGCCGTGGTGTTCGTGAAACCCGACCTGGACATTACTGCCCAGGTAACCCAGCGCATCAACCGGATGAAATAAACGGTGGTGCTGACACTGGCACAGCTCGCCGAAGAGCTGGGTGCAGAACTGCGCGGTGACGGGGCCACTGAAATCAGTGGCCTCGGCACGTTGCGTGGTGCCACCGCGCAGCAACTCACTTTCCTCGCCAATCCACGTTACCGCGCCTATCTGGAGCAGACTGCTGCCGCTGCTGTACTGTGCACGGCGGATCAGGCCGAGGACTGCCCGGTGGCGACGCTGGTCGTCGCGGACCCGTACCAGGCCTTTGCACGGATCAGCCATCACTTCGACACAACGCCGGTGCCGCTGCGCGAGGTGCATCCTCGCGCCGTGATCGCTGCGGATGCGGTGATCGAGGACAACGTGTCGATTGGTCCGAATGCGGTCATCGGCGCAGGGGTGCGGCTGAAGGCCGGCGCGGTGGTGATGGCCAATGCAGTGATTGGTGATGGCTCGGAAGTGGGCGAGCAGGCGCGCATTTACCCGAATGTTACAATTTACCATGGTGTCATCATCGGCCCACGCACTATCATACACGCCGGTTCGGTGATCGGTTCCGACGGTTTCGGCTTTGCATTCAACGAAGGCCGCTGGAACAAGGTGGCTCAGGTAGGCGGTGTGCGGATCGGTGCGGATGTGGATATCGGCGCCAACGTGACCATTGATCGTGGCGCTATCGAAGACACCGTCATCGGCAACGGCGTGATTCTCGATGACCAGGTACATCTGGCTCACAACGTAGTGGTGGGTGACCACACTGCGATGGCGGGCAAGGTGGGTGTGTCCGGCAGCACTCGTATCGGCAGCTATTGCATGATCGGGGGGGCTGTGGGCATTGCCGGCCATCTGGAGATTGGCGACCGGGTGGTGGTACTGGGCATGACGCTGGTATCCCGCTCCCTCACCGAACCGGGAACCTATGGCTCTGCACTGCCGGCTGACCGGCAGGACCGCTGGCGCCGCAATACGGCACGATTCAGGCACCTGGATGAACTGTACCGTCGCGTGCGCAAGCTGGAGCAGGATGCCGGCCGGGGTTAAGCCTGATCAGCCACCCCCGGCACCCTCGCGAAGCGGCACCGGACGCCGCTTCTTCTCATTGGGCTTGTGAAAGGTTCCGGACGGCCCCCCGTTCCGGGCAGCGCGCTTATGATGAACATCAACGAAATCAAGGAATACCTTCCCCAACGTTACCCGTTCCTGCTGGTGGACCGGGTGATCGAGCTGGTGCCGGGTGAACGGGTGCTGGCGCTGAAGAACGTCACCTGCAATGAGCCTTTTTTCAACGGCCATTTTCCACATGAACCGGTGATGCCGGGCGTACTGATCATCGAGGCGATGACCCAGGCGGCTGGTGTGCTCGGTTTCATTACCGCCGGCAAGCGTCCCGCCGACGGCTACAATTACCTGCTCTGTGGCACTGACAACGCGCGCTTCAAGCGACCGGTCGTGCCCGGGGACCAGTTGATGCTGTCTGCACGGCTGCTGGCAGTACGTCGCAACATTCTCAAGTTCGGCTGCGAAGCCCATGTTGACGGCAAGCTGGTCGCAGCGGCGGAGACCCTGGTGGCTGAGCAAAAACTCTGACGCAGGGCCGGGCGCGCGTCGGAAGGCTGACGTATACTCTGGGCACGCGTGCGACCACCGCGTGCCTGGGCCGGGGCCCCGGGCGCCATCGAGTGAACAACCGTTGCCTGGTCGCCCGCTGAAGCGCTTCTCCACCTTCTGACAAGCAGACTGCGGATATCCGACAACAATGATACATACCACCGCCATTATTGATGCCCGTGCCGAGTTGGCTGCCGATGTGCAAGTCGGGCCCTACACCGTGATCGGTCCGGATGTGAAGATCGGTGCAGGCACCGTGATCGGGCCGCACGTCGTGATCCAGGGGCCGACCACCATCGGTCGTGACAACCGCATTTTCCAGTTCGCTTCCGTGGGTGAAGCCTGTCAGGACAAGAAGTACAAGGGTGAACCGACCGCGCTCGAAATCGGCGACAACAATGTCATCCGCGAGCATGTGACCATTCACCGTGGCACCGTGCAGGACAACGGCCTGACCCGCATCGGCCACAATAATCTGCTGATGGTCGGCGTGCATGTCGCACACGACTGCATGATCGGCAACGACAACATCTTCGCCAACACCACCGGTATCGCCGGTCACGTGCACATTGGTGACGGCGTGATCCTCGGCGGCATGACCGGCGTGCATCAGTTCTGCCGCATCGGTTCCTACGCCATGACGGCCGGTTGCAGCCTCGTGGTGAAGGACATTCCGGCCTATGTCATGGTCGGCGGCAACCCGGCGGCGTCGCGTTCGATGAATTTTGAAGGCATGCGCCGGCGCGGCTGGAGCGCCGAGGTGATCAGCCAGTTGCGCCAGGCCTACAAGACTGTGTTCCGCCAGGGTCTGACCCTGGAGCAGGCGCTGGAGAAGCTCGACCAGCTTGAGGCGGGCCCCGAACTGCAGCTTTTCATCGACTCACTGCGCGCTTCCGAACGCGGCATCACCCGCTGAACACCATGCAGGCACGGACGCAGCCCGTTTTTGCCCTGATCGCCGGCGAACTCTCCGGCGACATCCTCGGTGCCGGGCTGATCCGTGCCCTGCGCGAACACTACCCGGATGCACGCTTCATTGGTGTCTGCGGCCCGCAGATGCAGGCCGAAGGCGGCGAGTCCCTGTTTCCGATGGAGCGCCTGTCGGTGATGGGCATCACCGAAGTGCTGCCGCGCCTGCCAGAGCTGTTTCGTTTGCGCCGGCAACTGGTCGACACCCTGACCGCTGAGCAGCCACTGGCGGTGATCGGCATCGATTCCCCCGATTTCACCCTGTCCGTGGCCAAGCGGGTGCATGCCCGGGGCCTGCGCACCGTGCATTACGTCAGCCCGTCGGTGTGGGCCTGGCGGCAGGGACGTATCAAGGGCATTCGCGCCAGCATCGACCTGATGCTGACGTTGTTGCCGTTCGAGGCACGTTTTTACGAAGAGCACGGTGTGCCGGTGGCGTTCGTGGGCCATCCCCTGGCGGACATGATTCCGATGACGCCGGACGTGGCCGGGGCCCGTGATCAGCTTGGGCTGCCCCAGGACGCGCGCGTGCTGGCCGTGCTGCCGGGCAGCCGTGGCGGGGAAGTGCGGCAACTGCTGCCAGACTTCCTGGCGGCCGTGCGCCTGTTGCGTGCTGATCAGCCGGCGCTGAAGGTCGTGATCCCGGCGGCCACGCCGGAGCGTCATGCCGAGATCGCCGCCGGGCTGGCCGCTGCCGGTCTGACGGATGTTCAACTGGTGGATGGCCAGAGCCGTACCGTGATGGCGGCCGCCGACGTGGTGCTGATGGCCTCCGGCACGGCCACGCTGGAAGGTCTGCTGCTGAAAAAGCCGATGGTGATCGGATACCGGCTGGGCGGCGTGACCTACGCCATCGCATCAAGGCTGGTGAAACTCGACCATGTCGGCCTGCCGAACCTGCTGGCCAGCCAGCCGCGCATTCCGGAATTCATCCAGGACGCGATGCACCCCGGGGCGCTGGCGGCTGCGGTGCAGCACTGGTTTGACCATCCGGATGAGGTGGCGGCGCTGAAAGACGACTTCGACGCCGTGCACACGCAGCTCCGGCGTGACGCCAGCACCCACGCGGCGGCGGCGGTCAGGGCATTGGTGGAGGGCACCCTGTGACCCGCCCGTTCGCCGAATACCCGACCATGCTGCCCTGGCAGCCGAGCCGCTTTGCCTGGCGTGCCGGCATGCGGCTGGCCGGGGTGGACGAGGTGGGGCGTGGCCCGCTGGTCGGTGCGGTAGTGACGGCGGCGGTGATTCTGGACCCGGCGCGGCCCATCGCGGGGCTGGCCGATAGCAAGAAGCTGACCGAGCGGCGTCGTGAAGCGCTGGCGGTGCAGATCCGCGAACAGGCGCTGTGCTGGTCACTGGGCCGCGCCGAGCCGGACGAAATCGACCGGCTGAATATCTATCAAGCCACCATGCTCGCTATGCAGCGGGCCGTGGCCGGGTTGTCGCAGGCGGCGCATGCCGTACTGGTGGACGGCAACCGCAGCCCGGATTTCGGGCTGCCGAGCGAGCCGGTGGTGAAAGGCGATGGCCTGATCCCGGCCATCAGCGCGGCCTCGATCCTGGCGAAAGTCGCCCGCGATGCCGAGATGGTGGCGTTGCACGCGCGTTATCCGCAATACGGCTTCGACCGCCACAAGGGTTACCCGACGCCCGTGCATCTGGCAGCATTGGAGGCGCACGGGCCGTTGCCGGAACATCGTCGCTCCTTCGCACCCGTCGCCCGTTGTCTGCCGCGCTGAGCGCACCCCGTTACCCACACAGAGGACCGTCGCCTTGAGCACCCCTGCGTTCATTCATCTGCGCGTACACACCGACTATTCCCTGGTGGATGGCGTGGTGCGGGTGAAACCGCTGGTCAAACAGTGCGTGAGCCGGCAGATGCCTGCCGTGGCGGTGACCGACGATTCCAACCTGTTCTGTCTGATCAAGTTCTACAAGTCAGCGCAGGGCGCTGGCATCAAGCCGATTGCCGGCGCCGATATCTGGCTGGAAAGCACCGTGCTGGAAGAGCCTGCGCGGCTGTGTGCCCTGGTGCAGAATGGCACCGGCTACCAGAACCTGACGCTGCTCATCTCGCGTGCCTGGCAGCATAACCAGCAGCGCGGCCGTGCAGTGGTCAGGCGCGAGTGGCTGGATGAATTGCACGAAGGGCTGATCTTTCTGTCGGCTGCCCGCCAGGGTGAAATCGGTCAGTTGCTGCTGGCCGGTAAACAGGACGAGGCGACGGAGGTGGCAGAGGGCTTTCGCGCCCTGTGTGGCGACCGTTTCTATATCGAAGTACAGCGTACCAGCCGCCCCGGTGACGAAAACTGCCTGCACGCCAGCGTGGCACTGGCCAGTGCTCTGGATCTGCCGGTGGTGGCCACCAACGATGTGCGTTTCCTCAGGCAGGAGGATTTCGAGGCGCACGAGGCACGTGTCTGTATTCACGATGGTGCGGCCATCGATGATCCGCGCCGCCCGCGAAAATACAGCGACCAGCAGTATCTGAAGAGCGCGGAAGAAATGGCCGAGCTGTTCAGTGACCTGCCCGAAGCGCTGGCCAATACCGTGGAAATTGCCCGCCGCTGCTCGCTGGACATTCGTCTGAACGAAAACTTTCTGCCGGATTTCCCGATCCCCGACGGCTATACCATTGAGCAGTTCATCCAGGAAGAATCGCGCCGCGGGCTGGACAAGCGGCTGGCCCTGATTCTGGATCCGGCCGCCGACGACTACGCGGCACGCCGCAAGGAATATGAAGACCGGCTGCAATTCGAACTCGATACGATCAACAGCATGGGCTTTCCCGGCTACTTCCTGATCGTGTCGGACTTTATTCGCTGGGCCAAGGAAAACGGCGTGCCGGTGGGTCCGGGCCGGGGCTCCGGTGCCGGCTCGCTGGTGGCCTATTCGCTGGAAATTACTGATCTTGACCCGATCGAATACGACTTGCTGTTCGAACGCTTCCTGAACCCGGAGCGGGTTTCCATGCCCGACTTCGACGTCGACTTCTGCATGGACGGCCGTGACCGCGTGATCGCTTACGTGGCGGACAAATACGGCCGCGCCGCCGTGGGCCAGATCATCACCTTCGGTACCATGGCCGCAAAGGCTGTGGTGCGTGACGTGGCGCGGGTGCAGGGCAAGCCCTACGGCCTGGCCGACCGGCTCTCGAAGATGATCCCGCCGACGCCGGGCATGACGCTGGAAAAAGCGCTGGAACAGGAGGAAGTGCTGCGCGACTTCCTCAACAACAGCGAAAACAGCGACCAGGAATCCGCCGCCGAAATCTGGGAAATGGCACTCAAGCTCGAGGGCCTGACCCGGAACGTGGGCAAGCATGCCGGGGGCGTGGTGATCGCGCCGGGCCAGTTGACCGACTTCGCGCCGCTGCACTGTGATGAGGAAGGTGAAAACCTCGTCACCCAGTTCGATAAAGACGACGTCGAAGCCGCCGGCCTGGTGAAGTTCGACTTTCTCGGTCTGAAGACGTTGACCATCATCGACTGGGCAGTGAAGGCGGTGAACCTGCGCCGCGCGCGTGAAGGTGAGGCGCCGCTGGACATTACCCAGATTCCCCTGGAGGACAGTCCCTCTTTCGAGCTGCTCAAGCGCGGTGAAACCACCGCGGTGTTCCAGCTTGAATCCCAGGGCATGAAAGAGCTGATCAAAAAGCTCAAGCCCGATGTGTTCGAGGACATCATCGCGCTGGTGGCGCTGTACCGGCCGGGGCCACTGGAATCCGGCATGGTGGACAACTTCATCAACCGGAAGCATGGCCGTGAACCGCTGGCGTATCCTGATCCGCAATACCAGCATGAGCTGCTGAAGCCGATTCTGGAGCCTACCTACGGGGTCATTCTGTATCAGGAACAGGTGATGCAGATCGCCCAGGTCCTGGCCGGTTACTCGCTCGGTGGTGCGGACATGCTGCGCCGGGCGATGGGCAAGAAAAAGCCGGAAGAAATGGCCAAGCAGCGCGAGGTGTTCGAAGAAGGCGCGCGCAACAAGGGTATTGATGGTGACCTGGCCATCAAGATCTTCGACCTGGTGGAAAAATTCGCCGGCTACGGCTTCAACAAATCGCACTCCGCCGCCTACGCGCTGGTGGCGTACCAGACGGCCTGGCTGAAGGTGCATTACCCTGCCGAGTTCATGGCCGCGGTGATCTCTGCCGATATGCAGAACACCGACAAAGTCGTGACGTTTATCGACGAATGCAAAAGCATGGGCCTGAACGTGCTGCCGCCCGACGTGAACAGTTGCGGCTACCGTTTTACCGTGAACCGGGACGGGGACATCGTCTACGGCCTCGGCGCCATCAAGGGGCTGGGTGAAGGCCCGATCGATGCCATCGTGCAGGCGCGTGAGCAGGGCGTGGTGTTTGACGACCTGTTCGACTTCTGCCGGCGCGTGGACATGAAGCGCATCAACCGCCGTTCGATGGAAGCGCTGGTGCGCGCCGGCGCCCTGGACAAGCTTGGCCCGACCCAGCATCACCGTGACCGCGCGATTCTGATGGCAAGCCTGGCCGATGCCACCCAGGCGGCCGAGCAGGATGCGCGCAATGCCGAAGCCGGCATGAGTGACCTGTTTGGCGGCGGCGCGGAAGTCAGTGCCACGCCGGTGGCCTGGAAACAGGCACGTACCTGGAATGACGACCTGCGTCTCAACGGCGAACGCGACACGCTCGGGCTGTTCCTGACCGGCCACCCCATCGACCAGTTCGAACGTGAGGTGGAACGCTTCGTCAGTGCACGGCTCAATTCGCTGACGCCCACCGGCAAGGGCGAGGCGGCCACCATCGCCGGGCTGGTGGTGGCGATGCGGATTACCCGCAGCAAGCGCAGCGGCGAACGCATGGCGTTCCTGACACTGGACGACAAGACCGGCAGGGTCGAAGTGTCGGTGTTTGGCCGCACCTTTGCCCAGTACGGCGACATGGTGCAGAAGGACGTGCTGCTGGTGGTGCGCGGTGGCGTGCGGCACGACGATTATACCGGCGGCTTCAGCATGTCGGCCGATGAAATCCTGGATATCGGCCGCGCGCGCGCGATGTTCGCGCGTCGCCTGATGGTGCAGGCAGAGGTCGCCGCACAGCTGCCGAACGAGCTGCGAGCGGCACTGGTGCCCTATGTCGGGGGCGGTTGCCCGGTGGCGCTGCGCCTGCGGCACCCGGAAGGGCGTGGCATGCTCTGGCTCGGTGACGAGTGGCGCGTCAATCCCGAGCAGGCATTGCTGGACGATCTGCGCAACCGTTTCGGTGAGCAGGCCGTGGCGGTGGAATACTGATCCTTTCCTGTTGTACTTCTCTCTTGCTGCGTCCGCTGAGCGGCGGTGGTGCGCCATGCACCATCGCCATGCCCGTTCCTGGCGCATGCGCGTGCGGCTGCTCCTGAATATTGCGCGGTGCACCCGATTGGGCCCGGGGTGAGGCGCTGTGTTCGCATTATTGCCTTTCTATTTGCGTGAAAAAATACTCGTAAATAACGGATATTTTTCACAAAGTGATAAAACTCCACTGTCATGTCCGCGTTCTGGCATGGCGATTGCTCTCTCCGCTGCCGTCCTGCATGGATATTTTTCAATTCATTCACTATGCAATCAGGGGAGAGGGTACTCATGGAGCTTATCCATTCTTTTTCACCCCGCGCCGCGCTCAGTTCAGTGTGTCTCGCCGGCGTGTTGGCCCTCACAGGATGTGGCGGTGATTCATCATCGAGTCGTGGCGGGGAAGCGCCAAAAACAACGCCGGATGCGGTCTACAGCGGTGTCGCGACCGATCCGGCGGCAATGGGCCCGTACACCGTGGCCGAGCATGAATACGATTTTGGCCGCATGGACGTCTACGACGACAAGCGCGACCACACCTACGAAAGCACCTTGCACGGCTACATCCATTATCCGGAAGACATGACCGGCACCGCCCCGGTAGTGCTGTTGCTGCATGGCCGCCACGGCACCTGCTACGACCGTGGCTACACGCCGGATACCTGTCCCACGCCGATCCCCAGCTACCGGGGGTATGAATACCTGTCGGAGAACCTGGCCAGCCACGGCTACGCCGTGATCTCTGTCGATGCCAACTACGTCAACGCCAACGACAGCGGCCCGACCAACGGTGATTCCGGTGCGCTGCAACGGGCACAGCTGGTGGTACGTCATCTGGATGAGTTCCGCGAGATCAATCGCGTCGGCGGTTATGGCATGGACGATCTGGTCGGCAAACTCGACATGAGCGCCATCGGCCTGATGGGCCATTCGCGCGGGGGCGAGGGGGTGAACAAGACGGTGACCTATAACCGTACCCAGCCGGAGCCGCACAATATCGTTGCCGTGTTCTCGCTGGCGCCGACGGACTACAACACGCTGACCGTGGCCAACGTGGCGTTCACGGCGCTGGCCGGCTACTGCGATGGTGACGTGGAAGACCTGATGGGCAACTTTGCGTTTGATACCTCGCGCTACGCCGTCAGCAACGACCCCTACCCGAAATTCCAGTTGATCCCGATGGGCGCCAACCACAATTTCTATAACACCTACTGGGCAGACGAGACGCTGGAATCGCGTCCGGATGACTGGAGCATCTGGGACCGCAGCCAGGATGATCCGCATTGTGGCACCGCCGCTGCCGGCAATGGTCGTGATACAGCCGAGGTACAGAAAGCCCAGGGGCTGTTCTTTATGGCCTCGTTCTTCCGTTATTTCGTGGGCGGTGAGACCGAGTTTGCCGGGTACTGGAACGGTCAGGCGACGGTGCCGGGCAATATCTGCCCGGATGGCGTGGGCCCCTGTGACGAGCGTTACCTGTTGAGTGTGCTGGCGCCGCCGGCGGACCGGCTGGTGGTGGACGATACGCTGGACCCGGCCAGCCTGTTCGTCAACAACCTGGGCGGTAACGTGACCTTTGATGGCTTCTCCAGCTTCGGCGTGTGCCAGACCAATGGTCGCCCGGGTGAGGGCTGTGCCGTGGCCGAGCCGACGTTCAACACCGCCGAGCAGCTTTATATGGTGTGGGACACCACGGCGACGTACCGGACCGAACTGCTGGGTCTGAACGTGGTGCCATACCAGGTGCTGTCGATGCGTATTGGTGTGTCACACGGTGACCTCGACAATGTCGATGGCCAGGATTTCAGCATTGTGCTGGAAGACATGGAGGGCAACCGCGTGTCGGTTTTGGCCAGCGAGTACAGCGATGCGTTGTTCTACCCGCCGGGTCGTGCCTTCGCCGAATCCGGTTCGCAGAAGACGGTGCTCAATGGGGTGGATATTCCGCTGACCGCGTTCGAGGGTGTGGACTACACGCAACTGAATGCCATCGAGCTGGTGTTTGACCAGACTGCGGCAGGTTCCGTGCAGATGACCGACGTGCTGTTCCAGCGCGTGGAGCTATGATCCGTTAACAGGCGGTTGCAAAACACCCTGTTAAATAGAAAAGCCGCCCGGTGCAGACCGGGCGGCTTTTTTTATTTCGGCACAGGACCGATGTCAGAACGTGACCCGCACACCGAGCCAGTATCGCTTGCCATCTTCTACATAGCCGTACTCGTCCTGAAAGATGTCCTTGTCGGTCAGGTTGTAGATGCCGGTGTTCAGCGTGGTCTGCGGCGTGAGCTGATAACGCAGGCCGACATCCACCAGCGTGTTCGACGGCGCGATGATGCTGCTGCTCGACGGGCCGGTGGTCGGGTTGCTTTCCTTGCCGCGATAGCGCACGGAAGCCCAGGGTGCAACGCGGTCGTTCAGGTGCCAGTCAGCCTGCAGGCTGGCCAGGTGTTTGGGCGTTTGCGTGAGTGGCTCGCCCTTGTACTGGCCTGATTTCTGTTCCGAATCGGTGTAGGTATAGCTCAGTGTCACTGATACGACTTCTGCGATCCGCGAGGACAATGTGGCTTCGATGCCCTGGGTCACGGCCTCGTCCACGTTGATGCGGTAGGTCGGGTCGCGGCCCCACTGGTTCGGTCCGTCGGTACAGATGGTGATCGGGCAGGTGACGCGGGTGATCTTGTCTTCGAAATCATTGTGGAACACGGTCACGCTGGCGAGCAGGTCATCGGCGGTGAAGTAGACACCGATTTCCTTGTTCAGCGAGGTTTCCGGTTCCAGATCCGGGTTGCCGTAGATGTTGCCGCCGCGGCTGGTCTGGCCCCAGTCCGGGGTGATCTCGCGCAGGTTCGGTGAACGGAAGCCGGTGGAGACGCCGCCCTTCACCGTCCAGCCGGGCAGGGCCTGCCAGACACCGTACAGGCGCGGGCTGACATGGCTGCCATAGTTTTCATCGTCGTCCAGGCGCAGGCCGGTGGTCAGTGAGAATGTCGGCGACAGCATCCACTCGTCCTCGGCGAACATGGCCCATTTGCTGCTGTCGATGCGGGTCCGGTCGGAGATGCGGTTGGAGGTCCTGTCGGAGAGCTCTTCCTTCTCGAAGTCTGCACCGAAGGTGAGCATGTGCGTGCCGGCCACCAGGGTCAGCGCCGAGCGGGCGTTGGTGTTGGTGATTTCCATTTCCCGGGATTCGTTTTCTGCTGTTTCGCGCTGCACGTAACTGTCGGTGGTGCCAAAGCCCCAGCGGCCGGTGTGAGTCAGCGCCAGCGCACGGCGGTCGAAATCATTGTCGGTATCACCGTCACCGACGGCGGCGCTGTAGCCCTCGGTCATGCGGCGGCGCTGGCGTGTCTCGTTCACCTCCAGGCCCAGGTCGTGCTGCGCGGTCGGGGTGAAGGTCAACTTCGCGTTCAGATTGCGTACGGATTTGTCTTCAAAGCCGTCCACAAAATAATCCTCTTCGCGCTGGCTGAACTGCCCGGACACCTGCAGGCCCAGCAGGTCTTCCTGTAGCGGCCCGCTGAGGCTGAAGTTGCCCTGCTGGCTGTCGCCGGAGCGGGAATCGTCCTGGATCACCGTGTCCAGTTGCACGGCGCCGGCCCAGGTGTCGGTGACCTTGCGGGTGATGATATTGATCACGCCGCCGATGGCGTCCGAACCGTACAGGGTCGACATTGGCCCGCGCACGACTTCGATGCGTTCGATGTTCTGCAGCGGCGGCAGCCAGTCCTGCTCGAAACCGGCGCTGCCGTTGGGGCGGCTTTCGCGGGTGGACACCGGCTTGCCGTCCACCAGGATCAGGGTGTACTGCGACGGCATGCCGCGGATCACCACGTCGGCGCCGTTGTCGCCGGCGCCACCGCCGGTGACGATCACGCCGGGGATGTCGCGCAGCGCGTCGGTGGCGTTGCTGTAGTAGCGCTGTTCAAGTTGTTCGCGCGTCAGCACGCTGATCGACGCTGGCGCGGATTCCACCTGCTGGGCGTGCCCGGAGGCGGTGACGGTAATACGGTCTAGTTGGGCGGTCCCGGCCAGCGCCGGTCCGCCGGCGGTGGCCAGCACGGCGCTGGCCATGGCGGTTAGTCGCAATCGCATGTCGGATATCCTGTCTGGCGGTGTACGAGTGAAACGGGCGGCCGCGAGAACAGGGCCGTCCCCCCGATGGCGCGAGATGATACTTGTTCTCATTTGAGAATGAAGTGAATTTACACTTCATACATTTTTGACCAGTGCGCCACATGTGGGACGGTGGTGCCTGGTGCGAGGAGGGGCGGTGGCGAAAAAGCCGTGGTTTTTTGTGGTGCGCGTAACAAGTTGAAACCACAGAACAGGGACCGGGCGGTCGACCTGTCGACCGGGTTCCCGCTAAACTCCCCGCACTAGCCAATCAGAGGTCCAGGAATGAACCCGAATTTCCTCGAATTCGAACAGCCTATTGCTGATCTGGAAGCCAAAATCGAGGATCTGCGCCTGGTCGGCAGCGGTAGCGAGGTGAATATCTCCGAGGAGATCACCAAACTGCAGGAAAAGAGCATCACGCTCACCGAGAGCATCTTCAAGAATCTCTCTTCCTGGCAGATATCGCAGTTGTCCCGCCACCCGCTGCGTCCCTACACCCGCGATTACATCCGCCGGATCTTCGACGAGTTCGATGAGCTGCACGGCGACCGCACCTTTGCTGACGATGCGGCCATCATCGGCGGCATCGGTCGGCTGGACGGCAAGCCGGTGATGATCATCGGCCACCAGAAAGGCCGCGACGTGAAAGAGAAAGTGCGTCGCAATTTCGGCATGCCGAAACCGGAGGGGTATCGCAAGGCGCTGCGGCTGATGGAAATGGCCGAGCGGTTCCGCATGCCGATCCTCACCTTCATCGACACACCCGGTGCCTTCCCCGGCATTGATGCGGAAGAACGGGGCCAGAGTGAGGCGATTGCCCGCAACCTGCTGGTGATGTCGCGCCTGCGCGTGCCGGTGGTGGCCACCGTGATCGGTGAAGGTGGTTCCGGTGGTGCGCTGGCGATCGGTGTTTGCGACCACCTGCAGATGCTGCAATACGGCACCTACTCGGTGATCTCGCCGGAAGGCTGTGCATCGATTCTCTGGCGCAGTGCCGAGAAGGCACCGGAAGCGGCTGAAGCCATGGGGCTGACGGCGCATCGCCTGCACGAGCTGGAAATCGTCGACGAAGTGATTCCCGAGCCGCTGGGCGGCGCCCACCGGGACTATGACCTGGCGGCTGACCGCCTCAGGAAAAGCCTGCTCAAGGCGCTGGACGACCTGTCCGCGTACGACACCGACAGCCTGCTCGAACGCCGCTATCAGCGGCTGGTGTCCTACGGCAATGTCGCCACCACCCCGGTGGATGAATAAACCACCACCCCGGACCGACCGCTGGAGTATGACCGCCCCCGGTTGTTAAATGGCGGGGGCGGGCTGCGCGACGCAGCCCGCCGGCCCGACCGGTGGAACATGGCAGACGCAACCCCGACAACCCTGACCGATCACTTGCGCACGCAGCTTGCCGGCGTGCGCGGGCGGCTTGTGCTCGGTTTCAGTGGCGGGCTGGATTCCACCGTGCTGCTGGCGGCGCTGGTGCGCGCGGGCTTTGGCGAGCGACTGCTGGCGGCACACGTGGCGCACGGCCTGCAGGTTGCTGCCGACGGTTGGGCCGCGCACTGCGCTGCCGTGGCGCGTGAATTCGGTGTCGACTGCCAGACCCTCCCGCTCGACCTGACGTCCGGCAGCAACCTGGAAGCCCGCGCCCGTGAGGCGCGCCGGACCGCGCTGCTGGCGCTGACCGGCGAAGACGACGCACTGCTGCTCGCCCACCATGCCGACGACCAGGCGGAAACCCTGTTGCTGAATCTGCTGCGCGGCGGTGGTCCGGCGGGGCTGGCGGCCATGGCATCGCCCATACAGTACGCCGGCCGCACCCTGATCCGCCCTCTGCTCGGCTGGCGCCGCGCCGACCTGGCGGAGCTCGCCGCCGCCTGGGGGCTGCGCTGGGTGGAGGACCCGACCAACGCCGAGCTCGACGCCAACCGCAATTTCCTCCGTCACGAGATCCTGCCTCGCCTGGCGCAACGCTGGCCGTCGGCGGTGGACACGCTGGTGCGCGGAGCGCGGCTCCAGGGCGAGGCCGCCGGCCTGATGGCCGAGCTCGCGCAGGCTGACCGCGATGCCCTGGTGCAACCGGATGGCGCGCTGGACCTGGGCGGTTTCGCCGCCCTGAGCCCGGCCCGGCGCCGCAACCTGCTGTACGGCTGGCTGCGTGCGCTGGGGTTGCAGGCGCCGCCGCTGAAGGTGCTCAACCGCGTGCTCGACGAGCTGCTGACTGCCGGCGAAGACCGGCAACCGCAGGTGGCCTGGGAACACGCAGTGTTCCGGCGCTACCGGGACGGGCTGTACCTGCTGTCCCCGGCGGCCCTGCTGCCCGTCACGGGGGAGGCGACGTTGCGGCTGGAAGAGGGCAGTGATTGCCAGCTCGGACCGCTGCGGGTGAGCGTGCAGGCGGGCGTCGCTGGCGATGGCAACTGGCATCTGCCACGCGCCCTGACCGAGGTGACCGTGAGCGCCGCGCCCCGTGGCGCCCGGCTGCGCCAGGGCGGCATGGCCCGCGATGTCCGTGAACTGTGGCGTGCGGCAGGGATCCCGCCCTGGCAACGGGCCCGGCTGCCGGTGCTGTGTCAGGGCGGCCAGTTACTGGCCGCAGCGCAGATCGGTGTGGCCGATCAGGCCCGCATGGCCCCGGATGAGCCGGCCTGGCTGGTGCACTGGCAGCTCGATGGCGGCCATTCCGGATTGTGAGCATGCAGGCGTTCTGTTAGCATTTACTCCCGTCCAGATACAGCGCACTCCTCAGAGCAATCCTTTGAAATCTACCGCTTTTCGCGGTCGTTTTTATTGGTGAAATCAGGTCCTGACCGGCCTGTCCTGCTTTGCAGAGGGCGCCGTTTTTTCATTTCCAGCCCGGAGGTTCCCCCTCGCCGCGATACGGCACCTGCAGTTCGGATGTGACAGTTCAACCTCTTCCGGTGCAGCCCTGGCCGGTCGGGGGCATACGGCACAGACGCTGCCCGGGTGTGGTAACCGGTATGGGAAGGCCCGGGCCTGCTGCGGTGAGCGCATGACGCGATTTATTTTTGTCACAGGCGGGGTGGTGTCTTCTCTGGGTAAGGGAATTACCTCCGCCTCCCTGGCGTCGTTGCTTGAGGCACGCGGTCTGAAAGTGACCATGCTCAAGCTTGACCCCTACATCAACGTTGACCCGGGCACCATGAGCCCGTACCAGCACGGCGAGGTGTTCGTCACCGAGGACGGCGCCGAGACCGACCTGGATCTGGGTCACTACGAGCGTTATATCCGCACCCGGCTGACGAAGCGCAACAGCTTCACCACCGGGCGTGTGTACCAGAACGTGCTCGACAAAGAACGCCGTGGCGAGTACCTCGGCGCCACCGTGCAGGTGATCCCGCACATTACCGACCAGATCAAGCTGATGATCCGCCAGGGCGCGGGCGAGGCCGATGTCGCGATCGTCGAGATCGGCGGTACCGCCGGTGACATCGAGTCGCTGCCGTTCCTGGAAGCGGTGCGGCAGATGCGCGTGGAACTGGGTTCCAGCAAGTCGCTGCTGGTGCACCTGACGCTGGTGCCCTGGATTGCCTCCGCCGGCGAGATCAAGACCAAGCCGACCCAGCACTCGGTGAAGGAACTGCGCTCCATCGGCCTGCAACCCGACATTCTCGTGTGCCGTTCTGACCACGAGATTCCTGCTGGCGCCCGCGAGAAAATCTCGCTGTTCACCAACGTTGAAGCGCGTGCCGTGATTTCCTGCCCGGACAGCCGCACTATCTATCAGGTGCCGCGTGTGCTGCACGAACAGGGCCTGGACAATATCGTGATCGAGAAATTCGGCCTGGATTGCCCGGAGCCGGATCTGGGCGAGTGGGACCGCGTGGTCGAAGCCCAGCTCAATCCCAAACGCGATGTCACCATCGGCATGGTCGGCAAGTACATTGAGCTGGCGGATGCCTACAAGTCGCTCAACGAAGCGTTGATCCATGCCGGGATCGCCACCGAGTCGCGGGTCAATATCGAGTACATCGACGCCGAGGACGTGGAACGCCAGGGTACCGCGATGCTGGAACACCTGGACGCCGTGCTGGTGCCGGGCGGTTTTGGCGACCGGGGTACCGAAGGCAAGATCATGGCGATCCGCTTTGCGCGCGAGCACCGCATTCCCTACCTGGGTATCTGCCTGGGCATGCAACTGGCGGTGATCGAATACGCCCGCCATGTGGCCGGCATTGCCGGTGCACACTCGACGGAACTCAAGCCGGGCACCTCTGAGCCGGTGGTGGGTCTGATCACCGAGTGGCAGACGGGCGATGGCCAGGTAGAGCACCGCAGTGCCAGTTCCGACCTTGGCGGCACCATGCGCCTGGGCGGACAGGAGTGCGTGCTGGAGCCGGACTCCATTGCCGCAAAATGCTATGGCAAGACGCACATCGTCGAACGTCACCGCCATCGCTACGAAGTGAACAACAATTATCTGCAACGCCTGGAAGACGCCGGGCTGCGGATCGTCGGCCGTTCACTTGACGGTGAACTGGTGGAAGTGGTGGAAGTGCCCGGGCACCCGTGGTTTGTGGCCTGCCAGTTCCACCCGGAATTCACCTCCACGCCACGCGACGGCCACGGCCTGTTCCGTGGCTATGTGGAAGCGGCACTGGCGCACAAGGCAAGCACGCAGGGAGCACAGGGTGACTGACCAGAAAACGCTGCATATCAACGGTATTCCGGTGGGCAACGAGCAGCCGTTCGTGCTGTTTGGCGGCATGAATGTACTGGAATCCCGTGACCTGGCCATGCAGGTGGCCGAGCACTATGCCACCGTGACCCAGCGGCTGGGCATTCCCTGGGTGTTCAAGGCATCGTTCGACAAGGCCAATCGGTCCTCGCTGACCTCGTACCGGGGGCCGGGCCTGGACGAAGGCCTGAAGATTTTCGAAGAGGTGAAAAACACCTTCGGCTGTGCGCTGCTGACCGATGTGCATGAACCGTATCAGGCGGCCCCGGCAGCCGAAGTGATCGACGTGCTGCAACTGCCGGCGTTTCTGGCCCGGCAGACTGATCTGGTGGTGGCGATGGCAAAGACCGGCCGCGTCATCAACATCAAGAAACCGCAGTTTCTCGCACCGCGCGAAATGGGCCACATCCTGCACAAGTGCGAAGAGGCGGGCAACGACCAGCTGATCCTGTGCGAGCGTGGCAGTTCGTTCGGCTACAACAACCTGGTTGTCGACATGCTCGGCTTCGGTGTCATGAAGCAGTTTGGCTATCCACTGTTCTTCGACGTGACCCACGCACTGCAGATGCCGGGTGGCCGTGCAGATTCCGCCGATGGCCGCCGGCAGCAGGTGGCCGACCTCGGCCGCGCGGGCATGAGCCAGGGCCTGGCGGGGCTGTTCCTGGAAGCCCATCCCGACCCGGACAACGCCAAGTGCGACGGTCCCTGCGCGCTGCGCCTGGACCGCCTGACGCCGTTCCTCGAGCAGATGAAAGCCGTGGACGAGCTGGTCAAATCCTTCCCCTCTTTTGATAACCGTTAAGCGTTCGGAGACCTTCATGCCAAGGATCGTAGACATTAAAGCCCGCGAGATTCTGGATTCGCGTGGCAACCCGACCATCGAAGCGGATGTGGTGCTGGAATCCGGCGCGGTCGGCTCGGCATGTGCGCCCAGTGGTGCCTCCACCGGCTCGCGCGAGGCACTGGAACTGCGTGACGGCGACAAGAGCCGTTATCTCGGCAAGGGCGTGACCCAGGCCGTCGGCAATATCAACTCGGAA
This sequence comes from Alcanivorax sp. S71-1-4, assembly GCF_009846755.1. Taxonomy (GTDB): domain Bacteria; phylum Pseudomonadota; class Gammaproteobacteria; order Pseudomonadales; family Alcanivoracaceae; genus Isoalcanivorax. The sequence continues at coordinate 40,595 of NZ_AQOR01000030.1, forward strand.
ATCCGCGAGCTGCTGCTCGGTCGCGATGTCACCGAACAGCGTGACATCGATCAGTCGATGATCGATCTCGACGGCACCGAGAACAAGGGCCGCCTGGGCGCCAACGCCATCCTGGCGGTGTCGCTGGCCGCTGCCAAGGCGGCTGCCACGTACCAGAAAAAGCCGTTGTACGAATACATCTCCGACCTGCAGGACGACGACAACGAATACAGCCTGCCGGTGCCGATGATGAACATCATCAACGGCGGCGAGCACGCCGACAATAACGTCGACATCCAGGAATTCATGATACAGCCGGTGGGCGCGCCGACCGTTGCCGAAGCCATCCGCTGCGGCGCGGAAGTGTTCCATGCCCTGAAAAGCGTGCTGAAAAAACGCGGCCTGAACACCGCTGTCGGCGACGAGGGCGGTTTCGCCCCGGACCTGCCGTCCAACGAAGCGGCGCTGGAAGCCATTGTCGAAGCCATCAGCCTGACCGGCTACAAGCTCGGCGACGACATCACTCTGGCGCTGGACTGCGCAGCGAGCGAATTCTACAAGGACGGCAAGTACGTGCTGGCCGGTGAAAACCGCAGCCTCAGCGCCGAGCAGTTCGTCGATTACCTGGCCGAGCTGTGCAGCCGCTATCCGATCATCTCCATTGAAGACGGCCTGCACGAAAGCGACTGGGCCGGCTGGAAAATCCTCACCGACCGTCTGGGCGACAAAGTGCAACTGGTGGGCGACGACCTGTTCGTGACCAACACCAAAATCCTCAAGCGCGGCATTGACGAGAAGATCGCCAACTCCATCCTGATCAAGTTCAACCAGATCGGCTCCCTGACCGAAACCCTGGAAGCGATCAAGATGGCCAAGGATGCCGGCTACACCGCTGTGATTTCGCACCGCAGCGGCGAAACCGCCGACACCACCATCGCCGATCTCGCCGTGGCCACCGCCGCTGGCCAGATCAAGACCGGCTCGTTGTGCCGCAGCGACCGCGTCGCCAAGTACAACCGCCTGATCCGCATCGAGGAAGAGCTGGGCCGTGCGGCCTACCATGGCCGCAAAGAGTTCCGCTTCCTGAACTGATGAAACCGCCGACGCTGCGCGCAGGGAAGCACCGCGCCGCCGCCTTCGCGGCACCCTGTTGCCTGCCGTCCGCCACGGGAGCTGTGGTGAAACGCCCCGCTGGCCGTACCCTGCTGCTGGCCGTGCTGGTGCTGGCCATCCTGGGGTTGCAGGCGCGGCTGTGGTTTGGCGAGGGCAGCCTGCGTCACGTCGCCAGCCTGCGCAAACAGGTGGCGGCGTTGCAGGCAGAAAATGACACGCTTGCCGACCGCAACCGGTTGATGAGCGCGGATGTCGAAGACCTCAAGGAAGGGCTCGACAAGATCGAGGAAATCGCCCGCCGTGATCTGGGCATGATCCGCGAAGGCGAGACTTTTTATCTGGTACTGGACCGCGATGCTGCCCGCTGATGCCCGTCTGTTTGGCCTGATCCCCGCCGCCGGCCACGGCGCCCGCATGGGCGCGCCCCTGCCCAAGCAATATCTGTCCCTGCATGGCCGCACCCTGGCGGAACATACCGTCAGCCGCCTGCTGGCCTGTAGCCGTCTCGACAGCCTGGTGGTGGCCATTGCCGACAGCGATCACTGGTGGCCGGCATTGCCCGTTTCGCGCCAGCGCCGGGTGATCACCACCACCGGCGGTGACACGCGCGCCGCCTCCGTGCTCAATGGCCTGAACGCCTTGCCGGAGGCGCGCGACAACGACTGGGTGCTGGTGCACGACATGGCCCGCCCCTGCGTGCGGCTGTCGGATATCGACAAACTGCTGCGTGAAACCGGCGAGCAGGGTGCGATCCTGGCCCTGCCGGTGAGCGACACCATCAAGCAGGCGGATGACCACGCGCGTATTCAGGCCACGTTGCCGCGCAGCCATGTCTGGCGTGCCCTGACCCCGCAATTGTTCCCGGTCGGCCCGCTGCGGCTGGCGCTGACCCAGGCCCACGAGCGTGGCCTGGACATCACCGACGAAGCCTCGGCCATGGAAGCCCAGGGCTGGCACCCGGCGCTGGTCACGGGCAGCGCGGACAACATCAAGATCACCTGGCCATCGGATTTGCCACTGGCCGGTTTTTATCTGCATGCGCAACAGGAGGAGGCCGAGCGGTGGCAGGCATCCGTATAGGACAGGGGTTTGACGTGCATGCCTTCACCGCCGGTGACCATGTCATGCTCGGTGGCGTGCGCATTCCCCACAGCCAGGGCCTGAAAGCACATTCCGATGGGGATGTGGCCCTGCATGCGCTGGCGGATGCCTTGCTGGGCGCGCTGGCGCTGGGTGATATCGGGCATTTCTTTCCCGACACCGACCCGGCCTGGCGTGGCGCGGATTCCGCCGTGCTGCTGGAACAGGTCTATGCCCATATCACCGCGGCCGGCTATCAGCTCGGCAACGCCGACCTCACCCTCATCGCGCAGAGACCGAAAATGGCGCCGCATATCGATGCCATGCGCGCGCGCATTGCAGCATTGCTGAATGCCGATATCGATCAGGTATCGGTGAAGGCCACCACCACCGAACAACTGGGCTTCACCGGCCGCGAAGAAGGCATCGCGGTGACCGCCGTAGTGCTGCTGGAAGCGCGCGCATGAGCCTGCCGCGCGCACACGGCGGCCCGGTCGCCCGCGGCGTATTGCGCGCCACGCCGGAAGATTTTCGCGTCATTGAAGAACTGGGTTTCGAGCCGGACGGCGAGGGTGAGCACCTGTGGCTGCTGGTGCGCAAGCGCGAATGGAACACCACCGACCTGGCACTGGCGCTGGCGAAACTGTCGAAGTTGCCGCTGCGCGCCGTGGGGTACAGCGGCCTCAAGGACCGCATCGCCGTCACCGACCAGTGGTTCAGCCTGCACCTGCCGGGCAAGGCCGACCCGGATCTGAGCGCACTGCCGGACGGCGTGACACTGCTGCGTGCCGTGCGTCACCGCCGCAAGCTCAATCGTGGCACCCATCGTTTCAACCATTTTGACCTGTACCTGCGTGATCTCGCCGGTGACACCGCAGCGCTGCGCGAGCGGCTGGACGCGGTGGCCCGTGAGGGGGTGCCGAACTATTTCGGCGAGCAGCGCTTCGGCCGGGGCGGCGACAACGCCAGCCGCGCCAGCGCCTGGCTGCTGGGGCAGGGTGAGGCACCGCGCAAGCCGGCGCTGAAAAGCCTGTGGCTGTCCGCCGTGCGCAGTGAACTGTTCAATCAGGTGCTGGCACGGCGCGTGCAGGAGCATTGCTGGCAGCGTGCGCTGGGCGGTGACCTGCTGCAACCGGATGGCAGCCGCGGGCTGTTCCTGGCCGATGAAGATAGCGCCGCTGCCGAACGGGTGCGCCGTGGCGAGGTGCATCCCACCGCGCCTATGCCCGGCGCCGGGGGCATGGCATCATCCGGGGCGTGCGCCGCCCTGGAGCAGGCTGTGCTGGCGCCGCATGCGGCGCTGATCGAGGCGCTGGCAGCCCAGGGGGTGGAGGCGGCACGTCGCGCCACGCGGCTGCCGGTACGGGATCTGGCGGCAGACATCCACGCCGACAGACTGCACCTGCGCATGACATTGCCGGCCGGGTCATTTGCCACCACGGTGCTGGCGGAACTGATAGACACCGTGCGGCCGGATAACCGCGCCGGTGAACGCGACAGAGGGGAACACAGTGGGGGCTGATGTGATGGTGAACCGCTCAGGGATAGGCATGACGTCGGCACGCACGCGCGAGCGGTTGATCAACCGGCTGCGCGAGAAAGGCATCCACGACCCGCGTGTCCTGGACGTGATCCGCAACACCCCGCGTCACCTGTTCATCGACGAAGCCCTCGCGCATCAGGCCTACGACGACACCGCACTGCCCATCGGCCATGGCCAGACCATCTCCCAGCCATGGGTGGTGGCGCGCATGACGGAACTGCTGATCGAGAAGACGATACCCGGCAAAGTGCTCGAAGTGGGCACCGGCAGTGGCTACCAGACCGCCGTGCTGGCGGCGCTGTGCGAACAGGTCTGGTCGGTGGAGCGTATCCGGCCGTTGCAGGACATGGCCCGCCGTCGCCTGCAGGCGCTGGGTATGGCGCGGGTGCAGTTGCGCCATGCCGACGGCGGGTTCGGCTGGGCATCCGAGGCGCCGTTCGAGGGCATCCTCGCCGCCTGTGGCCGGCCGGATATTCCGGAAGAATTGCTCAGCCAGCTTGCCGACGGTGGCCGGCTGGTGATGCCAGTGGGCGAGACGGAACAGCAATGGCTGACCGTGGTCGACCGCGTCGGCGATGAATTCCGCACCACGCGGCTGGATGCCGTGCGCTTCGTGCCCTTCCGGCGGGGTGTCCTCAGATGAAACGTCTGTCCGGCATCTACCTGCGCGGCATGGCCATGGGCGCTGCGGATGTGGTGCCCGGCGTGTCCGGTGGCACCATCGCGCTGATTACCGGCATTTATGAAACCCTGATCCGCACGCTCAGCGGCCTGACCCCTTCATTGCTCGGCATCTGGCGTCGCCAGGGTTTCATGGCCTTCTGGCGTGCGGCAAACCTCGGCTTCCTGAGTGCGCTGCTGGCCGGCATCGTTACCAGCATCGCGCTGCTGGCGCGGCTGATCACCTGGCTGATGGACGCGTACCCGGTGCCGTTGTGGTCGTTCTTCTGCGGCCTGATCATCGCCAGCATCCTGTTGCTGCTGAAACCGCTGCCGCTGCGCCGGGCAAGCACCTGGCTGATGCTGGCGGCCGGGGGGCTGATCGCCGTCTGGGTGATGAGCCGACCGCCGCTGGGCGATGCGCTGTCGCTGACGCTGCCGGTCTTTTTCATTGCCGGCGCCGTGGCCATCTGCGCCATGATCCTGCCCGGTATTTCCGGCAGTTTCATTCTCGTCATTCTCGGCATGTACGCGCCGGTGCTGGCGGCGGTGAAAGGCGCCGAATGGGCGATACTGCTCACTTTCGTTGCCGGTTGTGCCACCGGCTTGCTGTCATTTGTGCATCTTTTACGTTGGCTGCTGGCGCGTTTCCATGAGCCGGTGATGGCGATGCTGGTCGGTTTCATGGCCGGTTCGCTGGCCGTGCTGTGGCCCTGGCGCGTGCCGGATAGCGGCGGAGAGACCCTGTTCCGCAATGTCTGGCCGGCGCACTACGTGGCCGAGACCGGCCTGCCGGCGATGCTGCCGGCGGCGCTGATCGCACTGATCGCCGGCGTCGTGCTGGTATGGCTACTGTCGCATTTCGCCGGGCATAATGAGGCGAATTCCGCGGCAGGGACATCGGCATCTTGAGACTGACCGGGCTACTGGTTCTGATTCTGGCACTGGTTTCCAGCGGCTGCGCCGCCAGTCACGCACCGGTGGTTGAATACGACGCGGGTGGTGCGCGCGGTGGTGGCACCATGAGCACCCGGCCAGCCAAGATCACCCGTGGCGCGCATCAGGTCACCCGGGGTGACACCCTGTTCTCCATCGCCTGGCGTTACGGCTGGGACTATCGCGAACTGGCCGCCGCCAACGGCATCAGTGCCCCCTACACCATCCATCCTGGCCAGCGCATCCATCTTGACCGCCGTGCGCCGCAGACCACGGCCAGCGCACCGTCACGCCCG
>NZ_AQOR01000031.1 GCF_009846755.1 Alcanivorax sp. S71-1-4
TGGTAGCCAAGATCCTCGAGTAATACCGCAGAAAGTCCGGTGGGGGCTTGCTCCCACCGGATTTCCTCTGTATAGTTCGCGCCCTTCCTGTCCCATAAGTGACAGAAAGGCTGAACCAACCGGGGCATCGTTCCCGGGACTGATTTGCTACCCACCGCCTTCGCAGGAAGGTCGGGCGGGTTTTTTGCCATCTGAAGTATGGTTTGAAACAGTCTGGAGTTTGTTAGCTATGGCTAACCAAAGAATCCGTATCCGGCTCAAGGCCTTTGATCATCGCCTGATCGATCAGTCCGCCCAGGAGATCGTTGATACGGCAAAACGGACCGGTGCACAGGTTCAGGGGCCCATTCCTCTGCCGACGCGCAAAGAGAAATTTACGGTGTTGGTCTCTCCGCATGTCAACAAAGATGCGCGGGATCAATACGAGATTCGCACCCACAAGCGCCTGGTGGATATCGTCGAGCCCACGGACAAGACCGTGGACGCGCTGATGAAACTGGATCTGGCTGCTGGTGTGGACGTGCAGATCAGCCTGGGATAACGGCACGCTGCGGCAGACGCTGCGGCTGGTTGTGAAGAGGTAGACAATGGCTATTGGTGTAGTCGGTCGGAAATGCGGGATGACTCGGGTATTCACCGAGGATGGCGCCAGCATTCCGGTTACCGTCATTGAGGTTAGCCCTAACCGGGTGACCCAGATCAGAACCGAAGAAACGGACGGCTATCAGGCGGTGCAGGTCACCACTGGTGAGCGTCGTGCGTCCCGGGTGGTCCGTCCTGCGGCTGGGCATTTTGCCAAGGCGGGCGTGGAAGCCGGTCGCGGTGTGTGGGAATTCCGTGCTGAGCCGGGTGAGCTGGCCGCCGGTGGTTCCGTCACCGTGGACATCTTTGAAGCCGGTCAGATCGTTGACGTTACCGGTATCTCCAAGGGCAAGGGCTTCCAGGGCGTGATCAAGCGCTGGAACTTCCGCACTCAGGATGCCACCCACGGTAACTCGTTGTCCCACCGTGCGCCGGGTTCCATCGGCCAGAACCAGACCCCGGGTCGAGTGTTCAAGGGCAAGAAGATGGCAGGCCATATGGGTGCCGAGCGAGTCACTGTCCAGAATCTGGAAGTGGTGCGCGTGGATGCCGAAAAGAATCTGCTGCTGATCAAGGGTGCAGTGCCCGGCGCGACTGGCGCCGACGTCATTGTTCGCCCGGCAGTCAAGGCGAAGGCCTGAGAGAGGATATAGAGGATGAATCTCAATACTGCCTCTGGAGGAACTGTTTCTGTGTCTGAAGTCGCCTTCGGGAAAGACTTCAATGAGCCGCTGGTACACCAGGTGGTCGTGGCCTATATGGCTGCTGGCCGTCAGGGCAGCAAGGCACAGAAAACCCGTTCGGAAGTAAGTGGCGGCGGCAAGAAGCCGTGGCGTCAGAAGGGCACCGGTCGTGCCCGCGCAGGTACCATCCGCAGCCCGATCTGGCGCAGCGGTGGTGTGGCGTTCGCCGCCAAGCCGCGCGACTACGAGCAAAAGGTCAACCGGAAGATGTATCGCGGCGCGCTGCAGTGCATTTTCTCCGAGCTGGTCCGTCAGGATCGCCTGGTGGTGGTCGACGAGTTTTCGCTCGACGCGCCGAAAACCAAGGTGCTGCTGGAAAAACTGAAAGCGCTGGATCTGACCAATGTGCTGATCGTGGCTGATGAAGTGGATGAGAACCTGTTCCTGTCTGCTCGCAACCTGCCGCGTGTCGATGTGCGCGATGCCGCTGGCATCGATCCGGTCAGCCTGATCGCTTTTGAAAAGGTGCTGGTGACTGTGCCGGCGCTGAAAAAGCTTGAGGAGGCGCTGGCATGAACCAGGAGCGTATCTTCAAGGTGCTGCTGGCACCGCACGTATCCGAAAAGGCAAGCGTTGTTGCCGAGAAGGCCAATCAAGTGGTCTTCAAGGTCGCCAAGGACGCTTCCAAGCTTGAGATCAAGAAAGCTGTCGAGCAGCTGTTTGATGTCAAGGTCGAGTCAGTGCAGACCGTGAACGTGAAGGGCAAGCGCAAGGTGTTTGGCCGCGTTCAGGGTAAGCGCAGCGACTGGAAAAAGGCTTATGTCTCTTTGCAGGCAGGCCAGGACATCGATTTTCTGGCGGCAGAGCAGGGGTAATTAATCATGGCGATCGTGAAGTGTAAGCCGACTTCTCCTGGCCGCCGCTTTGTGGTCAAGGTGGTCAATGAGGAGCTGCACAAAGGTGCTCCTTACGCCCCGCTGACCGAAAGCAAGGCGAAGAATGGTGGTCGTAACAACAACGGCCGGATCACCACCCGTCACAAAGGCGGTGGTCACAAGCAGAAATACCGCGTGATTGATTTCCGTCGCAACAAGGACGGCATTGCTGCCGAAGTTGAGCGTCTGGAATACGATCCGAACCGGTCTGCCCACATTGCACTGCTGAAGTACAAGGATGGTGAGCGTCGCTACATCCTGGCACCGAAAGGGCTGAAGGCAGGTGACATGGTGCGTTCCGGTCAGGATGCGCCGATCAAGGCCGGTAACGCGCTGCCGCTGCGCAACATCCCGCTGGGTTCCACGGTGCATAACGTGGAAATGCGCCCGGGCAAGGGTGGTCAGCTGGCGCGCTCTGCAGGCACCTCGGTTCAGGTGCTGGCGAAAGAAGGTCAGTTTGTGACCCTGCGTTTGCGCTCCGGCGAAATGCGCAAGGTGCATGCGGAATGTCGTGCGACCCTGGGCGAAGTCTCCAACAGCGAGCACAGCCTGCGGTCTCTGGGTAAGGCTGGTGCGTCCCGCTGGCGTGGTGTGCGTCCGACGGTGCGTGGTGTGGCCATGAACCCGGTGGATCACCCGCACGGTGGTGGTGAAGGTCGTACCTCCGGTGGCCGTCATCCGGTGACCCCGTGGGGTGTTCCGACCAAGGGTCACAAGACCCGTACCAACAAGCGTACCCGCAAGATGATCGTTCGCGATCGTCGGGCGAAGTAACAAGAGGATTAGCCTGTGCCACGTTCACTGAAAAAAGGTCCTTTCGTGGATCACCACCTTCTGAAGAAGGTGGAAGAAGCGGTGGAAGGTAACTCCCGCAAGCCGATCAAGACCTGGTCGCGCCGCTCCATGATCATTCCGGAGATGGTGGGCCTGACTCTTGCGGTGCATAACGGGAAACAGCACGTTCCGGTGCTGGTGTCTGAACATATGGTTGGCCACAAGCTGGGCGAGTTCGCCCTGACCCGCAATTTTCGCGGGCACATTGTGGACAAGAAGTCCAAGCGTTAAGGGTGGGTGAATAACCATGGCGACTGAAGTTGCAGCCCGCCTGCGCGGGGCAAGAATCTCGGCACAGAAAGCACGCCTGGTCGCTGACCAGGTGCGTGGTCTGAAGGTTGAAAAGGCACTGAACGTGCTGACTTTCAGCCCGAAGAAGGCCGCCAAGATTGTCAAGAAGGTGCTGGAGTCCGCAATCGCCAACGCGGAAAACAACGACGGCGCTGATGTGGATGAGCTGAAAGTGTCCACCATTTTTGTGGACGAAGGGATGTCGCTGAAGCGCATCAAGCCACGCGCCAAAGGCCGTGCTGATCGCATCACCAAGCGCACCTGCCACATCACTGTCAAAGTGTCGGAAGGCGAGGAGTAATCAGATGGGTCAGAAAGTTCATCCGGTCGGCATTCGCCTGGGCATCGTCAAGGAGCACAACTCGCTCTGGTACGCCAGCCCGAAGCATTACGCCGATTATCTGGTTACCGATCTGAAAGTGCGTGATTACCTGCACAAGCGCCTGAAGAACGCATCGGTGAGCCGGATCAAGATCGAACGCCCGAGCGAGAATGTGCGCATTACCATCAGTACCGCACGTCCTGGCATCGTGATCGGCAAGAAAGGCGAAGATGTCGAGCGCCTGCGTCGCGAAGTGGCCGAGAAGATGGGTGTGCCTGTGCACATCAACATCGAGGAAGTGCGCAAGCCCGACCTGGATGCCCGTCTGGTAGGCGACAACATCGCGGGTCAGCTTGAGCGTCGTGTGATGTTCCGTCGCGCTATGAAGCGTGCGGTGCAGAACGCCATGAAAGCCGGCGCAGAAGGCATCAAGGTTCAGGTATCCGGCCGTCTGGGCGGTGCAGAGATTGCGCGTACCGAGTGGTACCGCGAAGGCCGCGTGCCGCTGCACACCCTGCGTGCTGATATCGACTACGCGAATGTGCGCGCTGAAACCACCTACGGCACCATTGGTATCAAGGTGTGGATCTTCCGCGGGGAGATTCTGGGTGGCATGGAACAAGCCGCAGCACAGGAAGAGAAGCAGACCAAGGCGCCGAAAAAGCGCGGCCGTGGCTAAAGGGTAGCGAACGATGTTGCAGCCGAAGCGAACTAAATTCCGCAAAGTCATGAAGGGCCGCAATCGCGGTCTGGCACAACGGGGCAGTAAGGTCTCTTTCGGGACCATCGGCCTGCAGGCGACTGGCCGTGGCCGGCTGACCGCCCGCCAGATCGAGGCTGCGCGTCGTGCGATGACCCGTCACGTCAAACGTGGTGGCAAGATCTGGATCCGGGTCTTCCCGGACAAGCCGATTACCCAGAAGCCGCTCGAAGTGCGGATGGGTAAAGGTAAGGGTAGCGTCGAATACTGGGTGGCTCAGATCCAGCCGGGCAAGATGCTGTACGAAATGGAAGGTGTGGCAGATGACGTGGCGCGTGAAGCGTTCCGTCTGGCTGCGGCTAAACTGCCGATCAGCACCCGCGTCGTGATCAGGACGGTGATGTAAGCCATGAAAGCGAGCGAACTCAGAGACAAGAGCGTTGATGCACTGCAACAGGAACTGAACGGCCTGTTCGAGACGCAGTTCAAGCAGCGCATGAAGCAGGCCTCCGGCCAGTTGTCCAAAACGCATGAGATCGGGGCGGTCCGTCGTGACATTGCGCGCGTCAAGACCATCCTCAGAGAGAAGCAGGGTAAATAGTCATGGCTGAAGCGAACCAGAAAACGAAGCGGACGGCCACCGGCAAGGTGATCTCGAACAAAGCCGACAAGACCATCACTGTGCTGGTCGAGCGTCAGGTGAAGCACCCGCTGTACGGCAAGTTCATTCGTCGTTCCACCAAGCTGACGGCGCATGACGAAACCAACCAGTGCCGCGAAGGCGACCTGGTGACTATTGAAGAGTGCCGGCCGCTTTCCAAGAAGAAAACCTGGATGCTGGTCAGCGTTGTAGAACAGGCACAACAGGCCTGACCTGGCGTTGCTGAGGCTGCCTGCAGAAGGCAGGAGTTGGAGAGATAAGCGATGATTCAGACCGAAAGCATGCTTGAAGTGGCCGATAACAGCGGTGCGCGCCGGGTACAGTGTATCAAGGTACTGGGTGGTTCCCATCGCCGCTATGCAGGCATTGGTGACATCATCAAGGTTACGGTCAAAGAAGCCATTCCGCGTGGTCGCGTCAAGAAAGGCGACGTGATGAACGCTGTGGTGGTGCGTACCCGCAAGGGTGTGCGTCGTCCGGATGGTTCAGTAATTCGTTTTGATGAAAATGCCGCGGTCCTGTTGAACAACAACAAGGCACCGATCGGTACCCGGATCTTCGGCCCGGTGACCCGGGAACTGCGTACTGAGCAGTTCATGAAGATCATTTCCCTGGCACCTGAAGTTCTGTAAAGGCGGGTGAAGGTAATGCTTAAGATCAAGCGTGATGACGAAGTCATCGTAATCGCCGGTAAAGACAAAGGTAAGCGTGGCAAAGTCACGAGAGTGCTGCCGAATGGCCGCCTGTTTGTCGCTGGTGTGAATATTGTCAAGAAGCACACGCGTGCTAATCCGCAGCGTGGGATTCAGGGCGGCATCGTTGAGAAGGAAGCCAGCATTCACCACTCCAATGTGGCGATCTGGAATCCGGCCTCACAGAAAGCCGACCGCGTGGGCTTCCGTGTCGAAGACGGACAGAAAGTCCGTATCTTCAAGTCCAATGGCGAAGTAGTCGGCGCCTGACAGGTTGGGTGAAGCATGAATACTCTGAAAGAGCTGTACGAAAAAGAGATTGTGCCGAAACTCATCGAGGAGTTCGGTTACAAGAACGTCATGGAAGTGCCGAAGATCACCAAGATCACCCTGAACATGGGTGTGGGTGAGGCTGCCCAGGACCGCAAGGCGATGGATGGTGCACTGTCTGACATGACAGCGGTGTCTGGCCAGAAGCCGATCGTGAACAACGCGCGCAAGTCCGTGGCGGGGTTCAAGATCCGTGAAGGCTGGCCGATCGGCTGTAAAGTCACGCTGCGCAAGCAGCGCATGTACGAATTTCTCGGCCGTCTGATCGACGTGGCGATTCCGCGGGTACGTGACTTCCGTGGTCTGAACCCGAAATCGTTCGATGGCCGCGGGAACTACTCCATGGGTCTGCGCGAGCAGATCGTGTTCCCGGAAATCGAGTACGACAAGATCGACAAGCTGCGTGGCATGGATATCACCATCACCACGACGGCGAAGACCGATGATGAAGCCCGCGCCCTGTTGCGCGCTTTCAACTTCCCGATGAGAGGCTGAGGAGAGCTGTCATGGCAAAAACCTCGATGATTAACCGGGAGCAGAAGCGCGCCAAACTGGTTGCCAAGTTTGCTGCCAAGCGTGCTGAGCTGAAAAAGATCATTCTCGACCCGACTGCTGAGCCGGAAGCCAAGTGGGATGCCCAGGTGCAGTTGCAGAAACTGCCGCGCGATTCTGCTCGTACCCGTCAGCGTAACCGGTGCCGTATCACCGGGCGTCCGCACGGTGTGTACCGTAAGTTCGGCCTGGGTCGTAACAAGTTGCGGGAAGCGGCCATGCGCGGTGATGTACCGGGCCTGGTGAAATCCAGCTGGTAAGAAGCCTGCAAAGGCGTGAGTAGCGGAGCGATAGCAGCATGAGCATGCAAGATACCCTGGCGGATATGTTTACCCGTATCCGTAACGCGCAGATGGCAAAGAAGGTCAAGGTGGATATTCCTTCTTCCACCAGCAAGGTGGCCATTGCCAAGGTGCTGCAGGATGAGGGTTACATCGCTGGATATCAGGTAGATGGCGACAACATCAAGCCGACCCTGACCATCGAGCTGAAGTACTTCGAAGGCCGTCCGGTGATCGAGAAGATCAAACGGGTGAGCACGCCTGGTCTGCGTATCTATCGCGGCGCTGGCGACATTCCGAAGGTGAAAGGCGGTCTGGGTGTCATGATCGTTTCCACCAACCAGGGTTTTATGACCGATCGCGCAGCACGCAAAGCCAATGTTGGCGGCGAGCTGATCTGCGAAGTGTCCTGACGATAGCGGCATAGACGGGTTAGGTGCAGCAATGTCAAGAGTAGCGAAGAATCCGATTAAACTGCCGCAGGGCGTTGAGGTAAAAATCGACGACCAGCGTGTAGCCATCAAGGGCGGCAAAGGTGCTCTTGAACATGTGGTGCACGAGCTGGTGGCCGTGGCAGTGGACGATGGCGTGCTGAGCGTACGTCCGCAGAAAGAATCCCAGCAAGCCTGGGCGCTGGCAGGCACTACGCGTGCACTGCTGAGCAACATGGTGACCGGCGTTTCCGCTGGCTTCGAGCGCAAGCTGGAGCTGATCGGTGTTGGTTATCGTGCCCAGGCGCAAGGCAAGGTTCTGAACCTGTCGCTCGGTTTTTCCCACCCGGTAGCGTACGAACTGCCGGAAGGTATCACCGCGGAAACCCCGACACAGACAGAAATTGTCCTCAAGGGTATCGACAAGCAATTGATTGGCCAGGTGGCAGCCAACGTTCGCGGCTTCCGTCCGCCGGAGCCCTATAAGGGCAAAGGTGTCCGGTATGCAGGCGAGAAGGTTCGCCGTAAGGAAGCCAAGAAGAAATAACCGTCGAGACTGAAGTCATGATAGACAAAAAAGTATCACGTCAGCGTAGAGCCAAACGTACCCGGATGAAGATCCGTGAGCTGGGTGCTGTCCGTCTTTGCGTACATCGTACTCCGCGTCACATCTATGCTCAGGTGACGACGGCGGCAGGCGACAAGGTGCTGGCCAGCGCGTCCACGGTCGAAAAAGACCTGCGTGGTAGCGCAACCGGTAATGCTGATGCAGCCGTGGCAGTGGGCAAGCTGATTGCTGAGCGCGCCAAGGCGGCAGGCGTTGAACGCGTTGCCTTTGATCGTTCCGGCTTCAAGTATCACGGCCGGGTCAAGGCGCTGGCCGATGCCGCGCGTGAAAACGGGCTTGAATTCTAAGGGTATTGGTTATGGCGAAGGTTGATCCCAACGAAGGTCTGCAGGAAAAGCTGGTTCAAGTGAACCGCGTTGCCAAAGTAGTAAAAGGCGGTCGTATTTTTGCTTTTACCGCGCTGACTGTGGTGGGCGATGGCAAAGGTAAGGTGGGTTTTGGCCGTGGCAAGGCGCGTGAAGTGCCGGCTGCTATCCAGAAAGCCCTGGAGGCTGCCCGCCGTAACATGATCCAGGTGGATCTGGACGGCACCACTATCCAGCACCCGATCAAGGCTCGTCATGGCGCCTCCAAGGTGTACATGCAGCCTGCTTCCGATGGTACCGGCGTGATCGCCGGCGGCGCGATGCGTGCTGTCCTGGAAGTGACCGGCGTGCAGAACGTATTGGCCAAGTGCTACGGCTCCACCAATCCGGTGAACGTAGTGCGGGCAACCTTCGAAGGTCTGCGTGCCATGTCCTCCGCTGAGCATATTGCAGCGAAGCGCGGCAAGACTGTAGAAGACATCCTGAATTGAGCCCTGCGAACTAACCGGAAGCAGAGAGATGGCGGCTAACAAGATCAAGGTAACCCAGACGAAGAGCTCTTTCGGGCGTCTGGAAAAGCACAAGGCCTGCGTGCGTGGCCTCGGCCTGCGTCGTATCGGCCATACGGTTGAGGTGGAAGATACGCCTTCGGTACGCGGCATGATCAACAAAGTCTCGTACATGGTACGGGTGGAAGGAGAGTGACGATGCGTCTGAACGAACTGAGCCCGGCAGAGGGTTCCCGTCCGTCCGCCAAGCGTCTCGGCCGTGGTATCGGCAGCGGCCTCGGCAAGACCGGCGGTCATGGTCATAAAGGCCAGACTTCCCGTTCCGGCGGCACCGTCAAGCCCGGTTTCGAGGGCGGCCAGATGCCGCTGCAGCGTCGTCTGCCGAAGTTTGGCTTCACCTCCCGCAAGTCCCTGAGCACGGCGGAAGTGCGTCTGGCTGAACTGGCCCGTGTGGACGGCGACGTGGTGGACCTGGACAGCCTGAAGAAAGCGAACGTGATCCGTCGCGACATGAAGCGCGCCAAGATTGTGCTGAGCGGTGAGCTGGATCGTGCGCTGACTGTGCGGGGCCTGCTGATTACTCGTGGCGCCCGTGAGGCGATCGAGAAAGCCGGCGGTAAAGTCGAGGAATAATCAAAGGCGATCCTCATGGCCAAGAACCGTGCACAGACACTGAGTCAGAATACCCCGGACGGGTCCGCACTGCGGGGCCTGTGGCGACGCATCGGCTTCTTGCTGGGTGCCCTGGTGGTATTCCGGATCGGCGCGCACATTCCTGTTCCGGGCATCAATCCGGACGCGATGGCGCGCCTGTTCGACCAGAACCGCGACACCGTATTGGCAATGTTCAACATGTTCTCCGGGGGTGCCCTGGAGCGCATGAGTATTTTCGCGCTGGGCGTGATGCCGTATATCACCGCGTCGATCGTGATCCAGTTGCTGTCTGCCGTGAATCCGACGCTGGAGCAACTGCGCAAGGAAGGTGAGCAGGGTCGCCGCAAGATCACCCAGTACACCCGTTACCTGACGGTCGTGTTGGCGTTGATCCAGTCGTTTGGTGTGGCGGCCGGCCTGTACAGCCAGAATGTGACCCTGGTACCGGAGAACCCGGCTACCATGGACATCTTCTCGTTCTACTTTGTGGCGGTAACGTCGCTGGTGACCGGGACCATCTTCCTGATGTGGCTGGGTGAGCAGATTACCGAGCGGGGTATCGGCAACGGTATTTCCATGCTGATTTTCGCGGGCATCGTTGCCGGCCTGCCGGGTGCCGTGGCACAGACCTTTGAAGCCACCCGCCAGGGCGAGATGAACCTGATGATCCTGCTGGCGGTGCTGGTAGTGGCGGTGGCGGTGATCTTCGCGGTGGTGTTCTTCGAGCGCGGCCAGCGTCGTATCACGGTCAATTATGCCCGCCGGCAGCAAGGCCGCCGGATGTACGCAGCACAGCAGAGCCATCTGCCGCTGAAAGTGAACATGGCAGGTGTGATCCCGGCGATTTTTGCCAGCTCGATCCTGCTGTTCCCGGCGTCGATCAGCCAGTGGTTTGCTGGCAGTTCCGACACTTGGTGGGCGAACGCCATGCGTATCACCACTGATGCGCTGATGCCCGGTTCGCCGCTGTATATCCTGCTGTTTACGCTGGGTATTGTGTTTTTCTGCTACTTCTACGCGGCGTTGATGTTCAACCCGAAAGACGTGGCGGACAACCTGAAGAAGTCCGGGGCCTATATCCCTGGTATTCGCCCGGGTGAGCAGTCTGCCCGGTACATCGATACGGTAATGGGCCGCCTGACCCTGGTTGGCGCAGCTTATATGACCGCGGTGTGCCTGCTGCCGCTGTTTCTCCAGGGCATGTGGAACGTACCCTTCTATCTGGGGGGTACGTCCCTGCTGATCGTGGTGGTGGTGGTGATGGATTTCTGGGCTCAGGTCAATGCCCAGCTGATGTCTACCCAGTACGAAAAGCTGATGAAGAAAGCGAATCTGAAAGGCTATGGCGGCACCGGCCTGGTGCGGTAACCCAGTCGTAGCGGGCGTAGTAACAGCGAGGCGAAAGCAATGAAGGTTCAGGCTTCTGTTAAGAAAGTGTGCCGTAACTGCAAGATTGTCCGCCGTAAAGGCCGGGTAATGGTGATTTGCAGTGCCGAGCCGCGGCACAAGCAGCGTCAGGGCTGATTCGGGGTACCCCCCGAACGCTCCTGGCATGGTTCAGTTGAAAAATTGCTGGTCTGAGGCTACCATTCGCGCCCTTTGAGGCCCCAGGCAGTCTGGCCAGCATTGAATAGTTGCGTTAAGCGGAGAAATTTGGATGGCCCGTATTGCAGGCGTCAACATCCCGGATAACAAGCATGCGGTGATCTCGCTGACCTACGTCTACGGGATCGGTCGTACCACGGCACAGAAAATCTGTGTTGCCACCGGTATCGCGCCGACCACCAAGGTACGTGAGCTGAGCGAAGAGCAGCTGGACCAGATCCGGGGCGAAGTGGCCAAGATCACGGTCGAGGGTGACCTGCGCCGTGAAGTGAGCATGAACATCAAACGTCTGATGGACATGGGTTGCTTCCGTGGCATCCGCCACCGTCGTGGCCTGCCGCTGCGCGGCCAGCGCACCAAGACCAATGCCCGGACCCGCAAGGGCCCGCGCAAACCGATCCGCAAGTAAACCCTGATTCGGGCTAGGCATTATTATGGCAAAGTCAAAGAAAGACACCGGCGCTCGCCGTAAGAAAGTTACCCGGACGGTAGCGGACGGTATCGCGCACGTTCATGCGTCCTTCAACAACACCATCATCACGATCTCCGATCGTCAGGGCAATGTACTGTCCTGGGCGACCTCGGGTGGTGCTGGTTTCCGCGGCTCTCGCAAGAGCACCCCGTTTGCAGCCCAGGTAGCGGCTGAGAACGCGGGCAACGCGGCCAAAGACTACGGTCTGAAAAACCTGGAAGTGCGGGTCAAGGGCCCGGGTCCAGGTCGTGAATCCTCGGTGCGCGCGCTGAATGCCTGTGGTTACAAAATCACCAGCATCAACGACGTCACGCCGATTCCGCATAACGGCTGCCGGCCGCCGAAAAAACGCCGCGTGTAACGGGAGTTAGAGCAAGATGGCAAGATACATCGGTCCCAAGTGCAAGCTTTCCCGTCGTGAAGGCACCGACCTGTTCCTGAAGAGCGGTATTCGTCCGCTCGACTCCAAGTGCAAGGCGGAGCAGGCACCGGGTGCGGCCGCGGCCAATCGTCGCCAGAGCCGTCTGTCCGATTACGGCGTGCAGCTGCGTGAGAAACAGAAAGTACGTCGTATGTACGGTGTACTGGAAAAGCAATTCCGCGGCTACTACAAGAAAGCCGCTGGTTCGAAAGGTGCTACCGGCGAGGTGCTGCTGCAGCTGCTGGAAGGTCGCCTGGACAACGTGGTTTACCGGATGGGATTTGGTGCTACCCGCGCCGAAGCCCGCCAGCTGGTCTCTCACCGTGCCATCACGGTAAACGGCCAGACTGTTAACGTGGCGTCCTATCAGGTGCGCCCCGGCGACCTGGTCGCCGTGCGTGAAAAGGCCAAGAACCAGCTGCGCGTGAAGAACGCCATGGAACTGGCCCAGCAGCGCGGTTTCGCTAGCTGGCTCGAAGTGGACGAGAAGAAGCTGGAAGGTACACTCAAGGCACTGCCGGAGCGTATCGACCTGCCGGCCGAGATCAATGAAAACCTGATCGTCGAGCTGTATTCCAAGTAAGCACAGCCTGAGGGAGCCCTATGACCGCCGTGAACGACTTTCTCACGCCTCGCTCGATCGCCATCAATGCGATCAGCCCGACTCATGCAAAGGTTGTGCTGGAGCCCCTCGAGCGTGGTTTCGGCCACACCCTGGGTACCGCGCTGCGCCGTATCCTGCTGTCCAGCATGTACGGTGCCGCGATTACCGAAGTCGAGATCGATGGCGTGCAGCACGAGTACTCCACCGTGGAAGGTGTCCAGGAGGATGTGATCAACATCCTGCTGAACCTGAAAGGTGTGGCGCTGCGCATGAACGATCGCGAAGAAGTAGTCCTGGACCTGAGCAAGAAAGGCCCGGGCGTTGTGACCGCCGGCGATATCCAGCGCGATCACAGCGTGGAGATCGTCAACCCGGATCACGTGATCTGCAACATCACCGGTGACACCGAGCTGAAGATGAAGCTCAAGATCACCCGTGGTCGCGGTTACGTCCCGGCTGACGCGCGCCAGAGCGATGAAGACGAGACCCGTGGCATTGGCCGTCTGCAACTGGACGCCAGCTACAGCCCGGTCCTGCGCGTGGCCTACGTGGTGGAAGCCGCGCGGGTTGAGCAGCGCACTGACCTGGACAAACTGGTTATCGACCTGGAAACCAATGGCACCATCGATCCTGAAGATGCCATCCGTTCCGCCGCGACCATCCTGCAGCAACAGATCGCCGTGTTCGTCGACCTGGAGCAGGACCGCAAGCCGGAGCCGAAACAGGAGCGTGAGGAAGTTGATCCGATCCTGCTGCGTCCGGTCGACGACCTGGAGCTGACGGTACGTTCAGCCAACTGTCTGAAAGCGGAAAACATCTACTACATCGGTGACCTGGTACAACGCACCGAAGTGGAGCTGCTGAAGACGCCGAACCTGGGCAAGAAGTCGCTGACCGAAATCAAGGATGTGCTGGCATCCAAAGGCCTGTCCCTGGGCATGCGCCTGGAAAGCTGGCCGCCGGCAAGTCTGCGCGACGATGATCGCCTGACGCACAAGCTGCGTTAAGCGTCACATTCAACATCTAGCAGTGTGCGGGCGTCGTGAGACGCCCCGAATCTTAAGGAACCGGAACCATGCGTCATCGCAAAAGTGGCAGAAAATTCAACCGGACCAGCGCGCATCGCCAGGCGATGCTCCGCAACATGGCGGTGTCGCTGTTCGAACACGGAGCCATCAAGACCACCTTGCCGAAAGCCAAGGAACTGCGTCGCGTGGCTGAGCCCCTGATCACCCTGGCCAAGGAAGATTCCGTGGCGAACCGCCGTCTGGCGTTCTCCCGGACCCGCTCCAAGCAAGCCGTGGGCATCCTGTTCAACGATCTGGGCCCGCGCTACAAAGAGCGTCCAGGTGGTTACATGCGCGTCCTGAAAATGGGTTTCCGCGCAGGCGACAACGCGCCGATGGCGTACGTTGAGCTGGTAGACCGTCCGGAAGGCGCCGTAGCCGCCGAGGCAGAAGCCGAGTAAGGCTTCAGCTCACGGAATCGATACAAAAAAGCCGGGCAATTGCCCGGCTTTTTTGTGGGTTGCTGCCTATCTCCTTGCCAGCGGTCACATCAATGCGCAGTCGGCCGGGGCAGTGAAGCATTGGTGTTGTAGGCCTTGCTGAGATAGGGCGAGAGCAGCCGTCTCATGGCCACAGGATTGGTCGGGCCGATATAACGTGCAGACCAGATGACAACACCGTCTTCCAGGCGTACCACGGCGGCATCGGCCACCACATCGCTGCTTGGCGGAATGTAACCGCTGCCGCCGGGCATGACGCTGAAGGCCACGGCCATGCCAGTGTTGGTGGCCGCCGCGCCACGGGTATAGCGCCAGCCGTTTACCCGCATCAGCAGAACGCAGCAGGCGTCCGCCAGGGCTTCTTCCGGCCAGGCAGGGAGTGTCACTTGCCGGGCGGCAACCGGATCAGTGATCTCGGGCGCACCGAGACCATAGAGCGGCGTGGTTTCGCGAACCGCTTCCGGGTCTTTGTCCTGTGCCCAGAGATCGTCATGGAGCTGCTGCAAGGCCGGCTCGTTGTCGAAGTCCGGGCTGGCAAGCCCGCTCAGCGGCACATAGCGCTGTTCGATTTCATAAGAGCGTGCCGCGCCAGCCGTTTCTGTGGCAAATGCCGCGCCAAACGCGTCATTGAAACCGCTTTGTGTGCTGACTTCCTCGTCGTTGCCCTGGCGGATTGAGAGCGTGTAAAGCGGTGGCAGGACCAGCAACTGATCATGCCGCTGAAGACTCAGCGTCTCGCCCGGGTAGTCCTTCATGCAATAGCCATCACAGCGCACGCCTTCCGCTAGCTGTTTGGCAAGCGTGCAACCCTGCAGCAGCGTGAGGCTGCACAGGGCGGTCAGCGCATACTTTCGCATCTGGTATCCCCTAATTGGTCGACTGGTATTTTGTTTTTATAGGCGGGCAACGCCCGCCTGACGGCTATTGTTTGAGCATCGTCTTGAGGAAGCGGCCAGTGTGGCTGGCCTTCACTTTGGCCACGTCTTCCGGGGTGCCCTCGGCAATGATCTCGCCGCCCCCGTCGCCGCCTTCCGGCCCCAGGTCTATGAGCCAGTCCGCCGTCTTGATCACGTCAAGATTGTGCTCGATCACCACGATGGTGTTGCCATGCTCGCGCAGGCGGAACAGTACGCCCAGCAGTTGCTGGATGTCATGGAAGTGCAGGCCGGTAGTGGGCTCATCAAGGATATACAGGGTGCGGCCGGTATCGCGCTTGGACAGCTCCCGTGCCAGCTTTACCCGCTGTGCCTCCCCGCCAGAGAGCGTGGTGGCGGCCTGGCCGAGGGTGATATAGCTCAGCCCCACATCGATCAGTGTTTGCAGCTTGCGCGCCAGTGCCGGCACCGCGTCGAAGAATTCGCGCGCGTCTTCCACCGTCATCGCCAGTACTTCGAAGATGTTTTTGCCCTTGTAGTGGATCTCCAGGGTTTCACGGTTGTAGCGCTTGCCGTGGCAGACTTCGCAGGGCACATAGATGTCCGGCAGGAAGTGCATCTCCACCTTGATGACGCCGTCGCCCTGGCAGGCCTCGCAGCGGCCGCCACGCACGTTGAAACTGAAACGGCCGGCCTTGTAACCCCGCGAGCGGGCTTCCTGGGTGCCGGCGAACAAATCACGAATCGGCGTGAACAGGCCGGTATAGGTGGCCGGGTTCGAGCGGGGTGTACGGCCGATCGGACTCTGGTCGATATCGATCACTTTGTCGAAATGCTCAAGGCCCTTGATGCCTTTGTGTGGTGCGGCTTTCAGTGTCGAGGCGCCATTCAGGTGCGTGGCGGCTTCCGGATACAGCGTGTTGTTGATCAGGGTCGATTTGCCCGAGCCGGACACACCGGTGACGCAGGTAAACAGGCCCACCGGCAGTTTCAGCGTCACGTCCTTGAGGTTGTTGCCGCTGGCACCATTGAGGGTCAGCCAGTCCTTGCCTGGCGGGGTGCGCTTTTTCGGCACAGCGATCTGTTTGCGCCCGGAAAGATAGTCACCGGTCACGGACTTCCTGTTCGCTGCGATCTGCTTGGCTGTGCCCTGTGCGATGACCTGGCCGCCATGTACCCCGGCGCCGGGACCGATGTCGATGACATAATCCGCGCAGCGGATAGCATCCTCATCGTGTTCCACCACGATCACGGTGTTGCCCAGATCGCGCAGGCGGTTGAGGGTCTCAAGCAGGCGTTCGTTGTCGCGCTGGTGCAGACCGATCGATGGCTCGTCCAGCACGTACATCACGCCGACCAGACCGGCGCCGATCTGTGAGGCCAGCCGGATACGCTGCGCTTCGCCACCGGAGAGTGTGTCGGCGTTGCGGGCCAGCGAAAGGTAATCCAGCCCTACATTGACCAGGAACTGCAGGCGCTCGCGGATTTCCTTGAGAATCTTGTCGGCGATCTCGCCCTTGTGGCCCGGCAGTTTCAGCTTGCCGAAGTAGTCGCAGGACTTGCCCACTGGCAGCCGCACCAGATCGGGCAGCGAGCGATTGTCCACGAATACATTGCGGGAGGCTTCGCGCAGGCGTGAGCCGTGGCAGTCGGTACAGTCGGAGGTGCTGAGGAACGCGGCAAGGTCTTCGCGCACCGCATCGGATTCTGTCTCCCGGTAGCGCCGTTCCATGTTCGGGATGATGCCCTCGAACGGATGATAGCGCTTGACGATGTCGCCCCGGTCATTGAGATAGCGGAACTCGACCGGGTCATTGCCGGTGCCATAGAGAATCTTGCGGCGTGCTGTCTTCGGCAACTTGTTGAAGGGCGTATCGATATCGAATGACAGGTGTGTGGCCAGCGATGTCAGCATCTGGAAGTAGTACACGTTGCGACGGTCCCAGCCGCGGATCGCGCCTTCGGACAGCGAGGAGGCCGGCGAAATCACCACCTTGTCTTCGTCAAAGAACTGGCGCACACCGAGCCCGTCGCAGGTGGGGCAGGCACCAGCCGGGTTGTTGAACGAAAACAGCCGGGGTTCCAGCTCCGGGATGCTGTAGCCGCAGTGGGGGCAGGCAAAGCGGGCGGAGAACACTTGCTCATCGCCACTGCCTTCCATCGGTGCCACGATGGCAATGCCGTCGGCCAGTTCCAGCGCGGTTTCAAAGGATTCCGCCAGACGGTTCTGCAAATCGTCGCGTACCTTGAAGCGGTCCACGACCACTTCGAGGGTGTGCTTCTTTTTCTTGTCCAGCGCCGGGACATCATCCAGATCGGTCACGCGGCCGTTGACGCGGGCGCGGACAAAACCCTGTGCGCGCAGCTGGTCAAACAGGTGCAGGTGCTCGCCTTTCTTGTCACGCACCACCGGCGCCAGCAGCATCAGCCTGCTGCCTTCAGGCTGTGCCAGGACCTGGTCGACCATCTGGCTTACCGTCTGTGCCGCCAGCGGCACCTCGTGTTCAGGGCAGCGCGGCTCGCCGGCGCGGGCGAACAGCAGGCGCAGGTAATCGTAGATTTCGGTGATGGTGCCGACGGTCGAGCGCGGGTTGTGGCTGGTGGACTTCTGCTCGATGGAAATCGCCGGGGACAGGCCCTCGATATGATCCACGTCGGGCTTTTCCATCATCGACAGGAACTGCCGCGCGTAGGTGGAGAGCGACTCCACATAGCGGCGCTGGCCTTCGGCATACAGGGTGTCGAAAGCAAGTGAAGACTTGCCGGAGCCGGACAGGCCAGTAATCACCACCAGCTTGTCGCGGGGAATATCCAGGTCGACGTTCTTGAGATTGTGTGTGCGTGCGCCACGCACCAGGATCTTGTCCATCGAGATACTACACTACTGGCCAAAATGACAGGGCAGTATAGGATGATTGGCGGAACCGCGCTACGGGGTGGCGCAGGCTGCTGCCAGGTTCTTTCACAAGGCGGGGAGGGTGGCGTAGGGTGCGTTGAGCAACGCGAAACGCACCGTTCGAAGGGTGGTTATCCTGCCGGGCTTGTGGGAGTGAACCGGGGCTTGGACGTGGTGCGTTTCGCTGTGCTCAACGCACCCTACGGTCCAACGTGCCGGTGGTGTGTGATTCTGGTCAGAGGTTTTCCTGCGCCCAGTTCACTGCCTGCAGGCGGTTCGAGGCGTTGATTTTCTTGAAGATGTTGTAGATGTGCGTCTTGATGGTGTGCGGGCTCAGGTTCAGGCTGCGGGCGATATCCGAGTTCTTGGCGCCGGTGGCCATGACCTTGAGCACTTCCACTTCGCGGTCGGTCAGGTTCACCTCGCTGCGGGAAAAGGTCTTGTTGAAGGCGCGGCTCTTCATCAGGTATTGCTGCAGCACCTTGCGCGGCAGCCACAGCTCGCCGTCGAACATGGCCCTGATACCCTTGAGCAGCAGTTCCTGCGGACAGTCGTGCAGGAAGCCGCCATTCACCATCGGCAGGCCGGCGAGGCGGGACAGCGAGTCCTCCTCATCCACGTTGAACACCGCGATGAACAGCTCAGTGTCGATTTCCTGGTCGATGTCCAGCAGATGACTGATGGTGTCGTTGATATCGACCGTACTGAAATCCACCAGAAACAGTGCCTGGGCGCAGGGGGAGAGTTCCTCGGCGGTGACGTCCTGCACGCGCTTCACACTGCGTGCGGCAACCTCCTGTTTGCTGAGAAACTCGGCCAGCAGCGAGTTCTGCAATTGCTGGCCGCCGGCGACGTATACCTGGTGATCACTGCCGATAGAGCTCATTCAGTACGTTCCCTGCTTTTGTATTTATCAGGCGTGATGCCTGTTGCCCCAGCAGCGTGGCCTGGCCAGCGCGGGCTGAAGCGCATTATACCGGTGATCAGGCATACCTAAGAAGAAAAACTGATCAGAGACGAATTTAGCACCAGTTTGATGGCCATTCAATTTACCCGGTGTACGCCCTCGCACACATGCTTTCTGCTACACTGCGCGGCTTCCGGCCGCAGCGTACGCGGGCCGGCTATGTTCCTCGCGGGCTGCGGTGGCGGCAGGATGCCCGGCGCCGGCCGGGCTCGCGGCCGGTCACGGGCGCGGCCCGTGTCAGGGTGACGCCATGTACTGACGGGCCTGAGACATGAGTACCTCTTCCTCCCGATCCACGCTGGTCCGCACCGAAATAAGGGTGACCGGAGCACTGGCGTCGATCTTTGCCCTGCGTATGTTCGGCCTGTTCATGATCCTGCCGGTGTTCGCCGTGTTCGGTGCGGCGTTGCCGGGGGCGACGCCATTCCTGATCGGTCTCGCGGTCGGGGCCTATGGCCTGATGCAGGCGCTGCTGCAGCTGCCGTTTGGCATGCTGTCTGACCGTTTTGGCCGCAAGCCACTGATCCTTGCCGGGCTAGTGCTGTTTGCCTGCGGCGGTGTGGTGGCGGCGACGGCCGAGACGATCCAGGGCGTGATCCTGGGGCGGGCACTGCAGGGAGCAGGTGCGGTCGCGGCGGTGATCATGGCGCTGGTGGCGGATGTGGTGTCCGAGCAACACCGCACCCGTGCCATGGCGGCGGTGGGCATGTCGGTGGGTGGCGCGTTTGTACTGGCGCTGATTCTAGGCCCGCTGCTGGCGACCTGGCTGGCGTTGTCCGGCCTGTTCTGGCTGTCCTCGCTGCTGGCGGTGGGTGGCCTGCTGGTGGCGCTGGCATGGGTGCCGAATCCCGCCGTGCGCGTGCGTGAGGCACAACTGCCGCTGGGGCCGCGCCTGCTGCGCATTCTCAAAGACCCGCTGTTGTTGCGCCTTAACAGCGGTATTTTCGTATTGCACGCAGTGCTGACCGCCTGCTTTGTGGTGGTGCCGGGCCTGCTGTCCGAACGCCTGGGCCTGCCGTTGGCCCGCCACAGCCTGCTGTATCTCGTGGTTTTCCTGGCCAGCTTCGTGGCCATGGTGCCGTTGATTATCGCGTCCGAGCGGCGCGGGCTGCGCCCGGTGATGGCGCTGGCGGTGCTGTTGCTCGGGGTGGCACTGGTATTGCTTGCCCTGGCTGGGGACCGTCTGTGGTGGTTCGGACTGGCGCTGTTCGTCTTTTTCACCGGCTTCAACCTGCTGGAGGCCCTGCTGCCGTCGCTGGTGGGGCGCGCTGCGCCGGTGGGGACACGCGGTACGGCGCTGGGGATTTACTCCTCCAGCCAGTTTCTGGGGGTCTTTGTCGGCGGTGGGCTGGGCGGCTGGCTGTTGCAGCAGTATGGGCCGGAGACCGTTTTCCTGGCCGCTGCGGCGCTGACTGCCGGCTGGCTGCTGCTGGTCTTTGGCATGCCGCCCCTGGCAAAGCTCGACAATCGTGTTTTGCCGCTGGTGGTGGCGGCCGATGAGGCGGATCGCTGGGTGAATGAACTGCTGGCGGTGGACGGCGTGCTCGAGGCGGTGGTGCTGCCGGAAGCCGGTATTGCGCTGCTGAAAGTGGACCCGGCCAGTGTTGACGAGGCTGCGCTGACGCGCCTGAGCGGCGATGTCGTCGCTCAGGTGTAGGCCAATGCCCCGGCGAGCTGTCAGTGATCGCCGTTGATACGGGGCCGGCAGTGGGAAAAGCCGTGGTGAACTGCCACAATGATCCGCCTGCCGCAGCAAGGCAGGTGCAGGATGAATGTTGACGGAGAGGCAAGATGGCACGAGGCATAAACAAGGTAATTCTGATCGGTAATCTGGGTGCGGACCCGGAAACCCGTTTCCTGCCCAGCGGCGGTGCGGTGACCAACGTCAACATCGCCACCAGCGAAAGCTGGAAAGACAAACAGACCGGGCAGATGCAGGAACGCACCGAATGGCACCGAGTGGTGTTTTTCAACCGCCTCGGTGAAATTGCCGGTGAATACCTGAAAAAAGGTTCGAAGGTGTACATCGAGGGCAGCCTGCGCACACGCAAGTGGCAGGGGCAGGATGGTCAGGATCGCTACACGACGGAAATCGTGGCCAGTGAGATGCAGATGCTCGACAGTCGCAGCGGTGGTGGCGACAACTACGCTGGCGGTGGCAGCAACAACTATGGCAATCAGGACAACGGTTTTGGTGGCTACGAAAGCCAGGCCAACAACCCGCCGGGCGCCAGCCGCTCCCCCGCTGGCGGTGGCAAGGCCGGCAACCAGGGTAACGCTGGTGGCGGTTTCTCCGCACCGGCAGATGATTTCGACGACGATATCCCGTTCTGACGGAGCCTGACGCATGCCCCGTCCGTTAACGCTGATCGTGCTTTTCCTTGTTTGCGTACTGTTTTTTCTGATCCGTGCCCTGCCGGCGGCACCGTTCTTGCAAAAGGCGGATGGCCTGATGCTGGCCGGCCAGCCATTGGCACTGCAGCAGATTCACGGGCGCATCTGGGAAGGTGATGCGCGTTGGCGCTGGGGCCGCTGGCGGGGCGAAGCCAACTGGTCCACGGACTGGCGCGGCCTGTTGCCGGGGCTGACGCTGGACGTGGCCGGGCACGGCGTGCACGCCCGCGGCTGGGTAGGCGCAACGCCCGGCAGCGTGCGGGTGAACGACCTGGCCCTGCAGGTGCCGCTGGCAGAAATTTCCCGCGACATGGCCGCTGGTCAGGCGGACGGCACTGTGACGGCGCAGGTGGATTACCTGCGTATGTACCGCGAAGGCCGGGTGGAGGTCGAGGGTACACTGCGCTACGGTGGCGGCCAGGTGACCTGGAAAGACGGTGGGTCCAGTGTGCCACCACTGGATGGAAGGCTGTTCACCGAGCACAATGTCGCCTGGCTGAAAGTGACCGACCCTCAGCAGACCCTGCTGCTGGATGCCAGCGTGGAGCAAGGTGAGGCGGCGGTACGTGTCTACCGGTCGTGGCCACGCCTGCTGGGTGTGAGCCAGGGCGGCGCGGACGATGACGTGGTGTTTCAGGTCTCGCAACCGCTGGGCGGCTGACGCGGCCGTCGTGGCCAACAGAACAACGGCCTGCCCTGGAGCAGGCTGACAACAGCCGGGATGGCTGTTTTCGACCGGCTGCGGGAATTTTTCCCGTGACCGGGCTCTAAGCAGTTTATGGGGTGATTTCCCGGAGGTCCTTCGGGGTAAGACAGGCTCCTGCTGTTAACCGTCATGACACTGGAATATGTCATAACAATAATTGGTGATCCTTATGGCGCCGGCCATGACCGGTGCTGGGCAGTCGGGACAGAAAATGGTTTTAGCCCTCAAGCAGATGCAGATCGACAGACTGGCGCGTATCGCCCGGTGGCTGCTCGCCGTGGTGCTGGTGATCTGGCTGGCACGGGTGCTGGCGGACAGCGTGCTGCTGTGGATGGCTGGCCCGCAACAGACGCCGACGGTAGATCCGTCGATGCTGCGTCTTACCACGATCAACAATGAACAGCGCGGTGCCCTCTCGCCGGCCGAAATAGAGCGCTGGAAACTGTTCGGCATTCCGCCGGAAGCCGCGCCTGAGCAACGCGCCATTGACGCACCGGAGACGCGCCTGCGGCTGGAGCTGCTGGGGCTGTTCCAGCACAGCACACCGGATATGGCGCGCGCGATCATTGCCGAACAGGGCAAGGATGCCGAGTTGTTCCGTCCGGGTGACAAGGTGCCGGGCAACGCCGAACTGGTGGAAGTGCTCGGTGACCGGGTGATCCTGCGCCGCCAGGGCCAGCTTGAAACGCTGCGCCTGAAAGAACCCGAACTCAGCGGCACGGTATCCGCCTCGGCGCCACCGCCGCGCCGTCGCAGCCAGCCGGTCGTGCAGGAGAATCAACCCGAGCCGGCGCAAATGCTGCCTGACGGCGATCCCGCGCAGCAGCGGGCCATGATCATCCAGCAGCTTGCTCTGGAGCCGGTCACCGAAGGGGCGGCCGAAGGTTACCGGATCACAGCGGGCGCGCCGGCGGCCATGCTCAGCAGCGTTGGCCTGCGTCCCGGTGACCAGATTCTTTCCGTGAATGGCCACCCGCTGGGTGAGGAGCAGGGCGATATCACCGCGCTGCAGGAAGCCATGACGTCGGGGTCCGCCTCGATTGAAGTACAGCGCGGCTCACGCCGCTTTACCGTTAATTATCCGCCATAGACCGAAAAGGCGAGAGCGATGAAAACAATCAAGCACACGCTGGCGGTGCTGTGCTGCGGAACCATGCTGATGGTAGCGCAGCCGGCGCTGGCCCAGCAGAACGCAGCCACACCCAGTGCGGACGGCAAAACCTGGACCGTGAATATCCGCAATGCGGATATTCAGGCTTTCATCGGTCAGGTGGCGGAGATGACCGGCAAGAATTTTGTCGTTGATCCCCGTGTGCGCGCCCGGGACGTGACAGTGATTTCGCGCCAGACGCTGACCTCGGCGGAGGTCTATGAACTGTTCCTGGCGGTATTGCAGGTGCACGGTTACGCCGCCGTGCCGTCCGGCGAGATTATCAAGATCGTGCCGAACACCACTGCAAAACAGAGCAACCTGCCGCTGACTCAGGACACCAGCCTGCGCGGTGAAGAACTGATCACCCGGGTCATCACGGTCGACAACTCGCCGGTAGAAGAGCTGGTGCCCGTGTTGCGCCCGCTGGTGCCGCAGTACGGCCACCTGGCGGCGGTGAGCTCCGCCAACGCGCTGATTATCAGCGACCATGCCGACAACATTCGCCGCATGGAAGCCATTATCGCTCACCTGGATGGCTCCGAAGCCGAGGAAGTGGAAATCATCCCGCTGCAACATGGCTGGGTGGGCGATATCGTCAAACTGCTTGAAACCCTGATTCCGCAGCAGGGCGCCGCAGCACAGGGTGGCCGCCGCCAGAGTCCGCGTGAGGGCCGTGTCAGCGTCGTGGCCGATGAACGCACCAACCGGCTGATCGTGAAGGGCGACAGCATCATGCGCCGTCGCGTGGCCGATCTGGTGCTGGAACTGGATGTGCCTTCAAACAAGAGCGGCTCGGCGCAGGTTATTCGCCTGAGCCATGCCGATTCGGAAAAACTTGCCGAGTTGCTGAACAACTTCGCCGATGCCACCAAGGAAACCGAAGGCGGCCAGCAGGCGCCGAATCCTGGTTCGAAAGTGTCTATCCAGGCGGATACATCCCTGAACGCGCTGGTGATCCGCGCAGAGCCGGCAAAAATGGAAGAGCTGCAGAGTATTGTGCGTCAGCTTGATGTGCGGCGTTCACAGATACTGATTGAAGCTGCGATCGTGGAAGTCGGCGGCAACCTCGGGCTGGACCTGGGCGTGCAGTGGGCTGCCGGTGATCTGGAGCGGGGTGTGGGCGGTACCAATTTCGACACCGCAGGCATCAGCCTGAATGATGTGATCGCCTCCGTGCTGGCCGGTGAGCCGACCACTCAGCTCAGCAATGGCCTGATCATTGGCGGGGGGGAAACCGACAGCGACGGCAATCTGCGCTGGGGCGGTTTCCTGCAGGCGCTGGCCAGCAATTCCAACGTCAACCTGCTGTCCACGCCGAGCGTGCTGACGCTGGATAACCAGGAAGCGTCTATTGTGGTGGGCCAGAACGTACCCTTCGTGACCGGCCAGAGCACCAGCACCGGTTCCGGTATCGACAACCCGTTCCAGACTATCCAGCGGCAGGATGTGGGTATCACGCTGACCGTGACGCCGAGCCTGGCGGGCGACAGCACGGTGCGTCTGGAACTGGAGCAAGAGGCCTCGGCGGTGCAGGCGTCCGTGGACGGCGTGAACTCCGTGGACCTGATCACCAGCAAACGTTCCATCAAGACCACGGTGCTGGCGGACGACGGCGAAACCATCGTGCTGGGCG
Organism: Alcanivorax sp. S71-1-4; assembly: GCF_009846755.1. Taxonomy (GTDB): domain Bacteria; phylum Pseudomonadota; class Gammaproteobacteria; order Pseudomonadales; family Alcanivoracaceae; genus Isoalcanivorax. The sequence continues at coordinate 24,624 of NZ_AQOR01000031.1, forward strand.
GTTTGATCCAGGATGACGTGCGCCGTACCGAAACCAAGGTGCCGATCCTGGGCGATATTCCGCTGCTGGGCGTGCTGTTCCGCTCCACCAGCGATTCACGCGAAAAGCGCAACCTGATCGTGTTCCTGCGCCCGACGATTCTCAACGACAGCGCGCGTCTGGTCGGCCTGACCCGTCAGCGTTACCTGGGCATCACGGCGCTGCAGTTCCGTGTCAATCGCCGTGGTGAACTGGAGCGTATCGTGGCTGAACCACTGCCGGCAGAAACGGACGCCTTGTTCCAGGGCCGCACGCCACCGCCTGCCGAACTGCGCGAGTACATGGAGCGTGGCCAGTTGCCGGACCAGGAAGATTCCCTGCGCGACGAAGCGATGAACTGAGCCATTCGGACAAGCCGGCTGCCCTTCGGGTAGCCGGCTTGTCAGTGGTTGTATACCGGCCTGAAGCACCCTCTGTTTTTCCTTTTTTTCATGCCTGTTTTTCGTCATTTTCCCCGGTAATGCGGTTGCAGTCCCGACCTGCCTGGTATCTGATGTAGTGCTGTCGTGCCAGCATTGGCGCGAACGCCTGATGAGGCGAGTGGGTACCGACCACAGGGATGCGGGCTTCTTTTCCATGCTGAAACTGTATTTCAGAGACCAGCGCTGTGCGCCAGTGCGGCTGATGGATTCGCGTTATGCCATCGGCCGTGATCCCGCCAACGACATTGTCGTTGACGAGGAGGGGGTCAGCCCGTTGCATGCCGAGCTCTGGGTGGAAACCGAGCGCCGCGTGTTCATCACCGATATCGGCAGTACGCGCGGCACATGGGTCAATGATCAGTCGATTCATACCCGCACCTTGCTGAAGGCGGGGGACATCATTCGCGTTGGCAGGGTGGAATTGGAACTGGTGAGCCCGGCGGAAAGGGCCTGCGTGCTGTCACCGCCGCTGGCGGCGGGCGCAGAGCCGGTTGCCGGGCCGGCGGATTGCCCGTTGGCCAGTGCGGCGCGCCGGGGGCGCGACCGGTGGCGCACCGGGCGGCTGGTGTTGCCGGCCTCGTTGCTGCTGATCGCCGGGCTGGCGGCCTGGCTGGATTGACCCCGGGGCCGGGTCAGTCGGTGGCGGGCGTTGTCTGGCGGGCGGGGGAACTGCCGGCCTTCAACTGCTCCAGGGACTCCATCACGCGGCGAGTACGATCAAGCTTCTTCGCCAGCTCGGTATCCTCGGGCATCAACGGCGCCACTGCCTGCCAGAGCTGGTAGGCCCCGACATAATCCCCGCGCGCGTAGCGTGCATCCCCTTCCGCATTGTCTCGAACGAAACGCTCGCGGCACAGCCGCTCCACGGTTTCATGCTCCGCCTCCAGGTGGCCACGCTGGCGATGTTCACGAATATAGTGGCGGGCGGAGACCAGATCGGGCACCGCCTGACTGGTGCGATAACGTGCCAGCCGGGTGCGCGCTTCTTCGCGCAGCGTCTCGGAACGGTGCTCGCGGGCGCGCTGGCTGGCACTGCTGAGGCGCGATTCGGCCTGGGCCAGCGCCGGGTGCGACGCGTACTGCTCATCCAGTGAGGCGGCGGCGCGCAGTGCCTTGCGCGTCAGCCGCCAGTTCTGCTGCCCGGCATGCCATTCGCCGAGCGCCACCAGTTCGTCCCGTACGTCGGCTTCGCGTTCGGTGAGCCGTGCGCTCAGCGCGCGGGCGGAGGGGTCGGCGTAGTGCGCGAGCTTGTCCAGGGCCACACGCTGGCTGTGCAGCCACTGTGCTTCATCGGCGAATAACTCGGTGCGCAGCGCCACCAGCGAGGTCAACTGCTGCTGATCCAGTTCCGAACGGGCACGGCGCAGCGGCTCGCCGTAGGGCCATTGCCGGATGGCCTGGTCCAGCGTGCCCAGTGCCTGCTGCCAGTCGCCATCGCCGGCCTGGCGCTGGGCACGGCGGATGCTGTCACGTTCAAACTGGATGATCGCTTCGCGGGCGGAGCGCATGCGAGTCTGCAGTGCCTCCGGGGCATCATCGCCCTGCCGCTGCATGACCCGCCAGGCGGTGCCATAGTCCTCGGCGGCCAGCGCAGCGTCGAGCGTCGCCAGCGGGTCTTCCGGCGGGCGCAACTGGCAGGCGGTGAGGGTCAGTATCAGTAGCAGGGGGAACACAACGCGCATGGGATGATCTCGGATACTGTCGCAGTAGCGTGCCGTAGCGGGTGGCTACGGATGGCCACCGGCCTCGCGGGCTGGCGGCCAGGCGGTGGGCGCATCGTCGCCGTGGGCGCTGAGAAAACGCGCGATCCGCTGTTCCATCAGCGTTTCAGACTGAGCGTGCACACCTTCGACACGGTAGGTCAGCACCGGATCGCTCTTGCCGCGCACGCGCATGGTGCCGGCTACAGTGCTGCGCAGCCGTGATGCAATATTCGGGTCGCGTACCAGCGCGTCGGCGATGATGATCTCGCCCGCCCCGGCCATGTTCGACAGGCGAGAGGCCAGGTTCACGGCGTCGCCTACCACGGTGTACTGCATGCGATTCTGCGAGCCGAGGTTGCCGGCCAGCATGGTGCCGGCGTTGATGCCGATGCGGAATTCCACGGTCACACGCCCCTGGGCGCGGCGCTGTTCATTGATACGCAGGATCAGACGCTGAATCATCACCGCGCAGCACAGGGCATGGTACAGGTGCTCGCCGTCTTTTTCCGGCACACCGAACACCAGCATGGCGCAGTCGCCCATGTACTTGTCGATGGTGCCGCGATAGAAATCCGCCGCGCAGTTTATCGCGTTGAAATAACAGTTCAGTAACTCGGCCACCGCGTCCGGGGCCAGGCGCTCCGACAGGCGCGTGAAACCGACGATATCGGCGAACAGCACGGACGCCTCCACTTCGCGGCCGCCGAGCTGCACCTCGCCGATATCCGCCATCATCTGCTGCGCCACGCGCGGGCTGACAAAGCGTGACAGCACGCGCTCTACCTGGTCCTTTTCCAGCAGGCCGTGGGCCATGCTGTTATAGGCGGCGATCAGCTGGCCGATTTCATCATTGCCGGCGTTGCGCAGCCGATAGTTGAGGTCGCCGGCACGGATGGCGGAAGTGGCGGCGACCAGATCGTGCAGGGGTTGCGCCAGCCGGCGGCTGATCCAGAAAGCGAGAATGATTGCCACCAGTCCCATCAGCAAGGTGGCGGTGACCATGGTGCGGCGTGCGTGCCCCTGGGCGGCGGCGATGTCCGTGCCGGACAGTGTCACGGCGACGTAGCCGGCGGTGTGCTGCTCGGCGGTGATGGGGGCGAAATAGGTGGTCATGGGCGCGCCATCATGGCGCCAGTGGCGTACCGGGCCGCTGATGGTGGGGACGGCCTCCGCCGGCAGCAGGCCGGCCTGTTCCAGTGGCCGCAGGTCGCGGTTGAACAGTGCCGCGCCGGCCAGGTTTTCACTGGTGCCGAGATTCTGGATCAGGATTTTCAGGGTAAAGGTGTCATCCGCCAACAGCGGCTCGCGGGCGCTGTCGGCCAGTTGTGCTGCCACGGTCTGGCCGAAACGGTCGGCCTGGGATTGCATGTCGGTGAGCTGGTTGCTGAGGATGATCGAGCCGAGCACCGTCATGCCCAGCAGCACCAGGGCGGAGAATGTCAGGCCCAGTTTCCAGGCCACCGGCAGATAGTCCGGCAGCCACGGCCGTACCGTGTCCGCCAGGGGGCGGAAGAAGTGGCCCAGAGTGTTGCGCCATTGCCGGCTCACGGTCAGTGGATCCTCGATGGTACGGACGGGGGCGGACCGGCCCCTGTGAGCCGGTTTTCAGCGCACAACCATAGCATTTTGTGAAGGCACGGCGACAGCGGGGGCGGATGGCCGCCCCCGATGAGGGCTCAGACGGCCAGGGGCAGGCCGTGGTCGCTGCGGTCGGTCAGTATCTCGAACGCGGCCCGGTGGGAGCTGTACAGCGACAATGGGGGTGCGCCGGGTTGTTCCAGTGTGACGGTGCAGGTGGCGATCTTGCTGTTGAGGCAGATTTTGCTGCCCGCGGGCGGGTTGTAGTAGGTCAGGGCGGTGAAATGGCTGGCCGGCGCATGCAGATGCACGGTCAGCTGGCGGCCCTTGTGGCGGGTGCGGAACGACCAGTCGAAGAAGTGATACTGCTCGTCGGCCCGCAGGGCGGTGCTGATCCGGTTGAACTGCAGCGTCTCGTCGCCCAGCCGCAGGCAGGCCACCGTCAGCCAGGGGGAATAGACCGGCCCGAGTTTGACGCGGGCGCTGATGCATTCCAGAAAGGCGTCCTCGCGGTTGTCGAAGCCGGCCACCTGGCCCCAGGCGTACTGGTCAGTGTGCTGGCGGCCCCAGTTGTGGTTTTCACTGCCGGGCCAGTGGCTGATCTCGAACTGCTCCCCGTCGACCTCGAAGCTGCCGTCGAAGGCCACATTCGGGCGGCTCACCAGCGCTTTCGCCTTGGGCAGTTTCGTTTGATAGAGATTTTCCGGCAGCAGAAGCAGCGGGGTGTCGCCGTCACCGTAGCGCAGGTCCCATCGCAGTGTGTGACCCGCGTGGGTGGCGTGCCCGGTCAGGGCGTGGCTCGCCAGCGACGCGGCAGGTAACCGGACGTCCATCTGCTCGCGCCCGAAATGACACGCAGTGAGGGGGTACTCATTTTTCACGGCCACGACCTGATCGCGCCCGGCATCGAACCAGATGGCCCACAACTCGCCGAGTGAGGGCCGGTCATCCGCCGGCACGAACAGTGTGTAGCGAATCCAGAACGCCTGGGGCTTGTGCGGATGATTGGCGCGCAGGAACCAGGACTCGTAGTGGCCGCCGTGGCCGCTGTACTGGCTGCCGTGATAAGGAATCATCGCAGTGCCTCCGCGTCATGGTAGGCCCGCTCTTCGCGCACCAGGCGCAGCGAGCGGAACAGGAACAACAGGATCGGTTCGCGATAGGCCACTTCGGCCTGGCCGATGGCCTGGCCCTGGCGATAGATCGTCAGCGGGCAGGTGATCAATGAACGGATCAGGCCGCCGCGACCGTAGGTCTTGTGGCCGATGGCTTCCAGCGGACCCAGTTCAGGGTGTTCAAAGGCGACGCGATAGTGCGGCCCGGTCAGACGGATGGTCAGCTCTCCGTGGCAGGCCAGATGCAGATCGCCCAGCCGCAACTGGCCCCGAAACGGGCGCGGCACCGTGAGGCTGAAAATGCGCGTGGTAAAGGCACGCAGGGAAAACGCGAACGGTTGCGGTGTGGCATCCGTGAACGTCAGCGTGCCGCTCATGGTTTCGCACAATAGCAGGCCGATGGCCATGGTCAGGCTCCTTGCTCCAGTAAGGTGTCTGCCAGTCGCGCGGCGGCGCGGCTGGCGAGGGTCATCAGCGTCACCTGCGGGTTGGCGCCGAGGCTGGTGGGCGGGTTGCTGCCGTCCATCACATACAGGCCCTGCCAGCCATGCACGCGGTGGTCCGGGCCGCACACGCCCTGTGCCGGGTCGGCGGCCAGGCGGGCGGTGCCGAGCGGGTGGTAGGCACTCATCAGAAAATCGCGGGGATGATGACGCCGGGCCATAAAGGCCTCCAGTTCACGGGTGTTGCGCACGGTGACCAGCCGGCGGGTGCCGGGCAACAGCACTTCTTCAGCGCCAGCGGCCAGATAAATGCGCGCGAGCGTGTCGATGCCGCGCAGGAACAGCGCGAAATCAGAGGGGTTCATGCGATAGCTGATCCACGGCAGGTCGCGGTGCGGACCGCGCCTTACGCGGCCTTCGCTGGTGTCGCGGATCATGAAGCCGAAATAGGCGGTATGCGGATAGCGCTCGGTAAAGCGCACAAACTGTTCGCCGTACAGGGTATTGAGCAGGCCATGCCCGGCGAACGGCACGGTGCCGCCCTCGAACATCAGGCCCTCGTCGGCGAAATCCTGGATGCCGAAACCCTGCGGAATAGTCCGGCCGTTACGCAAGGCGGTCTCGGGGAACACGGCATTGACCACGCCACAGGGGTGCAGCGTCAGGTGCCGGCCCAGATGCGGATTGCGGACGCCGTTGTCACGCAGAAACAGCGGCGTCATGAGCGAGCCCATGGCGACGACTGTGGCACGCGCGTTGACGCGCAGACGCACGGTGCCGCCGCTGGCGCCCCGTCCTTCGGCTTCGATACCGTGGACGTGCCGGCCGTCGCGCAGCAGCCGTCGCGCACGCAGGCCGGTAAACAGAAAGGCGCCGCGTGCCAGTGCGCGGGGCATGTAGCTGACATTGGTGGATTGTTTGGCGTCGGTGGGGCAACCGAACTGACACAGGCCCTGGCCATCGCAGCCTGCCGCGTTGCGGCGCAGGGGATGCAACTGTTCAAGGCCGAGTGCGCGTGCGCCTTGCTCGATGATGCCGCCGATCGGGCCGACATGATGCCGGTCGGCGGGCTGCACACGCAGCATCGCTTCCACGCTCTCAAACCAGGGCGCCAGCGTGTCTTCACTGAGATCGGTCAGGCCAAATTCATCGCGCCAGCGTTGCAGTATCGGCGCGGGCGTGCGCATGCAGGTGCCGGAATTGATGGTGGTGGTGCCGCCGACATTGCGACCGATGGGCACGGGAATGATCGCGTTGCCCAGCGCCGTGGTGGCGCCGAAGCCACGGTAAAGGCGGCGGATCATGTCCGGCAGGTCGCCATTGAAATGACGCCGGTCGTGCCAGTCACCTTCCTCGATCACCACCACCGCCAGGCCACGGCTGGCCAGTTCATGGGCTGCCGCCGCGCCCCCGGCGCCGGTACCGATCACCACCACATCGGCGTCGAGGGTCTGGTCTTCTTCCAGTTCGGCGGCGCGGGTGATCTGCTGTTGCCAGCGGAACGTCTCGATCTGTTCTGGCACCTGAATACGGGGCACGCCCATACGCGCCGCGCGTTCGCTGTCGAACACATAGGCGGCACGGAAAGGCAGGCTCACCAGGCGCAGCAGCAGGCCGCTGACCCAGGTCGGACCCAGGGTATCCAGCAGCGCCCGCCGGGGCTTCACTTCGGCGCGGCTGAAGCGTGTGCCGAGGCGCAGCAGGCCGCGCCATTCCAGCCACGTTAGTCCGAGCGCCAGCAGCATGCGCAACAGGGGCTGGCGGGCGACATAGCCGTCCACCTGTGCAGCCAGGGTGGCGGCATCGGGGGCAGGCAAGGTGTCGCCAGCGGGGAACATCGCCTCGGCGAAGGCCACGGAGATACGGCTGCGTCGGCCCACGCGGGCAGAATCGGAGAGTTCAGTCATCCCGGCATGCTGGCACAGCCCCGGCCGCCGGGCTTGACCCTGCCCGCAACCTGCCATGCAGGATGGGACAAACGCACCGGCTGATATTGGCACCTCTGTGCCCGAACCCTAGCATGCCGTGCAACGACACCCATCGCACAGGGAGAAGGGAATGCGGCACTGGATCAGGGTACTGCTGCTCGGGGGAATGGTGCTCGCCACCACTGGCTGTATGGAGGGCTGGCTGAACAAGTGGCTGGCGGATTCCGTTGATGCACAGACCGGCACGCTGAGGCTGGAGGGGCTGGCGGCGCCAGTGATCATTGGTCGCGATGAACTGGGCATCCCGCTGGTGGAGGCCGAATCCCTTGATGATCTGGCGTTCGCCACCGGTTGGGTGATGGCCGGGGACCGGCTCGCGCAGATGGTGGGTTTCACCATGGCGGCCCAGGGCCGGCTGGCGGAGATGGCTGGTGAAGTGGCGCTGCCGATGGACCTGTACAGCCGCACACTCGGGTTGCGGCAGATTTCCGAACAGCAACTGGCCGCCGGCAGTGATGAATTGAAGTTCCTGCTGCAACGCTTCAGCGACGGGGTAAATGCCTGGCTGGCGGCCCACGAAGCGCGCATGCCGCTGGATTTCCGTCTCGGCAGTTTTCAGCCTGAGCCCTGGGCGCCGATCAATTCGGTGGACGTGTTCACCATGATCAACCTCGGCCTCGGCGTGAACCTGCACGAAGAAATCATGGCGCTGAATCTGGCCGACCGCGTCGGCGCGGACAAGCTGCCCTGGCTGGTGCCGGTGTATCCGGACGAGCCGCTGTCATTTGACGAAGCCGCCAAATTAAACGACCTGCCGCTACCGGAACTGGCCCGGCAGGCGCAGGCGCTGGATGCTGCGCGCGACGGTTTTGAGCAGTTGCTGATGCCGCAGGGGCTGGCGGCCAGCAATAACTGGGTGGTGGCGCCTTCGCACAGCACCACCGGCCAGAGCCTGCTGGCGAACGACACCCACCTGTTGATCAGTCAGCCGCCGATGTGGATGCTGCTGCATCTGAAAACACCGGCTCTGCAAGTGGCCGGGGTCGCCGTGGCCGGCATGCCGGTGCCGGTGATCGGCTTCAATGGCAACGTGGCCTGGGGCGCGACCATGGTGATGGCCGATGCGCAGGATCTGTTTCTGGAACAACTGCGAGACATCGATGGCCAGTTGCATTACCTGGCCAATGGCGAATGGCTGCCGGTGGCCGAGCGTGAGGAAGTATTCAAGGTGCAGGGCGGTGAGGCCGTGACGCACACGGTGCGCAGCACGCGGCACGGCCCACTGCTGGACAGCGTGCTGAATGCACCGCCGATATCGCCGGTGGTCCCGCCGCGGCTGGCGGACAACATGGCGCGCTACGGCCTGGCGTTTTCCTGGACGGCGGCCCGGGCGGACAACACCATGGACGCCATGTTTGCGCTCGGACGTTCGCAATCACTGGCCGAAGCACGCGAACACATTCGCGGCGTGCGCTTTATCCATCTGAACATGGTGATGGCGGACCGGGACGCTGCAGGCTGGCAGGTGACGGGCCGTTACCCGTTGCGCAAACAGGGCACCGGGCAGTTCCCGTCGCCAGGGTGGGATGGCGACTATGACTGGGCTGGTTTTGCCGACTTCGATCAGCATCCGAATGACTTTGCGCTGGAGAAGGGGTTTGTCGGGACCGCCAACCATCGCACGGTGGCGGCGGATTATCCGTTGGTGCTGAGCCGGTCCTGGTTCTACCCCCAGCGTGGTGACCGGATCAACCAGCTGTTGTCGGCCAAGGCGAAGCACAGCGCCGAAGACATGGTGGCCATGCAGGCGGACCGGTTTGATCGTTTCGTCCCGGCCTTGCAGGCGGTGTTGTCGGATCACCGCCCCGCGCTGGCTGCCGCTATCGATGCCTTGCCATCTGCGCGGCAGGCGCCGGCCCGCCGGGCGCTGGCCATGCTCGACAGTTTCGATGGGGTAATGCTCGAGGACAGTGCCGCCGCGGCGTTGTACGGCGTCTTCTTTCATTTCGCTGCGCGCAATATCTTCCTCGACGAACTGGGGCCGGAAGAGGGCCCGGTCTGGCAGTCGTTCACCCGCATGACACTGCTGTCCTATTCCGCCCCGCAAGACCATCTGCTGCAACGCGAAGACAGCCCGTTCTGGAATAACGCCGACACCCCGGAAACAGAAACCAAATGGGACATTTTTGCGCAGACGCTGGCGGATGCCTGGGCCTTCAATATTCAGACACTGGGCGACGACCCGGCCCGATGGGCCTGGGGCGACCTGCATACCTATGAATGGAAAACCGCCGCCAGCCAGATGAAGCCCTGGCTGCCGCGGGTGCAGCGCTGGGCGATCGGTGCAATGGAAGGGTATCTCAATCGCGGGCCGTACCCGGCCGGCGGCAACCACAACACGCTGAACGTGGCCGGCGCCATGCTCGGCCGCGATTTCGATGTGCATTCGATCCCGGCGATGAGAATGGTGGTGGATTTTGCCGCCGATGAACCGCTGCAACTGGTCAACAGTGGCGGTCAGAGCGGCAACCCGGCCAGCCCGCATTATGACGACGGCATTGATGTGTGGCTGGGCTGGGGCAATCGTACGCTGCCGTTTTCCGAGGCAGGGCGCGCTGCGCATTATGCCCAGCGCCTGACCCTGATGCCGTCAGAAGCGCCGGCGGCGACGCCGTAGTGGCCTGACGTTATCGTGATAATCCTGCGGTGGCGGCAAGGCCTTGCCGCGCGCCGCCGCAGATTCCGGCGTCACCTGATAGGCCAGGTTGACCATCGCCTCTGACAGTGTCGGCAGCACGGCATGCGCCGTCTGGGCAATATAGGCGAACGGGCTGGCCACCCGTTTCTGTCGCGTGATGATCGCGCGGCAGATCTGGTCCACGGCCTGTTCCGGCGAGATGGCCGGGGTGTAGCGGTAGATCTCGGTGGGCGCGATCATCGGTGTGCGCACCAGCGGGAAATTCACCAGCGTAAAACGGATACGGCGGTGGCCGAGTTCATTGGCGGCTGCCTGGGTCCACATCTCCAGTGCCCCCTTGGACGCCAGGTAAGCGGAAAAGCGCGCCGGAATGGTCTGCATGCCCAGCGTGGAAATATTGATCACCTGTGCGCCGCCCTGTTCCACCATGCGGGGCAACAGCGCCATGGTCAGCCGGATGGCACCAAAATAGTTGAGCTGCATGGTGCGTTCGAAATCATGAAAGCGGTTCAGCGCATGCATCACCGGCCGGCGGATGGAGCGCCCGGCGTTGTTCACCAGGATATCGATGCGAGGGTGTTCGGCGAGGACCTCTGCGGCCATGCGTTCGCAGTCTTCCGGGTTGGCGATGTCGCAGGGGTAGGCGGTGGCCCGTCCACCGTGCTGTTCAATCAGATGCACCACCTGCTCCAGTTTCTCGGTACTGCGTGCCGTCAGCAGTACCTGTGCGCCGGCGCGTGCCAGCCGGTACGCCAGCGCCTCGCCGATACCGGTACTGGCACCGGTGATGAGGACCGTGCGGCCTTGCAGCCGCTGGCGCAGGTGGTAGCCAGGAAAGAGGCGGGCATCCAGGTTGCGGGCCAAGGAGCCGGCCATTTCGGTGGCGTAGGGCAGCAGGTTAGGCAATCGAAAACGGGCCACAGGGTCCTCCTGAGGGATGAACAGTCTTGCCTGACGATACGCCAGCGGGCGGCAAACGCCACTGTCATTTTGCATCGGTAGCCGGGCGCGATGGTCAATCCGGGTGAGAGTGCTGCCGGTCACATAATCGATGTCGGCGTTACAGCTTGTTACGCCTGCGGGGTGGTGTGGCGGCGCCGGTATTGGCACTTTGTCAGCGAGTTTTCAGCACGGACCTTTCTGTAATGAGCCGTTATCTGCGCGAGCAGTTTGAAGAAGTGGACCTGACGCCCGGCCGTGGCCGCCTCAGTGCGATGTTGTCACTGGCGTTTGGCATGCTCGCTTTCACCGGCAGCTTCTGCTTTCTGTTTCCTGACTGGTTTACCACGCCTGAATTCCGGGCGCTGTATTCCGCCACCTGGTTGCGGGTGACGCTGTATGCCGGTATCGCGGTCGCGTTCGTGGCGGGCTTTGTCAGCGTGCTGCGCCACGAAAATCGGCGTTATGGCCTGGTGGGCATGCTGCTGGCCTGCATGGCGGCACTGTTCGGGTCCGGTCAGCTTGATGTGCCACCTGTGGCCGGGCGCAGCGTATACGCCGGGCTGGACTATTTTGTGCTGACGCTGCTGGTGCTCGGGCTGGTGTTCATCCCGCTGGAGCGGGCGTTTGCCAAGCGCCCCGAGCAGAAAACCTTGCGCAAAGGCTGGGTGACGGACATGAAGTATTTCCTGTTCAGCCATGTCGGCCTGCAATTGATCAGTTTCTTTACCATCATCCCGATCCAGGTGGTGTTGCACGACAAGGTGGATATCGGCTTCCAGCAGAAGATTGCCAGCCTGCCATTGTGGGTGCAGTTCATCGGCATTCTGGTGGCGGTGGATTTCGGTACCTACTGGGCGCACCGGGCGATGCATGAAATCCCGGCCCTGTGGAAGATTCACGCGGTGCATCATTCTTCCGAACAGATGGACTGGCTGGCGTCATCACGGTTGCATCTGGGTGAAATTCTGGTGAACCGCTTTCTGGGCTACCTGCCGATTTTCGTCCTCGGCTTTTCGCCTGCGGCGGTATATGCCTATCTCGTCTTTATCTCTTTCCACGCCATTTTTATTCACGCCAATGTACGCTTCCGGTTCCCGGTGCTGCGCTGGGTAATCGCCACGCCGGAATTCCATCACTGGCATCATTCTTCCGAGGACGAAGCGGTGGACAAAAACTACGCCGCGTTTCTGCCGGTGTATGACGTGCTGTTCGGCACGGTGTACATGCCGGACAAACTGGCCAGCACGTATGGGACGCGCGCCAGCACACAGGTGCCGGAGGGGGTGGTGAAGCAGTTTTTGTTTCCGTTTCGGCGTAATCGGCCGGTTTGAGGGGTGGTGGGATTCGCTGCGCTCTTCCCACCCTACAGTAGCGTCGATGTTTTTACGTAGGGTGGGAAGAGCGCAGCGAATCCCACCACCCCGGGTCAAGCAACAAGCCAGATCCTTTACCAGTGAATCCCCTTGAACAGCCGTGAAAACGCCTGCTGCTCGCGGCTGATCTTCTTCGGTGTGTTTTCCTTCTGCCCCAGGGCGGCCGCCGAGTCCGAGAAAATCTTGTAGCCAGTGTTCATGATGGTCTCGGTGATCTTCGGTGTCAGGAAATGCATCACCGAACCAAGAATGCCCAGATTTGTGGCGATGCGCTTCGGCTGGCGGATGATCGCGTCGCTGATCATGTCTGCCGCCTGGCTCGGGCTGATGGTCGGCACATGGTTGTAGATTTTTGTCGGCGCGATCATCGGCGTGCGAACCAGTGGCATATTGATGGTGGTGAAGCGGATGCCCTGGTGCGCCATCTCTGACGCGGCGCAGCGGCTGAACGCATCCAGCGCTGCCTTGGAGGCCACGTAGGCAGAGAAGCGCGGTGCGTTGGTCAGCACACCAATGGACGAAATATTGATGATGTGGCCGCCGCCCTGTTCGGTCATTGACGGCAGCAGCTTCATAATCAGCCGCAGTGCGCCGAAATAGTTGAGCTGCATGGTGCGCTCGAAATCGTGGAAGCGGTCCAGCGCATGCATCACGGAACGGCGGATAGAGCGGCCGGCATTGTTGACCAGGACATCCACATGGCCGTGGTCCCGGAGCACTTCTTCCACCAGCGCATCGCAACTGGCCAGGTCGGAGACATCGCAACTGTAGGCCTGTGCGCGGCCGCCGATCTTGGCGATTTCATCCAGTGTTTCGTCGAGCTTTTCCTTGGTGCGGGCGACCACCAGCACATAGGCACCGGCGCGGGCCAGTTTCAGCGCGGTGGCCTTGCCGATGCCGGAGGTGGCGCCGGTGACCAGCACCACTTTGTCGGCCACGCGCTCTTCCAGTGTTGGCAGGGGTTGCAACTCGTCGGCGCGCTCATCGCGCTCCGGGTCCAGGTGATTGGCCCAGTAATCCCACAGCATCTGTGCGTAGGATTCCAGTTCCGGGGCCTGAATGCCGCTGCCTTCCAGCGCCGCGCGCGTGCGGTCGTTGGCATAGGTCGTCGGGTAGGTCAGGAATTTCAGGGTGGCTTCCGGGATATCGAGGCTTTCCAGCGCCTGGTTGAGCAGGAATTTGCTTGGCGGCAGGCTGGCCACACCCTTGCGCAGCATGCCGATGCCCGGCAGGGCGCGGAACAGGCTGTTGTCCAGGCGCACCGCCATTTTCGGGGCGTCGGCCACGGCGGCGAAAATATTCACCACCTCGCCCAGGCTGTAGTGGCGGTCGGCGGTGAGGTGGAAGCATTCCCCGTCACGGCCGCTCTGGTGCGCCAGCTGGTCGATGGCGTCGGCGACGAAGTCCACCGGCACAATGTTGAAGCGGCCACCCTCGACACCGAGCAGCGGAATCCAGGGCGGCAGCAGATCGTGCAGGCGCTGGATCAGCTTGAACAGATAATAGGGGCCGTCGATCTTGTCCATCTCGCCGGACTGCGAGTGGCCGACCACCATGGACGGGCGGTAGATGCGCACCGGCAGCTTGGCCTCTTCGCGCACCAGCCGCTCGGATTCGTGTTTGGTGTAGAGATAGGGATCGGTGAGCGGCCCGGCTTCCTCGAACATGGTTTCGTCGAAGGTGCCTTCATACAGGCCGCCGGCGGCGACCGAGCTGACGTGATGGAAGCATTTCGCGCCCAGTTCCTCGGCCAGTTTCAGCGCCTGCCGGGTGCCTTCGATGTTGGTCACCTGCTGGCTCTCGGCGTCCATGTTCAGATCATAGATGGCAGCCAGGTGCATGAACTGGTCGATCTGCCCCTTGAGGTCGTCGCGCTCGCGCTTGCTCACGCCCAGCAGCTTGCGGGTCATGTCGCCCTTGATCGCCACCAGTTGCTCCGGCTCGACCTTCAGGCGCTTGCGCAGGGCATCGATCTTGTACTCTGAGCCCGGGCGCACCAGTGCGAAAACACGGGTGCCGGGCCGCTTGAGCAGGCGGGCAACAAGAAAACGACCGATAAAGCCGGTAGCGCCGGTGACGAAGTAATTCATGGAACGGACCCCTTTTTGCTTCCCTGTTGTGGACCGCTGAGCGCACAGCGGCGTGACATTGATACCTGCGTGGCCTGGCGCTCTCTCTCGGCGCCCTTGGCTGGCCATGCTGTCCCGCTCCTGCCCGGAGCGGTCGTATTGTCCTGTGTGATAGTCGCCCCGCTGTGTGACAGCCGTCCAGCGGAGGCCGCTGGATGCCTTGCAGGTTTTTTGCCATGTCGGCATTTTGACTAACAAGTGTGAGTCGAATTTTGGGGTTGGATGCGGGTCATGTCAATAATCGGTACAAAAAAAGTACAGAATTAGAAGTTGTGATGTCAGATTGATCAATATAGGCTAACAACTGTTCTGCGAATATGGGCCGATGAGTCAGCCATGAGTACGCTTTCCCGCGCTGAGAAGAAACAACATACCCGTGAACGTATCCTTCAGGCGACGCTGTCGCTGATCACGGAAGGCCGCAGCCTGGACAGCCTGGGCCTGCGGGAAGTGGCGCGGGCTGCCGACCTGGCCCCCACCTCCCTGTACAACCATTTCCCGGACATGGAAGCGCTGGGGCTGGCGCTGGTGGAGCAGGCCTGCACCCGCCTGCGTGAACGCATGCGTGAAGGCCGGCAGGCACTGATCAAGGGGCAGGCCAGCACCGCCATCCGCAGCATGATAGAGCGCTTCATCGGTTACCTGGACGATCATCAGATCGAGTTCCGGCTGCTGGTGCGTCAACGCCTGGGGCCGTCGCCGGTGTACCAGAAGCGTATCCACCGGGCGCTGCAATTGCTGGTGGAAGAATTGGCCGACGATGTGCGGCAGGTCGTCGCCACCCGTGTTCAGGTGCCGGTGAACGTGGAGGCGGAAGCCGAAGCGGCGGTGGCGATCATGTTCGGTTTCGGCATCCTGGCACTGGATATGTCACCGGACACCCGTGCATTGCAGCTGCCGCGCCTGGAAGTGCAGTTGCAGATGGTCTTCCTGGGAGGGCGGGCGATGGCAGCAGGCATGCGGCTCGATAGTTAATGGATTTGTGAGGTTTGTCCGGTAACTTTATGACAACGCTCATGAAAATATGATGAGCGGCGTTGCTGGTTGTGCGTGATTACCTTAAAAGATGTGGGTAACTTACTGATTCATGGTGTCAGCGATGCACTTCAATCCTTGTGATCCCTACGATGCCGCAGCCCTGTACGACATGTGGCTCAATTGCCAGGGCTGCCCGGCCACCTTCGATTTCGAGCCGTCACGGCCGCTCGGGCTGGACTACTATCATGACATCGGCCAACGGGCGAAGGCAGAGCGCTGGGTGGTGCGGGAGCAGGACGATCCGTCTGATCCACTGGGTGTCTCCTATCTGGTGCTCTGTGCCTGTTGTGGTGACCGTTTCGGCATGGTGCCGGAGGCGGCCCTGCGCCGGGCGCCGGCGCCGGTGATCGCGGAAATCTGCTCGGCGCTGCGGGATGCCGAGGCCGGTGTTGCCGCATAGAGTAAGTCTCACGAAGTAAGTGACTGCACACTCAGGGTGGCGGAAGTGTCGCGGCTGCCCACGCCGTGGTTGCTTTCGCCATGGTCCCCGCCTTTGTGCCGCTCCTATAGTGCGTGCTTTGCATTCGCCCAAGGAGACGCCATGACCGCCGCTGACATGAGCCTGGAGCAGGCCCTGCAGACCCGCCGCTCCGTGCGCGGTTTCCTCGACAAGCCGGTGCCCCGCGAGACACTGGATGCCGTATTCGCATTGGCACAGCTCACCCCGAGTAACTGCAATATCCAGCCCTGGCGCGCGCTGGTGGCGTCCGGCAGCGTCCGTGACACCTTGCGTGCGCGGATGGTCGAAAAGGCCGGCAACGGCGTCATGATCAACCCCGATTTCGAGGCCATGCCCACCTTCGAGGGTGATTACCGGCGCCGCCAGGTGGATTGCGCCGTCGAGCTGTATAACAACATGGGTATTGCCCGCGACGACAAGGCCGGCCGTACACGTGCCGTGCTGCGCAACTTTGAACTGTTTGATGCACCGCATGTGGTGTTCATCGGCATGGACCGGCGCTTCGGCGTCACGGTGGCGCTGGATGTGGGCATGTATATCCAGAGCCTGATGCTGGCCATGACGGCCTTTGGTATCGGCTCCTGCGCCCAGGGCAGCATGCGTTACTACCCGGACGACGTGCGCGAGCTGTTCGATGAGCCCGACAGCACCGCCATCCTGTGCGGCATCAGCTTCGGTTACGAGGACGTCGCGGTGCCGGCCAACCGTACCCGCATCGGGCGTGACCCGCTGGCTGCGAGTGTGGTGTTCCGTAGCTGACGGCGGGTTGGCCCACTTGGCGGCGGCCACAGCGATACAATCGCGGTTTTCCACCGCTCCGGGAGCCCAGGGATGAGCCTTCTCCACCCCGTTCGTGATGACGACAGCCTGGCCGATTTCAGCGTCAGTGAATTCACCCATGCCGGCTACACCTACCCGGTGTTCCGGCAGGGCGAGGGGCCGGCAGTGCTGATCGTTCACGAGGTGCCGGGTATCACGCCGGAAGTGGCCCGTTTTGCCCGGCGTGTGGCGGCAGAAGGCTTCACCGTGCTGATGCCGAGCCTGTTCGGCACACCGGGCCGGCATTTCTCGCCGGGCTACGTGGCGCAACAGATGGCGATGGCCTGTGTGCGCAAGGAATTTGCCGTGCTGGCCGCCCACCGCACCAGCCCGGTGACGGATTTCCTGCGTGGCCTGAGCCGCGCCGCGCACGAGGAACTGGGTGGCGCGGTGGGGGCCATCGGCATGTGCCTGACCGGCAATTTTGCCCTGGCGCTGGCCCTGGACCCCTGGGTGAAGGCGCCGGTGCTGAGCCAGCCATCTCTGCCGCTGGGCCTGACACCGGGCCTGCGGCGGGCGGTGCATCTGGCGCCGGCGGACGTGGCGCGGCTGCGCCAGCGCATGGACGAGGAACAGTTGAAGGTGCTCGGGCTGCGCTTCACGGCCGATGCCCTGTGTGGCGGCAGCCGCTTCAGGGCGCTGCGCGAGCGGCTCGGGCCGGGGTTCGAGGGGATCGAGATTTCCTCCCGCCCCGGTAACCCGCACGGTATTGCGCCGGTGGCGCACTCGGTGGTGACCACGGATCTCGTGGACGAGGCGGGCCATCCGACCCGTCAGGCGCTGGATCGCGTGCTCGGCTTCTTCCGGGAAGCGCTGCAGGAGGCCCCTGCGGCGTCCGGGGCCGGAGTGTGATAGACTCCCGCGCCTTGTAACTCAGGCAGGCGCTATCGGTCACGCATGATCATTGTCAAAGGCGAAATTCCGGTCAAAGAAGACCATCGGGACGAAGCGGTGGCGCTGGTGCAGGCGCTGGCCGAGGCATCCCGGTCTGAAGACGGCTGCCTTTCCTATGAAGTCTATGTGCAGGCGGACCGGCCCGAGGTCATCATGATCTGGCAACAATGGCGTTCACTGGCCGCGCTGGAAACCCATTTTGCCTCCGATCATGTGGACGCCTTTCTCGACGCCATCCCTGACATGATCGACGGCCAGGTCACCTCGTCGCGCTATGAAGTGCAGGCAGAGGAATCCGATGATCTGGACGAGATGATGGAACTGCCGCGTGTGCTTTACGGTGACGAAATCATCATGCACTGATCAGGCCGGAACCACCTGAACCAGCCCTGATCGTTTTGGTCAGGACGCCCCTCCCCGCTGTGCTTTACACTGCCTGACACCCGCGTTATCACCATCCCGCGCTGTCAGGAGACGCTGAGTGAAAACCCGCATTGCCTCGGTGGACGAGGTCCGCGAGAACTTTGCCCGCCAGGGGTATATCTGCAACGACGACATCGCCATGGCGGTGTTCCTGGCTGCGCAATTGCGCAAGCCCGTGCTGGTGGAAGGCCCGCCCGGCGTCGGCAAGACGGAGCTGGCGAAGGCCTCCGCCGCGTTTCTGGAAGCCCCGCTGATCCGCCTGCAGTGTTACGAAGGGCTGGATGAAACCCGCGCCCTGTACGAATGGAAATACAGCAAGCAGTTGCTGTACACGCAACTGCTGAAAGAAAAGCTCGGCGATGTGCTCGGTGATGCGCAGACACTGACTGATTCCATGCAGCGCCTGGCCGGTTTCGGTGATGCGTTTTATTCCGAGGATTTTCTGGAGCCGCGTCCCTTGCTGCAGGCGTTGCGGTCGGACGAAGCACCGGTGTTGCTGATCGACGAGATCGACAAGGCTGATCAGGAATTCGAAGCGTTCCTGCTGGAGCTGTTGTCCGACTACCAGATCTCCATTCCCGAACTCGGCACCATTACGGCACGCAATGAACCGCTGGTGTTCCTGACCAGCAACAATACCCGCGAGTTGTCCGACGCGCTCAAGCGCCGCTGCCTGCATTTGTATATTCCCTTTCCGGACATCCGGCTGGAGCAGCAGATCATCGCCGCGCGCGTGCCGGACGTGGCGGCGGGCCTGCGTGAGCAACTGGCCACGTTCGTGTCGCGGCTGCGTGCCATGGACCTGAAAAAACATCCCGCCGTGTCGGAAACCCTCGACTGGGCGCGCGCACTGGTGCTGTTGCACGCGCAGTCCCTGACCCCGGAACTGGTGGAAGCCACACTGCGGCTGCTGCTCAAGTATGAGGAAGACCTTGTGACCGCCCGTGCGGACATGTCCCGGCTGTTGAAACCCTGATGGCCACGGATACCCTGACCGAATTCGTCAAGGCGCTGAGGGGGGCCGGTGTGCCCGTCTCGACGGCGGAGACACTGGACGCGGTGCGGGTCACCGAGCAGTTGGGGTACGACGATCGCAGGCGATTGAAAGCGGGGCTGTCACTGGCTCTGGCGAAAACCGAACAGGACAAGCTGCGCTTTGCGCAGTGCTTTGATGATTTCTTCGCCTTCGCGCGGCCACGAGACACTGCACAGGCGCCGCGTGCCGCCGAGCCGCCGCAAGGTGGCGGTGGCGAATTCGGTGGTGGCGGCGCCGGCGGTGGCATGCAGGGCGTGACGTCCGAGCTGGGCCAGATGCTGGCGCAGGGTGACGAGGCGCAGCTTTCCGCGCGCATGGCGCAGGCGGCGCGCGCGGCCGGGTTATGGCAGATTCGCGTGATTACGCAGAAAGGGTTGTTTGCGCGCCGGGTGATGCGGGAAATGGGCGCCGAGGCGCTGGACGAAGAACTGATGGCGCTGGAACGTGACGGTGATCCGCGCGCCGTGCCGTTGCGCTCGGCGCGCACGGCGCTGCAGCAGCAGGTGCTGGAACAGGTCAACCGGGAGTTCCTGTTGCAGGCACGTGCCGAAGGCCAGCGTCTGCGTGAGCAGGCCATGCGCGACGTGAATCTGCGTGACCTGCATGAGTTCCGCGATGTGCAGGCGTTGGTGCAACGTATGGCCAGGCGGCTGATAGCGACCCATTCCCGGCGCCGGAAAAAAGCCAAGCGCGGCATGCTGGATGCGCGCCGTACCCTGATGAGCAGCGTGCGGCACGATGGCCTGCCGGTGCGGCTGCACTGGAAGCGGGCGCGCCGTACACGGCCGCGCGTGTTCGTGATTTGTGATGTGTCCTCCTCCGTGGCGGCCGCTGCGCGTTTTCTGCTGCTGTTTCTCTATGCCGTCAATGAAGTGTTGCCACGGGTGCGCAGCTTTGCCTTTGCCTCGCGCTTTGGCGAGGTGACGGATTATTTCTCCGGGCCGTCAGGCCAGGCTGCCGGCGCGGTGGACCGCGTGCTGGCGGAGTATGCCGGCAGTGGCACTGATTACGGCGGCATGCTGTCGCAGTTCTGGGTGGATTGCGAGGGTGTGCTGGACAAGCAAAGCACGGTGATCATCCTCGGTGACGCGCGCAACAATAACCTGCCACCAGGGCAGCAGTGGCTGAAGCAGATCAGTGAGCGCGCCCGGCAAGTGCTGTGGCTGAACCCGGAAGGGCGCAACCGCTGGGGCAGTGGTGATTCGGAGATGCCGGCGTATCTGCCGTACTGCCGGCAGGCATTGCCCTGCCGCAACCTGGCGCAACTGGAACGGTTTGTTGATCTGTTACTGCGCGATGTGCGGTAGGGTGGGTAGAGCGAATGCGAAACCCACCGGGTCCATGCCAATTATTCACTCCCACAAAATTATCGAAACTGCCTTATTGGGGCAGCGACGGAGAGGTAGTTTCGATGGCTTTTGTGCGAGCAGTGCGCTAGCAGGCTGTTGAAAAACAGCCTGCGCTGACGGCGCAATCAGGCCGTCAGCAAAATCAAGCGCGCTAAGCGATTGATTGTCCGTGCCCACCTTTGCGGGCCTGCGCCGCAAAGGTGGCTTGAAAAAGTCTCAAAGAGGCTTTTTCAACACCCTGCTAGATGGATGCGTGGTTTCGATGGCTTTTGTGCGCGCAGTTAGCCAGACGGATGCGTGGGGTTCGATCATTTTGTGCGAGCAGTGCGTGAC
>NZ_AQOR01000032.1 GCF_009846755.1 Alcanivorax sp. S71-1-4
GGTGCGTTTGCAGACTCAACAGGACCGGTGGATTTAGTGTGAACAGGCCCTGGCGTCAGACGTCCGACGTCAGACGTCCGACGCTTCTAAAAAAAGGGGGCGCCCCGAGGGGGGAGGCGCCCCAAGCCGCATTATGCGGGAGTCAAATCAACGCCGCAGGCACAGCAGCGGAATAGTGTTGCAGAGCAGTTCATTGACGGGGTCAAGGACCGGGTCCAGTGCATCCAGTACCGGGTCCAGTACGTCGTCCAGCAGCCCGCCGCCGATGTTCAGCAGGGCGCCAGTGCTCGGATCGAGGAGTTGCAGGTCCAGCAGGCGATCTTCCTGGTCGCCCACACCCAGTGACAGCAGCGAGCCGGACAGCAGGCCCAGATCCACCACGCTGCCTTCACCGAACAGACCGAGCTGGTCGATCAGGTCGTTCAGCATCGGCACCTGTGACAGGCCGTCTTCCAGCGAGCCGACCACCATGTCGAGTGCGTCGCCCAACCCTGGCACGGTATCCAGCAGTTGCGTGACACCCGGCAGGCCATCTTCCAGCAGGCTCAGGTCCACGGACAGCGCGCCGTCTTCGGACACCAGGGCGTTGGTCAGTGCATCCAGCACCGCTTGCGGATCACCCGAGGCAAGTTCGTCGGCGAGGGTTTGCAGCGAGGCCGGGTCCAGGCCGACGTTCAGTTTCAGTGCGCAATCCTGTGCCGGGTTTTCCGGGTCACAGACCGCCACCAGCAGATCGTCGAACTCGGTCGGATTGTTGATATCCGTCGGCAGTGGCAGCGTGATGATGGCCAGGTTGTCGAGGTTACCGACGCCGCCGCCTTCATCCGGTACCAGACCGATCTGTGTGAGCAGATCGGCCAGCGGGCCGTTGATCAGATCGCTCAGGCCGGGAATCTGGCTGACCAGGGTGTCGTTCAATGCGACCACCACACCCCCGGTGCGGAAGCTGCTGGCGCCGGCGTCCTGCAGTGCGTTATCTGCCAGGTCACGAATGTTGGTGGACACGCTCACCGAGTAGTTCTGCTGCATTTGCAGCGGCGAGCTGGGCGTGAATACCACGATCTCGTTCTTCACATCGAAGTTGCCGGCAATCTCTGCGCCCGAGCTGTCCTGCGTCATGCTGATGGTGCTGGCGCTGACAGTGGAGGCTTTGACCGGCTCGCTGAAGACGATGGTGACACTGGCGTCTTGCGGGACCAGCGTGGCGCCGTCAGCGGGCGTGATGGAGACGATAGTCGGCTGTTCACTGTCCGGCTGGGTGCCGGTGGTGAAAGTGGTATCGCCCACGTCATCGCTGCTGATGAATTTCGGCGTCTTCGGTGGCAGACACAGCGCGGTGGCGATGTCGGCACCGACATTGATGGTGTATTCGGTGTTGCCCACCAGCGGGGATTGTGGTGTCAGGGTCACGTTACGGCCGTTGACCTGATAGTTCACCGGCACCACGGTGCCGCCGTTGGTGATGAACAGCGTGGTTTCATTCACCGATGCTGCATCCACATTGTGGGTGAAGCGCAGGTTGATGACGCTGTTCAGTGCCACGTCGGTAGCGCCGTCAGCCGGCAGGATGCCGTTGCTGTCGATGCCGAAGGTCTGCTCCGGATCGTCACAGAATTCCGGTGTGCGCGGGTCTTCGCCGCCAGGGACGTCGATACGGCTCGAGTTCGGGCCGCCGCCACCGCCGCAGGCCGTGACCAGCAGCGCTGCGAGCAGCAGTGAGGTGCCGGTGATCCAGGGTTTCTTGATCTCGTTCATGTTCCTTCTCCCGCATGCCATGCATGCCTGTTCGTTCAATTCGGTTAGCGCATCTGGATTTCTTCACGGCTCGCCTGGATGACGGCCTCGACACGACGGTTCTGTGCGCGGCCTTCGGCGGTGCCGTTGTCGGCGATCGGCTGGGACTCGCCCATGCCCGAGGTGCGGATGCGCTCGGCGCCAATGCCGAATTCAGAGATCAGGACACGCATGACCGCGTTGGCGCGGGCGACAGACAGGTTCTGGTTGTACGTGGCGGAGCCGGTGGAGTCGGTATGCCCTTCCAGCAGCACTTCCGCGCCGGGGTACTGGGTCAGCACCTGGGCCACTTCCTGGATTTCCGGCAGGTAGCCCTGCTTCACGGTGGTGCTGTCGTGGTCGAACTCCACATGCAGCGTGATGTTTACGGTTTCGGTCAGCACCAGGTGGCAACCCACATCGTCCACCAGCGCGCCCGCCGGGGTATCCGGGCATTGATCCAGATGGTCCGGTACACCGTCGCCATCGCTGTCGATCCACAGCGGCTCTTCATTGCGTGGCGCGGGTTTCGGTGCCGGCGCTTCGGCGTAGCGCTTGCCGAACAGCCAGTTCAGGCCGATGTAGGGCTGTGAATCGAAGAAGCGGTCATCGGTTTCCAGCAGGCCACGCACGCCAAGGTCCAGCATGAAAGAGCGGCTCAGCAGGCGCTGCAGGCCCAGTTCGCCCACCACCATGTCTTCTTTCTTGGTGTCGAGCACTTCCGGGTCGAGTTCATTGCGGCCGTAACCGAGGCCGGCATACGGCTGGAAGCCGATCACTGACCACTCCGGAAAGTGCAGGCGGCCGACGATGCTGGCCAGTTCGGCGTCGACGTCGAGATTGATGTTCTTGGCACTGGTTTCCGCCTTGCCGTACTGCAACTGGGCGGAAAAACGCGGGTTGAAGCGGTAACCGAGGTTCACCGCCGGTTGCCAGTAGTTTTCGACATCACCGATGGCATCGCGGCCGTCTTCGATATCGTAGTAAGACCCCTGTACACCCAGATAGCCGAAGGATTCCGGCCACTGTTGCTCGGCAAAGGCAGGGGTGCCGAGGATGAGGCCCAGCGTGCCCGCTGCAAGCCCGATTCTGGAAAAGTTCATGTGCATTCCCTCTTGCTGACTCCCAAAGAAAACAGTCGGCACCGGGGCAGGGCCGGTGCCGCAGCGCGAATGATCGCGGATCGCGAGGTGTCTTCGGGGCCTGCTTCCGGGCAAAGGCCATGGAATGGCGCAGAAGATGACGAATCTGCCATCCCGGGTGAGAGGTGAAACGTTATATATATCAGCCAGTTGGGGGTTGCCGAGCAGGAGGCGGCGTGGCGGTCGGGCTGGCACGCCAGTGTTGTATTTATGTCATCAAATGTATGTGAGCCGGGTCCTTGCTGAGAAGAAAGTACTGAACGTTTACGTCCGGTGAGGTGTGGATGAGGGGAAAGGGGGTCTGCAGGGCAGGGAACGGCGGTCTGTCTGTATCCATGTGTAACTGATTGATAACTATCGAAACAATCGTCTTGTAAGAAAATGCTTACAAGAAAAAGAGGTTATATCGTACAAAAAGAATGGCAAAAACGGCTATCTGTTCCGTGCTCTGTTGTGATGTCTATTTGATATATATGGCATTTGCGGGTTCCCCGTGAAGGCGGCAAGGCCGGCCTCCAAAAGAAAACGCCGCCCATTAAAGGCGGCGTCTTGTGGACCGAGTGCCCCGCCGGGAAGGCGGGGCGGCGGCCATTACTCTTCGTACAGGGCTTCACGCTTGGTCGCGCGCAGGATCGCCTCAACGCGGCGGTTCTGGGCACGGCCTTCGGCGGTGGTGTTGTCCGCGATCGGCTGTTCTTCGCCCCGGCCCACGGTGTCGATGCGGTCCGGGCTGATGCCGAAGCTGTTGACCAGCGAGTTCTTCACTGACGCGGCGCGTTCACCCGAGAGGCGCATGTTGTAGGCGGCGGCACCGGTGCTGTCGGTGTGGCCTTCCAGCAGCAGACGCGCGGACGGGTATTGCTTCATCATTTCCGCCAGTTGAGCCAGCTCACCGATGTACTCCTGGCGAATCTCGGCCTTGTTCAGCTCGAACTCGACGTACAGGGTTTCACGCACATCGCTTTCCAGGTATTTCTGGCAGCCTTGTTCGTCCACCAGCGCACCGGCCGGGGTGTTGGGGCACTGATCCAGGTAGTCCGGCACGCCGTCACCGTCGGTGTCCAGCGGGCAGCCATTGGCATCCACGGTCACACCGGCCGGGGTGTTCGGGCAGTTGTCGCGCTCATCCGGCACGCCGTCGTTGTCCTGGTCATACACGGCCGGCACGACCGGCTCCGGTGCGGGCTCGGCCTTGCGGGTGGCGCCGAACACCAGGTTCAGGCCGGCGTACACCTCGCCTTCAAAGCGATCGTGCCACTCGGCCCACAGCGGACGGGCGCCGATATCGAAAATCCAGTGTTCAGCCAGCCGTGCCTGCATGCCGAATTCGGCGCCGGCCACGGTTTCCTTGTCTTCTTCATCGCCGCGGCGATCAAAACGCAGCTCGCCGGCCGTCAGGCCCGCGTAGGGTTCGAACGGGCCCCAGGAGGTGTCGTGGAAGTGATAACGCAGGGAAGCCAGCGATACGTTGGCGTAGCTCTTGTCGTTGGTCACCTCGGTGCGCACCGCATTGCGCTCCCACCACAACTGGGCCGACCAGTTCGGTGCGAAACGCGCGCCAGCCTGCAGGCCGGGCAGTGTGACCGTGTCATAGCCGTTCGGGCCGAGTTCGTCCTTATCGAACCAGTACTGGCTGACGTGGCCACCGAGGTAAATGTATTTTTCCGGAATATCGTGTGCCTGGGCGGAAACGCCGATCAGCGAGGCGCCTGCAAGGCCCAGCAGGGAAACGTATTTGCGAGTCGTGGCTTTCATCTTGGTCCGTCCTGGATGAGGGGGGAATGAATAACGCCGTTATTTTCTGTTACATACGTGCGGCAGGTAAACCGGAACTGCGGACAGTCAATAAAAATTAACATACTGCGGCTGAACGGCAGCACGCAGAAAAATGCGCTGAATCAATGCAGATTTTGCCCCGTCGTGCATCACCGGCGTGGCGTGCACCATGGTACGCAAGCGCGGGAGATCAACTGTCGACGACAGCGCCGCTCTGCTTGCGCGCGTTGTACAGCGCGTAATCGGCGTCGTTGAGCAGGTTTTGCAGCGTGCGGCTGCTGTGCTCGGTGGACGCGACACCAAAACAGGTGAGCAGGCTGATGGCCGCGCTGTCGGTGTTGATGTCCTGGCGATTGAGCAGGCGGCACAGGTTGTCGCTGATGCGCAGTGCATCGCGCAGCCCGGTGTGCGGCAATACCAGCATGAACTGTGCGCCTTCTACACGGCCGAACAGGTCGCTTTCGCGGATTTGCGTGCGCACTTCCCGCGCTACCCGCTGCAGCGCCTTGTCAGAGGCGTGGCGGCCGAGGCGGTCAATGATGTCGCGGTTGTTCTGGATATCGATCAGCATCAGCGACACGGGGTAATCGTGGCGGCTGGACAGTGCCAGCTCGCGTTCCAGCATGTTGAGCATGTAAGGACGATTGAACAGCCCGGTGAGGTGATCATGGCGGGCCAGTTGCTGCAGGTGGCGATTGCTGCGGATAAGCGCCGCGTTGCGGCAACTGATCGGGTAGACCACCAGCGGTGTCACGAGCAGCGGGATCAGGATTGCCAGGCCCAGTGCAAACACCCAGTTGCGTTCGCCGGTGGCCAGCACGCAGACGGCCGTGATCGTCACGGCCAGCAGTAACATCAACAGTGTCAGCCATGCGGCCTTGCTGACCGCACGCAGTCGGTCCTGGCTGGTGATGCCCGGTTCATTGTCCTGGCTGGGCAATGATTGCACCGCACCCTGATTCCAGAAGCCCATCCGTGTCCCCCGCGCCCGCTGCCGGCCTGCCATTGACTGTTCCGGGGCAGTGTAGCGCAGCCCCCCGGCGGATATAAGACGGTGGTCCGGGCGCGGGCGCTGCTCAGTCCCCCAGCAGCGCCTGCTTGAGATCTGCGGAATAGGGGCGTTCGCCGAACCAGATCTTCAGGTAGGCGCGGGCAAAATCATCGCCTTGTTCCATCACCAGCGGTTGATCGTTGAGGCTCAGCAGCAGCCGCCCGTCGGCGTCGTAATCAAGCTGATAGACATCGCCGGCACCAATATCGCGGTAGTGGCTGTTGAAGGCCTGCAGCCGGGGCTTGAGTTGCTGGAAGGCGTCGTCGGTCATGTTGCGGCCGATCATGGCCTCGGCAGCCTTGCCGAAGGCGTCGCCGGGCACCTCGCGGCGATAACGGAAGACCAGCCGCAGCGGCGGGTTGAGATCGCCGTCGCAGCGGGCGCTGGCCAGCGTGGCCTGCCCGACGCGAAAAAAGCGCAGTGCCCGCACTTCGCCGGTACCGCATTCGGTGAGCGACACGTCCTCAGCAAAAAAGTGCGCTGGTGCAGGGGGGGCGGCATGAACGGTCAGCGGCAGCAAGGCCACCAGCAGTGTGAGCACTGAGCGCTGCATGGCATGTCTCCGGTGGGGGCCACGTGCGTGGGTGGCCGTGTCACAGTTGTCCGCGCACCCAGCGGATCATGCCGCCGAGCACGGGGATATGTTCGAAGAAGCCCTGGCTGCTGTCCCAGAAATCCTGATGCAGCACCACCTGGCCGGCATCATTGAAGCGCAGGTGTGTCATGCCGGTGGTGCGGGTGTCCACATCGCGCCCGGCCATCGAAAACTGCGTGTGCATCAGCCACCGCACGTAGACCTCTCCGTCTTCCGCCGTCCAGCCGAGAATCTCCACCTGCATGGCGTCCATCGCGTTGCCGGTGCTGGCCAGGTGGTCGGCCAGTGCGTCCCGATGGGTGGCGGTATACAGGGTGTCATTGAAAAACAGATCGGGTGCATAGGCGTTGGCGACGCGCTGCCGTATGTCCGCCGCCGTCATGTGAGTGAACACCTCGACAAAGCGAGGCATGGCGGTATCCAGATCGGCCGTGGTGCTGGCGGGGAACCGTTCCAGCGCAGCCAGATACTGGGCGGCGAAATCCTGCGGCGGGCGATGGGCACAACCGGCCAGTGCCAGCAGGCACAGCAACAGCGGTAACAGCAGACGGGCAGATCGGTAATGTGGGTTCATGATCGAAGTGTCCGGCCTGTGCGGTGAACCCGTTGTGAATCGGTGCGTGGATGTTTCACGGTGGCTTGACCGTGTGCCGGCTAGCGTTGGCTGATGCAACTCATGAAGCGTTTACGACAGATTCCTCCGGCCATTCTGGGCAACGCGGTGTTGTTCCAGGGGTTGTGGCTGGCAGCCGTGCTGGGGGCGTCACTGGGGCGGCAATGGCCAGCGCTGGTGATGCTGCTTGCACTGGTGGCGCTGGCCGTCGGCAGTGGCGCATCGTGGCGTGCGGAAGGGCGGATGGCGTTGGCCGGTCTGCTCGCGGGGATGCTGGCGGAACGTGTCTGGTTGTCGCTTGGCCTGATCGAATATCGTCTGGCCTGGTCCCCGGTGTGGCCGCCGGTCTGGATCATGGTGCTCTGGGTGGGGTTTGCCATGAGTCTGAATCACAGCCTCGCCTGGTTGCAGGGGCGCGTGTGGCTGGCGGCGGTGTTCGGTGCGATCGGCAGCGTTGGCTCGGTGCTGGCCGGTGTGCGATGGGGCGCGGCCAGTGCGCCAGCGGGGTGGCTGCCGCTGGCGGTATGGTATGGCCTGGTGTGGGCACTGCTGGTGCCGGCGCTGGCCTGGTGGGCCGCACGCGGCGCCGGGCCTGGCGGCCAGGCAATGTGGCCCAGGGAGGGCAGAACAGGATGCTGATATATGGCGCTGTATTGTTGCTGATCTGGAGCCTGCTGGGCTGGTGGGTTCAACAGCGCACGGCGAATGGCGGCTACGCCGACGTGGTGTGGGCCTACGGTGTGGGCGCGGTGTCGCTGATGTACCTGTGGATGGGCGACGGTGTCTGGCTGGTGCGTCTTGTGGCGGCGGTGTTGCTGGGTTTCTGGTCGTGGCGGCTGGGTACACACATCCTGACGCGGGTGCTGGGCGATGCCGAGGAAGGTCGTTATCGCGCCATGCGTGAGGCACTGGGTGAGCGCATCGGCCTGTTTCATTTCTTTTTCTTTCTTGGCCAGGGGCTGCTGGCATGGCTGTTTGCACTGCCGGCGTTCGTGATCAGCGGCCATCCGGGCCCGGTGCAACCATTGTGGCTGTTGCTCGGCGGCGTCCTGGGCGTGGTCGCGCTGATTGGCGAGAGCGCCGCCGACCGCCAGCTCGCGCAATTTCGTGAAGACCCGGCGCACCGCGGCAAAACTTGCCGCGAGGGGCTGTGGCGTTATTCGCGCCATCCGAATTATTTCTTCGAATGGCTGCACTGGTTCAGTTACCCGGTGCTCGCCATCGGTGCGCCCGGCGCGCCGTGGCTGTGGCTGGCACCGCTGATGATGTGGCTGTTCCTGTGGTTCGTCACAGGCATTCCCTATACCGAACGACAGGCGCTGAAAAGCCGGGGTGAGGATTACCGGCGTTATCAGCGCACGACCAGTGCCTTTTTCCCATGGAGACCGCGACATGATGGTTGATCTCGCCGAGCGCCGCTGGGTGCCGGACAGTCTGATCCGTTTTGGCATTCGCCGTTTGCTTGACCAGCGTTTGCGCCAGGAACATGCCGACGAGCCGGGTGCGGTGGAGGCACGCAAGCAGGCGCTGATGGCGCAACTTGCCGATGGCCCGGTAGCGGAACAGCAGCAGGCCGCCAATGACCAGCATTATGAAGTGCCGGCAGCGTTCTATGGGCGCGTGCTGGGGCCGTACCTGAAATATTCCTCCTGCCTGTGGGGGGAGGGTGTTCGCACCCTGGCGGAGGCCGAAGAAGCCATGCTGACGCTGACCTGTCAGCGCGCTGGCCTGGAGGATGGCCAGCGGGTGCTGGAACTGGGCTGTGGCTGGGGTTCGCTGTCCCTGTGGATGGCGCAGCAGTATCCAAACAGCGAAATCATTGCAGTCTCCAACTCTGCGTCGCAGAAAGCCTGGATCGATGACCAGGCGCAGCAGCGTAACCTGCGAAACGTGCGGGTGATCACGGCGGATGTCACCACCTTTAATCCCGACGGCGATTTTGATCGCGTGGTCTCCGTGGAAATGTTCGAGCATGTGCGCAATCACCGTGTGTTGATGCACCGCATCCATGACTGGCTGCGGCCCGGCGGCAAGCTGTTCGTGCATATCTTTTGCCACGACAAGGTGTTCTATCCGTTCGAGACCGAAGGCGAGGAAAACTGGATGGGGCGCATGTTCTTCAGCGGCGGGGTGATGCCTTCGTTCGATCTGCTTGAGCGTTGCCAGGACCGGCTGGTGCTGCAGGATGCCTGGCGTGTGAATGGCCGCCACTATGCGCGCACGCTCGAAGCCTGGCTGGATAACGCAGACCAGCGGCGCGATACCCTGATGCCGGTGCTTGTGGCCACCTACGGTCGCGAGGATGCGCGCCGCTGGTTGCAACGCTGGCGCATGTTTTTCATGGCCTGTGCGGAGCTTTTCGCCTATCGTGACGGCAACGAGTGGTTTGTCGGCCACTATTGTTTTGTTCGCCCGGAAGCACTGCATTGACGCAGCAGGCTGCGCCGCAGCCGTCGCTGCTGGAGAGGCTGAAACGCGTTGCCGGGCGCTCTGGGCGAGGGGATGCCATGGCCAGCCGTCGACGTTCCGGCGTGCAACACCGGCTTGCCCGGTTTTACCTGACACAGGTGGTGCTGATCAGCCTGACTACCGTGCTCGGTGTGATGGCGACGGCCAAGATCATCGAGCACGTGCTGGTCAAGCAGGCGTTGATGCTGGAGGCACAGCATTTCTGGCAGCTTTACGACCAGCAACCGGGCTTCCCCCGACCGAACACCCGCCACCTGCTCGGGTTGCTGGATGATCCGGCGCACGCGCATGACCGCATTCCCGATGCGTTCCAGAAGCTCGAGCCTGGCTTTCATCGGGTGCCGTTGGGCGGCGACCAGCCGATTGTCTACCTGGAGCAGCGGGGTGACCTGACGCTGTATCTCATCTTTGATGAACGGCGGGTGTCGGCGCTGGCACTGGTATTCGGTGTGGCACCGTTGGCCGGTGTATTGCTGGTCATTTACCTGATGTCGTTTCTGACCTGGCGCAAGTCGCGTCAATTGATGTCGCCGCTGGTGCACCTGGCGGAAATGCTTCGGGACGTGCCGCTGCGCGAAACCGGCACCGCGCGGCCGGATTTCGCCAGCATTGAAACCGAAGCGGATTCGGAAGTGGCCGTGCTGGTCTCGGCGCTGGAAGCCTATTCCGACCGGCTGCTGGATTTCGTAGTGCGCGAGCGGCAGTTTTCGCGCGATGCCAGCCACGAATTGCGCACGCCTCTGGCGGTGATCCGCGCCAATCTTGAATTGCTGGCCGAACGCTTCCCCGGCACCCCTTCGGTACGCCGCATCGAGGACACGGTCGGTGACATGGAGGCGCTGATTGAAACCTTGCTGCTGCTGGCGCGCAGTGAATACAAGGCGCTGCCCTCGGACCATCTGATCGTCAATGACCTGGTGCTGAACCTGGTGGAGCGCCTGCAACCGCTGGCGCAACGCAAGGCGGTGACGCTCGGCTGCACGCAGCGGGCCATGCTGATCCTCGAGGTGCCGGAGCAGGTATTGTCGATCGTCCTGACCAACCTGGTGCGCAACGCCATCAATTACACCAACTCCGGTTCCGTCGAAGTGATCATCGGCGAACAGGAGGTGCTGGTACGCGACACCGGGCCAGGGATTGATCCGGAAGAGCTGGAACGCCTGTTGCGTCCGTTTGAGCGTGGGCAAGGCAACGCGGAAGGGGGGCACGGCCTGGGGCTGGCGATTGTGCAACGTCTGTGCGAGCACTGCCGGTGGGAACTGGAGGTGGCGAGCCAGCCGGGACAGGGTACGCAGGTGCGCATTGTGTTCCCTCACTGGCAGAAGAGTAGGGTGGGTAGAGCGAACGCGAAACCCACCGGGTCCATGTAGCGTACTGCTCGCACAAAACCAGCGAAACTACCTGCTACCCAAACCAGATGCTTTCGATGATTTTGTGGGAGTGATTACCGGGCATGGACCCGGTGGGTTTCGCGTTCGCTCTACCCACCCTACTGGACATCGGGAATATTTGACCGTTATCCGTCACGCTGCGGGATTGCGAATCGAAAAGCCCACGCCTGGCAAGGTTTCCAGCAAGGCCACATCAAACGGCTTGTCGATCACTTTGCGCAGATTATAGAGGTGGCTGCGCAGGGCATCGGAGTCGGGCACCAGGTCACCCCAGAGTTCATGCTCAAGCTGCTCACGGCTGACGACCTTCGGTGTTTCGCGCATCAGGATACGCAGGATGCGGAACGCAGTGGGGGAGAGCTTCAGCACCTTGCCGTCCCGGCGCACTTCCTGGCGTGCCGGGTCCAGCTCCAGATCAGCCACGGACAACACATGCGGGGCCACCTCGCGGCGCTCACGGCGTACCAGGGCCTGGATGCGCGCAGACAGCTCCGGCAGCGCGAACGGTTTCACCAGGTAGTCGTCGGCACCCTTGGAGAAGCCTTCGAGCTTGTCATCCAGGTGATCGCGGGCCGTCAGAAAGATGACGGGGGTGTCCAGTGTGAGGTCATGGCGCAGGTAACGGCACAGTGAATAGCCGTCTTCGCCGGGCAGCATCACATCGAGCAGGATCAGGTCGTAGTGATGTTCGCGCAGCAGTTCGCGTGCCAGGGAAGCATCGCCGGCATAGTCGGCGGTGGCGCCCAGTTCTTCCAGGTATTCGACAACGGTCTGCGCCAGCTGGCGGTGGTCTTCCACCAGCAGGATGGCGAGTTTTTCCAGAGAACGACTCATGATCGGGGCCCCTTGCAGCGTGACGCCGGTCGTCCTGACCGGCCTTGGAATAATGATCATGCTGCCCGGCAGCGCGTCAAGGGCGCATCAACGTGAAGGCGTCCGGCGGGCAGTGAGCCAGCGGTCCAGGGCATTGGCGAAGACCTGCTTGTCGCGTTCGGTCATCGGTGGCGGGCCGCCCTGGGCCAGGCCGGCGCCCCGCATCTCTTCCATGAAGTTGCGCATCGTCAGCCGCTGGCTGATGTTGTCCGGGGTAAACAGCTCGCCCCGCGGGTGCAGGGCGGTGGCGCCGGCTTCGATAGCGCGGGCAGCCAGCGGGATGTCTGCGGTGATCACCAGCTCGCCGGGCTGGATCTGCGTGGCGATGTAGTCGTCTGCCTCGTCGAAGCCGCCGGGCACCTGGATGGCGCGAATCAGCTGGCCTGGCGGGGTGCGCACCGGCTGGTTGGCGACCAGCACCATGGGCGTGTGGGTACGCTGCGCGGCGCGGAACAGCACGTCGCGGATCATGTTCGGGCAGGCGTCGGCGTCGACCCAGATGGTCATGGCGGGCTCCGGTCAGGTTGGCGGCGCTATTGTGGCACAACCCTCGTGCCGCTGGCGCTCGCGATTGCAATTCGCTATACTCCGCGCCGCTTTGATGCAGCATCCCGACGCAGCCGCGTTGGGCTCAGCAAGCTGCCACGTCCGCACATTGCGGCGTTGAGTCCCGTTTTCGGCCCCTCCCCCTATCTACGCGATACGGCCGGGCTTCTCGCGGGAAGCCTCGTAACCGGTGAGCGAAACCCAGGACCTGTCGGTCCCGGGGTATCCGGTATTATTCCATCCACGTCCACGGCGGCTGCTGTGGCGATGCAAGGTGATTCATGTCCGAACAGTTGACCGCCCAGCCCGGTTTTGATGCGCTGGAGCTTTCCCCTACCGTCAAGCAGGCCATTCGTGCGCTCGGTTACCAGACACCGTCCGCGATCCAGCAGGCGATTATTCCCCATATTCTTGAAGGCCGTGACGTGATCGGCCAGGCACAGACCGGAACCGGCAAGACCGCCGCGTTCGCGTTGCCGCTGATTTCCCGTTTCGGCGATGCGCCGGTCGGTGCCGTGCAGGTGCTGGTGCTGGCGCCGACCCGCGAACTGGCGTTGCAGGTCACCGAGTCGTTCGAAAAATACGGCCAGCAAACCCCGTCACTGCGTGTGGTCACGCTGTGCGGTGGCATGGACTACCGTCCGCAGACCCGCGCCCTGCGTGAAGGTGTGCAAGTGGTGATCGGTACGCCGGGCCGGGTGGTTGATCACCTCAAGCGTGGCACGCTGAAGCTGGACGCATTGCGGTGCCTGGTGCTGGATGAAGCCGACGAAATGCTGCGCATGGGCTTCATCGATGACGTCGAGTGGGTCATGGAGCAGACGCCGGCATCCTGCCAGGTGGCACTGCTCTCGGCGACCATGCCGCCGCCGATTCGCAAGCTGGCACAGCGTTTTCTGAAATCCCCGCAGGAAATCACCGTGGCTACCAAGACGGCGACCGTAGCGGCGATCCG
Organism: Alcanivorax sp. S71-1-4; assembly: GCF_009846755.1. Classification (GTDB taxonomy): domain Bacteria; phylum Pseudomonadota; class Gammaproteobacteria; order Pseudomonadales; family Alcanivoracaceae; genus Isoalcanivorax. The sequence goes on from NZ_AQOR01000032.1 coordinate 13,185, forward strand.
TCAGCGCTACCTGTTCATCAACCAGCGCGACAAACTGGACGCGCTGGTGCGCGTACTGGAAACCGAGACCTTCGATGGCGTGATCCTGTTCGCCCGCACCAAGGAAAGCACCGTTGAGCTGGCCGATTTCCTCCAGCGCGCCGGCTTCCGGGCGACGGCGCTCAACGGTGACATGGCGCAGCCGCAGCGCGAGCAGGTCGTCGAGCAGATCAAGGGCGGCCGCATCGACATCCTGGTGGCCACCGATGTGGTAGCGCGCGGCCTGGACGTGCCGCGCATCTCCATGGTGCTCAATTACGATATTCCGTTTGACGGCGAGACCTACGTGCACCGTATCGGCCGTACCGGCCGCGCGGGGCGTGAGGGGGATGCCATCCTGTTCGTGACACCGCGTGAAAAGCGCATGTTGCAGAACATTGAGCGGCTGACACGCCAGAAAGTGGAAGAAATGGCGCTGCCGACGTCGGCGCAGATCAATGTCGTCCGCAAGACGCGTTTCAAGGCGCGCATTCAGGCGACCCTGGAGGCCGGCAAGCTGGATCTGTACCGTGAAGTGCTGGAAGAATTCCTGCAGGAAAGCGGTGCCGAGCCACTGGCCGTTGCCGCGGCGCTGGCGCGTCTGGCCCAGGGCGATTCCTCGCTGTATATGGAAGATCGTCCGGCACCGGTGGTACGTGCGCGTCAGGAGCGCCCGGAGCGTGAGTCGCGCCGTGCGGAAGGCGGACATCGTGAACGTGGTGCGCCGCGCAAGGCGACCGCGCCGGAAGCAGGCATGACCCGCTACCGTATCGAAGTGGGCCGCACCCATGGTGTGAAGCCGTCGAACATCGTCGGCGCGATTGCCAACGAAGTGAAACTCAACAGCAGCCACATCGGCCGCATCGACATCTTCCCGCAGTTCAGCATCGTCGATCTGCCGGACAGCCTGTCGGAGTCTGCCATCAAGCACCTGCGCACCGTCTGGGTGGCAGGCCAGCAGATGAATATCGTGGTAGATGGTGGTGTTGCACCGGCGGCGGCCCGTCGTCCCGGCAAGAGTGCTCCGCGCCGCGAGGCCAATGCCCCGCGCCGTCGCGCCAATGGCTGAAGCTGGATAGTAGGGTGGGATGAGCCAAAGGCGAATCCCACCATGACCATGCTGCACACTGCTCCCACCAAACCATCGAAACTGCCTCGTCACCTGAACCAGGCAGCTTCGCTATTTTTGTGGGAGTGGATAATGGGCATGGACGCGGTGGGATTCGCCTTTGGCTCATCCCACCCTACGGGATTCGTCGCATTTTCGACCGACAGGGCTTCGCCTCCTTGTCGCGATGGGGGCGGTTCCAGGCCGTGAACACAGCACCTCGGGGTGTTGTTGTTCAGAGATTTTCGAACCTGTTTACGTCAAACACCCCGGCCTGCAGCGGCTGGTGCTCGCGCTGCCAGGCGGTGAAATCATGCAGCACCGCCCAGAACTGGGGATGCGTGCGGCGCACGCCCCAGCTGGTGACGATGCGTTCGAACTCCTCGTCTTCTTCGGCGCGGCCCAGCAGGGACACAAAGTGCTCGACCTGTGCGGTGGGGACGTCAAAGATGAAGTTCGGGTAACTGCCGATAATGCCGGGGACCACGGTGACGGTGTCCTTGTCCGGTTCATAGCGCAGCGATTCGCCCAGCATGAAGGCCACGTTGCTGTGCGCGCGGTTACGCAGCAGTGAATACACGGTGCGCTCGCCGTCAGTATGACGGACGCGCACGAAGACCACTTCCGGCAGATACTTGATGCCCGGCAGTTCCGCCGCCGGTGTGGAGGCGATCCGCGCCAGCGCCTGATCGGCGCGCTGAATCCAGGCGGGCTGTTCGCGGCGGCCACAATTGGCCCCCTGGCAGCGGTTAAGTGCGTCATCCGGCATGGCGTTGATGGCGCGCAGGTCCTCCAGCAGGCGGATGGCAAATTCCTGCTGTGGTGCCTTGGAGACATAGGTTTCCGCGGAGGGTGCCGTGTCGTCGAGGTGGTGGTAGGAGATGTCCAGCCGCAGCTTGCCCAGGCCCTGGTACCAGCCGCGCTGGATCGCCTTGCGTGTGCCGGCAGGCATCAGACGCAGGAAATTCTGCTCTGCGCCGTTACGAATCAGATCGAAGTACAACCGCGTCTGTGCCTGGTGGGCCAGGGTGCCGAACACGTCGAAATTCACCACCAGTTCGTAATAGGTGCGTTCAAACAGCGGGTAGTCCATCAGCCACAGGGTGAGCGGCACCTCGCCGACCAGCCCGCGGGTGACCGAGGCGCTGTCGTGATGGCGAAAAATGGTCAGCAGGGCGTTGGTGTTGCGGCCGTCGCCGTCCCAGATGTCGCCGAGGGACGCGCCGTCGGGTTGCGCCTGTATGTACTGCTGCTGGCGTTGTGCGAGATAGTCATTGCGCTGGCCGCGATAGTGCAGCCAGTTTTCGCCGGCATCCAGCAGGGAATAATCCTGCCCCGGCATGCCCAGCAGGGGAGACACTTTGGCCTGGTAGTCGGCATCAATGATGAACTGATCGCTGTCCGGTGCCTGGAAAAAGGTCCAGAACTGGTCGCGAATCACGTCGGTGGCGATCTGGCCGCGGCATACCGGCCCGCGAATGAAGGTGCGGGTGAAATACTCGGCCTCGTCGAGCATGAACTGATAGCGTGCCCGGGCCGGCAGGTCGGCAAACGTAATGAATGGATTGGCCCGCGCCACGTAGTCGTAGCCGGGTAATCGGCTGACCTTCCAGTCAGTGCTGAAGAACAGCTCGCGTACACGCGCAAGGCGTGCTTCGCTCAGAGCAAAGGTGATGTGCCGCTTGTGTACCAGTGTGCCTTCCACGGGCCGCAGCCGATAATGGAACGCCTGCCCCGGGGCGTCGTTCGGGCGCACGGTGGCGATGGGCGCTACCGGTTTGCCGGGCGGCGTGGAAGAACGCACCACTTCGAAGAAGCGGGTCTGGCCGTCGAGGTCCTCGAAATAAAGATGCGCCAGGAACAGGTGTTCGAACAGCCAGCGCGCCACCAGCCGGTGGCGATCATCCTCGCGATTGAGAAAACCTTCCCAGGTCTCGACGGCGCGCTGCTCGGCAGCGCTCAGGGGCACGGGCGCTGTATCAATGTGTGCGCCCTGATTCAGCCAGCCGCTCAGGGTGGCGAATTCATCGTCGGTCAGGCCGGTCACGGCCAGTGGCATGCCTTCCAGCGGATGCTCTTTCGCGTACTCGTCGAACGCCTCGCTGGTCACGCACTGATTCTGGCGCGTGATGCCCAACTCAATATCCTCCGGCAGCCGGCTGTTGGGTTGCGGCGGGTACTGCTTGCCCAGTGCCAGCATCTGGTACAGCACGGACTGGGTCTGTTCGCCGCCCTGCAGCACCGAGTGAAAGCCGCGTGATCGCCAGCCGGCTTCGGTCTGCTCATCCATGCCCAGGCGGGTGGGTGACATGGCTTCCTGGCGGGTGCCGTCGTACACGGGTTCCGGATAGGCGCCGCGTACCAGCCCCTCGGCAGTCTCCAGTTTCAACTGGCAGGGCGCATCGTAGCAGCCATGGCAGGCCAGGCATTTGGCATCGAGGATGGGTTTGACGTCCTGCTCGAAGGAGACTTCGCGGGCGGTTGGCTTCGGCAGCGGTACGTCGGCGCGGGCCATGTCATGGGTGTCGGTGCAGGCGCCGAGCAACAGGCCGAGGGCGCACAGGGCAAGCAAAGGCAGTGCGGGATAACGCATTGACCGGCTCCTTGTCGTTTTTTCCGGGACGTTGCCCCGCCGGCTGGGCGGGGCAACGTGTCCGATGCTAGAGGCAGCCGGTGGCGAGCACCACCGCGACAAGGCATGCTTTTGATTGTTTTACTGTTACCGGTCGCTTTCCCCGGCACTGAAGTGCATGGCTCGCAAGGCGCTCAGGCGTGCCTGGTACTGGCTTTGCCATTGCGTCGCGGGCAGGGTCTCTTGTAACGCCCCGAATTCAGCGTCCAGGGCGGCGACCGCTGCCTGGTAGGCGGCCAGTTGCTCTGCCTGGGCTGCCAGTTGCTGGTCGCGCTGGTTCATCGCCTGGATCTGTTCATCGGTGAAATACTGTTGGCGCAGTGATTGTGTAATGCGTTGCCGTTCCGCTTCGCTGGTGACCCCTGTGAGCTGCAGCGCCAGGGCATGTTCATAGGCACCACGCGAGCCTTCCACGTCACGCAGTGCCTCGGCGTACTCGCCGAAGTGTTGCTGGCGCAGATCGTTCAGTGCCTGCTGGCGTGTGTCAGGTGGCATCTGCCCGGCGCTGGCCATCAGCTCGCCGTAGCCCAGGCGATAACGTGCCCAGGCGGCCTCCTGGCCATACATCAGTTCCGCTTCTTCCCTGCCGAGCATTTGTTCACGCAGTGCCTGCAGTGTGTTGAAGCGCTGTGCCGGTGGTTCACTCATCGACATGACCGTGGATTGCATGGCCGCCTCGTAGGCCGGCATGCGTTCCTGGATCCGCGCGACCATTTCGGCGAACGCCGGGTCTGGATACCCGGCCAGCACCGCCGCCAGCAACGCCTGGCAACTTGTCGCGCTGTCGCAGTATTGCGCGAGCTGGCTGAAGAACGCCTGCAGGTTGCCGGGCGCGGCCTGCGCCTCGGCCAGCACATCACGCAGATGCGTCAGGGTGTATTGATAGCGTTGTTGTGCGCCGAGCGTGGCTTCGTCGCTGGCCATGATGTCCTGTCGCGCCGGTTGCTGCGGCGGCGGGGGCGCTGCCGTGGCAAAGGGCGCGCCGGCATTGGCCGCACCCGATGGCCCTGCGGGCGTGGCGGCGGCGATCAGTTCTGCACTGATCGCTGCCGCGTCCTCCGCAGTGCTGTGCCACCACAGCCCGGTAGCGAGGCTGAGGATGACGGCGCAGGCCGCCGTCATCCACAAGGTCCGGGTCCGCATGATCAGGGCGCAGTGTTGAAGTCAAATTCGCCCATCACCGGGAAGTGATCGGACAGATCCCAGGTGCCCCAGACGGAGGACGCCACTGAACGCAGCACGCGTACATCGTTGCGCGAGGTGGTCGGCTGGCGGTGATCATTGGCGTAGACCACGTAATCCAGATATTCCACCGTGGTGCCGCCGGAGCCCGCTGCGCCGGCGTTTTCGTTCACGCGCGGATCGAAGGTGGCTTCGGTGTAGCCGGTGCTGACCGGATCAGTGGCGTTCAGGTTGGTCAGCATCTGTGCGTAGTCGGTGGGCCACAGCAGTTTGTTGACGTTGAAATCGCCGCCCATCAGCACCGCGTCCGTGGACGGAATGCTCTGGTCATCCACGAGATCGCGGATCTGCAGGAACTGCTCCTGGCGCAGCGTGCGGGCTTCGGTGGTATCGAACGACGCGGTGTGGGTGGAAGTCAGGTGGTACGCCTTGCCGCCCTTGATGATCTCCGCATAGATAACGCCCTTGTCGGCGAAGCAGTCGGTGCCCGAGCAATCCGGGTAGATGAAATCGGCGGTGGCGACGATCGGGTAGCGGCTCAGGATGGCGACGCCGCTGTCGAAGATGTTGAAGGTGCCCAGCTCGAACGGAATGCGCGGGATGTGCGTCTGGTACGGATACTCGCTGGCCATCGCGAGCAGGAAATCATCGCGATCACTGGCAAAGGCTTCCTGCAGCAGGATGGCGTCGTAGCCGTCCAGGTGGTTGGGCAACTCGGCCAGGCGCGCGCCGATGTCGCTGGCGACCAGTGGCAGGGCCCAGATGTTGTAGGTGAGTACCTTCAATTGATCGGTACCGCTGACGGCTTCTGTCGGGGTGTTGTTGTGAATAGTGTAGTAGAAGTCGTCGTAGCCGCCGGTGAGCTGGGCCTTGAAGCTGTTCACCGAGGAACGGCCACCGTAGGTGGTCGAGAAGGTATGGATATTGCGATCACTGTACCAGGGGGAACTGAAGTCGCTGCCGCTGGCACCGTGGACGATGTTGCTGCCACTCCAGGTGCCGACCATGCGCTGTTTCAGTGTGACCGACGAGGTGCCATTGCTGACAACCGTATCGAAGTAGAACGTCTCGCCGGAATGCACACCCCAGTAACGGTTGTAGCGCAGTACACGGCGGGTACCGTAGGGCGGGATGGTGGTCTCTTCCTGCGCCCATTCATCGCCCGGCGTCATGGTGTCGGTGCCGTAATGGTTGACCGAAATGGTCACCGGGTCCGGTGTGCTGTTGGTGACAAAGATGTAGGTATCGGCGGTGGCGGCGGACGACGCGAGCAGCGTCAGCGCAGCCAGCCAGAGCAAAGAAACAGAGCGCATGGTGGTCCCTCCCGGCTCAGATGATTGTTGTTGTTGACGGTGTATTCCCTGTGACACGCCAGGTTGGCGTGCCTACCCAAGAGTAGGCAGTCGGGGGGAGGGTGGATAGGAACAATCGTGCCAGCGACAGGAAAAATCGGGACAACCGATGGGCGGAGCAGGACAAAAGGCCGGCACTTTGGGGGCCGGCCTGAAGTTTATTCGCAGTCTGTTGCAAAGCGGCCTGTTACAGCTCGGTAGTGCTGGCAGATTGCCTGCACTGGCTGCGGTCGTTGCTGATCAGCCAGCATCCTTCTACCTGTACGGTCGGGCCGCTCAGGCTGCCGTCCACCAGCTTGCGCATCTGCAGGCTGAACTCTGCATCGCCGTAGCCGTTGAATTCGACGAAGCCGTCGACGGCACGGTAGGTGTCGCCTTTTTCTTCCGTGATGCTGCAGTTGCTACCGCTCTGTGTCGCCTCTGCGACGTACTCGGTGTACAGATGAAAATCCATCTCCGTGGCCTCGCGTACACCAGTGATATCCGGTTTGGCGCGGAACACCAGGCTCCATTCGGACGGGTCGAAACGATCACTGCCCGGGGTAACCACAGCGGCCTGATAGAGAAAGGTTTCGCGGTCACAGGTGCTGCTCAGAAAGGCATTGAGATCGTCATCAACAGCGATCACGGCAGTATCGGCGGACTGGAGATAGCCATTGATATAGGTGCGCGAATCGTCCGAACTGTCGCCGCCACAGGCAGCAAGGGTGATGGCCAGGGTGCAGGAAAATGCGCAGGCCAGGGTGGTGCGGAGCATCATGCTGTTGTCCTTGTCGGGTCAGGGGAAAGGGCATTCTGGCTGGCTTAGTCTGGCACTGCTGTGCACCGGTTCCGTGCTGCGGCGTGATGGCCGCCGTACCACGACAGACGCGCGTCCGCTGACGCTGAACGGTTTTCAGGATGCGCCAGCCGCACAGAGTATGACTGTCAGGACGGCCTGTTAGGACGGCCTGTCAGGAAGGCCATGGGCGAGGTGTCAGCCGTGCGGGCAGGTACAGCGGATGGGCCGGTTCGCCGGAGGCGTTCAGGCGCAGTATCTGCAGATGTGGCAGCAGCTGCCGCACCTGCGCTGCCCGCGCCCGGTGCGCGCCATGATTGCCCCAGCCGGCCACCACGACGGCGGCGTCCGCCGCGGTCTTGCGCAGCCAGTGATCGTTGCGAGGGCCGACCGGTGCCTCGGCGGCCAGCAGGGCGGCGGGGCTGACCGTGCGCCAGGCGAACAGATTGACCACGCATACACCGCTGTAGCCCCAGTCATGGGCAAAGCGGATACAGCGGCGCACCGTCGGGTTGTCGACATCGGGGTCATCGGTGGACGGGTTCAGGCCGACCATCAGAGCGTAGTCATCGCCGTCGCCCCAGCGGCGCCAGAGGGCGTAGCGATAATGACCGCAGCGGGAAAAACGCGCGCTCTTGTGGTGCAGGGTGATATGAGTCATGGCGGCGCAGTATAGCCGCTGCCGCCGGTACGGCAAAAAACGCCTGACCGGATCAAGCGTGGCTGTACGCTTTGGTCAGTGTCAGGCCGCCGGGAACGCCTTAGTGTGTGACAGGTTTCAACGTGGAGAATGTGCGATGGAATTCCGGGATGTCTTGTACCAGCGGCGCAGTATTCGAGCCTTTGAGGCCACGCCTGTGCCACCGGCACTGGTGGACGAGGTGCTGGCGGATGCACTGGTGTCGCCGAGCTGGTCGAACACGCAGCCGTATAAAGTGGCGGTGGTCAGTGGTGCCGAGGTGGAAACGCTGCGGCAGGAATTCCGTGAACGCTTCCAGCGGCTGGCGGCGTTGCAACGGGCGCCTGTCTGGAAGAAGGCACTGGCTGTGGTGAAAGGCGGTGCCCTGCCTGATGGGGATTTTCGCCCCGTGCTGCGTTACCCGGAGGACCTGCAACCGCGCCGCGTCGCGACAGGGCTGGGCTTGTACAAGCTGCTGGGCATTGGCCGGGAGGATCGCGCGGCGCGCGAGGAACAGATGGCCCGCAATTTCATTTTCTTCGATGCGCCGGTGGTGATGTTTGTGTTTGCTCACAAGGGCCTGGGCGTCTATTCGGCGCTGGATGCCGGCATCTTTCTGCAAAGCCTGATGTTGTCCGCCACGGACCGCGGGCTGGGCACCTGCGCCCAGGGGGCGCTGGCGTTGTGGCGCTCACCGATTGCGCAGCGTTTCGAGATTCCGGCGCCGTATCAACTGTTGTGCGGTGTCTCCCTGGGGTATCCGGCGGATGCGCCGGTGAACCGTTTCAGGCCGGACCGGCAATCACTGGATGAATTGCGGCTGCCACCCCGGACACGGTAAGCGCTGATTCATTCGGTGGCCTGGTCAATCTGCTGCTGGCGGCGGGCCGCCGCGTCGTCGGTAAACTGCTGCATCTGCTCATTAAAAGCCTCCACATCCTGCGGCCTCGTCGGCACCTGCGGTGGCGCCTCGCGCGTCGCTTCAGGCGGCGGGGTATCGGAGGGCGGTGTGTTGATGCGCTGAGTGACCAGCAGCCCGATGATGGCCAGGACAATCAGGAGGATAACGATACGCATGGCGGGTTCCTCGCCGGCCTGCTGGCGATGGTGGGACATGACAGGCAATTTGACACCCGGCGGAGGAAAATCGCAAGGCCGCCCCTTCAACGCGCGGAGTGCCGTAGGGTGGGAAGAGCCAAAGGCGAAACCCACCATGTCCATGCCCGTTATTCACTCCCGCAAAAACATCGAAACTACCCTCCAAGAAGGTAGGCAGTTCCGCTGGTTTTGTGCGAGCAGTGCACAACATGGACACGGTGGGTTTCGCCTTTGGCTCTTCCCACCCTACCGTCACATCAATCGTCGCCAGAATCCCGTCGGTGCCGCTTTATTCACCGGCAGAATGTCCTCCCGCGTCAACAACGGCAGCAACCGCGCTGCCATGTCCAGCGGCGGCTGATAGTGCAGGAACAGCCCGCCCAGAGAACCAAACACCCGCGCCAGCATGATGAACTCTGCCGGCAGCTTGTCGACCGGGTCGGCTTCTGCCTGAGCCAGCAGGTCACGTGCCCGTGCCAGCATCTGCTCCGGGGTGGGCCAACTGAAGTGGCTGTCGCCCTGCAAGGCGGCTTCACGCAGTTGCGCCAGCATCGCATCGGCGAACGCAAGCAGGGTGTCGGGACGACCGCTGCGGGTGCCGAAACCCAGTTGCAGCAGGGTGTCGGCGATCAGGGTGCTGTCGCCGACAATGCTCGCCTGCAGCACACGGAAATACCCCTGGCGGAAATCCTCCGGCAAGTACGCAGTGCTGCCAAAATCCAGCAGCACCAGATCACCGTCATCAGCCAGCAGGATGTTGCCCGGGTGGGGATCAGCGTGGAAACAGCCGCCCACCAGTATCTGGTGCAACCAGGCGTCCAGCAGCCGGCTCAGGATGTCGGCGATGGCGACGTCGTAACCGGCGGCGCGGTGGCGGTCCAGCACGTGGGTGAATTTTTCACCGTGTACGAAGGTGGTGGTGAGCACACGTTGACTGCACAGCGCGTCGACGGTCGCCGGAACGCGCACCCCGGCGACGTGTTGCAGTGTCTGGCTGACGTTGCGCATGGCGCGCGCTTCTGCGCGGTAATCCAGCTCGCTGCGTACCGAGCGCTCGATCTCGTCGAGGATGGTCGGCAGATCGGTCGGCGGCAGCAGGTGGCTGATGCTGTCGACGAACAGCCGCATCAGCGTCATGTCCAGTTCAATGATATCCGGCAGGCCCGGCCGCTGGATTTTTACCGCGACCTCGCGGCCGTCCTCCAGCACGGCACGGTGCACCTGGCCAATACTGGCGGCGGCCAGTGGCGTGTCATCAAACTCGCGGAACAGCACCTCGGCCGGCAGACCGAATTCCTGTTCCAGCACGGCGCGCATCTGTGCCGCAGGCTCGGGCCGTGCGTTGTCCTGCAGGGCGGTCAGTTCTTCCACCCAGGGCGCAGGCAGCAGGTCCGGGCGAGTCGAGAGCAACTGGCCTATTTTCAGGAAGGCGCCGCCCTGTTCCAGTGATGTCTCCGCAAAACGACGTGCGTTACGCCGGTGCAGCGTCGCCAGGGCCTCGGCCTGCCGGTGTGCGGGCAGGAAGGCTGAACGGGTACCCCACAGGCGATAACTGGCAGTGAGGCGCGTCAGCATCCAGCCGGTTTTCGACAGGCGTTTCAGGCGCGCCGGCCAGCGCTTGGCCTCGGCAGACAGCAACTGGTATTCGGTGGCCAGGTCGCTGGCGCCGCTTTCCACCAGACGCCAGGCGTGCACCGCCTGGCTGGCCCGGCCCTGCCAGGCGGTGCGTTCCAGCGCGGCAATACTGGCGTCGAGCACATTGAGCCAGGCGCGCAGGCCGTTGTCCTGACCGTCACTGAAGGCTTTCAGGGCCTGCCAGCGGGTCGGGGCATGGCTGTCACGCGGCGCGGGGGTGGCGGTGTCTTGCGGCATGTCAGGCTCCTTTGTCATTTTTTGTAGTACAAATAGGGTCAAAAAAAGGCCGTCACAGGGAGAGACGGCGTCAGGTCAGAGATTGTTCAGGCAGTTCCCGCACAGCCACACGGCGGGTGCGCCGGGCTGGTCGCTGAGGCCGCGAAAGGCATGTTGTCCGCGTGGCAGATCGGTGCCGCACTGGATGCAGTGGCCGGGCCGGTTGACGATCACGTCCTGCCAGGCGTCCACCGAGGCCAGTAACGCGCGGGCGGTATCGCCGCCTTCGGCTGCGGGCACCAGTGGCTTGTCAGTGGGGAGTTGTCCGCGAGCGCTGGCGGCCAGGCGCCGGGCATCACGGGTGACGTTGCCGACCAGGCTGGCGGAGTCGGCGACGATGTTGTCCACCAGATTAAAGGTGTCTTCCAGCACATGCCGGATCAGATGCGAGACGCTGACGCGCTCCCGTTCCGCGGCATCGCGCAGGGTGGTTTCAAGATCGCGCGGGACACGGGTCTGGATGACCCGGTCCTTGCGCTCGGTCTCGCTGGCGGGGCGGCGGCCGCGCCCCCGGCGTTCTGGTCTGTCAGGGCTCTTCTCAGGGCTCTTCTCAGGGCTCTTCTCAGGGCTCGTCACACCTGCCTCTCGAATTGATGTAGTACAAAATAATACATCCATTCGAGGGGGGCGGGTCAAGCCTGCCGGTCAGCCGCTGGTCAGTGGCCGATGACAACGCCCTCGCCGAAGGCGATATAGCCTGAGATGGCCGCCACGTCGTCCACGGGGGCGGGGTAATACCAGGCCGCGTCGGTGACCTGACGGTCTTCGGTTTGCAGGTGGAAGTAGCAGATCTCGCCGCGCCAGTCGTCCCGGGTGCGGCGTTCGCTCGGCACCAGGAAATTGCGGCGCACGCTCTCAGGCGGAAAGAAGTGCTGGCCGCCCATGAAAATCACGTGGTTACTTGCTGCGAGCACATGGCCCTGCCAAATCGCTTTCATCAGAACCCCCGGATCTCCAAAAAGGAAAAAAGGCATTACAGCCGGAAATTGAGACGTACGTGGCGTAAAAGCCCTGTTGCGGCACGGTCTGCTCCGGTGTAAGCGGGCGGCAGTTTAGGGATTCCGGGCGAACAAAAAAACAACAATCCGGGACGAAGCGACGTGCGGTATAGGGTGATATTTTTGGCTGATATTCCATTTCATGCCAACGGGCCAGCAATTTGGCTGTCATGAAATAGCCATTTTTTATCAATCGAACGGTCATGCCTCTGCGTTAGTTATTGCTGCGTTAGTTATTGCCACTTCAAATTCAAACGCTCTGATTTGGGGAAAACGCATGAAGCACTGGCTTGCCCTGTCCTTTTCGGCTGTTCTGGTCACCACACTGGCAGGCTGCGGTGGCAGCAGCTCGGACCGTAACCCGCCGCCGGAGGAGCAGACACCCGCTTCGCTGTCGTTGAGCCTGCTGGGCCGCTATAGCACCAACCAGTTCGATGAAAGTGCCGCCGAGATCACCGCTTATGACGCGGCTGGTCAGCGCGTATTTGTGGTCAACGCCCAAAAAGGCGCGGTGGACGTGCTGGACGTGAGCCAACCCGGAGAGCCGGTGTTCCTGGAAGAATTGTCGGTCACCGACCTCGTGCCCGGCGCAACCGTGAACAGCGTAGCGCTGCGGGGCAACCTGATGGCGCTGGCGGTGCAGGCGGCCGTCAAGACGGATAACGGCTATGTCGCACTGTACAGCCTGGATGACCTGACCCGTATCAGCCATGTGGGCGTGGGCGCACTGCCGGACATGCTGACCTTCACCCCGGACGGCCAGCATGTGCTGGTGGCCAACGAAGGTGAGCCGTCCGACGACTATCAGACGGACCCGGAGGGCTCGATCAGCATCATCAACGTGACTGATCCGGCCAACCTGACCGTAGAGACGGCCGACTTCACCGCATTCAATGGTCAGGAAGCTGCCCTGCGTGCCAGCGGTGTGCGCATTTATGGTCCGAACGCCAGTGCAGCCCAGGATTTCGAGCCGGAGTACATTGCCGTCTCCGCCGACAGCAGCACCGCCTGGGCGATCCTCCAAGAGAACAACGCGTTCGCGCGCATCGATATCGCCAGCGCCACCGTGACGGACATCCTGCCGCTGGGCTACAAGGACATCGGTGTGGAAGGCAACGGGATCGATGCGTCCGACGAAGACGACATCATCAATATCCGCACCTTCGCCGGCGTGCGGGGCATGTACCTGCCGGACGCCATTGCCGCCTACGAAATGGACGGCGCGACCTACATCGTTTCCGCCAACGAAGGCGATGCCCGTGCCTGGGGTGAAGACAATGATGCCTACTGGGGCAGCACCGACGATTGCTCCGACGCGGACCCGAGCCAGGGTTTTGTCGAAGAACTGCGCGTGAAGCATTTGGTGCACAGCAACGGCTTTGCGCGTCGCTGTGGCGATGACATGCCGCCGCAACTGTTCAGCCTGGCCGCTGGCGGCCTGCTGAACCCGGACGTGTTCGGCTACTGCGGCGCCACCGCCGGTGATGCCGGTGACTGCCGCGAAGACGACGTGCTTGGCCGCCTGAACATCAGCTGGGTGATGGGTTACCGCCAGCACGCCGACGGCACGCCGGTCATGTTCAATGCCGCAGGTGAAGAAGATGTTGCCGGTGACCGCATCATGTACGACGAACTCTACGCCTACGGCGGCCGCTCGTTTGCCATCTGGGATGCCGACGGCCAACTGGTGTGGGACTCCGGCGATGCCTTCGAGCAGTACCTGGCCAGCGATGAATGCATGGTGGGCCCGCAGCGCAGCATCCCCTGCAAAGACTACTTCAACTCCGGCCACGATGAAGGCGACGCCTTCGACAGCCGCTCCGACGCGAAAGGCCCGGAACCGGAAGGTGTTGCACTGGGCGCCATCGGCGAGAAGACCTTTGCCTTTGTCGGCCTGGAGCGCATGGGTGGCGTGTTTGTCTACGACATTACCGACCCGCAGGCACCGGCGTTCGTGGACTACTTCAACAGCCGCGAAAACTGGACCGCTGACCCGGAAACCTCTCTCTCCATCATGGGCGACCTGGGCCCGGAAGGCCTGACATTCGTGCCGGCCTCGCAATCACCGAACGGTGAAGCGCTGCTGATCATCGGAAACGAAGTCAGTGGTTCCACCTCGGTCTTCCAGGTGAACCGGATTTTCGATTGAGGTTTTGATTCGTCACATTCTTGGTCCGGATGATGATGATCGGGCGGTCGGATGACCGCCCTTTTTTTACAGGAGCAGCTACAAGCCAAGGGTTCCGGTAGGGTGGGAAGAGCCAAAGGCGAAACCCCCCGTGTCCATGTCGCACACTGCTCGCATAAAACCATCGAAACTACCCACTACCCAAGCCGGGTGATTTCGATGATTTTGCGGGAGTGAATAACGGACATGGACATGGTGGGTTTCGCCTTTGGCTCTACCCACCCTACCGACCCTGACACAGAGAAGGGGCAAGTCAGGTGGGCTGCAGTTCGCAGCTCAACCTCAATCCCCTGTGGGATCGATCCTGAACGTCCTCACCGTCTCCCTCTTCGCCAACGTATCCGCCAGCCGGCGGATATTTGATGCCGTGCGCGTCCGGATCACCATGCGGTATTCCAGCCCCGGTGAATCCTCGCCGTAGCGGTAGCTCAGAGTGGAGAGATGGAAGCCGTGTTCGCGCAGCATGTCGCGAAGGGCTTCCTCTGTCATGCCGTGTCCAGGCTGGAAGGTCAGCCGATGGTGAGCATAGAAGTACGACGGCATGCGCGACTCGATCCAGCGAAACGCGGACAGTGTGCCGAGTGCCATCAGGGTGGCGAGGGTGGCTGGCAGGAAAAAGCCGACACCCAGCAAAATGCCGATGCCGGCCGTGATCCAGATCGAGGCGGCGGTGGTCAGGCCGCGTACCGACAGTCCCTCCTTGAAAATCACCCCGGCGCCGAGGAAACCGATACCGGTCATGATGCCCTGCGCCATGCGGGTGGGGTCGGTGCGTATGGTATCCAGCGGTACGTCGTTGCCGAGCCAGCGCCACTGCCAGGTGGTGACCATCATCAGCAGCGCGGAGGCCAGGCAGACCAGCGCATGTGTGCGAAAGCCCGCCGGGCGGCCATGGTAGCTGCGTTCCAGGCCGATCAGGCTGCCGGCCAGCCAGGCAGCCGTCAGATGGCCGAGAATAGACCAGGTGGCGGGGTCGGTAAGCAGGGTGGGCACGGTCATTCCGGCAGCCCGCGTGCGCCATCACGACGGCCCACGCGGGGTAACGCCACGCAGCGGTTATTTATTCGGCTGCGGCGTAATGCGGAGATAGGGCTTGATCGCCTTGTAGCCCTTCGGGAAGCGGCGCTTGATTTCCTCCTCGTCCTTGATGCTTGGCAGGATCACCACATCGTCACCGTCCTGCCAGTCCACCGGCGTGGCGACTTTGTGCGAGTCTGCCAGTTGCAGGGAATCAATCACCCGCAGGATCTCCGCGAAACTGCGCCCGGTGCTCGGTGGGTAGGTGATGGTGGCGCGCACCTTCTTGTTCGGATCGATAAAGAATACCGAACGGACCGTCACGGTTTCCGAGGCATTCGGGTGCAGCATGTCGTACTGCGT
Source organism: Alcanivorax sp. S71-1-4 (assembly GCF_009846755.1). GTDB lineage: Bacteria > Pseudomonadota > Gammaproteobacteria > Pseudomonadales > Alcanivoracaceae > Isoalcanivorax. Next base: position 28,509 of record NZ_AQOR01000032.1, read on the forward strand.
GGCGACGCTCTTGTCGGCATCCGCGATGATCGGGAAATCCACCTCGCACTGCTGGGTTTCGTTGATGTCCTCAATCCAGGTGCGGTGCGAATCCGCCGGGTCCACGCTCAGGGCCAGGACCTTGACGCCACGCTTCTCGAACTCATCCTTCAGTTTTGCCGTGCGGCCCAGTTCCGTGGTGCACACGGGAGTAAAGTCGGCCGGGTGCGAATAGAACACGACCCAGCTATCGCCTGCCCATTCATGGAAATGGAGCTTGCCAATGGATGAATCCTGAGTGAAATCCGGCGCAGTATCGCCGATGCGCAGTGACATGGTGCGTCTCCTTGGTCAGAACGGTCAGAACGGTTCAACGGCAGCGCGCAGGCATCAGCCTGCCTGCTCTGGTGTTCCGACGCTACTCCGTCGCCGAGTGCTTGTGAAGTGGTGAATATGTCTTTGCTCATTCCAGCCGGTTATAAGCGCGGACGCAGGCCGGTTGATCCGGACCCGGCAGTCACCAGAGAGCAGGCAGGGCGGCTATAATGCACCGCTGCTGTTCCCGACATCAGGATGCTGAATGATCACGCACGAGATTTTTCCCCGCTTTTACGAAACCGACGCCTTCGGCCACATCAACAACACCGTGGTGGCGGGCTGGTTTGAAACCGGCCGTGAGGCCATTTTCCGTATCTTTTCGCCAGACCTGGACCCGTCCCGGATGAATCTTATCCTGGCGCGTATCGAGATCGACTTCGTGGCGCAGATTTATTACGGCCATCCGGTGGAGATCCGTACCGGCGTGGAACGGCTGGGCAACAGCTCCTTTACCGTCTGTCAGGAAGCCTGGCAGCAGGGCGAGTGTGTGGCGCGTGGCCGGGCCGTGCAGGTATATTTCGATCACGGCAGCCAGCGTCCGCAGCCCTTGCCGGGCGTGTACCGCGACGCGCTGGCGGCCCTGATGGAAAACAAGCCCTGAGCGGGCCTACAACAAACAGACAGTTCACTGGGGGATGCAATGCTGATCAGTAATATGGAAATCGTGCCGGGCCTGCGTATTGTCCGGCATCTGGGGCTGGTGCAAGGCAGCACTGTTCGGGCCAAGCATGTGGGGCGCGACATGATGGCCGGGTTGAAGAATATCTTCGGTGGTGAGTTGAAGGGGTACACCGAATTGCTGAACGAATCCCGCGACGCCGCCCTCGAGCGCATGAAAGAGCAGGCCAGGGCAGCGGGCGCCAATGCGGTGCTCAACGTACGTTTCGGTACTTCCACCATCGCACCGGGGGCCTCCGAGATTCTGGTGTACGGCACGGCCGTCGTGGTGGAGAACCTGGCGCCATGATCGAGCTGGCCATCTTTCTTACCCTGCTGACACTGGGGTACGTGTTCGGCCGGCTCAACGAGCGGCGTCATTATGCGTCGATCCAGCAGCGCGAGGAGGCGTACCGCGCACTGCTGTTGCTGCCGGGGCGTTACGTGCCGGAACAATACATCCAGCACCACAGCACGCTTGTCTCCGGCAACGTGGTCGTCTCGGTGGATTACTTCAAGACCATCGCGGCCGGGCTGCGGGGGCTGGTCGGTGGCCGCATCGCGTCTTACGAAAGCCTGATCGACCGCGCCCGCCGCGAGGCGATTCTGCGCATGCAGGAAGAAGCGGCCGCACTGGGGGCCGAGGCCATCCTGAACATCAAGATGGAAACCAGCCGCGTGGCCGGCAACGACCGCAATGGCCTGGGTTCCGTTGAAGTGCTGGCCTATGGAACCGCGCTGTTTCCACGACGATGAGACTGCCCGAAGGGAATCCGCGTCCGCCGGAGCATATCAACAACCCGCCCAGCAGCGCCCTGCTGGAGTTTGCCTGGCTGCTGGGCGCCGTGGCGCTGGCGGTGGTGACGGTCACCTTGTTGCTGTTGCTACTGGCCCGCCAACTGGCGCCGCATATTCCCTTTGCCTGGGAAGTGGCGGTCACAAAGGAACTGGCTGCCTCGTCGCCACCGGACGCGCGCAGCCAGGCCCTCGACAAGTTGGCTGCCGCGCTGGCTCAGGCGGGTGGCGTCAGCGACGATATCCGCATACAGGCGCATTACATGGATGCGGCGCTGCCGAACGCCTTCGCCACGCTGGGTGGGCATGTCTTCGTGACGCGGGGCCTGCTGGAGAACGTGTCATCCGAGAACGCGCTGGCGATGGTGCTGGCCCATGAGATCGGCCATATCCATTATCGCGATCCCGCTGCCCTGCTAAGCCGCCAGGCCGTCCTGGCGGTGGTCTGGGCGGTGGCAACCGGCGACACCGGCGGTGGGGGGGTTCAACAGGCGCTGATGCAGGCCGGCATGTTGACGTCGCTGAGTTTCGATCGTGATATGGAGCGCCGGGCGGACCGTTTCGCGCTGGACACACTGAAAGCCCATTATGGCCACGCTGCGGGTGCCGAAGAGTTCTTCCGGCATATCCATGACCATTACGACGAATCAGAATGGGAAACGTTGTTTCGTTCACACCCGTTGACGCAGGAACGCCTGGACTGGCTTGCCGGCGAAGTGCCGGCGGAGTCAGTGACACTGGTCCCTCTGCCCGAGGCCTTGCGGGTTGAATGACGCCCTCGCCTTTACCGCTTTTTACGTCGTCGCTCGCTGTGCCCCAGGGACGAAATGGTAAGCTTTCGGCACTGAAGCAATGCCGGCACGGGAGAATGTGCAATGAAGAGACTGAACTGGAGTGCCATGTTGCTGCTCTGCGGTGCCCTCGGCACTGCACAGGCTACGGAAGTGAACGGGGTGACATTGCCGGAAACACTGGAGGTGGATAATACCAATCTGACGCTTAACGGCGCCGGCGTGCGCAATAAGTACTTCATGAAGGTCTATGTCGCCGGGCTGTATGTACCGCAACAGTCGGCCGATGCGGCCACCATCATGAATGCGGATGAAGTGCAGGCCATGCGGGTCGAAATTACGTCTTCCATGATCACGCGCAACCGTTTCCAGGAAACAGTCCAGGACGGGTTGAAGCAGTCCGCCGGGGATGAGTATCCGAAGTACGAGCACATGCTGGATGAGCTGTGGGCGGACAAAAACCTCGAAGTGGAAAAGGGCGACGTGTTCGAGTATCGCTACGTGCCGGGCGAAGGCACCCGGTTCCTGCGCAACGGGACGAGCCTGAAAGTCGTCGAAGGGCTGGATTTCAAACGGGTGTTGTTCGGTATTTATCTTGGTGAGAACCCGGTTCAGGATTCGTTGAAGGCGGAGCTGCTGGGGCGTGCCCAGTAGCGGTATCTGGCGCGGTCTTTCGAAGGCGGTTTGCGAAGGCGGAGAGCGAATGCTGAGCGAGCCGCTTGTCCCTGGTTTGCCAGAGGGCGGGGTAAGTCTCTGCGCAACAAAGGCTTCAGCAAGGCGCCATTGCACGAAAATCTGCCGGCCTTCGATGGCATCACGATATTGCTTCTATTGAAAACGCCGCCATTGTCAGACGCGACGCCCGCGCCTCAATGCAAACGCTCCTCCGGTGCTTCCGAAACAAACCGGTGCGGCGGTAACTCAATGCGCAATACCCTCGGCCCCAGCATCTCCGTATGCCCGGTATACCGCTCGCCACCCGTTACCGTAAATTCAAACTGATACAATCGCCAAAGCCGCAGGCGCTGTGATGCATCCCGCCGTAGCCAGACTTTCTTCAGTGCCACCGTCTGGTCCAGCAGGTCCACCGCTTCGCGCTGGCAGTGTTGCCGTGTCGCCCGCAGCGCGTGCTCGCGCGCTTCTTGTGCGCGCCAGAACCAGATGCCGGCCAGGGCAAACAATGTGAGCAGCAGCAGGTCGAAAAGGGTAAGCATGTCATGTCCCTGGCTGGGAGTTATTCAGAGGTTCCCAAGCCGTTGTGGCTTGTTCCGGTCATCTTCGTCTGGCGCTGGCCCTCGACGTGGACGAGCACATCCACCTTCCGATGTGTGCTGCCGGTGACAGGATCAAGGCGCCAACGCAGGCCAGTCTAGCAGAAGGCTGCGCCCGCTTGACCAGGCGGCTTTTCCAGAATCTGAATGCAGATATCCAGTGTCAGATCCAGCTGGGCCAGCGCTGCGGCAGCGGCCTTGCCCTCGGCGGTGGCGCGATACAAATGCGGGGTCATCACGAGCAGTTGCGCAAGACGCTTCGGGTTGAGGGCGATGTGATACTGCTTTCGCTCCGAGGATATCAGACGCAACCCCGCCGCCTGCGCGGCGTCACTGCGTGGCAGGGATTTTTCCTTGATCTGCGGATAAATGATTTCCCGCAGTTCACGCAAATGATCCGGCCCCGCTTCCACCAGCACCAGATGGCCCCCTTCTCCCAGCACGTTGCTGAAACCGGGATAACTCTGGAAACCGAACATGCACAGCAGGATATCCACGCTACCCGAGGCCAGTGGCGGGTGCCGGTTGCTGGCGACCAGCCAGTTGACGTCGCTCCGGCGGCGTGCTGCGCGCTGTATGGCCCATTTGGAGATATCCAGGCCATAGCAGTGCTCGGGTGACAGAGGCAGTGCGCCAAGCAGCTCATTGAGGTAATAGCCCTCGCCACATCCGGCGTCGAGCAGCACGGTGCCTGGATGGCTGATGGGTGCCAGCGCCTGGCCGACCAATCCGGCCACCGGTGCATAGAGCCCGGAGGAAAGAAAATCGTGCCGCGCGGCCACCATCTCTTTCGAATCGCCCGGTGCCCGTGACCGCTTGTGCTGCACGGGCAGCAGATTGACATACCCTGGCCGGCCGATGTCAAAGCTGTGCCCCTGCTCGCAGCGCAGTTGTGGCCCTTCGGCGTGGAGAGGGGAGTGATCCAGAGGACAGGTAAGGCGGGTAAAACGGGCCATGACAGACATACCGGCGGCGGTTAGCGGCGGCAAGTGTAGGCCATCGACGGCCAACGGCAAATGAGCCGGCCCCGGGTAGTCTGTGGAAGGGCCTTCAGCAGGTCTCAGGCGCCCATGATGTGTTGTTCGATGAATTCGACGAAGATGCGTGTGCGCGACGGCAGGTTCTTGCGCCCGGCATAGATGATGTAGAGGTCCATGTTGGGTAACCGGTAATCTTCCATCACCGGCACCAGGCGGCCGCTCTGCAGGTCCTGGCGTATCTCCAGATCGCTGCAGATTGCCACCCCGAGACCAGCTATCACCCATTGGTGCAGTACCTCGCTATCGTCCGTGATCATGCTGGGCTGCACCTTGATGATCTCCTGGCGCCCGTCCCCACGCAGCGGCCAGCTTTCCCGAAACGAGCCGTGGCAGTCCAGCACCAGGCAGGCGTGGTCCTTCAGGTCAGCGGGGGAGTTCAGCGGTGGCCTGTCGCGCAGATAATCCGGTGAGGCCACCAGGTACGAACGGTTCGCGACCAGCCGCTTGGCCACCATGGTGGAATCCGACGGTTGCCCGATGGTCACGGCCACGTCGTAGCCGTCGCGAATAAAGTCCACCTGCTTATCTTCCATGTGGAACTGGATCACCATCTGCGGATGTTCGTAGGAAAAACGCAGCACCAGAGATTCCACCTGCCGTTTGCCGATGGACAGGCTGGAGACCACTTTCAGCGAGCCATGGATGTCGTCACCCGTTCCGGCTGCGGACGCAATGGCTTTCTCCAGGTCGTCAAAAATCACGAGCAGCCGGTGGTAAAGCTCCTTGCCCGGCTCGGTCAGGCCCAGCTCGCGGTTGACACGTTGTACCAGGTTCACCCCCATGACGGATTCCAGGCGCAGCAGGCGTTTCTTCACAGAAACAGGCGCCAACTGCAGTTCACGGGCTGCACCGGCGATGGTGCCCGCCTTGACGACTGCCATGAAGATGTCCAGATCCACCATCGGGTTCATGCGTTTTCCTAAGAAGAAAACCAACTTTTCTCAATGTTCGCTTCGTTCATGCCGCCCGAACCCCGTAGAATCATTCAGAGGTCAAAAAATATCGGGATAATGATCGTCTTGATGGGTTAGGGCTGATCCACTGCGTTGTCAAACACTACGCAGCACAGCACCAGGGGGGCCTGGATGCGCCTTCTGAATTCTTCCCCAACAAACCACTCATCCGGAATCCGGAAAATCCTCAATACGCGGCAAAGTAAGTGTTACCAAAATCTCCGGCCATGGAGGTGATACATTCCGTGTACAGCGGATGTAATAATCCTGTCTTCACTCATATTGAGATACGTAGACCCCTTTATTTCAACGGTCCATTTTCGAAAGATAACTTTTCGCTATATTCCATTTCGGCGTTCTCGGAAAATCATTAATCTTCGCGATTGATTGCGAATGCGCCACCGCGATATCTCGATATTTCCCCTATATATGAACAACCTGGAAGGCACCCCGGCGAGTCTGCCGCGCAAGGTGGCCATCAGCCGCCGGCGAGGTGCGGAGAAGATACTGCGGTGGCGAAAAAGCGAGGGGATACGGTATACAGGGTCTCCGGGCGTGACCCGTTGAAGCAGGGGGAGGCCGGCTTTCTCAGAGGGGCGTGATGGTTGCCGGCCAGGGCGAATCAGCCGGCTATCGACAATCCCCCGTTGCTGCCCGCCACGCTCTGCACCAGATATTCCTTGAAGTACTGCGTCCGGGCGGGCAGGTTCCGGAGGCGGTCATACGCCATATAGAAGCGGATCTCGGGCATCTGATAGTCAGGCAGTACCTGTACCAGCTTGCCTTCCCGAATCTCGTCCCGGACCTCCATCTCGCAGAAGGCCGCCAGGCCCATGCCGGCGAGCAGCCATTCCCGCAGCACTCTGGCATCGTCCGTCACCATGCTGCCGGTGATCTGCACGGCCTCATTGTGCGTGGTGCCAAAGAATGTCCAGTTGTCCCCGAGCGTGCCGGGCGAGTCCAGCAACAGGCATTCATGTTCGCGCAGGTCAGAAGGCACGCGGACAGGCGGGTGGCTTTCCAGGTACTCGGGTGTGGCGCACACGCACCAGTGGCTGAACAGGGGCCGCACCACCAGCCCGGCCGGGTTCTCCGGTGGCGAGTGGGTGATCGCGATATCGTAGCCGCCATAAACGACATTGATCTCGGTGTCGGTCAGGTCCAGATCCACATCGATCTGCGGGTGCTGCTCGCTGAAACGCGTCACCAGCCGGGCGACATGCTGCCGCGCGGATTGGGGCAGGTTCGAGGCGACCCGCAGTTTGCCGCTGCTGCCGTCGTCGCCCCGGGACACCATCGCCAGGGCATGGTCCAGCCCGTCGAACACCCCGATCAGGTGGTTATACAGCAGCTTGCCGTCGTCCGTGAGGCCCATGTTGCGGTGGTAGCGGCTGATCAGCGTTATGCCCAGATGCGCCTCCAGCCGTTCCAGGCGCTTGCGAACAGAAATGGGGGCCAGGTCGAGCTGGCGCGCCGCCGCGGCGATGGTGCCGTGCCTGACGATACAGAAAAACGCCTCGACATCCGATATATGACTCATAGCATCATCCTTTATGCCTGCTTGTTGGCAAGGTTCAATCCCACGTGGGTCATAGAAGGTGCGCTGGTACTCCTGCTGGTGTTCATGACATGGGCAGGACGGCGAAAGGAAAAGGGCAGGATGAAATATCAGAAATATATAATTTCCTGATATTAATGGTTCACCTGAATAAAACTCCCTGAGCCTTTTTCATCGTTCTGGTTGTTGTTCTGATTGTTTCTTTTCTACACATCTCGACAGTGTGGAAGGTAACGTGCCGAGCGCTCGGTCTGGCGTGCAAGCCGAGGCCCATAGTAGTAGCCGTTCACCTTCACGGGCAAGTTTACGTCATGAATCAGCGCCAGGTCTGGCGACAGGGAAGTTCTGTATGTCCCTGTAATGCTTTCAAATTGCCATCACTGCCCTGTCGAAGAACCGCCAGCAATGTCCAGAAGCAAAAAGCTACACACCTGCAATTGAATGAAATCCACCTTCCCGGGCCATTTCATTCACCTCTCATTAGGGTGTCCGTGAAGACCAATATCAACGGAATATCACGAAATCTAATATTTCCTGAGGTTCCGTTTTCGTTTGTGCACTGAGTGACTACCCTCGATTCAATCATGGGATTCATGGCGTATACGTCGTGCGGCTCGCGGATTTTATGCACTGCATCAGAGCAGGTTGCGCAGCGCAGAGCGCAGAGCAAAGGAAGAGCGCAGGAAGAGCCCCGAGAAAAGTCAGAGCAAAGAGAGCAAAGACAGGCACGCCATGAGCCCACCTATTTTTTATTCCATGCGCTACATGGATAAACAACCGACGCAAAAAGGACGTTGCAACACCAGATGAAAGGTACGTGATGTGAGCAGGGTGCTCAGACACCCAGGCCGGCTATCGCCGGTTGCTGTGCTGTTTATGCCTTCATCACCGGTGAGTGAAACGACCAGGCAACGATCAACACAGGTTATGCCAGGGCGGTACGCGCACACAGGGATGTGATCTTTTTTCGCCCAGGGCATTGCGCATGGGCGCCTTGATTTTCCGGGGATCAGGTGGTTGGCAAGGCCCGCCATCTCGCGTCACACAACAAGTGCCTGGGCACACCGGGCCGGCGGCTGGCGTTGCGACTGCTTGCTATAGCCTGCCACCTGGGGGCTCTCCAGGTGGTGCATTGTAAAAAGAACGGATCAATAAACTGATCACTCAATTTATTAAAAGTATCCATATAAATAAAAATGGAGATGTAAAGCATGAAGCTCAGATCATTCGGCTCCCTTGCCCTGACCAGCTGTGCGCTACTCACACTGGGGACATCCGTATCCGCCAACATGGGGAACTCGCCCTCCACCTACGGTTTGCTGCCCGGCGATATCGCCTCGGCCCAGGCGCTGTCGATCTTCAACTCCCAGATTTCGGCGGTGTACTACAACCCGGCCAACCTGGCGAAAGACCCGCGCGGCGAATTGACTGGCGGCATCTTCCACGCCGATCATGACCTGCAGGCGAACGGTTCCACCATCATGGACGAGCCGTCCCAGCAACTGCAGCTGGGTTTGAAGACCGACCTCAGCTCGATCTCCACCCTGGAGCACCCGCTGTACTTCGGCCTGATGGTGGGCGTCGAGAAGTTTGCCCAGGAGATGATGGCCTTCTCCTCCGAGACGTCGGACTACGGCCAGTATTTCACCTATGGCCGTCAGCCGCTGTTCCTGACCGCCGGCGCCGGCACCAGCGTCTGGCGCGGTATTGATGTGGGCTTCGCCCTGCGTGTGACCCTGCACGCTGACGCCACCCTGAACACCCGCTCCACCCTGGGCGGCGTGACCAGCCAGGAATCCCTGAATGTGTCCGCTGCACCCAAGTTCCGCCCCATCCTGGGCGTGAACATCAACTGGGGCGAAACCTTCTGCAGCCGTGCCAACTGCTGGATGGACAACCTGGAAACCGCAATCTCCTATCGCGCCTATTCCAATACACGCACCAAAGTACGCTCCAACGTCATCGTGCCCGGCACCATCCCGGCGCCCGGCCTCGACCTGGCCATCAAGACCCTGGATTCCTTCCAGCCGGCCATCACGGCCGTGGGCGTGAAGTACGATTTCGGCACCTGGCGCCTGGGTGTGACGGGTGAATACCAGGCATGGTCTCGCCTTGAGCGCGAGTTCCGCGACGACACCATCAAGGATCAGGCCAACGCCAACTTCAAGGACATCTTCATTCCCCGTATCGGCATCGAGGTACCCGCAGGTGATCACTTCACCTTCACCGGCGGTATCGCTTGGGAAGAAACCCCGATCGAAGGCAAGCGCAGCCTGGACGTGAACTACCTGGATGCCGACCGCTGGGTCGTGGGCCTGGGCATGAGCGCCATCATTCCGAAAATGCCGCTGCTGGCTTACCCGGTACGTATGGACCTGGGCTACCAGTATCAGCAACTGGATAACAAAACCTACGAGCTGACCTCCACCAACCCGCTGACCCCGCCGGGCGTCTATGGTGAAGTGGAAACCGATGGCGAAGTGCATGTCTTCGCTGCGTCAGTGACGTTGAAATTCTAAGCCGGGCGTTCTGTATGCATATCGACAAAGAGCGTTTAAGTAGAGGTTTATCAGGAGGCAACATGAAAAGAATAATCATGGCAGCCATGATTGTGTCCCTGGCCGCGTGTGGTGGGGATAAGGATGATGTGGCGACGGAGCAGCAGCAGGAGTGGGAAAGCCAGAAGCAAAGCCTGGTGTACTCGTTCCCGGACGACAACCAGCAGCAGGTGCCGGTGCCCTCGCCGGTGGTGCTGCGTTTTTCCAGTCCGGTCATGGAAACATCGCCGGCGGTTGTTCTGCGTGAAGTGGGCGGGCCGGTTGTCTCGGACTTCGAGATGGAATGGGTGGACGGCAAGCGTGGGCTGATTATTACGCCGGACAGCAAGCTGAAGCCGATGACGGACTATGTGGTACAGGTTCCTGCCATTGAACTTGAGAAGGGCGTGGCACCGGCGAAGAACATCCGGTTCAGCACACGTGCCCTGTTTGAAGGGCCGAAAAGCCTGGTGGCCAGCGACACCTTTGAAGTAACGCGGATGATTCCGGATGGTGAGAATTATCAGGTGATGGATTTCTCCAGCTTCCGGGTTCAGTTCAGCCAGCCGCTGGACCAGACCACTGTGAAGTATGGTGACAGTGCGGATGCCACGGTGCAGTTAACGGGGCCGGAAGGCGTGGTGGATGCGCATCTGCTGGTCAGTGGGCATTACATGACGGTGGATCCGAAAGAGGATCTGACGCCTGGGGTGGAGTATTCGCTGAATATGACAACCGGGATTACCAGTACCTACGGCGAAACCTTGCCGGGTGGGAGCTTTGGGAATCCGGGGGACACGTTGGCGGTGAGTGTGAAAGTGTCACCGCAGGATACTAAGGCGCCGGGTACAGGGCTTCGGGTGTCTATGGTGCAGGATGTGGCGGATACGGGGGAGCTTTCTCCGTTGACGGGGCAGCCGATTAATCTGGTGCCGATGGCTTCTGTTTTGCTTGGTGAGGATACAGCTACTCAAGCGAGTGGGACAATTTCGGCTGAGCTGGCGTTTGTGCCTAATTTTCCGGATGCGACGCCGTTTCGGGTTAAGCGGGGGTCCTTGATTGAAGGGGCTTCGATTGAGGTGTTGATTGGTGGGGAAGTGCCGGCTGGGTTTGAGTCTGGCAAGGTGAGGATGGATTTCTTGTCGGATGCGACGGGGTATTTGTTGCCGAATCCCTATAGCAATTCGGATGAGGCGCCGCGGCAGGTGCGGTTGTTTATGGATGTGGCGGTGTCTACGGAGACGCCGAGTGCTAATGGGGCGATTACGCAGGATTTGTTGCATATTGAGTTGGTGGGGACGTCGATTGTTGAAGATGGAGTGATGGTGATTAATGCGGTGGGGGTTGTGGAGCCGGATGTGTTGGGTTCGGAAAGAGCAAAAGGAATCTTAAGTTTCTACATGAAGGCGTTTGAAGATCAAGATAGAGCGCCGCAGCCAACAAACGATTCTTCTCCACTTACAGTTCAGTCATGGACTCCAACTGGTGATAACGAAGAAAGAATAAAGTTAGACGACCCGATTGTTGTAAATTTCAACAGTCCTATAAGTATAGAAAATAAAAATGAAATAAAGCTGTACAAAAACGGGGAAATTATTGAAGTAAATGTGACAGTCGACGGTGCAGCAATGGTTGTCCGGCCTATTCAAGGTCTTGATTATAGTGAAGACGAAGATGCTACAATATATAGGCTAGCATTTGGTGATTCAGTAAAAAGTATAAATGGCGGCGGTTACGATGGAGAAGATGAAATAGAATTTGAAATGCCGGGAATGGTTACTCAGGGAGATTGGTATCCATATGGTCAGGCAGAGCCCAATCTCGCTGCTACTCCAGTACCATACTCGGTTCCGCTTCGATCAGCGATAGTTCTCTCTTTGTACCCAGGATATCCATGTGTTATTGACGAAAGCACAATAGATCTCGTATCAGGAACCTCAGGAAAATGCCTCGGGTCGGCCGCTGGAGTTTATGAAGGCGACGGGGATAGAATCTTTCCTGAAGACGATGCAATTCCACTATCTACAATACATTCAAATTTCCCGATAGTGATTCAATTCTCTAAAGAATTGAGAAAGGATAGTGTTGTTCTTGGGAGTACGTTAAAGGTGGAAGAAATAAATGTGGATAATGAGTATGTAAGGAGCATAAATGGCAGGGTTGATGTCGAATCAAAAAGAATAACATTCTGGCCAGAATCGCCTTGGGAAAATGGAAGTTATTATCGATATACCATTTCATCAAATGGAAACAGAAACTCAGAATCTGCTGTATGCGATGGAAGCCAATCAGTATGTGACAAAGATAACTTTCCTATACAAACTCAACTATATGTTGTACTAAAAGAACCCTCTAGACCCTGCGCGCCTGGAAATCCTTGTGATCGTGATTGGAGGGTATACCACTCGCCTTCAATGGAGCGAGGAGGCGGACTTGATATGACTCAATATTTCCAAGGTGGAGAGTCGAGTGCGAACGTAATGCAGGCATTAGTAGCCCCCTCATATGATGTAAATGCCAATTTCATCCATGAGAAAGCTGAGAATATTACTGATAGTGTTAATGGTGCTCTAGCCACCACATCGGGAAACGCGTCTTTAGGCGTGAAACATATTGAGTACGCAAAGGAAGAGAAAGGAGCTGAGGATCAGCCACTTGACCCGTATGCCTGTACTGATCCATTGGAACCTTGTTATGACCCTGATGGAGTAATCCCACCCCCCAACTCTGCAAAGATTCTCTCGAGAAAGGCAGATGATCCCGAAGATCAGCTTGCATCGGTTCCTGTCGTTGGAGCTACAATTGGCTGTGGTTACTCCCATGTAGAACCTTATCCTGGGCTCCCTGTAGGAGTTGGCTTCCCATTAACTTGCCCGAAGCAGAAATTTACTTATTTGAATAGCTCTTTGATTACAGAGGTCACTGACGAGTATGTTCCTGGAAAGGGACTGAAAGTTTTAATTCATCCGGGGCAAATATCTGGAACTAGTATTAATGTGAGATCAAGAATATTCTCAGGACAGTTTGTAATGCGTATCGATTCAGGTCCGCAGATGATGAGAATGAGATATGCTAAAAATGATCCTTTGTGTGAAGATAGTGGACTTGAAAAATGCGCTAGAAGTAAACCAATTGAAGCTTGGATAACATATGGAGATTCTGGTCCAGCCTTGGATGCTGAAGTTGATTTGTATATTGATGCTCCGGAGTTGGTTTCTGGGTTCCAAAATGGACCTGGCTTAATATTTGGTTCGCATGAGCTTGTAAGTTTTCCTGTTTCAATGCACCTAACCGGAAGGATTAGCTTTTCTGAAGATGGTAGGATGATAATAGAACAGTACAATATTAATGATGTCGATCTTCAGTTTGATGTAATTCAGGATGGGTATGCGTTTACAATAATGGATCTTTTCATTCCAGCATATGGTAGTAGGCTCGAATATTTATCTGATGTGATCAAGAAATGATCTTGAAACGATGCTATTTCTCCTAAGGAAAAATCAGGAAAACATTACTCAACTATTATGACATAAATCCTGAACCTTGTACCTTTGCAAGGTTCAGGATTGTAGTTGTAGGGATATACCTACAATATGAGGTGGAGAAATGTTAATTAGTGAAGATTTGCTATCGTGACCACCCTTAACTTTCTGATTCTATCTTGCCATTTTGATAAATATCAAAGCTTTAAAGAAAGCGATTGCGCGCCTTTCTTCTATCTTGCCAAGAACCCTAGGCATTCGTCTTTCTCTCTCAATAGTATTTTACCATCTGCATAGGAAGAATTTATTCTTGGATCTATCAAAAGAAGAAAAAGAAAAGTAGTTTTAATCATTGCTTGTGTATGTCTTAGGATGAGGAATTATTTGTTTTACTCGTATTGTGTTTATTGATTTTCTGTTTTCTGGAATAGTCCCTACTGTCCATGGAGAACATGGAGATAGCCAAATAGAGAAATCTAAAAAATCAACCGATGTTGGAGTTTCTCTGTGCTCTTAGGACTCAAAATAACTCTTAACGCTTTAAGTAAGGAGACAGAATATGAAAAGCCTAACCGGTACTATTTATCTTGGAGCTATAAGCGCTTGTTTGCTTTTGGCAGGTAATGCAAATGCAGCAATATTTGCTTCTATTAACGGTGGATCGGCAGTGAGTTTGCCAACGGAAGCTGATCCGGACTTTTATTTTATCTTTAAGGGGGACGATGTAGAACTGAATCGCATACTCACGGTAACTTGTGACGGGGTCACCGTTGGTGGCTTTCTTATGGAAGACCCGTCTGGAACGGTTCATATTGATGTCGTCCATGGCATGATTCAGGATACCTCAGGTTTCTTGTGCGATGAAATATTCATGGAATTTGATAATGGCTATCATGATGCACTCTACCCTGATCCGACTGTGTATGTAGATGGTGCTTGGTTCGCAGATATAGGTGAGGGCCAATTACCAACATCTGCCACTTCAACAGCTGTCGTAACAGATACTATTAATAATGTTCAAGTTCTAGCGCCAGGAATATTTGGACCATCATACTGCGATACTGCAACGGGTGGGTCAGGTGGTCCATTGTCTGTGGATTATAGTAATAACGGTACATCTGCTTCCTACTTCGATTTTGCGTCTTCCTTAGGGGGCTGTAGTCTGACCGGCACCTTATATGCTGTCCCAGCTAATTCTATGAAGATCTTTGATCCTAATCTCCCGCCCCAAGGAGATATTGATATTTGGACTCAGTAAGATAGTAGTGTGAAGAATAAAGGGCCCCGCTGGGCCCTTTATTCATAAATAGCTTCAATTTTATAGTTGACATTCTGGAGTCTCGGATATGGCTTATAGATCATTTGTTTTTTTTTCTATTGTATTTTTTCTTTCCGCTTGTTCGAAATTTCAAGACGCAGAAGTTGATCATGCTGATAACTATAAGTCATCGTATGCTGTTGGATATAAAACAGGCGCCTCTCTTAGTCGAAATTTTAATCAAGGGTATCAAATTGATATAGATGTATTCCTTGCTGCAATGAAAGACGGGATACAAGGCCTAGAAGAAGGCTTACCCATGACTTATTCTGAGATGGATGAAGAACTACTGAGGTTCAACGAGGCTAGGCTTAAATTTTCTTTGGATAAAAAGAACGAATTAATAGAAAAAAACAGAATTCTAGGAGAAAAATACGCATCGGAGAACTCTTTGGATGCTGGGGTCGTGACATTAGGTAGTGGTATTCAGTACAAAGTTATCGCATCGGGAACAGGAGATCGTTTGGCAGGTGACAATGATATCGTGTCTGTAAATTACGAGGCGGCTTATGTTGACGGGAGAGTATTTGACGATTCTTTGGACAGGGAGGAGACACCAACTTTCAAAGTTAAGGATAGCATTCCAGGTTGGCGGGAAGTGCTAAAAATGATGAAAGAGGGAGACATATGGGAGGTTATGATCCCAGCAACCATGGCCTATGGGGAAAAAGGATATGGAGATACAATTGAGCCTGGGATGACATTGATATATAGAATGAGCCTTGAAAGCATCGAGGAATAAACGGGGTCAGACACTCACAACAATCAGGGGCGAGCCTGTAAATCAAATTGTGTAACTGTCCATGCCTCCGTACCCTGCAAAGGAGGATGCCCATGAGCAGCACAATAATAATCAGGGACAGCCACCGATTAGCGAATGTCCTACACAGGAATCAGAACGTAAACGGGGACAGGCGACGTCCCCCCGCTTTTGAGTATCACAGCGCTTTAGAGCCAAGGGTTAATGTAACCGGATTGCGTGCCAACTGTCTCGCATAGGCGGATGGCGTCAATCCACCCAGCCCACGCTTTGGCCGTTCATCGTTATATTCTCGACGCCATTGCTCCACAATCACCTGGGCATGCGCCAGGCTAGTGAACCAATGCTCGTTGAGACATTCATCCCGGAAGCGCCCATTGAACGATTCAACATAGGCGTTCTGGTTGGGTTTGCCTGGCTGGATGAGGAACAGCTGCACGCCAGCCTCATGGGCCCAGGTCAGCATATCCTTGCCGCAGAATTCCTTACCGTTATCGGTACGGATGGCCTGAGGCAGCCCACGAGCCAGTGCCAGCCTGTCCAGCATGCGTATCACACCCATGCCGTTGATGCCGCGCTCAACAGCAATGGCAACCGCTTCATGAGTGGCGTCATCCACAATCGTCAGACACTTCAGCACGCGGCTATCGGCCGTGCGGTCGAAGACAAAATCCATGGACCAGACCCGGTTCGCCTCTGCTGGACGCACCAAGGGACAGCGATCCGAGATAGGGATTTTCTTGCGCTTTCGGCGCCGTACCTGAAGCCCTTCCAGCGCATACAGCCGATCAACACGCTTGTGGTTCACCAGGAGACCCGCCTGCCGTAGCTTCAGGTAGATCATTTCAGCCCCGTATCGGCGGTGACGGTGCAGCCAATGCAACTATCCGCTCGCGCAGCACCCCATTACGGTCTGGCGCAGGCTGATACCGGAAAGCGCTGGCGCTCATGCGAACCACGCGCAGTGCCCGCCGCTCAGACAAGCCCCTGCTCGTCATGAAACGCACCAGTTCACGTCTGGCTGGCGCGCTCACCACTTTTTTCGCAGGGCTTCCTTGGTGATCTCGTTCTCAAGCAGCGTTTCGGCCAGCAATTTCTTCAGGCGGGCATTCTCGGATTCCAGCTCCTTGAGCCGCTTAGCATCCGAGACGCTCATGCCGCCAAACTTGCTCTTCCAGAGGTAATAGCTGGC